>NZ_CAXAOE010000005.1:0-505296 GCF_963970595.1 Pseudomonas sp. RL_15y_Pfl2_60 | reverse complement strand
ACACAGCTTTCACTGTTTTGCAACCCCTCTTTTTAAGCTAACTTCTTGTTTTACAAGAGGTTTTCCGAGAGGTCTACGCCGGAAGAGGTGCGCATTATAGGCACCTCAGATTTGCCGTCAAGGGTTTTATTCAGCTTTCAGGGTAATTCGTGCAAATGCCTTCTTGCCCGCCTGGTAAACCTGAGTCGTGCCCAGTTTAACTATATAGGTACGCTCAACCACTTCTCCGTCGACGCGCACCCCGCCATTCCCCAGCAGGTCACGAGCAGCAGCTGCGTTCTTGACCAGCCCTGCTTTATTAAGCAGGGCGGAGATAGGCATATCTTCCGCTGCGGACAGTTCGACTTCAGGCAGATCTTCCGGCAGCTCGCCTTCTTTCATACGGTTACCCGCAGAACGATGCGCATTGGCAGCAGCCTCTTCACCATGGAAGCGCGCAACAATCTCTTCTGCCAGTTTGATCTTGATATCACGAGGATTAGCACCACCTTCGACATCAAGCTTGAACTGATTGATCTCATCCATAGAACGGAAGCTCAAGAGCTCGAAGTAGCGCCACATCAACGAATCAGGCATCGACACCAGCTTGTTGTAGATAGCACCTGGCGATTCCTGAATACCAATATAGTTGCCCAGTGACTTGGACATCTTCTTAACGCCATCCAAGCCCTCAAGCAAAGGCATGGTGACAATGCATTGGGAAGACTGGCCATAGGAACGCTGCAGTTCACGCCCCATCAGCAAATTGAATTTCTGATCGGTACCACCCAGCTCCACATCTGCCTTTAATGCAACCGAGTCATAGCCTTGTACCAGCGGATACAGGAACTCATGGATCGCAATCGGCTGGTTGGTGGTATAGCGCTTATCGAAGTCATCGCGCTCAAGCATGCGCGCCACTGTGTATTGCGAAGCCAGCTTAATGAAGTCGGCCGGGGTCAACTGCTCCATCCAAGTCGAATTGAATGCAACCTCGGTTTTGGCTGGATCAAGAATCTTAAACACTTGAGCCTTGTAGGTTTCGGCATTATCCAAGACCTGCTCACGCGTCAGCGGCGGGCGCGTTGCACTCTTGCCGCTCGGATCACCGATCATCCCGGTGAAATCGCCAATCAGGAAAATCACCTGATGCCCCAATTCCTGGAACTGGCGAAGCTTATTAATAAGCACGGTATGCCCGAGATGCAGATCAGGCGCGGTTGGATCAAAGCCCGCCTTGATACGCAGCGGCACGCCCCGCTTGAGCTTTTCGACCAACTCGGATTCAACCAGGACTTCTTCTGCGCCACGCTTAATAAGCGCTAGCTGCTCTTCAACCGACTTCATGGCAGGGACTCATAACCACTAAAAATAAAGGTGAACAACGATACAAGATCGCTGACAAATGACAAGTTTTGCCAAGCGACAAACAAACTTACACCTTGAGAGCCACAACGAGGGTTGCCTCAAGGGCAATTTGGTTATATTTTATACAGTTAGTACATATTCATCATGTACAACCTTCTTTATTTATTTTTCTTTTCATCTTTTCGTAGCCAAAAGCCACCTATGACAAATATAACTAGCAAAAAGCCCCCCCTGTACCCCAAAACCCACATTCTCGCGGCCAGCGGGGTCGCCGCCATCCTTAGTCTTGCTCTTTTAGTATTTCCCACACGTGAAGTAGAAGCGAAAAAAACCTACATCGGCCTGGATTTAGACAACCCTGCTGAGCAGTTTGAACCAGGTAGCGATGCAGCTAGCCTGATTAACCCAGAAGATCCGGTGCCGACGCCCTTCGCCAAGATCGCCACACCAACACAATCCGAAAATACAGCTTTAGCGACCCCCGAATTAGCGCCTGAACTTGCCGAACCACCCAAGAACCCTAACGAACGTCAACTGACTGTTGAGAAAGGCGATACGTTGTCGACCTTGTTCGAGCGGGCCGATATCCCGGCCAGTACACTGCACGAAGTGCTTAGCAGCAGCAAAGAAGCGAAGAAACTCACGCGCATCAAAGCGGGTCAGGTTTTGGACTTCAAGGTCAACGATGCAGGCGAATTTGAAAGCCTAAGCAGCAAGCTGAGCAGTATGGAGACCGTCAGCATCACCAAGACTGCTGACGGCTATTCATTCAAACGCGATCTGGTTAAGCCCGAAATTCTCGACTCATACGCACACGGCGTAATTCGCAGCTCTTTGTCACAAGCAGGCCAGCGCGCCGGCTTGCCGCATAGCTTGACCATGCAATTGGCTAATATTTTCGGTTACGACATCGACTTCGCCATGGATATTCGCAATGGCGATGAGTTTGAAGTGATTTACGAAGACAAAATGGTCGATGGCAAGCGCGTCGGTAGCGGCAACATCCTGTCCGCACGCTTTACCAATCGCGGTAAAACCTACACGGCAGTGCGCTACACCGATAAACGCGGCAATACCACCTATTACGGAGCCGATGGCAAGAGCATGCGCAAAGCGTTCATTCGCACCCCTGTGGATTTCGCACGCATCAGCTCACGCTTCTCCAACGGCCGTCGCCACCCGATCCTGAACAAGATCCGCGCGCACAAGGGTGTTGACTACGCAGCCCCTCGCGGCACCCCGATCAAAGCAACCGGTGATGGAAAAATTGTCCTTGCCGGGCGCCGTGGCGGTTACGGCAATGCCGTCATCATCCAGCATGGCAACCGCTACCGGACGCTGTATGGCCACATGCAGGGCTTTGCCAAGGGCATCCGCACTGGCGGCACGGTCAAGCAAGGCCAGATTATCGGTTACATCGGCACCACCGGCCTGTCCACCGGCCCGCACTTGCACTATGAGTTCCAGGTCAATGGTGTCCATGTTGATCCGCTGAGCCAAAAGCTGCCGATGGCAGATCCAATCGCCAAAAGCGAAAAGGCTCGGTTCATGGCAGTGGCCAAACCATTGATGGCGCAGATGGATCAAGAGCGCAACACCATGCTCGCGCAAAACAAGCGCTAAGTTGCGATGCCTTACTATATAGGTGTGATGTCTGGTACCAGTCTCGATGGTCTGGACATCGCCCTGATCGAACAACAGCGCAATACCCGTCTCGTCGCAAGCCACTATATTTCGATGCCTGATGACCTACGCGCAGAGCTTTTGGCACTGTGCTCATCAGGCGCAGATGAGTTGGCACGAGCAGCACTTGCCGAGCAGCGCTGGGTCAAACTGGCAGCCCAAGGTGTCGCTCAGGTACTGGCCGACTCGGGATTAAAAGCCGAATCAATCCGCGCGATTGGCAGCCACGGCCAGACGGTTCGGCATGAGCCGGCACGCGGGTTCACCATCCAGATCGATAACCCCGCCCTCCTCGCCGAGCTTACCGGAATTACCGTGGTTGCAGATTTCCGGCGCCGTGACGTAGCCGCTGGTGGTCAGGGTGCACCGCTGGTTCCAGCATTCCATGAGGCGCTATTCGGCGAAGGCCAAGGCGCCAGAGCGGTGCTTAATATTGGCGGTTTCAGCAACCTCAGCCTGATTGAAGCAGACAGCCACGTCCATGGTTTCGACTGTGGGCCAGGCAATGTGCTGCTTGATGCATGGATCCAGCGCCAGCAACAGCAGAGCTATGACCGCGACGGTGCATGGGCGGCCAGTGGCCAAGTTCAACCAGATCTGTTCAACGCACTCTATGCGGATGCCTTCTTCCAGACCTCGGGCCCGAAAAGTACCGGGCGCGAACTGTTCAACCTCGCTTGGCTTGAACGCCAGATTGAAACGCTGCCCAGCTATAAGCCTGAAGACGTGCAAGCCACCCTGCTCGAACTGACAGCGCAAAGCATCGTCGACTCGCTGCAAGCGGCCCAGACCAATACTCAAGAATTACTTGTTTGCGGTGGCGGCGCGCACAACAAAGCCCTAATGCAGCGCTTGGCACAGCTGATGCCGAGTTGCCAGGTATCAAGCACTGCAGCTTATGGCGTGCCTGCCGACTGGGTTGAAGCCATGGCCTTCGCCTGGCTGGCACACTGCTGCCTGGAGAAAATTTGTGCAAACCGTCCGAGCGTGACGGGCGCTAGCGGATTACGCATCTTAGGCGCCATCTACCCTGCGTAGGCACAACAAAAAAGGCCGCGATATTCGCGGCCTTTTCATGGGCTGTAGCTTTTACCCAGCAACAGGGGCTAGGGCTGGCCTTTAAATAGAAAAGGACGAGCCACAGCCGCAAGTAGTGGTTGCGTTAGGGTTCTTGATCACGAACCGCGACCCCTCAAGCCCTTCTTGATAATCGACTTCAGCACCAGCCAAATACTGGAAGCTCATTGGATCGACCACAAGGCTGACCCCTTCGCGCTCGACGATAGTGTCATCGTCCGCGAGTTCTTCATCAAAGGTGAAGCCGTACTGAAAGCCAGAGCAACCACCGCCTGTGACAAACACACGCAGTTTCAAACGAGGATTACCTTCCTCATCAACCAGGCTCTTCACCTTGCTTGCAGCACCTTGAGTAAATTGCAAAGCCGTGGGGGTGAAGGTTTCGACGCTCATGCTGACTATCTCCCGGCGCTAAGCGCCATACTGCGTTGCGGCTATTATCCGCTTACCCTACAAAAGAGGTCAACTATTGTACAACATCAGCCTCGGTATCAACCAAAGTTTCTGGGAGCTCCAGCGGCCGCGCCTCATCTTTTAGATGACACAGGCTACCTTCGATTTGCGCGCCCATTGCCATCTCCATCAGGCCGTAATACAGATTTCCCTGCACACGTGCACGCGCGCCCAGTTCCAGGTTCTTGCTGGCGTAGACGTTACCTACGACTTCACCATCAATCACTATATGGGGTGCGCGGATCTCGCCTTCAACCTTGCCCTCAACACTGATGCGAACCATGCCTTCGCTGGTGATCAGATTACCACTGACTTGCCCATCGACCTGGACAGCGCCCAAAAACTTCAAGTCACCGCTCAAGGCAGCACCGGCAGCAATCAGGCTGGTCTTGCCGCTAAAACGCTGCAGGTCAGGTTTGGATTTTTCTTTATTCCACATAGGGATTACTTACTCTTTGTCTAACCATTTGAAGGTGCGCTCCAGCGGTTTTTCGCCTTTAATTTCGGCACGCACTCGTATCTGACTCGGTTCAAAACCGGCAGGCAATTCAAGCTCGGCAAACCTGCCTGCATCAGGGATCGATTTGAAATGCTTGAAGGTGTAAGGAATCAGCTTGCCCTTGAAGGTTACAAACTCACTTCGAGTCAGGCTCGCAAGCTCAAGCACCACTTTATCCTTTGAACCCTGGCTACCCTCGACCGTGATGTGCAGCTGGCCATTGAGCGGGTTGTCGTCTTTACCTACCCGACTGAGCAACACTTTGTAGCGAAAGCGCTGCGGATTTTCTGTTGCCTGCAGCTCAAAGGTTCGAATTCGCAAGCCCTTACGTCGGCTAGCAGGCGCAAGTACGCCTTTATAGAAAGAAAGATCCTGTTGTTCTTTGAAGATTTGCTCTTCAAGCAACTTAATCGTCAGGCGGTTTTGCTCATTGGCCTTTTCGGCGACGCTCGCCCCGCTAGTCGCGATCGCGACCTGGGCGCGCAAGTCATCCAACTGAGCTTCTTGCTCAGCCAGTCGCTTGGCCATCGGTTTGATTTGCCCCGCGAGGGTGTCTGTCTGCTGACGCTCCCAGTGCACTCCGCCATAAAATGCCGCAGGCAAAGCAAGCAGTAGCACCAAGACCAAAAAACGCATCCGCCCTGAGCGATCAGGACCGCTCGGACGTACCTCCCACCCCGCCATCAGGGCAGCAAAGCGGCGTGCGACAAACCAGCGCGCTCATCCAGGCCAAACAGGATATTCATGTTTTGAACGGCCTGGCCCGACGCACCTTTGACAAGGTTATCGATAACCGACAGCACCACGACCAGCTCGCCGCCTTGCGGGCGATGTACGGCGATACGACATACATTGGCGCCACGCACGCTGCGGGTTTCCGGGTGGCTGCCTGCCGGCATCACATCGACAAAGGGCTCATTGGCATAGCGTTTTTCAAACAGCGCCTGCAGATCAACGGAAGTATCAGCCACTGTTGCATAAAGGGTTGAATGAATACCGCGGATCATCGGCGTTAGATGCGGGACAAAGGTCAAGCCGACAGGCTGGCCAGCAGCCCGGCGCAGGCCCTGACTAATCTCAGGCAAATGACGATGACCTTTTACTGCATAAGCCTTCATGTTTTCGCCAGCTTCACTGAACAGTGAACCGACACTGGCCCCACGCCCAGCACCGCTAACGCCCGACTTGCAATCCGCAATCAAGCGGCTCGGATCGGCCAAGCCGGCCTCAAGCAGCGGCAAAAAGCCCAACTGGGTCGCAGTGGGATAGCAGCCGGGTACCGCAATCAAGCGCGCTCCCTTGATGGCTTCACGATTGACCTCTGGCAAGCCATAAACCGCTTCAGCCAACAACCCGGGGGCACCGTGCGGCTGGCCGTACCACTGGGCCCATTCCTCAGCGTTTTCGAGGCGAAAGTCAGCAGACAAGTCGATAACCTTGGTGCCTGCATCAAGCAACTCGCCGGCCAAGGCATGGGCAACACCGTGCGGCGTGGCAAAAAACACCACATCACAGGCGCCAAGGGTAGCCACATCAGGAACGCTGAACGCTAGGTCCGGATAGTGGCCGCGCAGATTTGGATACATCTCGTCAACGCGTAGCCCTGCTTCAGAGCGCGAAGTAATGACCGCCACTTGAGCTTGCGGATGCTGCGCCAATAAACGCAGCAGTTCGACACCGGTATAACCTGTGCCGCCGACGATTCCGACCTTAATCATTACTTGCCCCCTACAGAAAGCCACTGGAAAGCCTTTGATAATAAAGCCCTGAGACGATGCGGCCAACTAGCAGTGATGACGGATGCGTATCGGAGCACTACTATCGGGGTATTAATTTGTTCAGGTTGGTCTAAATGCTCTACTTGTGGCTCAAAGCGTTACACATCATCTCCATGGTCTGCTGGTTTGCCGGGCTGTTTTATTTACCGCGCCTGTTTGTCTATCACGCCATGAGTGAAGACAGTCTCAGCCGCGAACGCTTCTGCATCATGGAGCGCAAACTGTATCGCGGCATCATGACCCCCGCCATGCTCGCCACCCTGGTTTTTGGTGCGGCATTAATCAGCCTCAACCCAAGCTATTACTTCAGCCAAGGCTGGATGCACGCCAAACTAGTATTGGTGATACTTCTGATTGGTTATCAACACATGTGCGGAGCACAACTAAAACGCTTCGCTTTAGGTGAGAATACCCGCAGCCATGTGTATTTCCGCTGGTTCAACGAGGCGCCGGTGCTGGCTTTGATTGGCATTGTGATTTTGGTGATCGTTCGCCCGTTCTGATCTCATCCCAACCCATATACAACTCAAATAAGGTGCTGTGATGTCATTACCCAAATTGCTCGAACAAGGTTTACGCCTGCCCGTTGTTGCCGCACCAATGTTCCTGGTGTCCAACCCAAGTTTGGTGACCGCCTGCTGTAACAACGGGATAGTCGGCAGCTTTCCAGCGCTCAACCAGCGCGAGAGCAGTGGCTTTCGCGCATGGCTTGATGAAATTGAAGCAGGGCTCAATGACAACGCAGCGCCCTATGCGGTGAACCTGATCGTTCATGGCACCAACCCTCGCCTGCAAGCCGACCTGGCAATCTGTGTCGAGAAACGCGTACCTATAGTGATCACCAGCCTGGGCGCAGTTAAAGAGGTGGTGGATGCGGTGCACAGTTATGGCGGGCTGGTTTTCCATGATGTCACCACTCGCCGCCACGGCGAAAAAGCTGCAGAAGCAGGGGTTGACGGGCTGATTGCTGTCGCCGCGGGTGCCGGTGGCCATGCCGGGACCTGGAGTCCGTTTGCATTGATTGCCGAGTTGCGTCAGTTCTTCGATAAAACCTTGCTGCTTTCCGGCTGCCTGAATCACGGCCATGAAATTCTGGCAGCGCAAATTCTTGGGGCAGACCTTGCCTACATGGGCACCCGTTTTATTGCCACCCAGGAGAGTGACGCCGAAGCGGATTACAAACAGATGATTACCGAAGCCAAGGCTGCCGACATCATCCACACCCCGGCGGTGTCAGGTATCCCGGCAAGCTTTATGCGCCAGAGTTTGCAGCGTGCGGGCTATGACCTGGCCCAGCTGCAGCAAAAAGGTGAGGTTAATTACGGTGAGAAACTCAAGCCAATCAATGATGAAGCCAAAGCCTGGAAAACCGTATGGTCGGCTGGCCAAGGCGTGGGCGAAATCAATGAAATTCCAGACGTCAAATCCCTGATTTCACGACTGGATCACGAGTACAAAGCCGCTCAAGAGCGAGTCCTGCATTTACAACAGCGCTGAGTGAATCAATAATCACTGTCGCTTAAAGGCATATCGCCACTAATGCTTTAATCGGCACTTTACTGCCGCCCGGCATGCGCCCGAGGAAATTCGGCCTTTATATTCTAGGCTTAATCCAACGGCGTAATTGCCGCATTAACGACACACTAGCGCCGACAAGGAAAGCTCGCATGACTCAAGCTCGTTTCAAGATTGTTTTCAGTGGTGAACTAATGCCCGGGGTGGCACTTGAGACAGCCAAGGACAATCTAGCCAAGCTTTTTAAAAGTGATAACGCTCGAATCAATACTCTCTTCAGCGGCAGCCCGATCGCGCTCAAGCGTGACCTGCAGGAGGACGAAGCGGACAGGTACCTGGCAGCGTTGCACAATGCCGGCGCCAAAGCCATGAAAGAGCCGGACCTGGCTGCGAGCCTGTCACTGGTTGATACCGAAGACCATAAACAAGCGCCAGAGTCGGCTGAAACCATGCAGTGCCCAAAGTGCGGGCATCGACAGGATAAAGCCATCGAATGCTCAGCCTGTGGCATCGTTATCGAGAAGTTTCTGGCACGCCAGGCCTTGCAAGAAGAAGCAGCCAAAATTGCACCTGCAGCAACTGCAGCAGCGCCGGCACCTGCTGGACATACGCCGTACGCCCCACCGCAAGCGCCGGTGGGCGAGCGCTTGCCCGAGTTTGGCGAACTCAAGCCATTTACCACCGATGGTCGTATTGGCCGCCTGCGCTTCTTGGCGTGGACACTGATATTGATGTTGGTTTGCGCGCCGGTGTTTGGTATCGCAGCAGCAGGTTTTGCCCTATCAACGGCTGTTGGCGTTATCTTGATGGTCATGCTCAGTGTTGCGGTGGTCATAGTCGGTGTGATGATCAACGTTCAGCGCCTGCATGACCTCGGCTGGTCTGGATGGCTACTTCTCATTACTATCGTGCCTGTGGTGGGCAGCATCTTCAGTTTGGTGATGCTGGTAATGCCCGGCACTAATGGCCCCAACCGTTACGGCCCAATGCCACCCCCCAACACGACAGCGGTTAAGGTTCTTGCTGGCCTGTGGATTGCCTTCATTGGGCTTGCTGTTATCGTCGGTATCGCAATGCCTACTGCCTTCTCAGGTCTTGAGCCGTAAGCCAAGGCCTGTTGCCTTGTAAGCATGGGGCCAACGCTGGCCCCATCACGGAGTAATACCTCATGTCTCGATATGCTTTAGTAACCGGCGCCACAAGCGGTATTGGCTTGGCCCTGGCTGAAGCACTGGCCCGGCGCGGACGCCACCTGCTGCTGGTGGCTCGTCAACGTGAAGCGCTGGAAGCTATTGCCGCAGAGCTTGCCCAGCGCTTTTCGGTCGAGGTGTTAATCCGTGCTTGCGACCTGAGCAAGCCAACCCAATTAACCGGGTTGCTGATGGAACTGGAGGAAGGCACCTACTCCATTGATCTGCTGGTCAACAACGCTGGGCTCGGCACTTCCGGCGCATTCGTCGCTCAGGACTGGCAACAGGAACAACAACTGATAGAGGTCAACATGCTGGCTTTGGCGCGGCTGTGTCACTCAGTTGGCAATGTCATGGCAGGCCAGGGTAACGGCCAGATTCTCAACGTCGCCTCCGTAGCCGCTTTTCAACCTGGGGCATGGATGGCCAATTACTACGCCAGCAAAGCTTATGTGCTGCATTTGTCCGAGGCATTGCGCGAAGAGCTCAAGGAGCATGGTGTGGGCGTATCAGTGCTCTGCCCTGGGCCAACGCGAAGTGCATTTTTTCGCAAAGCAGCGCTGGATGACAGGCGCCTGGCGAGCAGCAAGCTGATGATGAGCGCTGAAGAGGTGGCGCTGGCGACCGTCCGCGCACTGGATAAGAACCGCGCAATAATTATTCCCGGCTGGCGTAACCGTCTGCTGGCATTCTCGCCCAAGCTGGCCCCGCGCTGGTTAGTGCGAAAAATCAGCGCGCGAATCAATCGCCAATTTCTCGCTCAACACTAGTCGCTGGCAGGTACCGTTCGATCTTTCGCCCAAGTGCGCAACGTCTCAAGATGCTCTGCCATCACCACCGATAACGGCGAGGTCGTCTGAATCTCTTGCAGCAGTATCGCGATATCCACTGGCTGCTGCCGTGCCTGGGCTGCATACAGCGAACTGACCACCGCCTGCTCGATCTCTGCACCTGAGAAACCCTCAGTGGCATTGGCCAGCAATTTCAAATCAAACTGCTGAGGATCAAGCTCACGGCGCTTGAGATGAATACTGAAAATATCCTCGCGGGTAGCGGCATTGGGCAAATCGACAAAGAACATCTCGTCAAACCGGCCTTTGCGAACCAGCTCAGGCGGTAGACGCTCGATGACGTTCGCGGTGGCCACCATAAACACCGAAGACTTGCGCTCAGCCATCCAGGTTAAAAGCGTTCCCAGCACTCGCTGGCTTACGCCGCCGTCGTTGTCACCGCTGGCCAGACCTTTCTCGATTTCATCGACCCACAACACGCAGGGCGACATCTGCTCAGCCAACTTCAGGGCTTCGCGCAGGTTGCGCTCGGTTTCGCCGAAAAACTTGTTATACAGACTGGCGAAATCCAGGCGCAGCAACGGTAACCCCCAGATACCAGCAATGGCCTTGGCCGCCAAGCTCTTACCGCCACCTTGAACACCGACCAACAGCACGCCCTTGGGCACGTCTTGGCTGGTGGCCTCAACAAAAGCGGACTGCCGGTCAGCCAACCAGCGTTTGAGATTCTCCAGGCCACCTACATCGGCAAAGCGTGCAGTTTCAGACTCAAAGCTGAGTACAGTTTCCAGATCAAGCAGTTGCGACTTGGCTTTATTCAACTCGGGTAAATCTTCTTGGGTGATTGCTCCATCATCACAGATCACCTTGCGCGCCAGAATGCGCGCCTCGGCATGGCTCATCCCGCGTAGATTCTTCACCACCTGCTGCAGCGTGCGATTGTCGGTGCGTACACGAATATTACGATTACCTTCGCTCCAGCGCGCCGCTTCCTCACGAACGATGGCCAGCAACTCATCTTCCCCCGGCAATGCCAGGCTGAAACGCGCGGCGTAGCGCTGAATTTCCGGCGGTAGCTTGCACGCATGTGAAACCAGCACCAGCGTCGGCTTGTGCTGGCTCTCATTCATGGCAATTTCTTTGAGCAAGCGCACCAGTTTCGGGTTATCTGGCAAGAACGGATGCAAGTCACACATGACATAAAGGTTGGGTTGCGGATCAGCCTTGATCAAGCGCAATGCCGCTTCAGGCTCATGTGATCCTTCCTGGCTGGACATCTCAGTGGCAAAGCCCAGGTGTTGCAAACCGTCAGTAACAGACCAGGTGTACAGGCCCAAGCTACGCTTGACTGCCAGACTGGTGAGCGTTTGCAGCACGCGCAACTCATCCCAAGACTCGATCAGCACCAGCTTGACTTTCGAATCGAGCACCAGGCCGAGATCATGTATATCGTTTTTCACAGCAACTCCCCTCTATTACCGGCCTGTTAGCAGCGATGCGCAAACATTGGCGCCGCAATAGACGCATGGCTCCATTTCAAGATAGTAAAGCCCTAGGCAAAGATAATCTTGTAACTGCTCAGGGTTTCGCTTGAAAGACTCAGTGAAATTAATAATCCATATTCAGCCACTATCATGAGCGAACGGCCATACGCGACAAGCGCGCTGCGCGCCCGGCTGATCTCGGTCAAGCCTTGTTCCAGCGATTAGCGTAAACTGTAGGCAATTGTTCTCGCCGGAGGTTATCCCATGGCCAGTGACCGCCAATACTCACCTGTTGATCGCCTGCTCTTGCAGGCTGATGTTGCGTTGCGCACGCTGCTGCCGTTCAGCGGCCAGCCAACGCGCCCATCACCCGCTGTTGTGCAGCCGGAAACTGAGCTTGACCAACAAGAGGCTAAACACATTGCCGGGTTGATGCGCATCAACCATACCGGCGAGGTTTGCGCTCAAGCGCTGTATCAAGGCCAGGCCTTGACCGCTAAGTTGCCCGAGGTTCGGGCGGCAATGGAACATTCCGCAGACGAGGAAGTCGATCACCTTGCCTGGTGCGAGCAGCGTATTCACCAACTTGGCGGACGCCCAAGTGTGTTCAATCCACTGTTTTATGGCTTGTCGTTCGGTGTTGGTGCCCTCGCTGGCCTGGTCAGCGACAAAGTGAGCTTGGGATTTGTGGCCGCCACTGAAGACCAAGTGGTCAAACACTTGGATGAGCACTTGGAGCAAGTGCCCGAGCATGACGAAAAGACCCGGGCAATTCTCGAACAAATGCGTGAAGACGAAAGCCATCACGCCAACACCGCGCTTGAAGCAGGCGGGATCAAATTCCCAAGACCGGTAAAGTTCGGCATGACCCTGCTGTCAAAAGTCATGACCAAGAGCGCTTACCGAATCTGACGCCAGGCCAAGTCAGCAGCAGGCCGATACCAGCAAGGCTTAGTCGGGTAGGACGCTCGACTGGGCAGCAAACGCTTCGCCCTATAAAACACAAGGAATGTGCTTATGCCCGTTAGACCAATTCGATTAAAACTGATTGCCAGCCTGCTCGCCGTATTACCGCTGTACAGCCTTGCAAGCGAATGGAGCTATTCTGGTAACAATGCCCCTGATCACTGGGCCATGCTCGACACCAGCGGCAGCTTCGCAACATGTGCCAAGGGCACTGCGCAATCACCTATCGATATACCCCGCGCCAGCACAACACATATCAATGCGGCATCAGCCAGTCTCAATATTAACTATCAACGCAGCCCGCTAAACCTTGTCAACAATGGTCACTCGATCCAAGCCAACGTAGCGGGTGACAGCAACCTTCAGTTTCAGGGCAAGACTTACAAGCTGCTGCAGTTCCATTTCCACTCCCCAAGTGAACACCTGTTCAACGGCAAACGTTTTCCCATGGAAATGCATTGGGTCAACCAGGCGCCGGATGGCTCGTTATTAGTGGTGGCAGCCATGATAGAGAGCGGCAAGAACAACGCCCAGCTTGAGCACATCTGGAGCAAAATGTTGCCGCAGAAAAAGGGCACGCATGTGGCAATCAGCCAAGCACAGGCACCTGATCTCAGTATGATTTTGCCCAGCGCCAGCAAGCACTTTTTCTACAAGGGATCGTTGACCACGCCTCCCTGCACCGAAGGCGTGCAATGGGTATTGTTTGAGCAGCCATTGCAGCTGTCCGCAGACCAGATCGGCGCATTCCAGCATATTTTTGCTGACAACCACCGTCCAGCTGCAGCGATCAATCAGCGCGAGATTGATGAGGACTGAATAGTTATAAAAAAGCCCGCATTAGCGGGCTCTTTTACTCAGCAGACCATCTACTTGGGCATATTACGCGCGTAGAAGATCTCCAGCATCTCGTGACGCAAGCGCGCTTCGACCTGCTGGCGCTGCTCTGGTGTCAGGCTACGGGTGGCGTCACCGAAAAGGTAATCATCCAGGTCGTAGTTCTTGAGCAACATCTTGGTATGGAACAGGTTTTCCTGATACACGTTGACGTCCGTCATTTGATAGGCGTCTTGCGTGTCATCGGACAGGTAATTCTGGATTGAATTGATTTCATGGTCGATAAAGTGCTTCTTACCTTCAACGTCGCGAGTAAAGCCTCGCACTCGGTAATCGACAGTCACGATATCCGAATCAAATTGATGAATCAGGTAATTCAGCGCCTTGAGCGGTGAAATCACGCCGCAAGTCGATACGTCGATATCAACCCGGAAAGTGGCAATACCATCTACCGGATGGATTTCCGGGTAGGTATGTACGGTGATGTGGCTTTTATCCAGATGCGCAAGGATGGTCTCAGGCAGCGGGCCTGGCGATTCCTCGATCTGGCTCTCGGTCGGCTCAACCGGCTGCTCGGAAATCAGGATGGTTACGCTAGCGCCTTGCGGCTCGTAATCCTGGCGGGCAATGTTGAGGATATTGGCACCGATAATGTCAACAACATCAGTGAGAATCTGCGTCAGGCGCTCAGCATCGTATTCTTCGTCGATGTACTGAACATAGGCCTGCTGGTCTTCCGGCGTTTCCGCGTAGCAGATGTCATAGATGTTGAAGCTCAAGGTCTTGGTCAGGTTGTTGAACCCATGGAGCTTGAGTCTGCTTTTCACCGTTTTAAAACTCTCTATAGAAAGCGGCAAGGCCGCGTGGTCGAGCATGCCCGTCAACCGTGAAATACTCGGTTGCGTAGGACGGTTAACACCTCTTCGCTTTGGCGATTTTGGTTATGTGTACGAAGCGCATAGCGCCCCTAAAAAGGGGCGCCATTATGCAGATGCAAAGCAACGCCCGCCAGAGTGTGAACGCTGCAAATGATAAAAGGATGTCAGCAGCAGGCTAAAACATCAGGTGAAGACGCTTTATCGCAGCTTATTGAGCCTGACCGAGTTCGACAATCTCGTAGTCGTGGGTGATCTCAACGCCCCCGCGAGCCAGCATGATTGATGCAGAACAGTACTTCTCAGCCGAGAGTTCAACCGCGCGCTTGACCTGCGCCTCTTTCAAACCACGGCCCTTGACCACGAAATGCAGATGAATCTTGGTGAACACCTTGGGCTCTTCTCCCGCCCGTTCGGCTTCAAGGAACGCCTCGCAGCTTTCAACTGCCTGGCGTGACTTCTTGAGAATGCTCACCACATCGAAATTGCTGCAGCCACCAAGGCCAATCAGCACCATTTCCATGGGCCGCACACCCAGATTGCGCCCGCCGCTTTCAGGGGGGCCATCCATAACCACGGCGTGACCGCTACCCGACTCACCAATAAACAGGGCTTCGCCAGCCCATTGAATGCGCGCTTTCATTACCAAGCCTCCGCTGACCAAAAGGCCAGCAGCTTATCACAGCCCTCTAAACACCCGGCTATAGCCGTACTTTAGTAAAAGTTCAACTCAATGTTGCTAGCTGGGTCGCAAAATGAGTCTGTGTAAGATAGTGTTGGTTAAGCTGACGCCACTTTACTGGCACACTAGCTCACATAACTAATAAGAAAACGCCTGCAATACACAAGGCACACATTTTTATATTTCGGGACTCGGGCATGGTCGCAATAACCCTTACACCTAAAATAAAGAACCTCGACAAGCTTCTTGCACATTGTCATCGCCGTCGTTACACGGCAAAAAGCACCATCATCTATGCGGGTGACCGCTGCGAAACACTGTTCTTCATTGTTAAGGGTTCGGTAACGATCCTGATTGAAGATGACGACGGCCGCGAGATGATCATCGCGTACCTCAACTCTGGCGATTTTTTCGGCGAGCTGGGCCTGTTTGATAAAGAAGGCGCCGATAAAGAGCGCAGCGCCTGGGTCCGCGCAAAAACCGAGTGCGAGGTTGCTGAACTGAGCTACACCAAGTTCCGCGAACTGACGGAACAGGACCCGGACATTCTCTACGCGCTGGGCAGCCAAATGGCTGAACGCTTGCGCAATACCACCCGCAAAGTGGGCGACCTGGCATTCCTTGATGTAACCGGGCGTGTGGCCCGCACCCTGCTTGATCTGTGCAAGCAGCCAGATGCGATGACTCATCCTGATGGCATGCAGATCAAAATTACTCGCCAGGAAATCGGTCGGATCGTCGGCTGCTCCCGTGAAATGGTTGGCCGTGTACTCAAAGCCCTCGAAGAACAGGGCCTGGTCCATGTCAAAGGCAAAACCATGGTTGTTTTCGGCACGCGCTGATAGCGCTACAGTGCAGAAAGCTGCATAAAAAAACCGCTACTCAGGCAGACTGAAGTAGCGGTTTTTTTTGCCTTTACGGCCATGGCCTGCGGCAGCTAGGTGCTCGGCATCAGCCCTTAATCAACATCAAGGTTACTGCTGATCAAACGCTTGCGGTCCGGGAAAAACAGGCGCTCAAGCTCAACCCCTGGCTTTTCTGCACGCATAAAGGTTTCGCCGACCAAAAATGCATACACTTCGTTGATTTCCATCAACTCAACATCCGCACGATTGATGATGCCGCTCTCGGTCACCACAAGGCGCTCACGCGGAATCCGCGGCAATAACTCCAGGGTCGTCTCAAGGTTGACCTCAAAGGTATGCAAGTTACGGTTGTTGATACCGATAAGCGGAGTATCCAGCGTTTGTAACGCACGCTCCAACTCATGACAGTCGTGCACTTCGACCAGAACATCAAGGTTGAATGATTTAGCTGTCGCTGCCAGCTCTGCCATTTGCCCATCGTCCAATGCCGAGACAATGAGCAATACGCAATCGGCGCCCAACGCACGGGACTCGACAATCTGATAAGGGTCAATCATGAAGTCTTTGCGGATCACCGGCAGCGAGCAGGCGTTGCGCGCCAACTGCAAGAAGTGGTCAGCGCCCTGGAAGAAGTCGATATCGGTCAATACCGATAAGCAGGTTGCACCGCCCTCCTGGTAACACTTGGCTAGCTCTGCGGGGTCAAAATCCTCACGGATCACACCCTTGCTTGGCGAAGCTTTTTTAATCTCGGCAATCACTGCCGACTTCTTCGCAGCAGCCTGTTCAAGCAGTGCCAGAGCAAAGCCTCGCGGCGCATCCGCAGCCCGCGCATCACGTTCCAATTCACTGAGACTGGTAATGCGGTTGCGCGCAGCAACCTCTTCGACTTTACGCGCAAGAATCTTTTCCAGAACTGTTGGCACGCTCACCCTTCGCTCTCCTGTTTGAATACTGCAGTGAATGATGCCAGCTCTTCCATTTTTTCGCGCGCAAGGCCAGTACACAAAGCATCGTGAGCCAACTGCACACCTTCTTTGAGGGTGCTTGCCAGATCAGCGGCATACAGCGCCGCACCAGCATTGAGCGCGATCAGGTCCGCGGCCTTTTCGCCCGCCTCGGTTTTCCGCTTGCCCAAGGCGTCGCGAATCAATTCCAGCGATGCCTCGGGACTGTCGACCGTGAGCCCAACCAGGCTCTGGCTCTTCAGGCCCAGGTCTTCAGGAAGCACTTCGTACTCGCTGACTTGACCGTCTTTCAACTCAGCAATATGGGTCGCTGCGGCGAGGCTGAACTCATCTAGGCCATCGCGCGAATGCACCACCAGAACATGCTTGCTGCCAAGGCGCTTAAGCACCTCAGCCAGCGGTCGGCACAAAGCCTGGCTGAACACGCCGACAACCTGATGCTTCACCCCTGCCGGATTGGTCAGCGGGCCGAGCATATTGAACAGGGTACGCAACCCCAGCTCTCGACGAGGCCCAGCCGCATACTTCATAGCCTTGTGATGGACCTGGGCGAACATAAAGCCGACGCCGACACTATCAATGCAGCGCGCCACCTGTTCCGGCGTCAGATTCAGATAGATGCCAGACGCCTCAAGCAAATCAGCACTGCCACTTTTACCCGAAACAGCGCGATTACCGTGCTTGGCAACCTTGCCGCCCGCCGCAGCCACAACAAAGCTTGCTGCGGTTGAAACGTTGAAGATGTTCGCGCCATCACCGCCCGTCCCGACCACATCGACGACATGATCCAGGCTCGGCAACAGCACATGGCTGGCTAACTCACGCATGACTGAAACAGCACCGACGATTTCATCTATCGTCTCGCTCTTCATGCGCATGCCCATCAAGAAAGCGCCGATCTGCGCCTCGGTGCACTGGCCAGTCATGATTTCACGCATGACGTCCTGCATTTCCTCGGTGCTCAGGTCGAGCTGACTGACGATCCGGTTAAGGGCTTGCTTGATGTCCATCAGCGCGCGCCTCCTTGCTGTTTGAGGAAGTTGGCAAACAACTCATGACCTTGCTCAGTGAGAATAGACTCAGGATGGAACTGCACCCCTTCAATATTCAAGGTTTTGTGGCGCAGGCCCATGATTTCATCGACCGCCCCATCTTCAGTTTGGGTCCAGGCGGTCAACTCAAGGCAGTCGGGCAAGGTCTCACGCTTGACCACCAATGAGTGATAGCGCGTTACGGTCAGAGGGTTATTGAGCCCGGCAAAGACACCTTTATCCTGGTGATAAACCGGGCTGGTCTTGCCGTGCATGACCTGGCGCGCACGCACCACATCGCCACCGAAGGCCTGGCCGATGCTTTGGTGTCCCAGGCACACGCCAAGCAGCGGTAACTTGCCAGCGAAGTGCTTGATCACTTCAAGCGAAACGCCCGCCTCATTCGGCGTACAAGGCCCCGGCGACACGACGATCCGGTCAGCCCCTAGCGCCTCGATTTGAGCAATGGTCAATTCATCATTGCGTATGACTTTGACCTCTTCACCCAGCTCACCGAGGTACTGCACCACGTTGTAGGTAAAGGAGTCGTAATTATCGATCATCAGTAACATGGCAGGCTCCTCAGTGAGATTGTTCGGCTAGGGCAACAGCGCGGAACATGGCTCTGCGCTTGTTCAGCGTTTCTTCCCACTCGAGTTCAGGGACAGAGTCAGCAACAATCCCGCCACCCGCCTGCACATGCAACTCACCGTTCTTGATGACTGCCGTACGAATTGCAATGGCTGTGTCCATATTGCCATTCCAGGCCATATAACCCACCGCGCCGCCGTATACCCCACGCTTGACCGGCTCTAGCTGGTCAATGATTTCCATGGCGCGGATTTTCGGTGCGCCGGACAAGGTACCCGCAGGCAGAATGGCACGCAGCGCGTCCATCGCCGTCAGCCCCGGCTTCAACTGGCCGGTAACATTGGACACGATATGCATGACATTGGAGTAGCGCTCGATAACCATTTTCTCGGTCAGTTTGACACTGCCGGTGTTGGCCACACGGCCCACGTCATTGCGCCCAAGGTCAATCAGCATCAGGTGCTCGGCAATTTCCTTGGCATCGGACAGCAGATCGACTTCCAGCGCATGGTCGGCCTCTTCATTGGCTCCACGCGGCCGCGTACCTGCGATGGGGCGTACGGTGATGAGGTTGTCTTCAACCCGCACCAGCACTTCCGGCGAACTGCCAACGACGTGGAAATCGCCAAAATTGAAGAAGTACATATAGGGTGTCGGATTGATGCAACGCAGTGCCCGGTACAGATCAATCGGCGCAGCCTTGAAATCAATCGACATGCGCTGCGATGGCACGACCTGCATGCAATCGCCCGCCAAAATGTATTCCTTGATGGTATCAACCGCGCGTTCGTAGTCTTGGCGACTGAAACTTGAACGGAACGCCGGCTCCGCGCCCACAGGTGCATTCAGGTCAACACCAAGGCGTGGTTCGATGGGCTGGCGCAGCTTGTGCAGAATTTCTTGCAGATGCGCTTGAGCCTGTTCAAAACCATCTTCCAAGGCTGGATCGGCCAAGACAATTGCATGCATCTTGCCCGCGAGGTTGTCGAAGACCACCACCGCATCCGAGACCATCAACAGAATATCTGGATTACCCAGCGGGTCCGGATTTGGACAAACAGCCAGGCGCTTTTCAACGTAGCGCACGCTGTCGTAGCCAAAATAACCGACCAGACCACCATTGAAACGTGGCAAGCCCGGCAAGGTCGGAACTTTGTAGCGCTCTTTGAATTGCTCGACAAACGCCAGCGGATCTTCACATTCGTGGCGCTCGGTCTCGACGCCATCGATGCTGACAATGACGGTATGCTCGTAGGCGCGCAGCACTGTGCGTGCCGGCAAGCCAATAATTGAGTAACGCCCCCATTTCTCACCGCCCTGCACCGACTCGAGCAAGTAGGTGTTGGCTTGATCGGCCAGCTTCAAGTAGATCGACAGCGGGGTGTCGAAGTCAGCAATGGTTTCGTGGGCAACAGGGATACGGTTATAGCCAGACGCGGCTAAACGCAGGAATTCTTCGCGGATCATGATCTGCCTCGTGGTTTGAGGGTAAAACGGTCGTGTGCAAACGCGCCGGCTAACCGGCCAAGATCAATTCAGAGGCGCCAGCGCCAACGGGCCAGGGCCTTGATGATTTTCATTCCGGCTCGTTCAAGCCAGAGTTTGCAGGTAACCACCACGGGAAAATCTCTTGGGCGTGGATTAAAGTCAGGCAACACTAGCGCAGCCGCCGGGTCTAATCAACCCAGCGATGCGACGGAGTCGAAGGAAATCAGTGCTTTGAGCTCACGTAAATCATTCACCACGCAAGCTGGACACTCCTCGCTGATGGGTCGGCCGTGATTGTAGCCATAACTTAAAGCCACACATGCCACTTGAGCCCCCTTGGCTGCAAGCACGTCATTACGTGAATCACCCACAAACAGTGCCTGGTTTGCGCCCACCTGAGCCAGGTGCATAACATGCTTCAGCGCGGCGGGGTCAGGCTTTTGTTGGGGCAAGGTATCGCCGCCGATGATCCAGCGGAAATAGCCGCCCAGGTCTTTCTCATCGAGCAACGGCGCCACAAACCGCTCTGGTTTATTGGTCACCACCGCCATCACCACGCCTTGCGCCTGCAGCCAATCGAGGGTTTCGACCACGCCAGGATAAACCTGCGTCAGTTGATGGTTGTCTGCATAGGCTTGCATAAACAACTCAAGTGCAGACTCTGTTTGCGCCTCATCGACATGCTCATGAGCCATTCCACCGGCCAAGGCGCGACGCACCAGAACCCGCGCGCCATTACCAATCCACAGGCGTACATTTTCAATACCCGCCGGCGTGCGGCCTAGCGCAACAAGGGTTTTATCAAGGGCTGCCGCCAAGTCCGGGGCGGAATCAATCAGGGTGCCATCAAGGTCGAACATCACCAGCTTCGGTAGTTTGCCTTCAAGCACCGCACTTAACGGCATCAGGCTTGCACCCGCGCCAGTTCAGCACGCATGGCATCGATTACAGCGCGGTAATCGGGCTGATTGAAGATCGCCGACCCGGCAACAAAGGTATCCGCGCCCGCTTGAGCAATCTCGGCGATATTGCCGACATTGACCCCGCCATCGATTTCCAGGCGAATCTCACGACCACTGGCATCAATCAGCGCCCGCGCTTCGCGCAGCTTGTCCAAGGTGCCGGGGATAAACTTCTGCCCACCAAATCCAGGGTTAACGCTCATCAACAGGATCATGTCGACCTTATCCATGACATGCTTGAGCACGCTCAGCGGCGTCGCCGGATTGAACACCAGGCCCGCTTTACAACCGCCGTCGCGGATCAGTTGCAGGGAACGATCAATGTGCTCGGACGCCTCGGGATGGAAGGTGATATAGCTGGCACCGGCCTCAATGAAATCGCCAATAATGCGATCAACCGGCTTGACCATCAGGTGCGCATCAATTGGCGCGGTAACCCCGTACTTACGCAGCGCCGCGCAAACCATAGGCCCGATAGTCAGGTTGGGCACATAGTGATTGTCCATGACATCAAAGTGAACAATATCGGCGCCCGCAGCGAGTACGTTATCCACTTCCTCGCCCAGTCGGGCAAAATCAGCAGAAAGGATTGACGGGGCGATGGCAAAGGGCTGCATGGCTAACCTCAGAAAAACACACGGATTGCGCGCATTGTAGCAGCCCACACTAAGGTTTTGCCGCGCAGATGGCTGCTTACAACTCAGTGTCGAAACCGCTAGGCTGGATCACTCAGGTAGCTGGGAGCATCTATTTATGTTGTTGCGCGTAATTTTTATTGTTTTAAGTCTACTGATTGGCCCCTTGGCGCTTGCTGAAACCGAGCCGCCCACCCCGACAAAGACGCCAGAAAAGCCTGTCGAACGCCCGGCCCTTGGCGAGCGTAGCCAGGCCGAAACAGCAGCACTGGAGAGGCAGCTTGCGGCCAACGAACAGCAACAACTCAAAACCCAGGCCAGCGAAACCTTTCTCGCCCTTTGGCGCCCCGGAAACAGTGCGCCAGCCAAAGGAGCGGTGATTCTGGTACCGGGTGAAGATGAAAGCGCCGACTGGCCGATTGGCATTGGCCCGCTGCGCCGCAAACTTCCGGATACCGGCTGGAGCAGCTTGAGCCTGTCACTTCCCGACGTCGAGTCGAAGCCCTCACCAGAACACACTAGTACCCTTGAGCCCGGCGATGCCACGCCCTCGACTGAGACCGAAATGCCTGAGCCGTCGGCAGAGCAGAAGGAAACTCCCGCCGAGGCAACATCCGACCCCGCCGAGACAGCTCAAGAAACAGCCACAAGCCCGGCAGACAGCGACACCGGCAATGATGCGCAAAAAGACTACGCCACACGGGTACTGGCACGCATTGCCGAGGGCATCAGCTTTGCCCAACAACAAGGCGCCACTACTGTCGTGCTGGCCGGCCACGGTACCGGCGCCTATTGGGCTGCCCGTTATCTCGCCGAACAGCAACCGCCATCGGTGAGCAACCTGCTATTGATTGCAGCGCAGGCGCCCACAGAATCCAGCCCGGATTTAGATGCTTTGCTCAGCGAGCTTAAGCTTGCAACCGGCGACTTTTACTACAAAGACCAACTGGTCGAACGTAACGCCGCAAAACAACGCCTGAATGCGGCCAAAAGACAAAAGCGCACGGCCTACATCCAGGTCGCAATGAATTCATTGCCGGGTAATAGAGATGTTGAGCAAGAGCAACTGTTTCGACGCATCAAAGGCTGGCTAAGCCTGCACTTGCAAAGCAGCCCGGCCACACAATAGCCAGGTTTCTACATCACCGCCTGGCTCAAAACCCTCGGCGCTGTCGAACCAGGTTGTAGGCCTGATGCAGCTCCCGGGTTTTATCCGTTGCAGCACGCACCTGCTCCACACTGGCGCCATTGCCTTGCAGCTTGTCCGGATGGTGGCGACTCAGCAAGCGTCGATATGCACGCTTGATCTCTGCCGGAGTGCTGTCTGCGGTAACGCCTAGCAGGCGCAACGCTTGCTGGTAGCTGGACTGCACGGGCATTGATGGCTGAGTCCCGCCCCTCGTGCGAAGCGCTTCGTTAGCATTTACCGAGACGCCCAGCCAGGTCCCCCACAACAAAATCAGCTCTCGCTCCGACCGGCTCACCGGCCCAGCTGCACCGACCATACGCCAGCAGGCGCCCAACAGTGACTTGGCGTTGTGCGCTTGGCGGCGCAACGGGCTGCGTAGATTGTCGCGCCCGGTTTTCCCCCGGGAAAACGCCTCAATCGCGCGCCGTTGAGCTGACTCATCAAGCTTCAGGCGCTGCATTTCGACCCGTACCTGATCAATATGCTGTTGGCGCACCCGCCCGTCACATTTGGCTAGACGCCCAAGCATGATGAACAGTAAATCCTCATCCTTTGCCTGCTCGGGGCCGCCGACACGCTCGCGCAGTTGCGCCCAACTGGCCAGCCGTAGACGCCGGTCAACAACCTGCCCCAGCAAGGCGCCCAGTAAGCCGCCGGGGATGCTGGCAATGGCAAACCCTGCAACAGCACCCAACACCGTGCTCGGCCAGATCACTTTAGTGCTCCCGCGCCAACAACTGTTCAACATCAGCCAAACGCTCGTGGGTGCCGACGTCTATCCAGTGTCCGCTGAAATGCTCACCACTGACCAAGCCCCGCCCCATTGCCTCGCGCAGCAGCGGCGCAAGCTTAAACGCGCCAGGCTCACAGCCGGCAAATAGCTGAGGTGACAACAGCGCAATACCGCTATAGGTCAAGCAGGGCTGATCTATAGCGCCGTCCCGCACCATGCCCTGCTGCAGACTAAAGTCACCCTGGGTATGGTGCGCAGGATTGTCGACCAGCACCAAATGCGCCAGGCCACTCAGTGGCTGTTGTAAATTTGCGAAACTGTAATCGGTGAAGACATCACCGTTAACGACTAGAAACGGCTCATCTCCCAATAACGGCAGGGCGCGAAAAATGCCGCCACCAGTCTCCAACGGCTCACCTTCTGCCGAATAGCGGATGCTCACACCAAAACGACTGCCGTCACCCAGGTAGTCCTCGATCTGCTGCCCCAGCCAGGCATGGTTTATCACCAGCTCGGTGAAACCCGCACTGGCCAAGGCATTGATGTGATATTCAATTAGCGGCACGCCTGCGGCGCGCACCAGCGGTTTAGGTGTATGCAGTGTCAGCGGACGCATGCGTTCGCCCTTGCCTGCGGCTAAAATCATTGCCTTCATTGCTGATCCACCACCGCTTCACTTGCACGCGGCAAGCTGCTAAATAATTGCGCCAACTCCGCCAGTTCAGGGCGGCGCTGGATAACCGCATTGATATAGGCAAAGAATCTCGGCACATCGGCCAGGTACTTGGGCTTACCATCACGATGACAAATACGCGCAAAGATACCGATGACTTTCAGGTGGCGCTGCACCCCCATCAAGTCACTGGCCCGTAAAAAATCTTCGAGATTGGCTTGAACAGGAATCCCCTTTGCCTGAGCCTGTTGCCAATAGTCTTCAAGCCACTGACGCACCTGATGTTCCGGCCAACTGACGAAGGCATCCTTGAATAGGCAGGTCACGTCATAAGTGACTGGCCCATAGACCGCGTCCTGAAAATCAAGCACGCCCGGATTAGGCTCGCTAATCATTAGATTGCGCGGCATAAAGTCGCGGTGAACCAAGACTTTGGGTTGAGCCAGGGCACTGTCGATCAACAAACGGCTCATCTTGTCCCATGCGCCTTGCTGCTCAGCATCAAACTCAATCTGCAAATGATGTTTAACGTACCACTCAGGAAACAGCTCCAGCTCTCGACGCAGCAACGCCTCGTCGTAGCTTGGCAGCACGGTGTCCATAGGCAACTGCTGAAGTGCGAGCAGGGCTTGCAGGGCATCAGCAAATAATGGGTCGGCATTCTCAGGCGTGATGACATCCAAATAAGTTTGCGTGCCCAGGTCGTTCAACAACAAGAAACCTTGCTCGACATCTTCAGCCAAAATCAATGGCACATTCAGGTTTGCGCGCTGGAGTAAGGCCGCAGTTTTCACAAACGGCCGACAATCTTCATTCGGTGGCGGTGCATCCATCACAATCAACGTGCGATTTTCACCTTGCCAGCGAAAATAACGACGAAAGCTCGCATCACTGCTTGCAGAGGTCAATGTAGCGGCCGGAACCGCCCCCCAGCCTTGCTTTGCAAACACATTGGGCAGTTGCTGATCGAGCCATTTATCCAGCAGTTCTAGGCGTATATCTTCTTTATGCATTACAAGGGTCTCCGACGGCCCTAGCCGTTGCGCGGGTCATGCTTTATTATCCAGCATCTTTTAAAGCCCATCGAGAGGCGTGCGGCCTCTGGGTCATTAGCGCGCAGGAAGCCCGGAAAAATAAGATGGCAGTAAAATACCCCGCTATTCGTAAAAAATTCCCACTTCTGGTGACTAGTGGCCTATTGGCCTTACAACCTGTTGCCAGTCAATTCGCCGTGGCGGCCGAACAGTATGACTGTGCGGCTTCTGCATCCGGCGGTTGGGCCTGTACACCCAAAACGGCCGATGCTGCAGTGCCTGCGCGCCCGATTCATGACGAATCCAGCCTCAGTGCACCTGCCACTTCAGATGCTCGTACCGGTGGCAAAGTTGCAGCTGCGGCTGTCGGCACCAAGCTTGTCACTGAAAGTGAAGGCAAAGGCCTGACATCGCGCAGTGCAGATTACAGTCATTTGGACTGGGTGCCCCGTGAAAAGTTGACCGAAGCGCAACTCGCCGAAACGGCACCCTACTGTTCAGGGGCCTACGTCGAGCCTGATCGCCCTGGCATGAATGACGAGACGCCGCTCAATCAAGCGCCAATGTTTGTCTCGGCTAAGGCCTCGCGTTACCAGCAGGAAGAGCAGATTGCCACGCTGGCCGGTGATGTCGTGATCCGCCAGGCAAGCATGCAGGTCGAGGCCGACGAGGCCAATCTGCGCCAGGCTGAAAACATCGGCGAGCTGAACGGCAACGTGCGACTGCGTGACAAAGGTGCCTTGGTTGTCGGCGACCATGCTGAACTGCAACTGGACAACGGCGAAGCTAAAATCGACAACGCCGAATATGTCATGCACCGTGGCCATATCCGCGGTAACGCGCTTTACGCCAAACGTGAAGAAACCGCGATTATTCGTCTTAAAGACGGCACTTACACCAGCTGTGAGCCTGGCAGCAACGCCTGGCACCTGACAGGCAACAACATCACGTTGAACCCTGCCACCGGCTTCGGCACTGCAACTAACGTAACGCTGCGGGTCAAAGACTTCCCGGTGTTCTACACGCCGTACATCTATTTCCCAATCGATGACCGTCGCCAGTCCGGCTTCCTGCCGCCAACCATCGGCAGCTCAAGTGACAACGGTTTCGAGCTGGAAACCCCTTACTACTTCAACCTTGCGCCGAACTACGACGCCACCCTGTACCCGACGTACATGAGTGACCGTGGCTTGTTGATGGAAGGTGAAGGCCGTTACCTGACCAAGAGCAGCGAAGGCCAGATTGGCGCCGCCTACCTCAATGATCAAAACGACGACCGCAAGCTGCAGTCCGACTACAGCGACACCCGCTGGATGTACAGCTGGCAGCACAAGGGCGGCCTGAATAATCGCCTGCTCGCTGAAGTCGATTACACCGACATCAGTGATCCTTACTATTTCCAGGACCTCAATACCGACCTGGGCATTGATACCCCTGACTTCGTAAACCAGCGCGGCACCCTGACTTATCGCGGCGACAGCTACACCGCCCGCCTTAATGCTCATGCCTACGAGCTGGCGACCATCAGCGAGATCACTCCGTATAACCGTCTGCCGCAAATCACCCTGGACGGCAAACTGCCATTCCAGCCGGGTGGCGTTCAGTTTGGCTACGGCACCGAGCTGGTTCGCTTTGACCGCGACCTGCGCGATGGCAACTATATCGACGAGGATGGCAATCCAGAACGACGTCTCGATGAGAACGTGAGAGGCCTGGCCCGCGCCAACGGTGACCGCCTGCACCTCGAGCCTTCGGTCAGCTTGCCGCTGGACTGGAGCTGGGGCTATATCAAGCCGCAGGCTAAATACCTCTACACCAACTACGATCTGGACTTGGACAGCCAAGGCAAGTCGACGCTGCTCGCCGAGCAGAAGTATGACAGCACGCAAAACCGTGGCGTTGGCATGCTCAGTGTCGACAGTGGCCTTTACTTTGATCGCAACACCCAATGGTTCGGCACCAACTACCGCCAGACCCTTGAACCGCGCCTGTACTACCTCTATGTGCCGGAAGAAGATCAAACTGATATCCCAATATTCGATACCAGTGAAACCACCTTCAACTACAACTCGTTGTTCCGCGAAAACCGTTTCTCGGGTAAAGATCGCATTGGCGATGAGAACAAGCTGTCGCTGGGCGTGACCAACCGTTGGATCGAGGAAAATGGCTTCGAGCGCCAGCGTTTCAGCATCGGCCAGGCCTTCTACTTTGCTGATCGCAAAGTACAGTTGGCAGGCATCGACTACAAAACCCGTGACGACGCCCAGGCATCGGTATCACCTTACGCGCTGCAGTACCTGTATCGCTTCAACCGCGACTGGCGCTTCAGCTCGGATTTCAACTGGGATCCGGACAGCCATACAACCCGCTCTGGCAGCGCCATGTTCCACTACCAGCCTGAAGATAACCCGAACAAGGTTATCAACGCTGGCTACCGCTATCGCAACGACACCGTGCGTTACGACCAAAGCACCGGTAACTGGGTCGTTGGCGGTGGTGACTACGGCACGCCAGGCAGCCCGAACTACATCGAAGACTATTACAAGATCAGCCAGCACGACTTCTCGGTTATCTGGCCAATTGTTCCGCAGTGGAGCGTTATTTCACGCTGGCAGTACGATTACAGCCGCAACCGTACCCTGGAGGCCTTTGGTGGCTTTGAGTACGACAGCTGCTGTTGGAAACTGCGTTTAATCAATCGTTACTGGATCGACAATGACGAAGTGAGCCAGAACCCATCGTTTAACGATGAGCCCGATCGCGGCATCTTCTTGCAGATCGTACTCAAAGGCCTGGGCGGTGTGACTGGTAATAAAACTGAATCTTTCCTCGACCAAGGCATTCAAGGTTATCGTGAACGTGAAGACAAAGCTTTCTGATTACGTGCGCCCCCTGTTATTGGGCGCGATGTTGATAGGTACTGCGGTACAGGCTGAAGTACAACCTCTGGACCGTGTAGCGGCCATCGTCGATAACGACGTAATCATGCAGAGCCAACTCAATGGGCGCATGAAAGAGGTTCAGCAAACCATCGCCAAGCGTGGCTCGACCTTGCCGCCGGAGCACGTGCTCCAGCAGCAGGTACTGGAACGTCTGATTATTGAAGACATCCAGCTGCAGATTGGCGAACGCTCAGGCATCCGCATCACCGACGAAGAGCTCAATCAGGCCATCGGTACTATTGCCCAGCGCAATGGCATGAGCGTTGATCAGTTCCGCGCCGCGCTGAATCGCGATGGCTTGTCGTTTGACGAGGCACGTGACCAGGTTCGCCGTGAAATGATCATCAGCCGTGTACGCCAGCGCCGGGTTGCCGATCGCATCCAGGTTAGCGACCAGGAAGTCCAGAACTTCCTCAACTCAGATTTGGGCAAGATGCAGTTGTCCGAAGAGTTCCGCTTGGCCAACATCCTGGTACCGGTCCCGGAAAGTGCAGCACCTGAACAGGTTCAAGCTGCTGAACGCCAAGCCCAGGACCTTTACCAGCAATTGCAACAAGGTGCTGACTTCGCCCAGCTGGCAATCGCACGCTCTTCCAGCGAAACAGCGCTGGAAGGTGGCGAAATGGGCTGGCGCAAGGCAGGCCAACTGCCGCCGCCATTCGACAACATGCTGAGCAAGATGAGCGCTGGCGATGTAACTGAACCGGTGCGCACGCCTGGTGGCTTTATCATCATCAAGCTGCAGGAAAAACGTGGCGGCGGCGCTCAGGTGCGTGATGAAGTCAGTGTTCGCCATATCCTGATCAAGCCAAATGCCATCCGTAGCGATGCCGAAAGCCATCGTCTGGCTGAACGCCTCTACGAGCGAATCAAAGCCGGCGAAGACTTTGCCGAACTGGCGAAAAACTACTCGGAAGACCCAGGCTCGGCGCTCAATGGCGGCAAGCTTGACTGGATCGACCCCACCGCCCTGGTTCCTGAGTTCCGCGAAGTAATGGACTCGACCCCAAGCGGTGAAGTGTCCAAGCCATTCAAGTCACGTTATGGCTGGCACGTCCTTGAAGTCATGGGCCGCCGCGCCACTGACAGCAGCGAACAATATCGCAAGCAGCAGGCTCAGACGATTCTGCGCAACCGTAAGTACGACGAAGAACTGCAAGCCTGGCTGCGGCAGATCCGCGACGAGGCTTACGTAGAAATCAAGCAGTGAAAACGCAACGTTTTGCACTGACGCCGGGTGAGCCAGCAGGCATAGGTCCCGACCTATGCCTGCTGCTTGCCCAGCAAGCACAACCCCACCCGCTCATCGTTATTGCCAGTCACGCCCTGCTTGCAGAGCGTGCGGCTTTGCTTGGCTTGACAATCCGCCTGATCCACACCACTCCTGACGCTTGGCCAGATCGGCCCGCGCCGGCAGGCAGCCTGTATGTCTGGGATACCCCACTCGCCGCTCCGGTAATAGCCGGCCAGCTAAATCCATCCAACGCGGATTATGTGCTGCAGACGCTGACCCGCGCAGGCCAAGGCTGTGTTGATGGTCACTTTGCCGGGATGATTACCGCCCCGGTTCATAAAGGCGTGATCAACGAGTCTGGCATTGCCTTCTCCGGCCATACCGAGTTTTTGGCCGAACTAACGCACACCGAACAGGTGGTCATGATGCTCGCGACCCACGGTCTGCGAGTTGCCTTGGTCACCACCCACCTGCCGCTTAAAGATGTGGCTACAGCGATCACCGACGAACGCCTGAGCCGGGTCACCCGCATTCTCTACAACGACCTGCGCAGTAAATTTGGCCTTGCCAACCCGCGCATCCTGGTATGCGGTCTGAACCCACACGCCGGTGAAGGCGGTCACCTGGGGCGAGAAGAAATCGACGTCATCGAGCCTGTCCTTGAGCGCCTGCGCGCTGAAGGCATACAGCTTGTAGGCCCGCTCCCCGCTGACACATTGTTCACCCCCAAACATCTTGACCATTGCGATGCCGTGCTTGCGATGTATCACGACCAAGGTTTACCCGTGCTCAAGTTCAAGGGGTTTGGCGCGGCGGTGAATATAACCCTGGGCCTGCCAATAATCCGCACCTCGGTCGACCACGGCACCGCACTGGATTTAGCAGGCAGTGGCAAGATCGACAGCGGCAGCATGGACGTTGCATTGCAAACGGCCTACGACATGGCCGCCAGCCAATTGAGCGGCTGATTGCGCGCAGAGCACAGATGAAGAGCGACGCCAGCGTGACGACTCCCTGTTAAACTACCCAATCAATATCCTTTTATATTGCTTTAAGCTCGGCTTGACGCTTGGAGCTGCTTTTAAAGCCTGAGAGTTACTAATGTCCGAGAGCTATCAACACCGTGCGCGCAAACGCTTTGGCCAGAATTTTCTGCATGATGCTGGCGTGATCCACCGCATCCTTCGCGCAATTCATGCCAAAGAAGGCGAGCACCTGCTTGAGATCGGCCCGGGACAAGGTGCGCTGACCGAAGGTCTACTCAACAGCGGTGCGCAGCTGGACGTGATTGAGCTCGATAAAGACCTGATTCCGATCCTGCAAGCCAAGTTCGGCAGCCAGCCGCGCTTTCGCCTGAATCAGGGTGATGCCCTGAAGTTTGACTTCAAGCGCCTTGAAGCACAGCCGCGCAGCCTGCGCGTTGTCGGCAACCTGCCATACAACATCTCGACCCCGTTGATATTCCACCTGCTGGACAATGCCTCGCTGATTCGCGACATGCACTTTATGCTGCAAAAGGAAGTGGTTGAGCGCCTGGCCGCTGGCCCTGGCGGCGGTGACTGGGGTCGCCTATCGATCATGGTGCAGTACCATTGCCGAGTGGAACACTTATTCAATGTTGGGCCAGGTGCGTTCAACCCGCCGCCTAAAGTCGACTCGGCGATTGTCCGCCTAGTGCCGCACGAAGTGTTGCCCCATCCAGCCAAAGATCACAAGCTACTGGAGCGAGTGGTTCGCGAAGCGTTCAATCAGCGCCGAAAAACCCTGCGCAATACTCTCAAGGCCTTGCTACCCGCCAGCGAGATCGAAGCCGCCGGAGTCGATGGCAGCCTGCGCCCTGAGCAACTAGACCTGGCTGCGTTCGTACGTCTGGCCGACAAGTTGGCAGAGCAGGCTGCGCCGACTCCAGAATAAATACCTGAAGGTTTGTGCGCGTTATAAACCGGCACCAAGCCTAGCCATACGTTTTAATGCAATAGGCACCAGCCACAGCATCACCTAGCCCAGCAGGTTTGAGCATGTCAGATTCGCCATATCAAATAGACGTCAGCGTTGCGACTCGATACCTGCCGGAGCAGTCACAGGCCGAGCAAAACCGCTTCGCATTTGCCTATACCGTGACCATTACCAACAATGGCCAGATTGCCGCCAAGCTGCTGTCGCGACACTGGTTGATCACTGACGGTGAAGGCCGTGTGCAAGAGGTCCGCGGCGCTGGCGTGGTTGGTGAACAACCGCTGATAGCACCGGGCCAGAGCCACACTTATACCAGCGGCACCGTCATGACTACTCGTGTTGGCACCATGCAGGGCAGTTACCAGATGGTTGCCGAAGACGCTACGTCCTTCGATGCCCAAATCGCGCCCTTTCGCCTAGCTGTCCCAGGTTCCCTGCACTAATGCCTACTTACGCTGTTGGCGACCTGCAAGGCTGCCTTAACCCCCTTAAATGCTTGCTCGAACAAGTCGCCTTCGACCCTGCCAAAGATAAACTGTGGCTCGCCGGTGACCTGGTTAACCGCGGCCCGGAATCACTGGCGACATTGCGTTTTCTGTATGCCATGCGCGACTGCGTAACCTGCGTACTGGGCAATCATGACCTTCACCTGCTTGCCGTTTCACACAACGCCGAGCGCCTGAAGAAGTCCGACACACTGCAAGAAATCCTCGACGCACCAGACCGCGCTGAATTGCTCGACTGGCTGCGCCAGCAAAAGCTCATGCACTTTGACGCCAAGCGCAACCTGGCCATGGTCCATGCAGGCATTGCTCCACAATGGAGCATCGACAAGGCGCTCAAGCGCGCTGCTGAAGTCGAAGCAGTACTGCGTGACGACAACCGCCTCAAGCCGTTTCTCGATGGCATGTATGGCAATGAGCCTAGCGTGTGGAGTAACGAGCTAAGCGGCGTCCCGCGCCTACGGGTGATTACCAATTACTTCACCCGCATGCGCTTTTGTACGGCAGACGGGACCCTCGACCTGAAAAGCAAGGAAGGCCTGGATACTGCCCCGGCTGGCTATCAACCCTGGTTCAGCCATAGCCAGCGTAAAAGTCGTGGGACCAAGATTATCTTCGGTCACTGGGCAGCCCTTGAAGGCAAGTGCCCAGAACCCGACTTATACGCATTGGATACTGGCTGTGTATGGGGCGGCGCACTGACATTGATGAATATTGATAATGCTAAACTGCATCGCTGTGAATGCAGTGAGGAAAGCTAATGAGTGAATTCAAGCGAATCTCCCCTGAACAGGCCCAAGCCCTGCGCCAGCAAGGCGCCGTGGTGGTCGATATTCGTGACCCGGACAGCTTTGCGGCAGGTCACATCAGCGGCTCGCAGCACCTGGATAATCACTCACTGGTCGACTTCATCGCCCAGGCAGACCTTGATCACCCCTTGATTGTCTCCTGCTACCACGGCAACTCCAGTCAGGGCGCCGCAGCCTATTTAATCGGCCAAGGCTTTACTGATGTGTACAGCCTTGATGGTGGTTTCGAGTTGTGGCTGGCACGCTTCCCCGGCGAAACCAGCAAATCTGCTCAGGAATAAATTTTTACATCACGCCAAGCCGCACCAGCCAAGGCTTGGCGCCCTCTTCTGGCATTTCCATCATAAGGATATGGCCACTTGACGCTTGACCTCTCTGATTACCAACTATCATTTATCTTAGGCCATCTAAATACCAAGTAGAGCCTGCCATCCGGCATCCGGGCCATCGGTATGATAGGAACCTAATGAAAGCGAGCAAGCGAGGGCAGTGCAACGCATCAAGAGACTAAAGCGCGGTTTGCTACGGCAAAGAGGCGCATTGAGCAGCTTGATCACGGCGTAACGTCTGGCGCAGCAATTTTCAGAGGTTCAGTAGGTGCTCTGGGGGGATATCCAAGGCTGATGACTCAGCCAACCACCCACGCCTGCACGACCGATCCCGAGCCGTCTCTGGACATTGAGCGAGGTGAAGTCATGAGCATTTTCAGTCACTTCCAACAACGTTTCGAATCGACACGCCAGGAAGAGCTGTCTCTGCAGGAGTATCTCGAGCTATGTAAGCAGGATCGTAGCGCTTACGCCTCGGCCGCAGAGCGCTTATTGCTGGCAATTGGCGAACCGGAGCTACTCGACACATCAAGCAACTCGCGATTATCGAGAATATTCTCGAACAAGGTCATACGGCGCTATCCGGCGTTTGCTGACTTCCACGGCATGGAAGAATGCATTGACCAGATCGTCTCCTACTTCCGCCATGCCGCCCAAGGCCTTGAGGAAAAGAAACAAATTCTCTACCTCCTGGGCCCGGTAGGCGGCGGCAAGTCTTCTCTGGCTGAAAAGCTCAAGCACTTGATGGAAAAAGTCCCTTTCTATGCCATCAAGGACTCGCCGGTCTTCGAGTCTCCGCTTGGCTTGTTTAGTGATGCCGAAGACGGTGCAATCCTTGAAGAGGAATACGGCATTCCCCGACGCTACCTCAACAGCATCATGTCGCCTTGGGCAACCAAGCGGCTCGCAGAGTTTGGCGGCGATATCAGCCAGTTCCGTGTGGTTAAGCTCTACCCCTCGATCCTCAAGCAAATCGCCGTCGCCAAAACCGAGCCTGGCGATGAAAACAACCAGGATATTTCCGCATTGGTCGGCAAGGTCGATATCCGCAAGCTGGAAGAATATCCACAGAACGACGCCGACGCCTACAGCTACTCAGGCGCCCTGTGCCGAGCCAACCAAGGCATGATGGAATTCGTCGAGATGTTCAAGGCACCGATCAAGGTGCTGCACCCATTGCTCACGGCCACCCAGGAAGGCAACTACAACAGCACCGAAGGCCTTGGGGCAATTCCCTATAACGGCATACTGTTGGCGCATTCCAACGAATCTGAATGGCACAGCTTCCGCAACAACAAGAACAACGAGGCGTTCATCGACCGGATCTATATCGTCAAAGTGCCCTATTGCTTGCGCGTCAGCGATGAAATCAAGATCTACGACAAGTTACTGGTCAACAGCTCCCTGGCCAACGCGCACTGCGCGCCTGACACCCTGAAGATGCTGGCTCAATTTTCAGTGTTGTCGCGGCTGAAAGAGCCAGAAAACTCGAATATATACTCGAAAATGCGCGTCTACGACGGTGAAAACCTCAAGGACACCGACCCTAAAGCCAAGTCGATCCAGGAGTATCGCGACAGTGCTGGCGTCGATGAGGGCATGAACGGCCTTTCAACCCGCTTCGCCTTCAAGATCCTGTCTAAAGTCTTCAACTTCGACGCCAACGAAGTCGCTGCCAACCCAGTGCATTTGCTCTACGTGCTTGAACAACAGATTGAGCAGGAGCAATTCCCGGCTGAAGTGCGCGAGCGCTATCTACGCTTTATCAAGGAATACCTGGCGCCACGCTATATCGAGTTTATTGGCAAGGAAATCCAAACCGCTTACCTCGAATCCTACAGCGAGTATGGCCAAAACATTTTCGACCGCTACGTGCTGTACGCCGACTTCTGGATTCAGGACCAGGAATACCGCGACCCTGAAACCGGTGAAATCCTCAATCGTGTAGCACTCAACGAAGAACTGGAAAAAATCGAGAAGCCAGCAGGCATCAGCAATCCAAAGGATTTCCGCAACGAAATCGTCAATTTTGTATTGCGTGCCCGGGCCAACAATAACGGCAAGAACCCAACGTGGCTCAGTTACGAGAAGCTACGTGTGGTGATCGAGAAGAAAATGTTCTCCAACACCGAAGACTTGCTGCCAGTCATCAGTTTCAACGCCAAGGCCAGTAAAGAGGATCAACAGAAGCACAACGACTTTGTTACGCGCATGGTTGAACGTGGTTACACCGACAAGCAAGTTCGCCTGCTGTCCGAGTGGTACCTACGGGTACGTAAATCACAGTAACCGAACCCCACGCGGGTTGCTGCAGGCATTCAAATACCTGCTGGCCATAGAGGTGCCTGAGCCTAGTCTCGTTCAGGCATGCTCTAAGGAGAAGTCATGAGCTACGTGATCGACCGACGCCTAAACGGCAAGAACAAGAGCACGGTAAACCGTCAGCGCTTTTTACGACGCTACCGCGAGCACATCAAAAAAGCGGTTGAAGAAGCCGTCAGCCACCGTTCCATTACCGATATGGAGCACGGCGAGCAAATCAGTATCCCGGGACGTGATATCGATGAGCCTGTGCTGCACCACGGCCAAGGCGGTAGGCAAACTACCGTGCACCCTGGCAATAAAGAGTTTTCAGCCGGTGATCGCATCCCACGCCCGCAAGGGGGCGGCGGCGGTCAAGGCAGCGGTAAGGCGAGCAACTCCGGCGAAGGCATGGATGAATTCGTCTTCCAGATCACCCAGGAAGAATTCCTCGACTTCATGTTCGAAGACCTCGAACTGCCCAACCTGGTGAAACGCCACCTAACCGGCACAGACACCTATAAAACGGTTCGGGCCGGCATCAGCAGCGAAGGCAATCCATCACGCATCAATATCGTGCGCACCCTGCGCTCAGCCCACGCCAGGCGCATTGCCCTTTCCGGCAGCAGTCGAGCCAAGCTCAAACTCGCACAAGCGGAACTTGAACGTTTAAAGCGTGAAGAACCGGACAATTTCGGCGACATTCAAGCAATTGAAGAAGAAATCAGCAAATTGCATGCACGTATCAACCGCGTGCCATTTCTCGATACCTTCGACCTTAAATACAACCTGTTGGTAAAACACCCCAATCCCAGCTCCAAAGCGGTCATGTTCTGCTTGATGGACGTCTCCGGCTCAATGACCCAGGCCACCAAGGACATCGCCAAGCGCTTCTTCATCTTGCTCTACCTGTTTCTCAAGCGTAACTACGACAAAATCGAAGTGGTGTTTATCCGCCATCACACCAGCGCACGCGAGGTGGATGAAGAAGAGTTTTTCTATTCACGGGAAACGGGCGGCACCATCGTTTCCAGCGCCCTGAAACTGATGCAAGAGGTTATGGCCGAGCGTTACCCGGTCAACGAGTGGAACATCTACGCCGCCCAGGCCTCCGATGGCGACAACTGGAATGACGACTCGCCGGTATGCAGGGATATTTTGATCAACCAGATCATGCCCTTTGTACAATACTTCACCTATGTCGAGATCACTCCGCGCGAGCATCAGGCGTTGTGGTACGAATATCAGCAGGTTTGTGATGCGTTTGCTGACACCTTTGCTCAGCAGCAGTTGGTGACTGCCGGTGATATTTATCCGGTATTCCGCGAACTTTTTCAGCGCAGGCTTACAGCATGACTACTCATGAACAGGCCACATCCGAAAGAAAGCGCCAGCCGATCTCAACCGGCTCCGAGTGGACCTTTGAGCTGATCCGCACCTATGACCGTGAAATCAGCAGGCTTGCCGAGCGTTATGCGCTCGACACCTACCCCAACCAGATTGAAGTCATTACTGCTGAGCAAATGATGGACGCCTATGCGTCCGTCGGCATGCCGCTGGGTTACCACCACTGGTCTTACGGCAAGCAGTTTCTGTCCACAGAGAAAAACTACAGCCGCGGGCAAATGGGACTCGCCTACGAAATTGTCATCAATTCCGACCCGTGCATCGCCTACCTCATGGAAGAAAACACCATGTGCATGCAGGCGCTGGTTATCGCCCATGCCTGTTACGGCCATAACAGCTTTTTCAAGGGCAACTACCTGTTCCGCACCTGGACCGATGCCAGCTCGATCATCGACTACCTGGTATTCGCCAAGCAGTACATAATGCAGTGCGAGGAGCGCCACGGCATTGATGCGGTTGAAGACCTGATCGACTCCTGCCACGCCCTGATGAATTACGGCGTTGACCGCTACAAACGCCCCTACCCGATTTCCGCCGAGGAAGAGCGCCGCCGCCAGAAAGAGCGCGAAGAACACCTGCAAAAACAGATCAACGACCTCTGGCGCACCATTCCCAAAGGGGCAAGTAAAGACAGCGACAAGGACGACAACCGCTTCCCGTCCGAGCCACAGGAAAACATCCTCTACTTCCTGGAAAAACATGCGCCACTGCTTGAGCCCTGGCAGCGCGAAGTGATTCGTATCGTCCGCAAAATCGCCCAATACTTTTACCCACAGCGCCAAACCCAAGTCATGAACGAAGGCTGGGCGACCTTCTGGCATTACACGCTGATGAATGACCTCTATGACGAAGGCCTTGTCACAGAGGGATTCATGCTCGAGTTCTTGCAATCCCACACCAGCGTGATCTACCAACCCGCATTTGACAGCCCCTACTACAGCGGTATCAACCCTTATACCTTGGGGTTCGCCATGTATTGCGATATCCGGCGAATCTGTGAGCATCCAACAGAGGAAGATCAACGCTGGTTCCCGGAAATTGCCGGCAGCGACTGGCTGAGCACCCTTAAATTCGCCATGCACAGTTTCAAGGATGAAAGCTTTATCCTGCAGTATCTATCACCCAAGGTGATCCGCGATCTAAAGCTATTCAGCGTGCTTGATGATGACCAGAAAGATGAATTACTGGTCCCGGCCATCCATGACGAACACGGCTACCGGATGATTCGCGAAATCCTCGCGGCACAGTACAACCTGGGTAACCGCGAGCCCAACGTGCAGATATGGAGTATCGACCGGCGTGGCGATCGCTCCCTGACCCTGCGCCACCAGCAACACGACCGCAAGCCGCTGGGCAGTTCTACCGAAGAAGTGCTCAAGCACCTGCATCGCCTGTGGGGTTTCGACATCCACCTTGAGGTCATGCAGGGCGACAAACTGATTAACAGCCAGCATGTCCCACCCAAGAATGACAATGCGCGTGAAGGCGATTACCCACGACTCGACCTGATAATCCCACCCATTTGACCGGTTGTGCTTTACCTCCCTGCTACAGAGCATCACGGTTTACTCGTTGAGGTAACCCTGATGCGTTTATTGCTGATTATTCTGACCTGCGCAGCCCTGGCTAGCTGCGCAACCTCCACCGCACCTCAGACCGAGGTGACCCATGCAAACCCACAAGCACTTACGCCGCTAAAGCGTTTTAAGTTGATTGCACCCGAGCCCGTACTCAGCAACCCGACGGCATTTCCAACCTCTTATCCACAGCTGGCCTCAATACTCAGTGAACAGCTCCAGCAACGTGGCTACCAACAGGCTGAGCCTGCCCAAATCAATGTGTATTACTGGCTAGCCGTGCAAGGGCAAGCCCTTGAGTTCAAGGTCGACCAGGCGCCGCCCAGCCAGCTCGGCGCCTACCAAGCCATTCACCGATTGCAGGATGAGACCGGGACTCTGCGTGTACGCCTAACCGACCAAGCCGGCGATGTGCTGTGGCAAGGCACCAGCAAAACCGGGCTGAGCCCTGCCAATTACAGCGCGGAGCTAATCAAGCAAGCCACGCTAGCGCTTACCGCGCAAATCCCCGCCAGCGCCGCGCCTTAGCCCATGCAGTGAAAGCCCCAGCACCTGGCTGGTGCCAAGGCGCAACAAGCTTTGCTTCAGCCAATCTCCCCAGCAGCGCTCACAACCGCTATCCTCTGCACCAACGGAGGCAGGCATGCAAATTTACAAAGTGGGCGGCGCGGTACGTGACCGCTTGTTGGGCCGAGAAGTGACAGAACATGACTGGGTTGTGGTGGGCGCCACAGCTGAACAGATGGTCGAACTAGGCTATCGCCCGGTTGGAGCTGATTTTCCGGTTTTTCTCCACCCGCACACCAAAGATGAATACGCACTGGCGCGAACTGAGCGCAAAAGTGGCCAGGGGTATGGCGGCTTTACTTTCTTCGCCAGCCCCGACGTCACGCTTGAGCAAGATTTGATTCGCCGCGACCTGACCATCAATGCCATCGCCGAGGACGAGAACGGCAAGCTCTATGATCCATATGGCGGCCAGCGCGACCTTGAAGCCAAGCAACTGCGCCACGTATCCCCCGCGTTTACCGAAGATCCGCTGCGCGTACTGCGGGTCGCCAGGTTTGCCGCGCGCTATGCGCCGCTGGGGTTTTCCGTCGCCGTTGAAACCATGCAGCTGATGCGTCAACTGAGCGAGTCAGGTGAGCTTAGCGCGCTGACCCCGGAAAGAAGCTGGAAAGAAATCTCCCGCGCCCTGATGGAGCCAAGACCTGATGTTTTCATCGAGGTGCTGCATGACTGTGGCGCGCTCAAGGCTTTATTCCCCGAAGTCGATGCGCTGTTTGGCGTACCGCAACCTCCCGCCCATCACCCTGAAGTAGACACGGGCCGCCATATATTGAGCGTGCTGCGCCAATGTGCAGTGCATGAGCAGCCACTCAGCGTGCGCTGGGCCAGCTTGCTGCACGACGTGGGCAAGGGATTGACCGCGCAAGATCAGTGGCCAAGGCATATCGCCCATGAACAACGCGGCATCAAGCTGATCAAGGCAATCAATACCCGCTGCAAAGTCCCCAAGGACTGCCAGGAGCTGGCACTGCTGGTTGGCGAATATCACACCCACGGCCATCGCGCCCTTGAACTCAAGCCTTCGACGCTGCTGGAGTTGTTGCAGCGCTTCGATGTATATCGCCGCCCCCAGCGTTTTGCAGAGTTCATTGCCGCCTGCGAGATGGACGCACGCGGTCGTGATGGCTTTGAGCTGCGTGACTATCCGCAAGCCGACTACCTGCGCAGTGTGATGCAAACAGCTTGCGCGGTTAGCGTGCAGCCATTATTGGCTCAGGGGCTCAAGGGCCCACAGCTGGGCGAAGCCTTGCAACGTGAACGGCTGCAAGCCATCACCCAATTCAAAAAAGCCTATCAAGCGCAAGCTCACTGACCAGGCCAGAGCTTAGCTGGAGCAGGCCGCAAGTAGTTCAAGCGGCGTCAGTTGCTGCTGCTTCCAGCTGAATGCTGTTGGCTGCAGTGCTTGCTTGATCTGTGCGCTCGACCAAAGCACTGCGAAGCTGCGCTGCTCGCCTGGATGCAACACCTCAGGCGCCAGCAACGACAAGGGCCAAAGCACGAATGCATTCTTCAAGATTTCAGCCCGGGGCAATATCAAACCATCAAAATTGCCGACCAGATCGCCATAGAGCAACACATCAATATCAAGCGGCAAACCGACGCGATCAGGTGCATATCGGCCGTTATCCGCCTCGATAAACTTTAATTTCCGATCAAGCTCGTGCAGCGGCATATCGGTCATCCCGACCACCACCAGATTGAAAAAGGGGCCGCTTTTAATCCCCACTGGCGCGCTCTCAAACACCGCCGAACAGCGCATATCCTTGAGTAACCCTGCCAGCGCATCAAGCCCCGCGCAAAGGTGCGCTTCACGGTCGATATTACTGCCAAGACCAAGGTAAACCGGGGTTAGCGACATCCGCGCTCAATCTCCACGCCTACACCGCCCAGCGCGGCTGGAACTGCACCAGGCTTGGTCAGCTTGAGGCGCAACCAGGGAATCTGAAACTCACTCATGAGCATCTCAGCCAATCGCTCTGCGAAGGTTTCAACCAAGATAAAGGACGCTTCACTGGCAAAGGTTTGCACCCGCTCAGACAACTTGGCGTAATCAAGTGCCTTGTCCAGGTCATCGTCCGCTGCCGCAGGCTTGTTGTCCCAGCCCAACTGCAAGTCCAGGCGCAGACACTGGCGAATCGTACGCTCCCAGTCATAGGCGCCAATCACAGTGTCGACTTCCAGACCTTCGATAAAGACCCTGTCCAAACTCTTCTCCATTTCTCGAACTGCCAGCTACCGGCATTGCCCGAATCAAAACATAAGCCCGGCACTATAAAGATTCCCAGGCAGATATAAATGCTCAATTGCGACTTGGTTCATAACCGTTGGTCTGCCCGCACGCGACTGCGCCATTACATCAATGCCCATTAGCTTAGGAGCGGCAAGCCTATTTACAATTGGTTTGCTGAGTATTCCTAGGGTTTCGCCAGCCCTGCTAGAATCAAGGCACACCTTGGGGCGGATCAACTCCATGTTTGCGCTGCTAGTAATTCTTGCCTACTTGCTCGGCTCAGTATCCTTTGCCATCTTGCTCAGCCAGCTTGCCGGCAGACCAGATCCGCGCGCCTATGGTTCGGGCAATCCTGGCGCAACCAACATGGTACGCACTGCCGGCAAACGCTTGGCAATTCTGACTCTGATCGGCGATTTGCTCAAAGGCCTGGCGCCAATCTTTATCGCCAAAATGCTTGGCCTCAACCTTCAGCAGCAGGCGTGGGTTGGGTTGGCGGCCGTAGTCGGTCATATGTACCCGCTGTACTTCCGCTTTCACGGAGGAAAGGGGGTTGCAACCGCTGCTGGCGTGTTCCTTGGGCTGTACCTTCCTGCTGCGCTCTTGGCGGCTGCGCTATGGCTGCTGACATTTGCAAGCACCCGCACCAGCTCACTCGCCGCCCTCATTGCGACCCCACTGACCTTGCCGCTACTGGCCTGGCTACAACCAAGCCTGCTGCTACCCGTAAGCGTACTGACCGCACTTATCGTGTGGCGGCACCGCGGAAATCTACGCGATCTTTTTGCCGGGCGTGAGCGACAATTCTGAATCCACGACATGAGCCGCACTCATCCAGCGCTCGTAGACCTGCGCCTTTTGTAATTCTGCGGCCCAAGAACGACTAAAGCGGTGCAAGCTCTTGCATCGGCCAACGTGCGCGCACGGCAATGCTCAAGTCTTCGTGCTGTCCAGCCAACAAGCGCTGACAACCCGCATAGGCGATCATCGCGCCATTATCGGTACAGAACTCCGGACGGGCATAGAAAACCTGACCACTGAACTCACCAAGCATGTTCTCGAGCGACTGACGCAAAGCAGTATTGGCACTCACGCCCCCGGCAATCACCAGGCTGTTCAAGCCGGTCAGCTTCAGTGCGCGACGGCACTTGATGGTCAAGGTATCGACCACTGCCTGCTGAAATGCCAGAGCGATATCGCAGCGTGTCTGCTCGCTGTCATCACCATCAGCCAGGCATTGCTGCCATGTATTAAGGGTGAAGGTCTTCAAGCCACTGAAACTCATGTCCAGGCCCGGGCGATCGGTCATCGGACGCGGAAACACAAATCGCCCGGCAACACCCTGACTGGCCAGACGCGCGATCTCCGGGCCACCGGGATAACGCAGCCCCATCAACTTGGCGGTTTTATCAAAGGCCTCGCCTGCGGCGTCATCCAGCGACTCACCAAGCAATTGATATTGGCCAATGCCATCAACCCGAACCAATTGGGTATGGCCACCCGAAACCAACAAAGCGACGAACGGAAAGCTTGGCGGATTTTGCTCAAGCATAGGCGCAAGCAGGTGCCCTTCCATGTGATGCACACCCAGCGCAGGAACCTCCCAGGCAAATGCCAGGGATTGCGCGCAAGAAGCACCAACCAACAGCGCACCGACCAGCCCAGGGCCTGCGGTATAGGCAATTGCATCGATATCAGCGGTGCCGCACTGAGCCTGCTCCAACACCTGCCGGATCAGCGGCAGCATGCGTTTTACGTGATCACGCGAGGCCAGTTCCGGCACAACGCCACCATACACACGATGCAGATCGATTTGACTGAACAGCGCATCAGCCAACAGCCCGCGCTCACTGTCGTAGAGCGCGACCCCGGTTTCATCACAAGAGGTTTCTAAACCCAATACCAGCATTGGCTAAAGCCTTGATTTAAAGAGAGACTTGAACAAGAAGTCAGGCATAATAATGGCCGCACGGGTATGCCGACCAGCGCTTTTCGATCAGAGGCTTTGCATTCTTCGCGATGAGGCGTTAACATCCGCAACCCTTAAAAACCTACGTACTCCAGCGCCATCTGCCAGGAGCACGTTAACCACCGAATTAAAGTGAAGGTACGCCCTGGATGCCAGCCGTCAAAGTTAAAGAGAACGAACCCTTCGACGTAGCTCTGCGTCGCTTCAAGCGCTCCTGCGAAAAAGCCGGTGTACTGGCTGAAGTTCGCAGCCGCGAATTCTACGAGAAGCCAACCTCTGAGCGTAAGCGCAAGGCAGCAGCCGCTGTTAAGCGTCACGCAAAGAAAGTACAGCGCGAACAGCGCCGTAGCGTGCGCCTGTACTAATACGTACAGACCGCATAGCTGCAGTCAGCATTGCCCGGCTCAGGCCGGGCTTTGCCGTTTCTGCCAGATAAACCCTGGCATCGCTCACACCGAGCGCACCACTCCGTTTCGCCCCAGCGAATGATCGGAGTTTTTTCGTTGAGCACTGACTCATACTTCACGCGAGCACCATCAACGCACCGAGCGACAGTCAGTGGCATTACCTCAGAGCCACGCACCCCAGCGATGGCACAGCAATTTCCGATGTAATGTTTAGCGCCTCACAATAGACTATATATGTACGTTCCCCATGTCCGCCTGCGTAACATCAGGCCATCACACTGAGCGCCTATGGCCGGCTTGATTCCACAGTCCTTTATTGATGACATGCTTAACCGCACCGACATCGTCGAAGTGGTGGGCTCGCGCATCCAGTTAAAAAAGGCTGGCAAGAATTACACCGCCTGCTGCCCGTTCCATAAAGAGAAGACCCCTTCTTTTAGTGTAAGCCCGGACAAACAGTTCTATTACTGCTTCGGCTGCGGCGCTGGCGGCAACGCACTCGGCTTCGTGATGGATCACGACCAGCTTGATTTCCCGCAAGCTGTCGAGGACTTGGCCAAGCGTGCCGGCATGGAGGTCCCGCGCGAAGAAGGCGGACGCAACCACAAGCCGCGCCAACCAACAGATTCACCACTCTATCCGCTACTGACAGCAGCCGCAGAGTTCTACCGCCAGGCGCTTAAAAGCCATCCGCAGCGCAAAGCCGCCGTCGACTACCTCAAAGGCCGCGGCCTGACAGGCGAAATCGCCCGCGACTTCGGCCTTGGATTCGCCCCGCCCGGCTGGGACAACCTGCACAAATATTTGGCCAGCGACAATCTCCAGCAAAAAGCCATGATTGACGCCGGCCTATTGGTGGAAAACGCCGAGAGCGGCAAACGCTACGACCGCTTTCGCGACCGGGTTATTTTCCCGATTCGCGACAGCCGTGGCCGGGTGATTGCCTTTGGCGGGCGCGTACTGGGCGACGACAAGCCCAAATACCTGAACTCGCCAGAAACCCCGGTATTCCATAAAGGCCAAGAGCTTTACGGCTTATTTGAAGCCCGTAAAAACAACCGTGACCTTGACGAAATAATGGTCGTCGAAGGCTACATGGACGTCATTGCACTCGCCCAACAAGGCCTGCGCAATGCCGTAGCAACACTTGGTACCGCGACCAGCGAAGAACACCTCAAGCGTCTGTTTCGCATAGTGCCAAGCGTATTATTTTGTTTTGACGGCGACCAAGCCGGACGCAATGCGGCATGGCGAGCCCTGGAGGCCACCCTGCCCAACCTGCAAGACGGCAGGCGCGCACGCTTTTTATTTTTACCGGACGGCGAAGACCCAGACACCCTGGTTCGCAGCGAAGGCACCGAAGCCTTCCGCGCACGAATCAACCAGCAAGCCCAACCACTGGCCGATTACTTTTTCGAGCACCTGAGCGAAGAAGCTGACCCACGCTCACTGGAAGGCAAAGCACATCTGGTCACCCTCGCCGCCCCAATGATTGAGAAAATCCCGGGCAACAACCTGCGCATTCTGATGCGTCAGCGCCTAAGCGAGATTACCGGCCTTAGCGGTGAAACAGTCAATCAAATGGCTCCCGCTCACAGCCATCAAGACACTGGCGCGACAAATGATTTCACCGATATTCCGGATAGCGCGTATTTCGATGGACAACCAGACTACGACGACTACCAACATGCTGAACCAGAGCTAAACTTTGAGTTCAACAGTCAGGAAAAGAGCAAAGGCAAAAGCAAAAGCAACTGGAAGAAACAGGACGGCAAGTGGAGCAAGAAAGGTCGTGACGATTTTCAACCCCGGAAACCCCGCACGGTTATCAGTGTTGAATCGCCCAACATCAGTGCACTGCGCACACTGCTTCACCACCCCGAACTTGCGCAACAGGTCGAAAATGTCAGCCACTTCGCGGCAGAAGACGACACTTACGCGCAGCTTCTCGTCGCCTTGGTTGGCGCGCTACAGAAAAACCCGAGCCTACGCTCACTGCAACTGATTGCGCGCTGGCACGGCACCGAACAAGGACGTTTATTACAGGCACTTGCAGAAAAGGAATGGTTAATTGATCACGACAACCTTGAACAACAATTTATCGACACCATAACTAGACTTGCACACAACCAGTCGCAAAGACGGCGTGAACAGGCCTTGCGCAGTGTCATGCAAAAGCGTCCCAGCGAACTGACCGATGAGGAAAAAGCACTGCTCAGAGAACATTACAGCAGCCCTTCCTCAAAGAGCGAGAAGAGCTCAACTGGCGCTTGAGCCCAATTCCGAGGTATAATCCTCGGCTTGTTTTTAGCCCGCCAAGACCTTCAATGGATAGGGTGTTATGTCCGTAAAAGCTCAACAGCAATCTCGTTTGAAAGAATTGATCAGCCGCGGTCGTGAGCAGGGTTACCTGACTTACGCGGAGGTCAATGACCACTTGCCGGAGGATATTTCCGATCCGGAACAGGTGGAAGACATCATCCGCATGATTAACGACATGGGGATCAACGTATTCGAGAGTGCTCCCGATGCGGACGCTCTGTTGTTGGCTGAAGCCGACACCGACGAAGCTGCCGCTGAAGAAGCCGCAGCAGCACTCGCAGCCGTTGAAACCGATATCGGCCGCACCACTGATCCGGTGCGGATGTACATGCGTGAAATGGGCACCGTGGAACTGCTTACCCGCGAAGGCGAGATCGAAATCGCTAAACGCATAGAGGAAGGCATCCGCGAAGTTATGGGCGCTATTGCCCATTTCCCAGGAACAGTCGACAGCATTCTTGCCGAATACAACCGCGTCACCACCGAAGGTGGTCGTCTGGTTGAAGTCCTCAGTGGTTATATTGACCCGGACGACGGCACCTTGCCTGCCGAAGCGGCTGCACCGACGCCTGCAAAGGACGATAGCGCAGACGACAAAGACGATGACGACGACAGCGATGACGGCGACGACGAGGAAGAAGAAGGCGACGGTGGTCCGGATCCGGAAGAAGCCCTGCGCCGCTTCACCGCAGTAGCCGAACAGCTCGAAATCGCCAACAAGGCGCTTAAAAAGCATGGTCGCGGCAGCAAACAGGCCAATGCCGAGCTCAAAGCTCTGGCTGAGCTGTTTATGCCGATCAAGCTGGTGCCTAAACAGTATGAAGCACTGGTTGTTCGCCTGCGTGACGCGCTTGCTCGCCTTCGTGGCCAAGAACGCGCCATCATGCAAATCTGTGTTCGCGATGCACGCATGCCGCGTGCCGATTTCCTGCGCCAGTTCCCAGGCAATGAAATCGACGAAAGCTGGGCTGAAAACCTGGCCAAAGGCAAGGCGAAGTATGCCGAAGCCATTGGCACCCGCGTTGCGGATATTCAGCGTTGCCAGCAGAAGCTGGTGGCTTTGCAGGCAGAGTGCGATCTGACTCTGGCTGAAATCAAAGACATCAACCGTCGCATGTCGATCGGTGAAGCTAAAGCACGTCGCGCCAAGAAAGAAATGGTTGAGGCTAACCTGCGTCTGGTTATCTCCATCGCCAAGAAGTACACCAACCGTGGCCTGCAATTCCTTGATCTGATCCAGGAAGGCAACATCGGCTTGATGAAGGCAGTGGACAAGTTCGAATACCGCCGCGGCTACAAGTTCTCGACCTATGCAACCTGGTGGATTCGCCAGGCGATCACTCGCTCCATTGCTGACCAGGCACGGACCATCCGTATTCCTGTGCACATGATCGAGACGATCAACAAACTCAACCGCATCTCTCGTCAAATGCTGCAAGAGATGGGGCGCGAGCCGACGCCGGAAGAACTGGGCGAACGCATGGAAATGCCTGAGGACAAAATCCGCAAGGTATTGAAGATCGCTAAAGAGCCGATCTCCATGGAAACCCCGATCGGCGACGACGAAGATTCGCATTTGGGCGACTTCATTGAAGACTCCACCATGCAATCGCCAATTGATGTGGCGACAGTGGAAAGTCTCAAGGAAGCCACCCGCGAAGTACTCTCCGGCCTCACAGCACGTGAAGCCAAGGTACTGCGCATGCGCTTCGGCATCGACATGAATACCGACCACACGCTTGAAGAGGTGGGTAAGCAGTTCGATGTAACGCGTGAACGTATTCGTCAGATCGAGGCCAAGGCGCTACGCAAGTTGCGCCACCCGACGCGAAGCGAGCATCTACGCTCCTTCCTCGACGAGTAAGACTAAAAACCCCGGTAAATTTACCGGGGTTTTTATTTTATAGTTCCCAGCAAAGTAAGACCCGGACTACACTCTGGCGTACCTACCTACTCGATACGGACTACGCAAGTGATGCGGCAATTGCCAGCCATTATCCTGTTTGGTCTGACGCTCTGGGCATCGGCCGCAGCGGCACTGACACTAACGCCAACAGAAGAAAAATGGCTGCAGCAGCACCCCACCCTGCGCCTCGGCATAGACACCTCTTGGGCGCCATTTGAGTTTCGTGATGAGCAAGGCAGGTATCGAGGCCTCGCCGCGAGCTACGTTACGCACATCGAACAAACCCTCAAGATAAAAGTCAGGCCCGTTGAGCCGCGTAACTGGAGTGCGGTACTCACACTCGCCAAGGCCGGCGATATCGACTTGCTACCAGGCATCATGTCGACACCCGAACGACAAAAGTACCTGGCGTTTACCCGTCCTTACCTGGATTTCCCCATCGTCATCCTGGCGCGCAATAACGGTCCTCAGCCCCGCGACCTCAAAGCGCTGTACGGCTTGAAAGTTGCCATCGTCAAGGACTACGCACCACACGAGTTACTGCGCGCCAACAACCCCGATCTCAACTTACTGCCCCTGCCCACAGTGGATGCCGCCCTGCAAGCCCTGAGCACCGGCCGCGCGGATGCCCTGGTCGGCGACCTTGCCTCCAGCGTCTGGCGCTTGCGTCAACTTAAGCTCGAAGGCGTCTCCATCAGCGGCGAAACCCCTTATCGTTACCAGCTTGCAATGGCCACTCCAGCGAACAACCAGGTCCTGATCGGCATCCTCGACAAAGTCTTCGATGACATGAGCAGTGAGCAGATCAATGAATTGCAGGAACCCTGGATTGGCGGCGTAGTAGATAGCCGCAACCACTGGCGTGAAGTGCTGATCTACGGCTTACCCTTTGTAGTGGCGCTACTCGCCATATTATTAACCGTCATAATCAACAATCGTCGCCTGAGCAACGAGGCCAGCAAGCGCCGCCTGGTCGAACAGGAGTTACGTGCAAGCGAGCATCATTACCGCAGCCTGGTTGAAAACCTCTCGGCCATCACTTGGGAGTCAACGGCAGACTCACTCTGCTACGCATACGTATCCCCTCATGCTGAAGTTCTCCTGGGCTACCCGCTTGAGAGCTGGAAGGAACCAGGCTTTTGGCAGAGTATTTTACATCCCGAGGATGCCGCCAGGACCCTAGCCTTTACCCGTGCAGAAACCGCAGCTGGCCGCGACCATAGCCTCGACTATCGTTTACTGGCTAAAGATGGCCACACCGTCTGGGTACGTGACATCGTCACCCTGAGCCGGCAGAAAGACACCCTGACACTGCGCGGTTTGATGATCGACATCAGCGAGGCCAAGCACACTGAACAGGCGCTGCTTGTCTCCAAGCAAATGTTTATTTCGGTATTCCAACAGTGCCCGGACATCATGGTTATTGCCGATCGCAAGAGCGGTGAACTTCTTGAAGTAAACCAGGCATTTGAACAACAAACCGGCATCAGCAGCGACCAGGCGATGGGGAAAACCCCATACCAACTCAATATCTGGGGCAGGAAGGACGCTGATATCGCGTTTAATCAAAAAATGGCAAATGGCTCGCTCCGCGATCTCGAGCTGCCATTTCGGCGCAGTAACGGCGAGCTATTTACCGGCCTCATCTCAGCTGAAGCACTCAATCACTCGGACAACAGTACGCTGGTCATTGTTATCCGCGACATCAGCCATATACGTCGCACTCAACAAATGCTCGAGCTGTCCGAGGAAAAATTCGCCAAGGCATTCCATGCATCCCCGGACGGCATGCTGATTACCCGCGTCGAAGATGGCGTGCTGCTTGATGCCAACGAAGGTTTCACCCGCATAACCGGCTTCAGCGCAACACAAGTATTAAATCGCTCAACCCTGGAGCTCGGGCTTTGGAACGACCCCGAACAACGCGCCTATGTGCTTCAGCAACTACAGAGCCACGGCAGCATACGGAACTACACCGCCTCGATTAGGACAAGCAACGGCGCTGTACGTATTTGCGAACTTTCAGCCCAGTTCATGACCATCGGCAACCAGGCCTGCCTGCTCACCATCGCCCGCGATGTGACTGAGCGGCAAGTCATGCAGGAAAAGCTCCTGCAAGCAGCCACCGTGTTCGAAAATACGGCTGAAGGCGTGATGATTACCGACACCCACCAATACATCACCGCCATCAACCGCGCCTTCACCCAAATCACCGGGTTCAGCGAGCATGAAACCCTGGGCAAGCATGCCAGCATGTTGTCCTCTGGTCGTCACGACCGAAGCTTCTACGCCGACATGTGGCAACAGCTGAGCCTCAATGGCCATTGGCAAGGCGAGATCTGGAACAAACGTAAATCTGGCGAAATATTCCCTGAGTGGCTCACCATAAGCGCGGTGCGCAACACCCTTGATCAAATCACGCACTACGTGGGTGTATTTGCAGACATCACACCGCTGAAACAAGCACAAGCCAAACTGGATCACCAGGCCCACCACGACTCATTAACCGGCCTGCCTAATCGACTGCTATTTGAAACACGGCTCAGGGCCGAACTTGAACACGGCCATGCGGGCGAGAGCCAAGGTGCTGTGCTGTTCATGGACTTGGATCGCTTTAAGCACATCAACGACAGCCTCGGTCATCCCGTTGGCGACCAACTGCTCAAAAGCATTGCCGAACGCCTCAAGTCCCAACTGGGCGAACACGACACAATCGCCCGGCTTGGCGGCGACGAATTCATTATTCTTTTGCCGGGCCAGAGCACCTATGAGTTGGCGGCGCAAACCGCCGAAAACCTCCTGGCCTGCTTCAGCCAGGCATTCATCATCAAACAACATCAGTTTTTTATCAGCGCCAGCATTGGCCTGTGCCTCTATCCAAGTGACGGCCAAGATGTCGCTGCTCTTATCAAAAACGCCGACACGGCCATGTACCAATCCAAAGCCAAGGGCCGCAACCGCCTGGAGCTGTACACCCCTGAGCTGTCCTCTATCGCGACCGAACGCATGAACCTTGAAATTGGTTTGCGCCACGCCCTGGAGCACGGCCAGCTGCATGTGGTCTACCAACCCAAGTTCAGCCTCGATAACAACCAACTGATCGGCGCCGAGGCATTGGTTCGCTGGGCGCATCCGGAGCTGGGAGAAATCCAGCCAGACCGCTTTATACCGGTGGCCGAAGAATGCGGCTTGATCCTCCCGCTAGGCAGCTGGATGCTGGAGCAATCCTGCAAGCAAATGGCCGAATGGCAGGCGACTCATGCCCCGTTCGGCGCCATCGCAGTCAACCTCGCCGGGGAACAGCTACGCCAACCTGACTTGGTTGAGATGATCGCAGCCATGCTCCAGCGGCATGGCTTAGCCGCAAACCTGCTACAGCTGGAGATCACCGAAAGCTTCATCATGAACCAGACAGAAGATGCCCTCGAGACCCTGCATCGACTCAAAGCCCTTGGCCTACAACTGGCGATTGATGATTTCGGCACCGGCTACTCATCTCTGAGTTACCTGAAGCGATTGCCCCTGGACACGCTGAAAATTGATCAGTCATTTGTCCGAGGCTTGCCGCAAAACCCCCACGACGCAGCAATTGCCCGCGCCATCATCGCCTTGGGCCGCAGCCTGCAACTCAGCGTAATTGCCGAAGGTGTCGAAACCAAAGCCCAAGCGCAGTTCCTGGCCGACGCTGGCTGTGAACAGATACAGGGCTTTTTCATAAATCGCCCCCTGTCTGCCCAACTTTTTGCAGATAAATTCCTTCAACCGAAGCGATCAGTTGGCATGACGCGGAAGGCGCCGGTATAATCCGCCAGCTTCTGAGGGCCCATAGCTCAGTTGGTTAGAGCAGAGGACTCATAATCCTTTGGTCCACGGTTCGAGTCCGTGTGGGCCCACCATCTTTAAAGCCGCGCATTGCGCGGCTTTTTTGTGCGCAAGAAAAGCCCTATAAGTCCAAAGGTAGAAATTCGGTGCAGCGCCCAACTTCCGCCACTCGCAGCTGTGATGATGACTGTTAGTAACAAGCGCTGGCGTGGGTCTGGACCAGCAGACCCTCCTCAGTTGATGCCTCCCCCTCGCCAACGCTAAGACGCAGTTATGCACTTAATCACAGGCGCTAATTTGTAGCCTTTAGGCTACAAATTGAGGCAGATAAATTCATTTTGTAGCCCGAGAGCTACAAATCAATCTCGGCATTCCTTGAGTGAATGTAGCCCAGGAGCTACATTTTCAAGTATCACATCTATTGTTGACGCCCAAGGGCTACAAATGACTTCTCTCTACGATGTTTCGGAAATGCTGAAACAGGCACGTGGCGATGCAAAGCTGAGCCAAGAAGCCCTCGCCAACCGTGCCGGTGTCTCGCGCACAACGGTAGCCCGAATGGAAACGTTGGCCAAAGGCGATATGAGCGTTTCCGCGCTGGTTCGCCTGCTCGAAGCGGCAGGCTATGACTTAAAGCTGGTCAAGGCCGGCCATGAGCGCACGGTCGAAGACATCCTCAACGAGCAGCGGTCAGAGAGCGCTTGAGCATGATCCTCGACGTCCACGTCAGCTCGAGGCTAGTAGCCAAGGTCTACCGGGAACGCGATGAATACGTGCTGAAGTATCTTCCAACAGCAGCGCCGGAAGACTTTGTCAGCCTAACGATGCCGGTTCGTGAACAAGCATGGCGTTGGCCCCGCGATTTGTTTCCATTTTTTCGGCAAAACCTTCCAGAGGGGTATTTGCTGGGCGTTATCCGCGAGGAATTTGGCCCGCTGCTCGATGGCACCGACCTGTCGCTGCTGGGCGTGGTGGGAGGCACCGGCATCGGCAGGGTCTCGGTCACACCTGAAGGCATTCAGCCTGGCGTCGAGATGGCACCGTTGGAGATAGAACACCTGCTCAAAACGGAAAACACCACTGACCGGTTCGCGGCACTGGTACGGCAATACGCTCAGGTAGCCGTGTCAGGGGTAGTGCCAAAGTTCATTGCCACCGACGCCGCCGAACCTCGGGAACCACTAGGCAAACCAACCCTGCGCACTGGCTTTCACATCATAAAAGGCTCCGACGACACGACCCCGTTTCTGGGTTTCAATGAGTTCTACACCATGCGCGTGCTGGAGCGGCTAAACGTCGTGCCAGTCGCAGCATGTCGCATGTCTGAAGATGGAAAAATCCTGGTAGTGGATCGCTTCGATGTGGACGAGCAAGGCATCGCCCGCTGCGGCGTCGAGGACGCCTGCGGGCTACTGGGTTTGCCGCCACATGAAAAGTACAACCCCACCATCGAACGGGTGTGGAATGCCACACGAGCCTATATCCCCACCGACCGTCTCCAAACGCAACGCGAGCACTTCGGCTGGCAACTGCTGACCAACTATGTGGTGCGCAATGCCGACTGTCACTCAAAGAACATCGCGCTGTTTTACAGCTCGCGTACTGACGTGGCCTTTACCCCGATTTATGGCCTAGTGACAACTCAGGCCTACCCGCGCTTCGCCAGCAACCCGCCTGGCCTGTCCGTAGGCGGAAGACAAACCTGGACACCGGGTCGGTCGCTGGAAACATTTTTCAAAGCTGTCTTAGGTATTCCACCGCGCCAGTATGCCGCCATGGTCGAACAACTCTGCGAATCCGCCGTAGAGGTCGGTAACGAAGTGATCGAGGCCGCGAAAAACGAGCCCGCCTGGCGCGATGTGGCCAGACAGATGGTGCATGCCTGGAACGAGGGCATGGAGACATTGCGCAGCCCCAAAGCCGCCCCGCATTTTCGTGGCTTGGACACCGCCATCGAAGAAGCCGGTTTCTCAGGGCCGCGCAAACCAGAGCGCAGCCGTGAAGTGATTGGTCGCTCTGAACTGCTGGCAAAGAAGCGCTGAAGCACAAGAGCTAGGAAGCTTGTGAGCCGAATAGCCGGCACAATCGGCTCACCGAATGAGCCGATAAACGCCTTTTAATACTATCGTGCTATTACGCCAAATTTCGGTAAGATCCGGTAACTCAGGATTACTTAAGGTCAGGAAATGGACTTTACCCCCATCATCGCTCAGCTCTGGGGCACGCTGGGCTGGCTGATTCCGCTAGCGTTTTTAGCGGCTCTGCTCAAGTCGCCTTGGTTCAAGGGCTACATCGGTGAGCAGTTGGTGCGACTATTTGCTCACCTGCAACTGGATAAGCAAACCTACCGTCGCCTGCACAACGTCACCCTCAATACGCCCGACGGCACCACGCAGATCGACCACGTATTCATCTCGCCCTACGGCATCTTCGTGCTGGAAACGAAGAATATGAGCGGCTGGATTTTCGGAAGTGAGAAGCAGGCGCAGTGGACCCAACAGATTTATAAAAAACGCTTCAAATTCCAAAACCCACTGCGGCAGAACTACAAACACCTCAAAGCCCTTGAAGCCACCCTTGGCGTAAACCCCGAGCATCTGCATTCAGTTATCACCTTTGTCGGCGGCAGCACCTTCAAAACCGAAGTGCCAGCCAACGTGACCCAGGGCATCGGCTTTATCCGCTATATCAAGTCATTCCAGCAACCGGTATTCAGCGAGGCTGAAGTCGACGCCATGCTGCACGCCCTGCAAACCGGCCGCCGCGCGCCGACCCTCGCCACCCATCGCGAGCACGTGCAAAACCTTAAGCGCCGTAGCGATCCGACAGCCGAGCGGCAGTGTCAGAAATGCGGCAGCGCCCTGCTGATTCGTACAAGGAAAACAGGGGCTAAGGCTGGAGAGCAGTTCTGGGGATGCTCTGGGTTTCCTAAGTGCCGGACGATGCAGAGTCTGTGAGGAGTAGAAGAAAACCGAAAATCGTGGTCTGTCCCCTATTGTTTTCCAACGCTGGGTAATCAATTGCGTACGAGCTAGTTTGACCAATCGGCCCAATTCACCATGGAGACCACTAAGGCGCTTTGGGATTCGTCGGGGCAGCTCAGAGCCATAGGGCGAAACCTGAACCAACTAGCTAAAAAACTGAATGAGGGCGGCAGCCAGGAGATTTCAGCCAGGGAAATAAAGCAGCTTTCAGACTACATCTACAGCCATACCGAAATTGTAGCTGAACTCCAAGACGCTAGCTTGAGCCGGTGGAAAATCACCTCGTAACAATCCCCCAGCACCAGATTACCTACCGCCTCAGAGCGCGAGGATCGAAGCGTTGAGCGGATTAATTTGAAAAAATATTGAAGTCGTCAGCCGGGCTATCGGAGCAAGCCTTGAGTGCGAGGGTATCAAGTGACATCAGTTGCCAGCAAAGCGCAACAATACTTGCCCCCCCTCATTTCACAACTATCAGTGAAGCCCAAGCACCGGTTGGCACCTATCGGAGCGGAATCCGACTTTTGTTAAGCGCTTACCTCCCATGCACTATGCCTTGACAGGCACCTTCCGCAATGCTCACACGCCTGCATATTCATATCCCGCCTGGTAGCTAGGCGTAACTCCAGCGCGTGGTAGCACCCAAAAATTGATTTAGAGCTAAAACCGTGGGCAAGGTGCCATGCCAGCGTTAAGCTATGAGCTGTGGAAACCCGTGCAGGATCAATTTCTCTACTTGAGTCATACCTAGCGATGGAGTCTGGCTCATGATAACGATGGCAGGAAAAAATGGATTTAGTCAGCGAAAGTTCAAGAATATTCATAAGTTGCCAACATAAATTCAGAGGCATTATCGCTGACTTTAAATCCAAGAAGTTTGAAAAAAATCCTCGCTTCGGAAAATCGTTTAAATTCAGAAGCAGCTATCGAAACCATATGCTAGAGGCGCGCTCCGCGCTGCATACTTCGTCTTTTACCGATTATCTATCGTGGGCATCATCTCAAATAAAGCAACAACTTCCTGAACTTTCAAGATACCCTACTGGATATGATGAACTAGAAGGGGTATCGATACATGCACCTCTTGTGACGCTAGAGAGGGAAGTATTCTGGATTGTCGCGCGAATTAGCGAAGACTCGGAAGCAATTAATAATTTCAGAAAAGCGGCTGAATTAATTGAAAAATTATGGATCAATGGATACATTGATGAAAGCATTGACGTTTTAAAACTATTTGATGAGTCTCATGGCTCCAGCTTCTGGTCAGTCCAATTACGCATCGCATTAGAAAATGCTGCCGGAGGGCTCGAGAAACAAAAAAAATACACCTCTGAAGTTAGATCTATATATAAAAGCGGGCTTTTGAATTTTATTGCCTACAATACAAGCGTGAGAAACGAAGAGCGCGTAGGGATACAAAAATTCAAAGAGGATATTAGACAAAAAATCACCAACCACTCAAAGTATGGCGAAGCAGTAAAAATTTATATGCATCATCGAATGTTGGGCGAGTGGCCCTCAACTAGTGAAAGGGTTGCTGACGTACTCAGGATAGAGCAAAGCCACTCACTCGTAGATGTTTATGAGACGTTTGTCAATCTGGCCCAGCATGTTGTATCTAACAACGAAAACCCCGAGCTAAAAGGAATTGTTCGCACCGCACTTATACAGACAAAAGGAATAGATGACTTTAGACTTAAGAAAGCTCGCCTGTTTTTTAATATCGACGATAATTTCTCCAACTTACCAAAAAGAGAAGAGTCAGGCGCCGAGGCTCTATTTAGCGGTGATTTAGTCCAAGCAGCAAAAATACTACGCACACAACGAAAATCCAAGACTGTAGATGCTTGGGCCTATATTTATTCTGGAATTTTGTACTCACAGACCAAATGCAAATCTATTTCTACTAGCCCACAGTCCATACCAAAACTTATTGGGCAAATCCTTAGGCAGGATCTTTCATCAGCTGACGCCTACTCCGCACTGTTAAAACTCACAGTAAATTTATGCGGCCTGCCGCTAGCAACTGCCATTAGTTCGTTTATGAAGTTCATATACCGAGAACAACCCGATCAATCATGGCAACCGGAACTACCTTCGCTTAACACGGCGTATTTAGGGTGTGAAGATTTATTAAGCAGCTCAATGTCTCTATCGGGTGGCATCGCCTCTCGATGCTGGGCTCTATTAAAGAATCCTGCTCAACATACCGAGGCAGATGGATACTCCGCATCGATATTTAGAGCTACCGGCTATCTTGCAATAAATAAGTTTGACCAAGCGCTAACAACATTAAATGAAATAGAGCAAAAACCGAAGACACTTATTTCGGGCATCGACATTCCCCTCCTATTACATGCTCAGTACGCGGCAGGAAATAAAGGTGAAGTAATTCGATTAATCGCGCTAGAAGGCTCCAATTGCGAAAGCAAGCTTAGCTTAATCCCTATAAAAAACACTTTAGCAGGGTATTCAACACGGGATTTTGATTACATCACGGACTGGCTCATAGCTCCAACTGCACTGTATATGCTCTGGGACATTACCGAAAATGACACAACAGCTTCTCACCTAAGATTCAAAATAGGCCAAATTATCAGGCGTAAAGAGGTTAGGAATCCAGCAAAACTAAACTTTTTACAAGGTCTAGTTCCCGACCACCTCCTAGTGTATTTTCTAAGAAATGTGTGCGTACCATCTCTAATTGATCAGGCACGGGTAGTGAGTACCACCGCTGAAGTATTAGATCAAAGACTAGACGTGTGCAGCGTACTTAGAGAGTTAGACGTTGAAAACTCAGATGTGTACGAGACAGAAATTTATGAAATCACCAATAGACAGATTTTAGAAACAGGCCAAAGAATTGTCGATGGAACTCGTATACATGTTGATGCGGAAGCACTAGCCAGGTGGGCAACAAGAGAGCTACAAGAAGATTACTATCGATATCGAGATCTTGCTCAAGTGGTCACAACGCTTGAGTTCGACGATGTCATGGAGGACTTATTGATAGATGGACAGCTACCAAATAGCGCGTCTAGTTTTGATGAAGCCGACGCAGTGCTATATTCACTGCTAACAAAAATCAGCCATGAATTTTTGAACAACTCATTATTTGGGCTTGATTACTACCTAAGCAAGCGTATAAGACACCAATCTTTTATAGGACTGATTAGAGGCCCCCTTCAGCTCCAACAGCTAATAACCACAAAGGAGGCTGATGACAAGCGCTATAATGATAATAACGTTTGGCTTGAAAAGTTTACTGACTGCGGAAAAGAAAACTTACGCAATCTAAGCAGTGAATTTCAAAAATTCTCACTAAACTTTGATCAAGCACTACTCGACGCAAAAGATAAAAAATTACAAATCCTTTCTAAGGAACAACCACTTGGATTATTTCACCTTGAGATAAGCCCACAAATAATCCCGGTCGTTAGAATCTTACTTCAAGATAGCGATCTTAGTAACTTTGTCAAAGGGTTCATCAGTATTCTATGGGCTTATTTAGAGAATTCTTTACGAGACGCGAGAAAGCTTCTTTCGGAGGAGCTTAAGTCTCAGATAACATTCATATTTGACGATTTCCGAGCAAGTATTAAACGGATAGCCCCCAATAGCACAAGTCATCATGAACTTGATAGGACTCTAGGTGAGTGTTCTGTAGATGTGCAACGCGCCCTCGACGACGCTACAAGCTGGTTTCACAAAATAAATGACAGCGAAGCTCTTCGCAAGACGTTTGACATTGAGCAGGCATTGGCAATCTCAATTAAAGCAGCTAAGAAATGTTTGCGCGGATTTGATCCTGAAATAAAGACTAATTTCGTAAATAATAACTTGCAACTAATGCCAAGCACTTTAGTTTTTTTGCATGATGTACTTTTTGTATCTCTCGACAATGCTCGCATACACTCCGGACTTAAGCAGCCCACAATCACCATCTCAGTTGAACCTGACGTGCATGGTGGAACTTTTACTATAAGCGTAACGTGCGACTCGAAACCAAGCATTAGAGCCGCGGCGGAGAAAAAGCTTACCGAAATTCGTACTAAAATTGATCGACAAGAATATGTCACCAAGACAAAAACTGAGGGCGGCAGCGGTCTTTATAAAATAGCTGCTGTTGTTAAGCAATCGGCAAAAGGCATATTAAAATTCGGCTTCAATAAAGATGGACAGTTTTCAATACGAGTAACTTACAACTTTCTTGTACAGACTCGACAGGCGGCGGAAGCTAAATGACCGACCAAGAGATAAAAATACTTATAATTGAAGACGAAACTCCGAAAATAACTCAGATTGAGCTTTTTCTACGGAGTCTATGCATTCCTATGCGTATAGATCATGCTAAGTCCGTGAACTCTGCCTTAGACAAATTAGAAGAAAGCACGCCAGACCTCATACTTCTTGACATGTCGTTACCAACTATGGACATTGATATCGCCGGCGGCGAAGCCGGTGGACGCCCTCAAGGATTTGGAGGCATTGAAATCCTCCGCAACATGGAGTATGGAAGTATTTCCTGCCCAGTGATCGTCATAACTGGGTATGAAGCTTTTCCACGCCAAGGGGGCAGCGTAGACATCTCAGGCATTACTCAAGAGCTCAAGGAAGAGTTTCCAAATCTTTTACATAGCGTCCTACATTACAACTCAACCTACGACACTTGGAAGAACGAGCTCAGAGTTGCTTTCAAAGATTTCAAGCTAAATAGAGAAGCCGAATAATGAGAATTCTGATTGCAGATGATCATCCGGCGAGATACGAGCCGCTACTCGTAAAACTCAGTGCTCTAGGGGTAGATCCCGCGAAAGAAATCTGCTTTGTAGTGTGTGCAGATGAGGCAGCTTCAGAGCTAGAGTCGAAACACTACGACCTACTTATCCTAGACATTATTCTTCCACTATATAAATATAACCAAGCAACCACACATACTTACTCCTTGGATTTGCTTCACAGAATCCATGTTGACGAAGAGATCAACAAACCAGGAAAAGTTATTGGTATCACTGCAGATAAGGCTGCAGCCATTGCCGCAAGTGATCAATTTGATGAAAATACTTGGGCAATCATAGATTATACTGCGCAGTCTGACACCTGGATGCATCGAATCATCAACTGCGTTGAATACTTAAAGAACAACAAAAATCATGAGCCTCGCGCAATCGAAACTCCATCGGTCGACATTGCTGTCATTTGTGCTCTTGAAACACCTGAACTAGAAGCGATTCTAGCTCTGCCGTGGAACTGGCAGCCGTCCCGCCCAGTAGACGATTCAGTATTTGTCAATGATGGATGGTTCTACGTCGGACAAACAAAGGTGACAGTCGCCGCAGCTTTTTCAACACGCATGGGCATGGTATCCACAGCAATAAAAAGCTTACTCATGATAAATTCGTTACGGCCAAAAATATTGGTCATGACTGGTATATGCGCTGGAGTTAAAGAAAAAGTTGGATTAGGAGATGTACTCTTTGCGGATCCAGCATGGGACTTTCAAAGCGGCAAACGCGTTATCGATGCCGGAACTCGAAAGTTTTCGTTCGCGCCTCATCAACTTCCCGCAGACCACAGAATTCGAGCACATTTTGAGCAACTAAGATCTGACAGGGCCTTTTTTACGGAACTTCCTAAATTATTTTCGCAAGCATGTGAATTCACAACAACACTGCGCATTGGCCCCGTAGCGTCGGGCTCCGCTGTTCTTGCTGACGGCCATACAATTGAGGAAATCAAAGACCAACAAAGAGAGCTGCTGGGCGTGGAAATGGAGATTTATGGATTATACGCCGCGGCGTTCAACGCAAGTGGCCTGCAACCTAGAACTTTTGCATTAAAGGGAGTTTGTGATTACGCTGACCCTGATAAAAAAGATGAAGCACAGGCGTACGCGGCCTTTGCAAGCGCAAAAGTTTTAGAAAGATTTTTTGACAGATATGGCAGTCGTTTTTTTGGAGAGCAGAATGGAAACCAATGAAGCTTACAAAGTGTCACTCGAAAATGCTTGGCGTTTTTTCCAGTTACACGCACAGCAAAGGATGGCGGTATTTAATTTTTATTTAATCATCACGGGACTCGTAGCTGCGGGTCTTAGCGCGTGCGTGATACAGATGGAAAAATTATCAATCGTTGCGGGAGTCTTAGGGCTCTTTTTAAGTTTTGTAAGCTTTATATTCTGGAAGCTCGATCAACGCGTGTCGCTCATGATAAAAGCCTCAGAAAAAAGTATAATCAATATAGAGAAAAAACTAGCATTGCCTATTGAAAGTATTTTCATTGAAGACTCCGGAAGTTTAAACAATAGCTATCTTTACGTTCGATCCCCTTGGACATATGGCCGATGCTTCCGGCTTTCATTTTTCGTGGTTGGCGTGATTGGCATCGGATTCGCCTGCACCAATCTCATCCCCTACTCGTTTCTGCACGAAACCATAACCAATTGGGTACAGAGCAAGGGATAGCGCTAGACCTGCCAACTCTACTTATGAGTACACTCACGGTACAGTACCCAGCTTGAACAAGCTTCTCAAAACTACGCTATATTCCAGTAACTACGGGCCCTACAGCTATGCCAAGCTACGTTCACCTACGAACGCTTTCTCTAGGCATATCAGCTCGCCCAGCAACTCATAATCCTTTGGTCCACGGTTCGAGTCCGTGTGGGCCCACCAACACCAAAGCCGCGCACTGCGCGGCTTTTTTCTGCCCGAACATTGTGGCAAGACCATGACTTACTGGCTGATCTAAAGAACTTCAACTATCAAACACACACTCTCAAATCATTTTGAATACTCAACCAACACCCCACGCCCGACAAATCACCATCCATTGACCCAACGCAAGCCTCGTAGCTCTTACGTTGTGATTTCCAAGGACAGGGACGGTAGTTGCTAGGTAAAATCGCCGGCTTTGTTAAAAAGCTGGAGATCTACACTTGGCTATTCACTACTCGCCAACCCCTGATGCCGTTGCGTGCGGTCGTACTGGTGCAAGCCTTAGCAGCACTGAGGAAAAGGCGCAGGTTTCATGCAAGCTTTGCTTGCGCAGTATCGAGAAAGAAGCCGCGCCAACCGTTGTCAATCGCTCACCGAGCCTTGCCGAGTTGCGCGCTGCGGCCAAAGCCGCGAAGGCTGCGCCTGTAGCTGCAACGCCTAAAACCAGCCAGAGTGTGCGCAGTGCATGGCGTCAGAAACTTGAGCAAATGCCGGGACGCAACCGTTTGCCACGCGGCGCCGCCAAACAGGCATTCGTCTAGGCAGCAAATCAGGGGGCAGATTTATTAGCGCGGCACATGAGGCTCGTGAAATGAATCTGTCCTCGCCTGCCCACGCTGCCAAACAGACAGTTTGCGCAGCAAAAGGACAGATCGCGCAGCCATTTTGCGCAAAACAATTTCTGTAACATGAGTTAACAACTGAGTACCGATAGTAGCCGGGCAAGCCAATGCCTTAGGAGGCTACTCAGTGTTTCACCGTATTCTGTTTTCCCTGTCCGTTCTTAGTTTGTCCATTTCCGCCGCACAGGCTGCCAGCACAACCCCTCTCAATACACCGAGACTGGCAAGCGCTGACAACTTCCGCGATGTCGCTGGCAATAACACGCCTTACACCACAAGCAACAATGGCGTGATGCGCGGCGGCGTGTTTTACCGGTCAAACCAACTTACGGTTTCGCCGGCTGATCTTGCGACCCTTAACACCCTGAACATCAGCAATGTTTTCGACCTGCGCACGCCCGGTGAAATTGCAACGGCGCCGGACCTCCTGCCTGAAGGCGCCAGCTACACCAACTTCAATGTCACTGGCCAGGCCTTTACCGATATCAACTTCAGCTCGGCGGCCGATAGCATTGCGATGATGGAAGCGGGTGAGCGCGAGTTCGTCACCAACCCCAATGTGCGCTCAGAGTTTGGCAAGCTGATGCGCGCACTAGCCAGCAGCGAGGACGCAGCGATATTCCACTGCACGGCGGGTAAGGATCGCACCGGTTGGACAGCAGCAGTTCTGCAAAGCCTGGCCGGGGTTGATGAGGAAACGGTGATGGCCGATTACCTTTCAACCAACGCCTACACAGCTGAACGTGTCGCTGCGACCTTGGATCAATTGAACGCTATTTCTCCGGAGATGGCAGCCGCCTATGAGCCACTTTTGGGTGTACAGGCCAGCTTCCTGCAAGCGGGCCTGGACCAGGTCATAAGCAGTTATGGCAGCATGGATAACTACCTCAAGGAAGGCCTTGGTCTGGATCAGGAAACCATTTATGTGCTGCGCGGCAAGATGGTTCGCTACGCCACGCTACCGGGTCAGGAACACTTCAGCGGCAACGCTGCTGCAGGTGCAGCCCTGCTCAATAACCTGCAAGACACCCGCCTTGCAGGCACCTACAGCGCCTATAACTTCTATCTGCAGTCGGCTATTGATGCTGGCAGCCTGGGCGGGCTGGAATCTCAAGTGGGCGGCCAGGTACATGCCGATGCCAGCGCCTACTTGCTCCGGCAGGCCTCGCTGATAGACGATGCCTTGAGCCCTTATGCTGCGGGTAACAACCTCAAGGCTGGTGAATCTTCGCTGTGGATGACGGGCCTCGCCGGTTACCTGGGCACCGACGGTTCTCATGGCACCGCCAGCAGTAACGAACACACCAAGGGTGCGGTGGTCGGTGGTGTTCACCGCTTCAACGAGCGCACCAGCGCCAACCTCGCATTTGGCTACAACAAGGGCACCATCGGCAGTGCCAGTAGCGATGCAAAGACCGACTCAACCTTTATCAGCGCGGGCAGTCGCTATGCCTTCGACAGCCTCGAAAGTGGCGCCTATCTGGACGTCCAACTCGATGCAGGCTACATCGACTACAGCAGCAAGCGCGACCTCAGTGGCGGCCTCGGGACGGCGAAGGGCGACACCCATGGCAGCTTCTATGGTGCCAAGGGCAGCCTGGGTTACCGCATGACACAGGGTTCCATGATCATTGAGCCGGAAATTGGCTTGCGCACCAGCCATGTACAGCTCGACGGTTTCAAGGAAAAAGGCAGCGAACTTGCGCTGGACGTCGACAGCACCGACCAGAGCCTGAACAGCGTGGTTGCCGGGGTGAAGCTTGGCTTCGAGTCGCGCTTGGTTGCTGATTGGCGCGTGACGCCCGGCTTGCAACTGGGCTATGAGCACATGCTCAATGATCCGAAGGTTAAAAGCTCGGCCAGCGTATTAGGCTTGGGCATTGATCAGGATTCGGCCTTCGATTCAGACAACATGATCAAAGCCGGGATGAACATCAGCGCATCGCACCAGGCGCTGACCCTGGGTGCCGATTTCAATGTGCTGTCTGGCGGTGACAGCAGTGGCCTGAGCGGCCAGATCAACGCCAGCATTGCCTTCTAAATTCTGAATGGCTAACTCGCCGCATGCCCTGCCTCGAATAAAGGCAGAGTGTGCGGCGAAGTTAACGCCTACGCACACCGTTCTTCACGTCCAGCGGGCTTTGCCCAAAGGCATTCTGAAAATACTGACTAAAGCGCCCCACGTTGGTAAACCCCAGACCCAGGGCAATCTCGGCGATTGAGCGGGTCGGGTCCTGGATAATAGCGCTGTGGGCACGCTCCAGACGTACTTGCCTTTGGTAGGCCGCAATTGAGGTGCCCATAAAACGGCGAAAGCCATCTTGCAGGGCGCGCAGGCTGACATTGGTCAGCTCAGCCAGTTGAGTGCCGCTGACTGACGCGTGCGGGTGCTCCTGAATAAACTCAACAGCCAACTTCACATGACGCGGTGCAATAAGCGGCCCCTTGCGTTGCAGCCAGTCAGTGTAATTGTGTGGCCAGCTCTCCAGCACCGCATCCACCAGCATCTCTTGAATACGCATCGGCATCAGGGAACTGGAGTTAATCAAGACTTCGGCATCGGCGCCGGTGGCAAACTGCAGCAATGACCTGACGCCCGCAAACGCGGGCTGGCTCAAATCCACCATCGGCTGGAACCTGACACTGTTCAGGATGGGTTTGCCCAAGAGCGTTGAAAGCCGTTCGGCAAATAAGCCCCGGCGAATGGAAAAGCCATATTGTTCATGGCTGTCGATAAAGCGTGTTGAGCGCAGGTCGGCTTTGTCCATGGCGATGCCAACACTGGGCACACCGAGCAAGTCGCTTGCCTGGTTGAACATGATCTTGCCCGCAATAGGCAGCACAAAGGTTATTTCATCATTGATCGGCGGCAACTCGATCGTGAAGTTTCCGCGATAAATCATGTGGCGAAAACTGACCCCTTCATAGCGGCCATAGACGCCAGCGATATTAATGCGCTTGTCCAGGCGGGGTAAGTTGGCATAGACAGTGCCAAACATCATTGAGGACAGCTGCATAAAATCATCAGCGTTCATGTCATCAGACCTGATCACCACTTTCCCGCGAGTAGCTCCGGCCGTCATAGTAATTCCAACTTGATCATCGCGTCCGACAAGGAAAACCAGCCGTGGCGCCGAGGCCCACAGCTATTGGCCTGCCAACTTATGTCGGTAAGGTTACAAACGAATGACACATTTTGAAATAAAGCCAGCAACAAGGATCCGACTGAAACTTGCTGGATGATGACGATTCATCCCCGCGCAGCAATTCACACTCAATCTTTCGGCTAGTCGACCGATAAGGTATTCGACGCGCTAGTAATCTGCCCTTTGGCGCTGTACGAGGATTAACCGAATGCTGCTTAAACTGAAAACCAAAGTGGTGCTGCTGGCACTGATACCTGTACTACTGTTCGCCTTGGTCATCAGCGGCGCCGCCGCGTGGGTGTTGCAGAGCCTGGCCACCCAGGAACTCAAAGAAACGCGCGAGCGCCTGCTGCAGGAAAGCCGCAATGAGTTGCAGAATTACTCGCAAATCGCACTGGGCTCGGTGCAGGCGCTGTACGACAACGCAGCGCCAGGCGATATGGCCAGCCGCGAGCAAGCCATCGCCATTCTGTCGAAGATCAAGTACGGCAAAGACGGCTACTTCTTCGGCCATGACTCCAATGTGGTTCGCCTGTTCCGCGGCGACAGCCCGGTGGATGTCGGCAAGAACTTGAGCGACCGTCGCGATTCCAACGGCGTGTACATCAACCGCGAGTTGGTACGAGTCGCCAAGGACAACACCTACTACGTAAATTACAGCTCGCCATTGCCGACTGACGACTCGGTAATGGTGCCGAAAATGGCTTACAGCTATTACCTGCCAAAGTGGGACATGGCCCTGGGCACGGCGATCAATCTGGACGGTGTCGAGGCGCAAATAGCCAAGGTGCAAGTTGCGATTGACCAACGCATCAGCACCATCATCAGCAGCATTGTGGTGGTCGCCATTATATTGCTGGTGGTGTTCGGTATTGCCGGCGTGGTGCTGAGCAACACCTTCCTGCGCCCTCTACAGCAGATCAAGAACAACCTCGATGACATCGCCGCCGGTGAAGGTGACTTGACCCGTCGCCTGCCCATCAATGGCGACGACGAGCTTGGCCAACTGGCGGGCTCGTTCAACCGTTTTATCGAGAAGATTCACGGCATGGTCAGCCAGATGGTCGATGTGACCAGCCAGTTGACCGAGCTGGTCGGCCAGGTATCGGCACAAGCCCAGCGTTCGGAAGATGCCATGGAGCGCCAGCGCCACGAGACCGATCAGGTTGCCACCGCAATCAACGAAATGTCGGCAGCGGCGCAAGAGGTTGCGCAAAGTGCCCAAGGTGCAGCAGAGGCCGCGCAAAAGACCGACACCGAAGGCCAGGCCGCGAAGAAGGTGGTCGACGGCAGTATCGAGCGTATCCACACCCTGGTGCAGGACATTCGCGACAGCGGCTTGTCGCTGGATACCTTGCAAAAGGACGTGACCTCGATTGTCAGCGTGCTTGATGTGATCCGCTCAATTGCTGAACAGACCAACCTGCTCGCCCTTAACGCTGCTATCGAAGCCGCGCGTGCCGGTGAAGCGGGTCGCGGCTTTGCCGTGGTTGCCGATGAAGTCCGGGCGCTTGCCAGCCGTACGCAACAGAGCACCCAAGAAATTCAAGGCATGATCGATCGTTTGCAGAAAGGCACGCAGGACGCCGTCACGTCGATGCAACGCTCCAGTGACGCTGGCGATGTAACCCGCGAGCAAGCCAACCATGCGGGCACCTCGCTGGATGCCATTGCACAGCTGATCGGCACCATCAATGCGATGAACGCGCAGATCGCCAGCGCAGCCGAGGAGCAGACCGCAGTGGCCGAAGAGATCAACCGCAGCGTGCACAAGATTGCAGTGGCGGTGGACAACGTGGCAGATGAAACCCAACAAGGCGCTCAAACTGCGCGCCACTTGTCAGGATTGGGTGACCGCTTGGGCTCGCTGGCGCGCCAGTTCCGTATCTGAGAATCCAAACCGGGTACTCGCCTTAGCAGCAAGGCAGCACAACAATGGCGACAGATTAATCTCTGTCGCCATTTTTATTGCGCGCAGCTTTTGCCACCTGCACCGCGCTTTATTTATCCGAGGCAGCGCTTGGTGCCTGAGCTGGAGCCGCATACCAGTTTTCACGGGGCACCAGCTTGGCATCTTGCGGATCACTTAAGTAATGCGGAGACATGATTGCCACACCGTACTCATTGAATACATCTTGAATATGGGCATGCAGCACACTGAGCAATTGCGCACGCGGGCGTGGCTCGCTGGGGATGGCCTGCGCGACCAAACGATACTCTGGATAGAAGTCTGAAAGCGCAGTCTGGAACACTTGCGGCGCTGGCGCCTGAACGATGCCATCGGTGCGCTTGGCTGCTTCAAGCAGCATGGCTTCGACCTGGCGCCAGGGCGTGTCATAACCGATGGTGACCACAGTATCGACCACGTAGCCCGTGCCATCGACAGTGCGTGAATAGTTCTTGGTCACGCCGCTGGTGATCATCGCGTTGGGAATTGTCAGCACTTCACCCAACCCGGTACGAATAGTGGTGGTGAACATGCCAAGCTCGGTAACCGTGCCTTCGTGCCCGCCTACACTGACGAACTCGCCCGGACGCAAAGTCCGCGAATAAGTGAGGATCAGCCCCGCCGCGGCTTGCCCGACCACACTGGATGCGCCGAGTGAGATCATCAAGCCGACCAACACCGATAGCCCCTTGAATGCATCCGTTCCGGCGCCCGGCAAATACGGGTAAGCCATGGCCAGGGCGAACAGCCAGATCGCGATGGAGGTGAGTCGCATCGTCGGCTGCAGCGTTTCACCGCTCAGCCAACTGATGGTTCCGGGGCGCGCCATGCGCATCAGCAAACTACGGGTAAAACCAATAATCCCGCGTGCCATAAAGAAGATGGCAACGGCGATGGCCAGACCCGGCAAGGCATCTATAACACCCTGCAAAACGTACTTGGCCAAGTTGTACAGGTAAACGTTGAGCCCCTCCCCCCATGGCCGGGTATAAGGAAATCGCGAGAGCACAAAGCTCAACCACTGATAGCTGAACAGCAGCACCAACATCCAGTACAAGAGCCACAGAAGACGATCAACCACATAATAGATATTCTTGATATCGATCAGCGGCGTGTGACCCACTTTTAGAGCGCTGGTGTGACGCTGCATCAGGCGAGGCAACTGGCTGGCGAGCATACGCCGGACCCAGCTCACGCCACGCAGCAGCACAACGTAGATCAATGTAGCGACCAGGCTCAAGCCTGCGGCCATAAGCATAAAATGCACATTGCGCGTTTGCTGCGTCTCGGCCACCACAATGCGCAGTCTTTCGGCGGCTATCTCGGCGGTCTCACGGGCGGAGCTAGCTGCGGTATCAATGTCGCCGGGGGAAATAATAAAGGCACGCCGCTGCCCGAGCAGGACGACGTAACTCTTCAATATCGGCTCAATCCTGACCTCTAACGCTTCATTGCCATCCAGTGCCTCATCAACAATCGCGCGTGCGCGCCTGACACGTTGCTCAGGTGTCTCGCTAAGCAGCGTTGCACGCAACACAACGATGCTTCTGTTAGCAATTTTCAACTCGGCGGGCACACCTTCGGCAACCATCGGCGAGGCATCTTCAGCAGAGGCCACAGAAAACCAACTTAACCACAGAACACAGCAGCAAACAGCCATCCAGAAGTTGCCTACAACGCGCATTACTGACTCTCCATCATGCGGACTACTCAAGTTTTGTGGCCCCCACCATCGCGCTGACGCAAGAGCGTTTCAAGACTCTGCACAAAAGCGAGCGGGAACATCATTCAACAGCGAAAGCGACAACAAATAGCGAACTAAACCGGTGCTCCTCAGGCAAGGAATAACCGATCGGCTCAAATCCTAGGGGCGGGCTTGAGTACAACTTACCGCAAGCGTAGACCAATTAAAGACCTGATGCGGAGCCATCAGCCGGCTTGCAAACTGTGCACTTGGCACTGAATTTATGGTCTGACCGGCCAGCAGCGTGCGCGGGCTTCAGCGCACCAAATGGCATCAAGTTACTGGGGACCACAGAGAGAACCAGCGCTGAGAAACCTGGCGCAAATTGTCAAGTATATGGCGGCTGATGCCAATACTTGCAATTGATTAAGTTCCAGAATCAAGGCTATGCACATGAAGATGCAGCAATGGCTGGAGGTATTTCCATAAGCTCGGCTCAATGCTGCTGACTGCGTCCTCTAGCCAAACCATCACAGCCGAAGCTGTTGATAAGCCAAAACAATAACGAGGAACCTGATATGGCCCTGCCAGAAACCTTTACCCATCAAGACGAATTGCTCACGATCTCAAGCAACGCCCAGCCCTTCCTTGATGGCCTGCTGCACCCCGGCATCAGCGTTGCGCCAATGTTTCTTGATACACACAACGGAGTGTGGTGCCTGCGCGTCAAGTTCAAACCAGGTGTAACCCTGCCGCTCCACTACCACACCGGCGTGGTTCACTTCTACACAATGTCTGGTTGCTGGTACTACACCGAGTACCCGGACCAGAAGCAAACTGCTGGCAGCTATCTGTTCGAACCAGGTGGATCAATCCATCAATTGAATGTCCCTGCCGACAACACCGAAGACACTGATACCTTCATGATTGTTTTCGGCGCAAACGTCAACTTCACCGAAACCGGCGAATACATCAATATGATGGACGCGGGCCTGATCAAGACTTGGGTTGACCAAGCGATCAAGGAGCAGCCAGGCGCGGAAGATGTCCGCTACATCAGCAGCCCGGCGCCGAGCTACACCAAGTCCTGAGCTGCGCAAAACACCACCTAAAAACGCCTGTTGAATGCGATCTTTGCCAGGCGTTTCATGGCTTCAGCCAATGTGTAGCGTTGCGCATGCGTGCGAGTTGCCAGAAGCCAGACCTCCATCATATTTACCGCGTCAGTCTAGTTAGCCGGTCTATGCTTGAATTCGTGCCTGCCTAAGGGCATGCACTCATTCAATGATGTGCAGGGAATGAAGTTGATGAACAATAAACTCGCACCGGCAAGCGTATTGGCAGTGTCATCGGTCATGTCATTCGGCAGCAGTACTTACGCGGCGGAAAAAAGCAGCGCAGAGTTGGCCAAGCAACTGGCCAACCCTGTCGCGGCATTGATCAGCGTGCCCTTCCAGTACAACTACGATGAAAACATCGGCCCGGATGATAAAGGCAGCCGCCACACCTTGAATATCCAACCGGTCATCCCGATGGATATCAGTGAAGACTGGAACCTTATCTCCCGGACTATTTTGCCGATAATCGACCAAACCGATATCGCACCTGGGGCTGGTAACCAAAGCGGTACTGGCGATGTGGTACAGAGCCTGTTCCTCTCACCCAAGGCGCCAACATCCAACGGCTGGATCTGGGGTGTTGGCCCGGCGTTTCTCTTGCCCACAGGTTCCGATGACTTGCTCACGGCTGATAAATGGGGCATTGGGCCTACCGCCGTGGCCCTAAAGCAGTCAGGCCCCTGGACCTTCGGCGCGCTGACCAACCATATCTCCAGTGTTGCCGGCGAAGATGACCGCACCGATGTGAGCAGCACGCTATTGCAACCCTTCCTGGTTTACGGAACACCCAATGGCGTGACCTATACCGTCAATACGGAAGCGACGTACGACTGGAAAGGTAATGAAGGTGCCATCCCTATCAACTTTCAAATTAACAAGGTCAGCAAAATTGCTGGGCAAATGATCCAGTACGGTGCTGGCCTGCGTTATTGGGCGCAAAGCACTGAGTCGGGTCCCGAGGGTCTGGCTTTTCGCCTCAACTTTGTTTTGTTGTTCCCCAAGTAAGAATGCCTACTCATGACGCATAGCTAGTGTCATGCAACCACTGACACCCCATTCGAGATTAGGCATTCCACGACCAATCCAACCCCTGAATAAAAGGAATTGTGCAATGAGAATCTGGAACCTACCTGCCGTGGCTATATTGCTGGCAGCCCCTGTGCTATCGATGGCGGCGGAGGTGGCCGACTGGCCAGATCGTAGCGTTCTACCCATTTCGCTATCCCCCTTCAAAGGTAAAATTGGCAAGGACTACACCCAAACCAAGGATGACTGGCAACAGGTACCAACAGCCCCAGAGGGCGCCCCCAATGTGCTGGTGGTGCTGCTCGACGACGTCGGTTTTGGTCAGACCAGCACCTTTGGCGGTTTGATCCCGACACCGAACCTGGACAAGCTGGCTTCCGAAGGTTTGAAGTTCAACCGATTCCATACCACGGCTATCTGTGGCCCATCACGCGCAGCCTTGCTTACCGGGCGCAATCATCACGATGCAGGTAATGGTTTCTTGATGGAGTGGGCGACAGGCCTACCTAACTACAGCACCATGATCCAGCGTGACACAGCGACCATTGGTGAGGTTCTCAAGGACAACGGCTACAGCACCTCTTGGTTCGGCAAAAACCACAACACACCAGACTGGGAAAGCTCGGTTGCCGGTCCTTTTGACCGTTGGCCAACCGGCTTGGGTTTTGAATACTTCTTCGGTTTCAACGCCGGTGAAACCAACCAGTACTACCCGACTATTTTCGAGAACACCAAAGCTGTAAATCCGGACAAGTCACCTGAAGAGGGTTACCACTTCATGACTGACATAACGGATCGAGCCATTGCCCGTGTGCGCTACTCCAAAAGCATTGCGCCCAACAAGCCGTTCTTTATGTACTTTGCCCCCGGCGCCATGCATGCCCCGCACCAGGTATCCAAAGAGTGGCGCGACAAGTTCAAGGGCAAGTTCGACATGGGCTGGGACAAATACCGCGAGGTGGTTTACCAGCAACAGCTTGATATGGGCATCATCCCTAAAGGCACAAAACTTACGCCACGGCCTGAATGGGTGCCGGCATGGGACTCATTGTCTGCTGATCAGAAAAAACTCTATACCCGCCTGATGGAAAACTACGCCGGTTTCTTTGCCTTCGCCGACCACGAAATTGGCCGCCTGTTGGATTCGATCAAGCAACTGCCTGATGCCGACAACACCATGGTGATTTACATCGCAGGTGATAACGGCGCTTCGGCAGAAGGTGGCCCGGACGGCACTGTAAACGAGATCAAGGCGCTCAATGGACAGCCAACCACCATTGAGGAAACCCTCAAGCGTTACGATGAAATCGGCGGCCCTAATACTGAGCCACATTATCCCGTAGGCTGGGCGTGGGCAGGCAACACGCCGTTTCAGTGGGTTAAACAGGTGGCCTCGCACCTCGGCGGCACACGCAACCCAATGGTGGTTTCATGGCCGGCCAAGATCAAGCCAGACTCGCATCCCCGCGACCAGTTTCTGCACTTGGTCGACATAGTGCCGACCATTCTTGAAGCAGCACACCTGCCAATGCCGACCAAGGTAAACGGTGTTGAGCAAAAGCCTCTTGCCGGTGCATCGTTTCTCAGTGCATTTACCGACGCCAAGGCTCCATCGCCTCGTGACGAGCAATACTTCGAGGTCTTGTCCAACCGTTCGGTTTACTCCAATGGCTGGAAAGCTGATGCGCAGCACACTCTGCCTTGGCGCCAAGACCTTGCTCCAGGCAATTGGGACAAGGACAAATGGGAGCTTTATAACCTCGACGAAGACTTCAGCGAAGCTAACGACTTAGCTGCGCAGATGCCTGAAAAAGTAGAGGAAATGAAGAAGAAGTTTGACGAATTGGCAACCAAATACAACGTCTATCCATTGGACGACCGTGGCGCTGCCCGCCTGGCCGTGCCTAAGCCTGGTGTACCCGGCTCGGACCCTAAAGCCAAGCAGTACACCTACTATGCTGGGGCAACTCATTTGCCAGAAACCGCAGCACCACAGATGAAAAACCGCTCCTGGACTTTAACTGCAGACATTAAAACCGAAGGTGCGAAAACAAGTGGCGTGATCATGGCCTTCGGGGGTGTCGCAGCAGGCATTTCGATCTACCTCGATAAAGGTGTGCCGGTATTCCATTACAACTGGTTTGAAGAAAATCGCTACATAATCAAAGGCGACAAGCCACTGCCAGCAGGCAAATCCACACTCAAGGTCGACTTTGTCTACGATGGTGGCGGTGCTGGCAAAGGCGGCATGACAACCATCTCGCTCAATGGCAAGAAAGTCGCTGAAGGTCGTGTCGACAAAACCGTGGCAGGTCGCTTTGGTATTGATACGTTCGGCATCGGCGAAGACAGCGCCCAGCCCGTAGTAAACACCTACAAGCCCCCATTCCCGTTCGAAGGTGAAATCGAAAAAGTAGTGATCGACCTCAAATAAGGGCGGCTCACCTACTTATAAGCTGCGCCCAACACCTAGCCGTGCGGGCTGCAGCTGTATGTTTCCTGAACCACTCAGGATGCGTTAAGTACAAGATTAATGAAGCACTACAGGAAGTTCACATGAAAAGAACCATATTTGCCGCCACCTTGTTTTCACTGGCGATTCCAGCCTTCGCCCAGATTCCGGACAAGGTTGCGCAAGACGCCTACATCTACGCCTACTCGATTGATGAGGCCTACAAGTTTTTTTATAAAACGGCGGTCAAGACCGATACCCCACTGAATCGCTTCCAGAACATCAGGCACCTGGCCGATGACACCTACACGGATCACCCGACCATCAACAACGACACCCTACACCTCATGGGCTGGCTGGATGTGGCCTCTGAACCTGTGATTATCAGCGTGCCAAACATGGACAAGGGCCGCTACTGGATCTTGCACACCATGGACATGGGTCACTACACAACATCGATGATCGGCTCGCGCACCCGTGGCACCGAAGGCGGCAATTTCATGTTCGCCGCTACCGATTGGAAAGGTGAAGTACCTCCCAGTGTGGACGAGGTGGTACGGGTTGACTCTAACCTGATCAAGCTCATGGGGCGGATCATGGCCACCGGGCCAAAGGATGAAAAGGTAGCGCTCAACTATATGGATGACTGGAACGTGCGAACGCTTTCGGCCTACCTAGGTCTGCCTGGACCGAAAGAAAAACAGCGAACCTACCCCGATCCGGAAAAGACTAACTGGCTACAACGAGTCAACTACGTGCTCTGCGACGGCAACATGGGCAAGGCTGATAAAATGTGGCTGGACCAGTTCACTTCTGTCGGCCTCAAGCCGTGCAAGGAAGACTTCACCCAGGATCAACTCACCGCTGCGAAAAAAGGCGAAGAACTGGGCATGAAGCACATCAAGGCACTCGCGCCGAAAATGACCGACTCCACCAAGTTACTGGGCACCCGTGAACAGCTTGGCGATGGCGCACGTGACCTGTTCGCCGAAGGCACATACCTTGGCCAGTGGGGCCTGCCGCCAGAGGAAAGCACTTACCTCAAATCGGAAACGGGGAGCGACGGCAAGCCAGTCAACGGCTCCAATGGCAAGACGTACCGTATGCACTTCAAGGCTCCAGACGCTAGCCAGTTTTGGTCATACACCGTATATGGGTCCGACAACCGACTCATGGCCCATAACGAACTGAACCGTCATAGCCGTGGCGACCGCACCTTGAAGCCGGACGCTGACGGGATGTACACCATCGAGCTTGCTGCCAAAGGAGACGCTAGCAACCCTAATTACTTGCCGATCCCTGAGAAGGACGCCTACATCATCTTGCGTATGTACGGCCCTAGCAAAGACGTGCAGAAAGGCAGTTATAAATTTCCGCCTCTGCAAGTGGTCAAGCCTTAACTGTCTCGCTGCCCGGTAGCTCACACCTGCAGAGCTATCGGGCAGCTTCACTCATTGAATTCATTGCGCATAGGAAGCGCGATGATATGGCCCCTCCCAAACTGACCTCGCTGCGCCCCATCTGCCCGAACACTCGATAAATCGCCACTGATGCGGTCGATCCCCCTCCCCTGCACCACGTTGCTACGCGCGCCAGCACAGCCTAGCCATAGGTATGTGGATCTGTTCATTGTTGCCATAGATGATGCGGGCCAACGCTGTTTCAAGGCCGGCAATCCAGATGGTCGATCAATACAGCAGGCTAAAGCGCCGTAGCCTTGTTCGACAGCCCACATTCTTGCACCACCAAACAACAGGCAAAAAAAAGCGGTAGCCAGTTAAGCTACCGCCTTGCTCAATAAACAGGTCAGTGTTTTTGGTGAGCAGTCGGCTTGATTAACCAAGCCGCCAGAGCAGGCAGAAGCAAGATCGCCCCGAACATATTTACCAGGAACATAAACGCCAGCAGGATGCCCATGTCCGCCTGGAACTTCAGGGTTGAAAACGCCCAGGTAGCAATCGACAAGGTCATGGTCACAGCGGTAAATACCGAAGCGGTACCACGTTGCTTGAGCGACTCAACAAAGGCCTCGCGCAGGTCCAGATTGCGCTCATGCATTTCGTGTTTGATTCGCTCAAACAAGTAGATGCCGTAGTCCACGCCCACACCAACACCCAAGGCAACCACCGGCAAGGTATTGACCTTGACGCCAATCCCAAGGAAGGCCATCAGCGCGTTACAGAGCACGGTTACCAATGCAAGAGGAATGATCACGCACAGGGTAATGCGCAGTGAGCGGAACATGATCAGGCAAAGAATGCTGACTGAGGCGAACAGCGCGATATTCACCAGTTTGTCACCGGCATGCACCACTTCGTTGGTCGCTGCCATCACGCCGACGTTCCCAGAAGCCAGCTGAAACTCGATTTCGTCGCTGTCGTATGCGGCCTTGAAGGCTTTAACCTTGTCCATCAATTTACTGATGGTGTCGGCTTGGTGATCCTTGGTGTAGATAGACACCGGAATCGCGTTACACGCCGAGTTCATGTACTCGGTGCCAACCCGAGTTGCAAAGCCAACACCCTGGGCGATTTGCGGCGTCGACTCAGGCAGCACGCGCCACTTCAAGTCAGTCTCGGCATAAGCCTGGGTTACGTTGTTGACGAAACCCGACAGGCTGCGCACCGAAGACACACCATCGTCTTGACGCAAGTAGAGCTCGAACTCGCTAATCGGGTCGAGAACTTCACGCTTAACGCAGGGTGTTTCATCGCCCTGCGCCTTGACGATGATCTGCAACAGGTCAACACCAATGGCGAACTCACTGGTAATCATGGCTACGTCCTGGTTATACCGCGAATCAGGACGCAACTCAGGCACGCCAGCGCCCAGGTCTCCCACATGCAGCTTGCGCGCTTCATTCAGGCCGAAAGCCAGCAAGCAGGCAGCAATCAATAATGCAACGGTTGCACCACGGCGCGTCGCCAATACCCCTAGCTTTTCCCACAAGCCTGCGCCCATGGTTTCTTTACCGCGCAGGCGCTGGGCGTCATCAGACGACAAGCGCATGAACGAAAGCAAAATCGGCAGCAGCATTTTATTGGTGATGATCATCACCGAAACGCCGAGGGTGGCGGTGATTGCCAGCTCGCGAACCATTTCGATATCGACGACCGCAATCACCACAAAACCCAGGGCGTTCGCCAGCAAGGCCACCGCGCCCGGGATGAACAGTTTCTGGAAGCAATTGCGCGATGCGGTGACACCGTCGGCACCATGCAGCGTTTCAAGTTTCCAGGCGTTGGTCATCTGCACCGCATGGGAGACCCCGATCGAGAAGATCAGGAACGGCACCAGGATCGACATCGGATCAAGCGTGAGTCCAACCAGCGGCAACAAGCCCAGCAGCCAAACCACCGGGACCACCGCGCAAATCAACGCCCAACTGGTCAGCATCATTGAGCCGGAGTACCAAAACAGCAGTACCGCCGTGATCAGGAATGCAACGATGAAAAACACCATGACGCCCGAGGCGCCTTCGGCGATGTCGCCAATCGACTTGGCAAAACCGATGATATGAATACTGACATCATCGGTCTGGTTTTCTTGGCGAATGGCTTCGAGTTTCTTGGCGACCGTTTGCAGATCAAGACGCTCGCCTGTTTCCGGATCGTTTTCCTGCAGGTTGGCCACAACCATCGCCGAAGATAAGTCATTGGAGACAATCCGCCCGACCCAGTCTGACTTCAGTGTGCGCTCACGTACCTGGGCGATTTGCTCGGGCCGTCCCGCATAATCGGACTCAACCAGGTTTCCGCCTGTAAAACCGTCCTCGACAACCTCGGTATAACGGACGTTGGAGGTGAACAGCGAGGTGACCGAGCTACGCTCAACACCGTTGATAAAGAACACTTCATCCGAGACTTTGCGCAGGATGCTCATTGCCTCAGGCGTGAAGACTTCGCCCTTTTTGTTCTTCACCGCCACCAACACTTTATTCGCGCCACCGAAGTCCTTTTGATACTCAAGGAAGGTCTTCATGTATTCGTGGTGCAGCGGGATCATCTTGAAAAAGCCCGCCTCAATCTTCAATTGAGTGGCGCTGTAGCCAAGGCCAAGGGTGATCAAAATGAATAACGCCAACAACGGCTTGCGCTGATGGAAAATCCAATAGGAAAGCTTGCCAACGATGCCGCGGGAAAAATCCTTGCGGTCAAGTTGGTCGGCGCTTTTTACAGTCTCTTCATGCTTTTTCACGTAGTTACTCCTGGCGCCCGGCATTGATGGTCATCACGCCACGGTCGCCAACCGCCACAACCCGACCCTCGTTTAATTGCAAGGCCTTGGCCAAATTTGCCTGGGTTGCAGCAAGACGCTGGAACTGTTGGCCCTGGTCATCACTGGCCATAAGCAAACCACTGTTGCCTAACAGCACAATGCGCCCGGACTTAAGCTGCAACCCGCCATTGAAGGCTATGGTGGTGGCCGTGTCAGTCTTGGCCCAGGTGGCTCCCATATCTGTTGAGCGCCAGACGTTGCCGCGCATACCGAACAGCAAGAGGTCACCCGATGCGGTTTGCAATGCACCGAAGTAACTGCCTTGGTAAGGACTCTCCAGGCGCTGCCAGGTCATGCCGCGATCAGCAGATACCGCGAGAGTTGCGCTTTCACCGACCAGTAGCCAGCGACCATCCTTCAGCGCAATGACTTGTGAAATATGGCGATCGAAGTCGGGGTCGATAATACTGATTCGCTGCCAGCTGGCACCTGCATCATCAGAGACCAGATAAAGCCCGAACGAACCCCAAGTGACCATGCGCCCCTGTCCCATGGAAATGACGCCTAACAGCGCATCGCCATTGGTGTCGGCCTCAACCGGTTTCCAGGATTGACCACCATCCTCGGTGCGCAAGACCACCCCGCCGTGACCAACAGCCACGCCGACTTCAGGGCTGTCAAAGGCAACCCCGGTCAGGGTTCTGTTGCTCGGCGTACGAATGCTTTTCCAGGTCTTGGCGGCGTCAGCAGACAACATGACCACACCGCGCTCACCCACGGCTACGAGCTGCTTGCCACTATCGACGATGTTGAGCAGCAACACGCGATTAGGGTGAATCGGATAATCAAGCGGAGCTTTCTCAGCCCAGCTCAGGCCGCTGGCCAAGGCCAGACAGAGCCCCGCCAGACATGACAAGTGGCGTAAAAACAACATAAAGGTAAACCTGTATAGCTAACGCACAGGCTTCCATGAAGGAAGCCTGTGCTGTGCTGGAAAGACGTCGAAGGTGTTACTTACCCAAGCGGCGCAGTGCGTCCGGCTGGAAGTCAACGTAACGACCCTTGATCCCGAATTTCCATGGCGTGGACTCTTCGTTGGCCAGGCCGGCCAAGTAGTAACCACCGTTGCTCAGGTCATGCCAGATGTTGGCGCGATACCAAGGCACTTGGGCATCGTAGAATTGGATCATCGGGTGCACACCAATGCGCCACAGAGTGCCGCGGGTGTCATATGCATCCGAAGCCACTACGGTCCAGGAGTCCTCGTCGAGGTACATGGTCCGCTTGCCGTAGACGTGCTTGGCATCTTTACGCAGCGTGCCTTCGACCACCCATACGCGGTGCAGCTCGTAGCGCATGTAATCCGGGTTCGGCGTGTTTGGTGTAAGGATGTCCTTGTATTTGACGTCCTTGGAACCAAGTTTGTAATCGTTGTACGGGATGTACATTTCTTTCTTGCCGACCAGTTTCCAGTCAAACCGGTCAGGCGCACCGTTGTAGCCGTCAAAGTCGTCAGTTACCCGCAGGCCTTCTGTACCGTCGTTGACGTTGTCGTAGGCAAGATCAGGAGCGCGACGAACACGGCGCTGGCCAGTGTTGTAGATCCACGCATTACGTACTTCTTTTACCTGATCGATAGGCTCATGCACCAACTGCACAGTACCGGCCAAGGTCGCAGGCGAGAGGAAGCGCGCGGTGTAGTTAAGCAAGCGGTTGTCCGATTGCTTGTCCATGTTGGCATCAAATACGCGATTCTCTTTGATGCGCAGGTTGTAGTAATCACCGCTGCCACGCACCGGGAACGAACTGTAGCTACGCTCAAGACCACCACCCAGATAACGCACGGTATGGTTCCAGATAGCCTCTAGACCATTCTTCGGGATCGGGAACGGCGTCGTCGAACCATTGAGGTTGACCAGGCCGAAGCCATTAAGCTCAGCATTAACCGCTTCTTGCTTGACCTTGGCCGCTACATCAGCCGGGACCATGGCGGTACGGTGAGTGGTGTACACCGGCATTTTGAAACTTGGGTACTTGGCCAGCAACGCCTGCATGCCCGGGGTTACTTTGTCTTTGTACTGGGCCAGGTTAGCCGCAGTAATGGTAAACAACGGCTTCTCGTCAGCGAAGGGGTCAACATAGCCATTAGTCGCACTCCAACCCGCAGGTGGCTGAGCCATACCGCCGGTGTAAGCAGGAATGGAACCGTCGGCGTTACCCGCCATCTCGCCACCCAGCGGAGTCAGGTCAGCGCCCAGGCGCGCGGCTTCATCGGCAGTAATTTTAGCCTGCGCGGTACCGCTCAGCGCGAGCAGTACAGCAACAGTGAGTCCACCCATTCGAGCAGAATTTATTTTATTTATCATTTACAGAACCTCTGGTTGTTCTATTTGTTAGAAGCTATAGCTGTAGCTAGCCGCATAGAAATCACGGTCGTGCAGCGGATCGTATTGAGCGCTGTTATCAAAGCTGACATAGCTCAAGTCGATTTTTTGCTGCTTGTTGTAATCCAAACTCAGGCCGATCGATGTGGTGAGTCGACCCTCGTTGAACTGGCCATCCATCGACACGCCGTCCACATCCTGACCGAGGAAGACAAACGGTGAAGCCGTAATGCTGGTGCCAAATACGTTGTTGTAATCCAACTGCCCGCGCAGGCGATAACCCCAGGCGAAGTCGGTTACATAACCATCGTTTTTACAGCCTTGTGGGCTGCTGTTAACCAGACCTGCAACCGGGTTTGAACAGGTGCTGCCACCAGCCGGAATAGATGGATCCGAGCCCAGTCCGTAGATAAAGCCACGGCCATAGCGACGATCACCCTCACCTTGCGGCACGTTGTTCCACTGGAATCCAACCTCACCCACCACGGTCAGGTTTTGTGCGCCCAGCACGTTTGGATAGAGGTTTACGCCGTTGATTTGGAACTGGGTCTTTTCATAACGATCCCAGCCTTCAACCATGGACGCGCCTTCCAGCAATACCGCTTGCTGCAATTCAGCCACAGGACCAATGCCACCTATCGCACCGTTCAATAGGTCAGCACCGTTTAGCTGTACCGGTTGGTTTGGCGAGTAGCTCAGCTCACTGCCAATCGACCAGCCGCCAATTGCGGTGGTGAAACTGGCGCCAAACAAGCGGATATCTTCTGGGTATTCCCATGCTGGTCCAGGTGTCTGGCCCGTTGCGCCAACCACAACTGATTGCGCGCCATCGAACTGCTTCGGCGAACCTGGGTTGCCGTTACGAATGCTCAGGTATGGCGTGCGCGAGTGGTAGTTCATGTAGTACAGGCCGAGCTCGCCATCCAGCGCATCGACTGGAATACGGAAGGACAAGCCCCACTGACCGCTATCGCTTGGCTTGTCGCCCTTGTACTGAGGAACATAACGGCCACTATTGATGCGGTCTGCAGACGTACCAGCGCCGCCCAGCAAAGTACCTACATCGCAATCGCCAAATGACTGGCCGATATTGCTTTCGGTCACCGACCAGTAATGGCCGCAACCTTCAACCTCGGTGCTTTCATACTTGAGCTGGTAAAAGGCTTCCATCGAAATGCCTGCTGGCAAACCGATATTGAGGTAGCCCATCCAAACGGGGATCAGCGCTTCTTTAAGCTCGGTACCTGGACGGCGAAGGGCTGGAACGTCGAGCGGGTTAATCTGGTTGATGCCTTGGATATAAAGGCTCTCACCCCAGTTAACGACCTGACGACCCAGGCGTGCCTGAACCGGAGTGTCATCAAAATAAAAGGTGTTATAGACATAGGAGTCGAGCAGATACAGGCCCTTGTACTTTTGCAGGTCGCTGTAGCCGTCATCGTCTAGTGGCTTCTTTTGATAGCCGTTGGAGATATTGCCGTAATTTACATCTTCATGGTCGAGGGTGTAGTCGTACCAGCCTTTGACACGAATGAAGCCACCCAGGTCGCCATTGCGCATCGACAAATCGGTCACGAACTTGCCAATGGTTGAGAAACGGTCACCCTTGTCGTAGTTGAGGTTGCCAGCATCGACAGGACCACTTGTGCCGCCGGACTTACCGACAGAGGCACCGTTGAATCCGTTATACAGCGCGCTGTCTTGATCTTCGGCCCGCCACTGCGAACCAATAGTAAGCGTGGTGTTCCATTGCCCTTCCCAACCGTTTTCAGTCTGGAAAGAAATGGCATTTGCAGAACCAGCGCTTACACAGGCGACCGCGATGGACAGCGGTTTTAGCAAGGCACAGAAATTCAATTTATTGTTATGCATTGGCGACCTCCGGGTGCGCTCTTGCCCTCGGCACGTTCTGCGCGCCTGGGATGAGCATTTTTGTTGTTGCCAACATTATGCTTAACCACCCGTCGAACAAATTTGTCGCCACATGACACATTTTTGTCTTTAGCTGTCATGATCAAGTCGAAACATCCAATACCCGACAAACAGCTGTCGCCTCGTCTGGACCGGGCCTTTTGAGAACCAAAGAGTCGCGTTTCGACTGCAAGGCCAGAGAGAAATCCGCAACAACCCCTGATTTGCCATATCAGCAGGTTGCATGGAAAATTCACGCCACGCAGTGGCGCCAAGCAGCCATAGCGCCCATAGTCACCTGCATTGACAGACAGCAACGTGCCACTCGGAACTCATGACAGCACTCATACGAATTACATCGCTTACAGGCTTCCCTGATCTCGTTCGCGAGCTTGGTGGCGACCCCGATGTAATGCTCAAGCGTTTCAATATCGAACCGCACTTGCTCGAGAGCATTTCGGCCGTCATTTCGTATCGCTCAATGATTAACTTGCTGGAATACTCGGCAGAACAATTGAACTGCCCGGACTTCGGCCTGCAGCTAGCAGAAAGACAAAGCATGATGATTCTTGGGCCATTGGCGGTTATTGCCCAAAACTCTTCAACCGTGGGCGATGCCCTGCAAGAAATCGCGAAGTTCCTGCATATCTACACCCCAGGCATATTGCTTGAACTCGACACCAAGACCGACCCAACGCGCCCGCAGCTACTTTTAGACGTTCATCTGCCAGGCCTGAATCGTCTACGACAAATAACCGAGCTGTCCCTGGGCGTGGCCCACAAGACCCTGCAAATGCTGTTTGGCAGTAATTTCAAAGCCGACTCAATCATGATGCGCACGACTACAAACTTGCCGCAAACGCGTTACCAGCGGTTTTTTAGCACGCACGTCTACTTTGGCCAGTCCTGTAATGCGCTGGTTCTTCGGCATGAGCACTTGGGTAAAGTTATTGATCAACACAACCAAGAGCTGCGTGACACACTGGTTGAATATGTCAGCACCATCAGCGATGCCAATCCACTGGATATCTGCAACCAGGTCGAACAACTGATATTGCGTTTACTACCAACCCAGCGCTGCAGCCTGCCGTTGATTGCCGAACGACTGGGCATGCGCGAGCGCTCCCTGCAACGCAGGCTGTCAGAACGCGAGATTTTATTCGAAGAGTTGGTTGATCAAACGCGCAAGGAGTTGGCGGACCGCTACCTGATAGAAGCACAGATGCCCATGGCGCAAGTGGCGGGCCTGTTGGGATATGCAGAGCAGAGTTCGTTTAATCGTGCCTGCAGGCGCTGGCATGCTACGTCGCCCAAAGAGCGACGTAAGCAGTTGCGCCAGACTGAGTTATGACACGTCTGTACTTAGTGGCAAGCGTAGCCGCCGTCGACAACCATCTCGGTACCCGTAACATAGATAGAATCATCGCTGGCTAGAAACACCACCGCACCGGCTACTTCATCAGGCTTACCGAGACGCTTAAAAGGGATTTCCTGCATTAAGCGCGCTTGAAACTCCTGCCCGGCCTCTTCGCCAATGACCTGGGTGGCACCTGCCACCAACGGCGTTTCAATATAGCCTGGATGCAAGCTGTTGACCCGGATCGGGTAACCCTTGGCCGCGCAATGCAAGGCAACAGACTTGGACAGAAAGCGAACACCTGCTTTCGAGGTGCTGTAGGAAAGCGCAGCAGGCTCGCCACAGATCGCCGTAATCGATGACATATTGATAATTGAGCCACCGCTGGCTTTCATCAATGGCAACGACTGCTTGCAACCAATAAACACACTGCGCAGGTTCACATCCATGGTGCGATCAAAATCGCTCAGGGTGCAATCCTCGATGCTGCCAGGGATAACCATACCCGCGTTGTTGACCAGCACATCGAGACGCTGCTCATTGCCACGAATCACATCCAGCACGCGCGACCAGTCTTCTTCGCTGGTGACGTTGTGGGTGCTGAAAACCACATCCAGGCCCTGCTCACGCAACTCCACTTCAGCGCGCTTCCCGGCCTCGGTATTGATATCAGTGAAATAAACCTTGGCGCCTTCAGCTGCAAGACGGCGGGTAAAAGCCAAGCCCATGCCTGAGGCAGCGCCGGTCACTAGAGCGATCTTATTTTGTAAACGCATTTGCGACTCCTCATATGCCCCCAGAGGATTTAAGGAGGCGAATCTGTAATCAAGCTACATATTCACGCTTGGCAAAGAGTTTGCGCTGGGCATTTCACGACGAATACTTGACATATAGCGCCAATCCAAAACAGCGCCACCCCTGACGCCAAATGCTAAAAAACAACGGTCTAATGACAATTACAGGTTTCTACTTCAGCCCAATATCCAAAGTAATCGCACCTCAATCTCATTGCAGAAATGCTATCTAGCCGCCGCTTAGGCACGGCTTTACAGGTTTAACCGCGGGTGCGAAGCCAACCGGCGCTCAAAACAATAACCAGCATCCTGTGGTGCCCTTGGCACCATGGGTCAATAAGGAACTGCCATGAAAGCCGCAGTAGTTATAGACAAAAAGCTCACCATTGAAGACATTGCTGAACCAATCCCAAGGCCACACGAATTAGTTGTCAGTTCATTGGTTTGCGGCGTTTGCGGCAGCGACCTGCACTGTGTGCATAGCGCCAAAGAAATGAGCGACTCCAGCCTGCGCGCATTAGGCAAAGCCATTGTTGATCCCAGCCAACCGATTTCCCTGGGTCATGAATTTTGTGCAGAGGTTCTTGAACCGCTCAAAGGCGATTCACGCTTTAAAACCGGCGACCGCGTTGTGGCCTTGCCGTTTTTGGCGCGCGAAGAAGGCATGACTTTTATCGGATCGGCGCCCACCGATATTCCCGGTGGTTTCGCACAGCGCATGATCATCGACAGCCGCATGGCTCTTGCGGTCCCCAATGGGCTGAGCAGTGAAATAGCGGCGCTTACCGAACCCATGGCGGTGGCGCTGCATGCAGTCAACCAAGCCAAAGTGACTCAGCGTGATGTACCACTTGTGGTCGGTTGCGGTCCCATCGGCCTGGCTATCATCGCCGTGCTGAAAATGCGTGGTATTCAGCCGATCGTTGCGGCTGACTTTTCGGCTGGACGCCTAGCCCAGGCGAAAAAACTCGGCGCCGATGTGGTGGTTGACCCGCGCCAGCAGTCGCCGTACGCAGCCTGGGAACAAGCAGCCAAGACCGATGATGCCGAGCTGTTCGGTGCTATATCGCCAATGCTCGGCGGTGCGGGGCGTCGCCCATCGGTAATTTTTGAATGTGTAGGCGTGCCTGGCATGATCCAACAGGTCATGGCTGGGGCGGTCTACGGCGCGCGCATCATGGTTGTAGGGCTGTGCATGCAGGCAGACCAGATTGAACCGGTGTTTCCGGTGATGAAGGAGTTGAACCTGGGCTTTGCCAGCTTCTATTCAGGCGAAGAGTTTGCCCAAACCCTGCACCACTTGGCCGAAGGTGAACTCGACGCCAGCGCGATGATTACTGACGATTTGCCTCTCTCGCAAATCGCTGATGCTTTCGAGCAACTGGCCACGCCACAGGATCAAATCAAGATCATGATTCGTCCGAACGCATAGGGCTTATCGCTCGCGCACGGATACAGGCTGCACGCGATGGTTTATCGCCGCGTGTGCATGCCTGTGTGGGACGAAGAATTAGAAGTGAGTCAGCACGCGTAAGCATCTCGATGCCGGATATGGCCGTGAGACAGCAAAGTTGAAGTGGGGATGATGACAATGCAGGTCGTATCTGCAGCGCGATTGCGCCATGGCGACAAGCGGACATCACAGCTCACGCTGTATCGCCTGTGCTGCCTGAGGAGAACGCAGAATCAGTGACTGCTGAATACTTGGGCGATGCTGACGCTGTAGTTAACAGGTTTTTTAGCCTGAACATCTGCTTTTATAGCCCAGGCGCTGCCCAGGAATACACTCACAAGCGACAGTACAATTAGATGATTGCGCATAATAGGATTTCCCCTTTTAGGGATTTACTTGTTATTTGACCTGAATATTCGCACTCCCCCTTCCTGACTAATTGTCTTTTGCTGCCAGCCAATTGTCATTTGCCGACAGCTTTAACGCTCTTCAGCAGCCCATCGCGACAGGACACGACTGTGGCGCTCGAAATTTTCCAACCCGATCATGCACTTGCCTTTAAAATGCCCTGCACTCTCCAAAACGTCGTGACTTATGAACCCAGCAGCATTGAACACGCTCAACACCCAACTGATCGAAGCCCTGAAAACAGCACCTGCTGAAACACGGCGTCTGTTTCATGGCCGTGGTCGCTTGTGGGCGGGGCTTGAGCACGTCACGGCTGACTGGCTGCAAGGCGTGTTATTGGTGTCGCTGTTCCGTGAGCCTGGGGCAGATGAGCTCGCGGCGCTCAAGCAGGAGCTGCAGCAACTGACTCAATCAGCGGCCTGGCAAGCCAGCCAAGCGCAGACTTTGCTCCTGCAGCACCGCTACCTGCCAGACAGCAGCATGGAAGTACTGCATGGGGAAATGGTTGATGAGCGCGTGATCAGTGAAGACGGCCTGAACTACCTGCTCGATCTAGGCAAAAAACAAAACAACGGCTTGTTTCTCGACATGCGCTTCGGCCGCAAATGGGTGCGCGAGCATGCAAAAGGCAAGCGCGTGTTGAACCTATTTGCCTACACCTGCGGTTTTTCCCTGGCCGCGATTGCTGGTGGGGCCGAGCATGTGGTCAACCTGGACATGGCGCGTGCGGCCTTGAGTCGTGGTCGTGATAACCACCGCTTGAACCAGCACGACATGAGCCGGGTAAGCTTTCTCGGTCACGAGTTGTTCAAGTCCTGGGGCAAGGTCAGCAAACTTGGCCCCTATGACTTGATCATTATCGACCCGCCGTCATTCCAGAAAGGCAGCTTTGCCTTGAGCAAGGATTACCAGCGGATCATCCGCCGCCTGCCAACGCTGCTGACCGAGAATGGCCTGGTGCTGGCCTGTGTCAACGATCCTGATGTGGGTCCGCAGTTCCTGATTGATGGCATGGCCAGCGATGCTCCAAGCCTGCGCTTCGAGAAACGCTTGGACAATCCGCCAGAGTTCGCCGACATAGACCCTGACAGTGGCTTGAAGGCACTGGTGTTTAGCCAACCAACAGTGGCCGGGCAAACAGCTCAATAGCCTGCGACCAGCTGATCCACACCCATGAACGCTTAGGCGTTGGCACCGCCGACCAGATCTGCCTGCACCCCAACTTGGTCGGCCGTCACCAACTGGTTACGACCCTGTTGCTTGCCGTAATACAGGCGCCGGTCTGCGCAGCGATAGAGTTCATCCACACTGCGTCCATCGCTTGGCCATTCAGCCACGCCAAAGGTCGCCGACAGTGGAATCTGTTGCTTACCGTATTGCAGGGGCGAACTGGCCAGTTGATTGCGCAAGTCCTCGACCAAGGGCTTGGCACCTTTGAGGTCGGTATTGCGCAGCAGCAAACCAAACTCTTCGCCGCCCAACCGCCCCATGCTGTCGGTGACTCGCAAGCGCTCTAAAATGGATGAACACAGGTGCTGCAATGCCAAGTCACCCGCTACATGCCCCCATTCGTCGTTAACCTGCTTGAAGTGATCGACATCCAAAATGACCAAGACAAGGGCCAGATTGCTGCGCTCAGCCTCGTGAATACTACGCTCCAGCGCCTGCTGGAAGCAGCCGCGACTGTCGACGCCAGTCAAGGCATCGGTCTGCGCCAACCGTTCAAGCTGACGATAGGCTTGCGCACGCAGGGTTTCATAAATGTGTACAAAAGCGATAGTCAGCAGGCCACAGAGTATTGCGTTGCCTAAATCGATCATGCCACTGGCATCAAGGGTGTAGCGGTGCTGCTGGAAGTACAACAGCGTCGACACCAGCATGAACGGCACAGCAACCAGGAACCCACGAGCCCGCCCCAGCAGGAGATAGCTGAGCAATGGAATCATATAAATCCACACGAATGCGGTCGCAGACGCTTCAGGCATGACAATGATGTAGACCAGAAAACATGAGGTCGGCAGGACGTAGAGATACACCCAAGGGGTCAAGTGTCGGGTATACACAATCCGCCAGCCGCCCAGCACCAGCAGCACCGAGGCGCATATCTCGAACAGGGCGAACAGATGATTGCCGGAAAGAAACTGCAGCAGCGCAAAACCACTGAGCGTAATGCCGGTCGCGATCAAAATAATGCGCATCATCATACGCTTGCTGGCGTCTTCGATTCCCGAAGCAATCAGCTCGTCATTAATGCGGTGCTGGGGGCGCAACAGTGACATCCTTTTATCCTGACCGGCTGGGCGACTTTATCAATTTATAGCACTACGATAGCGTCATAATTATCAATTGCCACTATCCAAATTGAAGCTTTGATAGGCCTATAAACATAACCACACAGGCCACAGAGCGATCAGCACAGAAAATCACCTCGGCGCGAACAACTAACTTATGCAGTTCCTCTGCTCGCCCCAGCGGTTGCCGTTGCACCTGACGCCGCGCTTGCGAAGGCAGAGGCGCGGCAGTCGATCATTGCAATTTAAACCGCATAGCCGAGCACACGCGGTAACCATAGTGCAATTTCCGGGAACACAGCGACCAACACCAGCGCGCTGCCCATCACCAACACGAATAACAGCGCCCAACCGACCGTTTGCTCAAGGCGTATCTTGGCAACCTCAGCCGTCACCATCAGGTTGATCGCAACAGGTGGAGTGAACTGCCCAATAGCGATATTCATCGCCAACAGAATGCCGAACCACACCGGGTTCCAACCAAAATGCTGCATGACCGGAATCAGGATTGGCATCAGGATCAGGTAAATAGATATCGCATCGAGCAACATCCCCGCGAGCAATACTGCAACCATCACCAATATCAACAACACCGTGCTGTTGTCCGATAGCGAGATCAGCCATTCAGCCAAATGGCGGAATGTACCGAGCATGGTGCCCGCCCAGGCGAAGATCCCGGCCAGAGCAATAATCAGCATCACCACGCCTGAGATCAGCGCCGCTTCACCGCATAGTTTCCACAGGCTGCGCCAGTCGAGATCACGGGTGATAAACAAGCCAATCGCCACACCATAGGCAACGCCCACCACAGCCGCTTCAGTCGGAGTGAACAGGCCGCTGCGCAGGCCGCCGAGAATGATGACCGGGGCAAACAAGGCGGGCAGCGCTTGTTTGAAACTTGCCAAAATCGGTGGCCGCTCGGCGCTGTCGGGTGACTCCCAACCGTAATGGCGCGACAACAACCACGCAGGCAGCAGCAACACCAGGCCCGCGATGATTCCCGGAAAGAGACCGGCAGCAAACAACGCACGCAGATCAACACCCGGCACCACGATCGAATACAGAATAAGAGCAATCGAAGGCGGTATCAGAATCGCAGTCGAGGCAGAGGCCGCAATCAGCGTTGCAGAAAAGGGTTTTGGGTATCCGGCCTTGGTCATGCTCGGCAACATCACCATGGCCACGGCCGCGGCATCGGCCGGACCGGAGCCGCTCATGCCGCCCATGATCAGGCAGACCAGGATCGCAACCAGCGCCAGGCCGCCATGACGTGGCCCGATGAGCGCCTGGGCAAAGCGCACCAGGCGCAGGGCCACACCGGCCTTTTCAAACACCAAACCGGTGAGGATAAACAACGGAATCGCAATCAGCGGGTATTTGGCGACACCGTTATAGGTGTTGGTGCCCAATGTCGCCAACATATCTGGCGAAAGACCAGCAACAATGCCGATAGCACCGGAAAGCCCCAAGGCAAACGCAACGGGAACACCGAGCACCAATAAACCGATGAAGCTGACAATCAACACCATATCAGGGCTCATCGCTGAGTCTCCCGCGCAGCCGATCAAGGCTCATCTGGGTCAGTCGAAATGCCATAAACAGCGCCAACACCGGCAACCACACCACATACCACCAGTTGGGCAAGCCCAAGCCCGGTGATTCAGAATCCCATTGATATTCCTCAAGCGCGAATTGACCGCCATACCAGACAATCAAACCCAGCACCGTTATCGCTGCCAGCCACTGCACAAAGATCAGCGGTGTACGCAGACGCGGGAACATGCGTTCGAGCATACCGATGCGAATGTGCCGATTACGCCGTAGCGCCGCAGAGGCACCGGCAAAGGTCAGTATCACCAGCAGGAACACTGAAAACTCTTCAGTGAATGCAAAAGATGCGTTGGTGAAATAACGCACCACCACGTTAGCCAGGCTGATCAGGCTGATGATCACCAGCGCCAACGTCGCCAGCGCACGCTCTATGCGTGCGTCCGGTTGTTTATTCATAAAAACCTCAAACATACCCGCAAGTTTGAAGGCCTGCGGGTCACATAGGATCAGGGCTTGGCGATGGCGTCTTCGGCAGCCTTCATCAACTCAGGACCGATTTTCGGCGTCCAGTTTTGCTTAACGCTTTGCGTCGCCTCAACGAAGGCGCTGCGTTCAGCATCACTGAGCTCAACCACTTCCACGCCACGCGAGCGGATATCGGCCAAACGTTGTGCTTGCTGACCACGGGACAACTCGATTTCCCACTTACCCGCGTCCAGTGCAGCTTGACGCAGCAGTTCACGGTCAGCTTCCGGCAAGCCTTTCCAGACACGCTGGTTGACCGCAAAGATCAGAGGGTCCGCCATGTAGTGCCACAGCGTCAGGTACTTTTGACCGACCTGATCGACCCGCGCCACATCGAACACCGAGATTGGGTTTTCCTGGCCATCGACCGCGCCAGTGGTCAATGCAGGCTTGGCATCGGACCAGCTCATTTGCGTCGGGTTGGCACCCAGCGCAGAGAAGGTATCCTGGAACAACGGAGAGCCCACCACCCGGATTTTCAAGCCTGCAAGGTCAGCCGGTGCGCGTAGCGGCTTGACCGAGTTGGACAGTTCACGAAAGCCGTTTTCCCCCCAGGCCAACGGCATGATGCCGCGCTTCTCGATCGCACTGAACGCCATCTTGCCCGCCTCGCCCTGAGTAATGGCGTCGAGGTCTGCGTTGTCCTTCATCAAAAAGGGTACGGAGAACAGGTTGAGTTCCGGCACCTGTGGCGACCAGTTGATGGTCGAGCCAACCGCCATATCAATCAGCCCCGAGCGCATTGCCGAAAACTCTTTGGTCTGGTCGCCAGCAACCAATTGAGCGTTCGGATACACCCGCAGGGTGATGCGCCCTTCAGAGCGTTCCTTGACCAGGTCCGCCCATTTCTGCGCAGCTTGGCCCCATGGGAAGGCATCTGAGAGAACGGTTGAAACTGAGTATTCGCGCGCCTGGGCAGTCATCGCAATAGACAAAGCAGCGGCAGTTGCAAGCAACGTAAAGCAACGGGGAAATTTCATCGGGCATCCTTGATGTGGATCGATATCGTTTTTTTATTTAATAGGGTTCAAGGCTCGATCACAGTATTCAAAACGATGATCGGCAGATCCAGCGGCGAGCGGATGAGTCGCCTGGGTGTACCGGGTTGGCACCAAATGCACGCATTTATGCGTTGAACCCCCTCGTTTGACCTTTTGAGTCGCGAGTGGCTCGCTAGCGGCGAGCGCATAGCCTACTAACTATCTCAAATGCCTGCACAAAGCGCCATTATCAAAAGGCATGATGCGCCGGCTTTGGACAACAGGGTCCGGCGCTGGCCATAATCGCCAGATTGTCTTATCAGGATGCTGCTGGCGATGACTATTTCCCGCGAAGACCTCGACCATGATGGCTTGATCGTCGGCGTCTCACCCGAGCGCTTTCGCGCCGTGGCCATGCCGCTGCTGTTCGACCACCTGAATGCACAGTGCGAAGGCACCATCGCAGTCAATCGCCAAGCGCGAATTGTATGGATAAACGACAAGTACGCGCAGAAGGTTGGCATCAGCGATGTCCGTTCTGTATTGGGCAAAGAAATCGAAGAGGTTCTACCCGCCAGCAGGCTGCGGGAAGTCGTCGAAAGTGGTCAACCGAGCATGCTTGACCTGATGGCATTCGGCGATGAGCACTTTGTGGTGACCCGGATTCCGCTCTGCGATGAAGACGGCACCTTGGTTGGCGCCTTGGGGTTTGTCCTGTTTGACCGCGCCCGCCATCTAAAACCATTAATGGCCAAGTACAACGTTCTGCAGAATCAGTTGCTTGCCACTCAGCATGAACTGGCCAAGGCCCGGCGAGCACGCTACACCATCGCCGGCTTTATTGGTGCCAGCCACGCGGCCAGCGAAGTCAAACGCCAAGCCCGGCGCGCTGCTCAGCTGGATGCAACTGTGCTGCTTCGTGGCGAAACCGGCACTGGCAAAGAACTGCTCGCCCAAGGCATCCACAATCTCTCGCCACGCGCCAACGGTGCCTTTGTTGCGGTCAATGTCGCGGCGATTCCGGAAACCTTGGTCGAAGCGGAGTTATTCGGCACGGCTCCTGGCGCTTACACAGGCGCAGATCGCAAAGCCCGGATTGGCAAGTTCGAACTGGCCGATGGCGGCACCTTGTTCCTCGATGAAATTGGCGACCTGCCCATGCCATTGCAGGCCAAATTACTGCGGGTACTGCAAGAGCAGGAAGTCGAGCCACTGGGCTCTAATCAGGTAAAGCCCTTGAGCGTACGGGTTATCGCCGCCACCCATATCGACCTGGAAGCCAAGGTTGCCAACGGACAGTTCCGTGACGACCTGTATTACCGCCTCAATGTACTGAGCCTGAAAGTGCCTGCGCTGCGAGAGCGCCGAGAAGATATTCCTGCGCTGGTCGAGCACCTGCTCGATGACATCGCCAATCGCTCGGGGCAGCCCCCCATGGAACTGACCGAAGGCGCCCTGCAACTGCTGAGCAGGCAGTTGTGGCCGGGTAATGTACGCGAGCTACGCAACTTGCTGGAACGGGTGCAATTAGCGGCCGAAGGCACCTTGCTCGATGCGCAATTGATTCAACCACTACTCGGTTCATTCACCCCGAGCGCCTCTGCGCCTGCCGATGTACCAATCCGATCGACACTGCCATCGAACGCGCACCAGCCGACACCATTGGCTCACAGCCTGGCACATGCGGAACGCCAAGCGCTGCAGGTGGCCCTTGACGCCTGCTCCGGTAACCGCAGGCAAGCGGCAATTCATTTGGGAATATCGCGCGCCAGCCTGTACAACAAATTGCAGCAGCATGGTTTGGCCGAGCGCTGACTGCGCCAAACAGCGAGCCGTTTAATGTCTAAAAAACTAGACACATCACTCGCTATTCACTCCAACATCTAAGACATGCCTAATTAAATGGACACATTTAGCCAGCACAACTCCAGGTTTTAACGCTAATTACTGCTGCTCTTTAATGCTGGAAAGGCCGGCTCTTGGGGGCCTGCACCTAAATACAACTAAAGTCTTGAACCACTTGGCACAGCTTTCGCTCTAGTGAACCTGGGATGTGCGTATGCCTGTTTGTGACGCACAGCTTTGGCCGGCCCGCCAAACAGAGCGGCGCCTAAAACAACAACAAAAAGGAATGACCTATGGGTACCCTTGGTATTCTGATTTCGCTCGCACTGTTGATGTACCTCGCGTATCGCGGCATCAACGTGCTGATCCTCGCCCCATTGCTTGCCCTGCTGGCGCTGCTGTTTTCCGGCGAAGCCAGCATGCTGCTGCCCACCTACACCCAAGTATTCATGAAGGCCATGGGCGGCTATGTGATCCAGTTCTTCCCGTTATTCTTGCTCGGGGCATTATTCGGCAAGTTAATGGACGACTCGGGGTCTGCTCGCGCCATTGCCCACGGCATCGTCGCTAAAGTCGGCAGCGAGCGTGCCATTCTGGCCATTGTGCTGGCCTGCGGCATTCTCACTTACGGCGGCGTCTCATTGTTCGTGGTGGCATTCGCCGTGTATCCAATTGGCGCCGCACTGTTTCGCGAGGCGGGTATTCCCAAGCGCTTGATCCCGGGCGCAATTGCCCTGGGTTCATTTACTTTCACCATGACCGCACTGCCGGGCACTCCGGCAATTCAGAATGCGATTCCCAATCCGTTCTTCGGCACCGACGCCTTTGCTGCGCCGGGCCTGGGGATTATTGCGGGCGCCATTATGTTTGGTTTAGGCACCTGGTGGCTGACCGCTCAAGCGCGCAAACTCAAAGCAGCCGGTGAAGGCTACGGCGAACACCAGGATGATCCGGTTCTGGAGACGCACGCCTACACACCGAGCTTCTGGCTGGCACTGCTGCCCATACTGCTGGTTATTGGCCTGAACTTCCTGATGGCCAAGCAAATCTTGCCGAATATCGATGCCAGTTACTTGGCCAAGCCTGAGTTTGGTGGTTTGTCTGACGCTAAATCCCTGATTGGCATCTGGGCGATTATCGTGGCCTTGGCCGTCGCTGTTCTGCTGCTGATTGTGCTGCACTGGAAGCGCTGGATGGACCTGAAGAAGACCGTCAACGACGGCTCATTTGGTTCCATGTTGCCGATATTGAATACCGCAGCCGAAGTCGGTTACGGCACGGTTATCGCCTCCCTCGCCGGTTTTGTGGTGATCCGCGACCTGGTCCTCGGTGTATCTGATAACCCGCTGATATCTGAGGCGGTTGCCGTGAATATCCTGGCGGGTATCACTGGCTCGGCATCTGGCGGTATGTCCATCGCCCTTAAAACCCTCGGCGAACAGTACATGACGCTGGCCACCTCGGCAGGCATCAGCCCGGAACTCTTACACCGCGTCGCGGCAATGGCATCAGGCTGCATGGACACCTTGCCGCATAACGGCGCGGTCATCTCCTTGCTGGCGATCTGTAAGCTCACTCACCGCGAGTCGTACAAGTTCATCTTCGTCAATACCGTGGCCTTTCCAATGCTTGCCTTGGTGGTGGTGATTACCCTCGGCACCCTGTTCGGCAGCTTTTAAACCATAACCATGCCGGGGCTACCGACCTCGGCATGGGTGTTTCACGCCAGCCTTCGACTTCTTTAGTTTTCGAGTATTGACCATGAGTAAAGTCATGAGCGCGGCCGCAGCAGTGGCGCGCATAACCGATAACAGCAATATCGCCACAGGCGGATTCGTCGGCATCGGATTTGCCGAAGAAATCGCCATCGCCCTGGAGCAGCGTTTCCAACAGGAGCAGAGCCCGCGCGACCTGACATTGGTGTACGCCGCAGGTCAAGGTGACGGCAAGCAACGCGGCCTCAACCATCTTGCCCACGAGGGACTTGTGCGCCGGGTTATCGGCGGGCATTGGGGCTTGGTGCCGGGCTTGCAGAAGCTGGCGGTGGAAAACCGCATCGAGGCCTACAACCTGCCGCAAGGGGTGATCTCGCAATTGTTTCGTGACATCGCAGCAGGCAAACCCGGGCAGCTGTCCAAAGTTGGCCTGGGCACCTTTGTCGACCCGGATTTTGGCGGCGGTAAACTCAACCAGCGCACCCAGGCTGAACTGGTGCGCAAGATGCCAATTGATGGCCAGGACTATCTGTTTTATCCGACCTTTCCAATTGATGTCGCAATAGTCCGCGCAACCAGCGCCGACACTGACGGCAACCTCAGTTTTGAGCGTGAAGCCCTGACCATTGAAAGCCTGGCCATCGCCATGGCTGCGCACAACAGCGGCGGCCTGGTCATTGCACAGGTCGAACGCATCGTTGAATGCGCCACGCTCAACCCGCGTGATGTGAAGATCCCTGGGATTCTGGTGGACTGCATCGTGGTCGCTCAACCAGAAAACCATCAACAGACCTTTGCCACGGCTTATAACCCGGCCTTTTCCGCCGAAACCCGCGTTCCCTTCGACAGCCTCGCTCCCATGCCGCTTGAGGTACGCAAGCTGATTGCCAGGCGCGCCGCCATGGAGCTGTCATCCGGCGCTGTGGTCAACCTCGGTATTGGCATGCCCGAAGGCGTTGCGGCCGTTGCAGCCGAGGAAGGCATTATTGAGATGCTCACGCTCACAGCTGAACCCGGGGTGATTGGTGGCGTACCCGCTTCTGGCCTGGATTTTGGCGCCGCGAGCAACCACAGCGCACTGCTCGACCAACCTTATCAATTCGACTTCTACGACGGCGGCGGGCTTGACCTGGCTGTTCTCGGGCTTGCTCAAGCCGATGTTGAAGGCAATCTCAACGTATCCAGGTTTGGCAGTCGCCTGGCGGGCGCTGGCGGTTTTATCAATATCAGTCAAAACGCCAAGCGAGTGGTCTTTGTCGGCACCTTTTGTGCGGGCAAGCAGGATATCCGGATTGTCGATGGCCAACTGAAAATCAATCAGGACGGCGATATGTGCAAGTTTGTCGAACAGGTCGAGCACCGCACCTTTTCCGGACAACACGCAACCGAGCGTGGCCAACCCGTGCTGTACGTCACTGAGCGCTGCGTGTTCCAACTCACGGCGCAGGGCCTGGAGCTGATAGAAATAGCCCCCGGCGTAGACCTGCAGCGCGATATTGTGCAGCGCATGGCATTCGCCCCCCTTGTACGCAACCCCAAACTGATGGACGCCCGGCTCTTCGCCGAAGGCGCCATGGGCCTGAAAGCGACACTCAATTAAGGATTAAAACCGCACAATCCGAAAGCTTTGCCAGACCGTTGGCCAGCTTGAAAAACATGCTCCAGACATGAAAACACCCTGCGAGAAGCCAGTCTTCGCAGGGTGTCGGATGACTCTCCAGCACCGCACATCAAGCGCGGTGCCAGGCAAAGCACTCAACGCTTGGCAATAATCCAGACGGCGTGAATGATACCTGGAATGTAGCCACACAAGGTCAGCAGTATATTGAGCCAGAAAGCGCCCCCCAGACCAACTTGCAGGAAAACACCAAGCGGCGGTAACAAAATGGCGATCAAAATTCGGATCAGATCCATTGAAAAGCTCCTTTGTGGATGCCCCGGCATTGGGTACGCAAATTTTGACTCGCTATTGCCTCGACAGTTCAGCCTCTTTGTATTTACTCAGCGCCGTCCCTAGCAACGGCGCCCAGCAAACAGTGGCTGAAACCGGCGCCACATGTATCCCCGACCGGGCTAACGCTGCATGCGCTTTGCCGCTTTCGGCTGCCTTGCAGTAGCGCCCAACTGACGACTCAGCTGCTCAAGCGAGGCTATGACACCAACAATTTTCTGGTGGATATCAGTCGCAGCGTCATGCCTTGCGATTGCGTCATGCACGAACAATGGCCCCGTGAGCTCTTCAGCTTCAAGCTGCAGTGCCGGGTCGAACAAATCAAAGTGGGTGAGACTGTAGGTATTCATGATGTACTCCTTGAAAGCTTCATTGGGTAGAGCTCAGGAGGCAGTTCAGCGAAAGAAATGGTGCAAAGGCCCAACGTGCGCTTGGGCAGTAACTTTTGTAAGTTGAATATCCACAAACTAGATGACGATTAGGCTGCAGGTTCTACCCTTTTTGGCTGCGGTTCAACCTTTGTGAAATACGGCTGTCAACCATTTGTAGCTATAGTCTGTTCTACCGCATCAGTAGATGCTGCGTTTCCATCAATCAGCACAGAGAGCATTTATGAGCAAGCAATACACCGTTGCCGTCTTGGTCGGCAGCCTGCGCAAAGCCTCGATCAACCGCAAACTTGCACTGGCCCTGGCTGACCTGGCACCGCCATCATTGCAATTGAAGATCATCGAAATCGGTGCTTTACCGCTGTACAACGAAGACATCGATGTCGAACCCGCGCCCGATGCCTACACAGAGTTTCGCAATGAAGTGAAGGCAACTGATGCGCTGCTGTTTGTCACCCCAGAGTACAACCGTTCGGTACCGGCCCCAATGAAGAACGCCATTGACGTTGGCTCACGCCCTTACGGCCAGAGTGTGTTCAGTGACAAGCCAGGTGCAGTGCTAAGCGCATCGCCGGGCGCCGTTGGCGGCTTTGGTGCCAACCATCACCTGCGTCAGTCGATGGTGTTTCTCAATGTACAAATGATGCAGCAGCCAGAAGCCTACCTGGGCGGTGCCGGTAGTTTCTTCGACGACAACGGCCAGCTAAGTGACAGCGTCAAACCCTTTCTACAGAAATTTATCGACGCCTATGCAAAGTGGGTCGAACTGCACCACAAGGCCTGAGTGAAAGGTAAGCCGCAGCGCAGCGTTGCGGCGTAACCCGCCAACACAAAGAGGCTGGAGGCTGCCAAAAAGCAAACCCCGGAAAAAAGAAAACCCCGCTTTAAAAGCGAGGTTCATGCAGACTGTATCCGATCATCCTTGACCTGCTTGCCATCCTGGCAGGCATTCCATCGTATCCATGATAGTAATACGTGCTTCCTGCACTACGTCCACACAATCTAATTTAGGCTATTGCCGTTATAGGCAACAGGGCTAAAACATGACGCTGCGTGTAAGCATTTCGCTATATCAAACCTACCAAGCGTTTGATCGGCTTGTATTCTTCTGCGATTTTGCTCACATTTAGATGAAACAATCAGACAGACACCCGCCGCCCATGCCACCTCTAAAACTGCTGATCCTGCTCACCCTCTCTAGCCTGGCCTGCAACACCAGCCTGGCTGGCCCGACCGGGGGACAAACACAAACGGCTGACCACAAGAGCGCCGAACAACTGTTGTGGAAAACGCTTTACGCAAACGGCGGCGCAACCCTCTATTGTGGCCAGGCATTCGACCAGCAAAGTGGCTTGCTGACCCTTAGCGAGATCTATAACAGCAAGCAACTCAAGCGCGCCCTGCACTGCTCCACCGATAACCAGTGCGCGGTGGTCAACCCCCGCTACCCCTACATGAAGGCCGATTTACACAACCTCTATCCGGCATTAACCCGTGCAGAGCTAGTTCGGCGTAACGCACAGTTCGGGGAATTAAATGACAGCGCAGCCAATAAGCTGGCCGACATTGGCTGTCAGATGCAGGCCACCTTTCAATTGGTTGAACCCCGTGATGACGCCAAAGGCAACATTGCTCGGGCAATTTTCTACATGGCCAGCGAATACGATTTGCCGATAATTGGCCCGGTGCAGATGTATAAGCAGTGGAACCAGATCGATCCGCCCGATACCGCCGAGAAGGCCCGCAACGATCAGATAGCCGAGCTACAAGGCATCCGCAACCGCTTTATTGACGATCCATCACTGGCTGAGCGCATCAGCAATAACTGATTGTCCAGTACTAGAAAACCCGCCGAAGCGGGTTTTCTAGTTGCCGAAACGACTGCTTAGAACTGCGCAGCGTCAAGCAGATACAGGCTTTCGCTACCTGCCTTGACCGAAGCGCTCAAGGAGTGGATGCGCGGCAAAATACGGGCAAAGTAGAAGCGTGCTGTGCCGAGCTTGCTCGCATAGAAGTCATCGTCACCCTGCTTGGCCTGCGCCGTGCGCGCCATCAGCGCCCACATGTAGGCATAGGCGGTATAGCCGAAGGCGTGCAGGTACTCGACCGAAGCCGCACCGATTTCATTCGGATTGCTCTTGGCGCGCTCCAGCAGGTCCGCTGTCATCTGCTCAAGAATGCTGATTGCACCTTTGAGCGGCTCAACAAACTCGGCCAGCGAGGCATCAGCCGAATCGGTGAAGGCTTTGATTTCGTCAGCGAAGTGCTTGTAGAACGCACCGCCGCTGCCAATCACCTTACGGCCAACCAGATCGAGCGCCTGGATACCATTGGTGCCTTCGTAGATCTGGGTGATCCGGCAGTCGCGAACCAACTGCTCCTGGCCCCACTCACGAATAAACCCATGACCGCCGAAAATCTGCTGGCCGTGAATTGTGGTTTCCAGCCCGACATCGGTAAGGAAAGCTTTGGCCACAGGTGTCAGTAGTGCAACCAACTCTTCAGCACGTTTACGCGTAGCCGGATCTTCACTGAACTTGGCAGTATCGAGTTGCATGGCCACGTAGCTGGAGAATGCACGACCGCCTTCGTTCAAGGATTTCATGGTCAGCAGCATGCGCCGTACATCGGGGTGCACGATGATCGGGTCTGCGGCTTTATCCGTTGCAACCGGGCCAGTCGGGGCGCGGCTCTGGATACGTTCGCGCGCATATTCAATCGCGCTCTGATAAGAACGCTCACCGGTCGACAAGCCCTGGATACCGACACCCAGACGCTCGTAGTTCATCATGGTGAACATGGCTGCCAGTCCACGGTTCGGTGCATCAATGATGTAGCCAGTTGCGCCATCAAAGTTCATCACGCAGGTGGCTGAACCCTTGATGCCCATCTTGTGCTCGATCGAGCCACAGGAAAGGCTGTTTGCCTCGCCCAGCGAGCCATCGGCGTTGACCATGAACTTAGGCACCAGGAACAGCGAGATGCCTTTCGGACCTGCCGGAGCATCTGGCAGCTTGGCCAATACCAGGTGAATGATGTTTTCGGTCAGGTCGTGTTCGCCGCCGGTAATAAAGATCTTGGTACCGCTGACCTTGTAGCTGCCATCAGCCTGCGGCTCAGCCTTGGTGCGAATGATGCCCAAGTCAGTGCCTGCGTGCGGCTCGGTCAGGCACATGGAGCCCGCCCAGGTGCCGGCATACATATTTGGCAGGTACTTTTCTTTGAGTTCTTCACTGGCGTGGGCGTTGATCGACAAGCAGGCGCCTGCAGTCAACATAGGGTACAGGCCAAACGACAGGTTAGCTGAGTTGACCATTTCCTCAACCTGGGCCGAGATCACTTTGGGCATGCCCATGCCGCCAAACATGGCATCACCACCAACACCCACCCAACCGCCTTCGGCGTAGGTCTTGTATGCCTGCGGGAAGCCATCCGGGGTTTTCACCGCGCCGTTGCTCCAGGTGCAGCCTTCCTCGTCGCCACTACGGTTGAGCGGCGCGATAATACCGGCAGTCACTTTGCCAGCTTCTTCAAGAATTGCGTTGGCGGTTTCTTCATCAACCACTTCAGCCAAAGCTGGCAACTGAGCCCAAAGCTTGGATACTTCAAAAACTTCGTTAAGTACAAAACGCATATCGCGCAGTGGGGCTTTGTAGTCCGCCATGGGTCATTCCTCAAAACTTGAATACAGATTCGCAACAGACTTTCGAGTGTACCCGAACAACATTGGCGACACATAGGGTCGAGTTGTGACCATTAATTCACAAAGCGTTTGCATATTATTGAAAATAAAAGACCCGCCAGATGGCGGGTCTTGGTCAGCCGACCACTGGTCAGAATGCGAGACTTTCAGCACTCATACTCATCATGCAATCACTGCCTGCCTGGGCTGCAGCGAGGTGAGCTGCGGTACGTGGCAACAAGCGCTTGAAGTAAAACTCGCAGGTGTCCAGCTTGGCTTGATAGAACTCAGCATCGCCACTGCCTGCTGCGAGTTTTTCTGAAGCAACCAAAGCCATGCGCAACCACAAATAGGCAAGGATGACGTAGCCCGAGAACATCAGGTAATCCATGGAGGCCGCGCCGACTTCATCCGGGTTCTTCATCGCCGCCATACCAATCTGCTGGGTCAACTCGCCCCATTGCTTGTTCAAGCCAGACAATTGGCTGACATAGGCACTGAACTGCGGATTAGCCGCTTGCGACTCGCAGAATTTATGCACGATCTTGGTGAAACCGCGCAGCAGCTTGCCCTGGCTGCCCAGGACCTTGCGCCCAAGCAAATCCAGCGCCTGAATGCCGTTGGTACCCTCGTAGATAGGCGCGATGCGACAGTCACGCACCAGTTGCTCCATGCCCCACTCGCGAATAAAACCATGGCCACCGAACACCTGCATGCCGTGGTTAGTCACCTCAAGACCGGTCTCGGTCATAAAGGCTTTGCAAATGGGGGTCAGCAAGGCCAGCAGGTTTTCTGCTTCTTCACGGGCCTCGGCGCTGGCTGCACGGTGCGCTTGATCAAGCAGTTGTGCAGTGAAGTAGGCCAAGGCGCGATTGCCCTGGTTGAAGGCCTTCATGATCAGCAGCATACGGCGCACATCGGGATGGACGATGATCGGATCAGCGGCCTTCTCCGGCGCTTTAGGCCCAGTTAGGGAGCGCATTTGCAGCCGCTCGTTAGCGTATTTGATCGCGCCCTGGAAACTGGCCTCACCCAAGCACAGGCCCTGCATGCCCGTGCCCAAACGTGCATGGTTCATCATGGTGAACATGCAGTTCAGGCCCTTGTTCAGCTCTCCAATCAAGAAGCCACGGGCACCGTCAAAGTTGATCACGCAAGTCGCTGAAGCCTTGATGCCCATCTTGTGTTCGATTGAACCGCACGACACACCGTTGCGCTCGCCCGCCTCGCCCGTTGCCGGATCAGGGAGAAACTTAGGCACGATAAACAGTGAAATACCTTTGGTGCCTGCTGGTGCATCCGGCAGCTTGGCCAGTACCAGGTGGACGATATTCTCACTCATGTCGTGTTCACCGGCAGAGATGAAAATCTTGCTCCCAGTTAGCGAATAGCTGCCATCTGCTTGCGGCACCGCACGGGTCTTGATGATGCCCAGATCGGTGCCGCAATGTGCTTCGGTCAGGCACATGGTGCCGGTCCAGGTGCCTTCGGTGAGCTTGGTCAGGTAGGCTTGCTTCTGCGCTTCACTGCCGTGGGCATGAATCGCCGACATGGCGCCATGGGTCAGCCCCGGATACATGCCCCATGAGGTATTGCTGGCACCAACCATTTCACTGATCATCAGCCCCAATGAATGCGGCAGGCCCTGCCCGCCATAGGCAGGATCGGCAGCCAAACCATTCCAGCCACCTTCTACGTAAAGGGCAAAGGCTTCTTTAAATCCTTCGGGCGTGGTCACCACGCCATTGTCGAACTGGCATTCTTGCTCATCACCCGAGCGATTGATCGGCGCCAGCACCTGCTCGCAAAACTTTGCACCTTCCTCAAGAATTGCGCTGACCATATCCGGCGAGGCATCGGTCGCGCCAAGCGCTGCATAGCTTGTATGGAAATCAAAAACTTCATCGACCAGGAAACGCATATCGCGCATTGGCGCTTTGTAATCAGGCATGTTCGCTCTCCATCAACAGGCGCGCGTGGCGCGTAGTGACCTCAAGCTACTTTGACAGCCAACACTGGACAATCAAGCTCATCTCGATGAATGCGTTGCCATAAACTAGCCAGCCGCATGCAGGCACCTTTGCCTGAAAACAAAACACCCCGCGCTAGGCTGGCTAGCGCGGGGTGTTTGGCCGAACGTCAGGTGCAGCCTAAGCTGCCAGCAACCGCTTAGAGTTGCGGGCCTGCGTTGCGGATTGCATCCGACACATCGAACTTGGCAAAGTTATCGACGAACAGCTTGGCCAAGCCTTTGGCAGCCTCATCGTAGGCGTCTTTGTCAGCCCAGGTATTACGTGGGTTGAGCAAGTTGGTTTCAACGCCCGGTACCGACTTAGGCACGCTCAGGTTGATGATTGGCAAGTGCTCGGTTTCAGTACCGATCAGCGCGCCGCTCTGGATCGCAGCGATAACACCACGGGTTGTCGGGATGTTGAAACGCTTGCCGACGCCGTAACCGCCACCCGTCCAGCCGGTGTTGACCAGGTAGACCTTGGAGCCGAAGCCCTGGATGCGCTTGATCAGCAGTTCAGCGTATTCACCTGCCGGACGCGGGAAGAACGGCGCGCCGAAGCAGGTCGAGAACGTCGACTTGATACCGCCGCCAGAACCCATTTCAGTCGAACCCACCAATGCGGTGTAACCCGACAGGAAGTGATAAGCCGCCTGCTCTTCGTTCAGGATCGACACCGGCGGCAATACGCCAGTCAGGTCACAAGTCAGGAAGATTACAGCGTTAGGCTCGCCACCGAGGTTCTTCTCGGAGCGCTTCTCGATCAGCTCCAGCGGATAAGCCGCACGGCTGTTCTGCGTCAGGCTGTCATCGGCGTAGTCCGGGGTGCGGTTTTCGTCGAGCACGACGTTTTCCAGCACGGCGCCAAACTGAATGGCTTTCCAGATGACCGGCTCGTTCTTCTCGGACAGGTCGATGCACTTGGCGTAGCAACCACCTTCGATATTGAACACAACACCCTTGCCCCAGCCGTGCTCGTCGTCACCGATCAGGTAGCGGCTTTCGTCAGCCGACAAGGTGGTTTTACCTGTGCCGGACAAACCGAAGAACAAGGTTACGTCGCCTTCTTCGCCGATGTTTGCCGCGCAGTGCATTGGCAGCACGTCAGCTTCCGGGAGCAGGAAGTTCTGCACCGAGAACATGGCTTTCTTCATTTCGCCAGCGTAACGCATGCCAGCGATCAGGACTTTCTTGGCGGCGAAGTTAAGAATCACGCAGCCATCGGAGTTGGTGCCGTCACGCTCTGGCACGCACTCGAAGTTGGCCACGTTGAGCACTTGCCACTCGTCACGACCGGCTGGGTTGTACTGTTCAGGATTGATGAACAGGCAACGGCCAAACAGGTTCTGCCATGCAGTCTGGGTGGTCATCTTGACCGGCAGGTAGTGAGCCTCAGCCGAACCAACATGGACGTGCGATACAAAGCTGTCTTGAGCATCGGAGAAGGCTTGAACGCGGTCCCACAGCGCATCGAACTTGTCTGCTGGGAATGGGCGGTTGATTGCGCCCCAGGCAATTTTCGACTCTGTGCTTGGCTCTTGAACGATATAACGATCAGCAGGTGAGCGGCCGGTACGGTGACCAGTGCGAACGACCAGTGAACCGTTATCGGCTAATTCGCCTTCACTGCGACGCAGGGCCTCTTCAACCAGTTGGGCGGCGCTGATGTCGGTATACACGGCGTTTTTGGCTTGCGTCATGTGAGTCCCCGTCGGCCGGCTGGCCGATTTCTTCGTGCGTGTTGTAGTAAGGCGTACACGCTACTACATAGAAAAAAGTGCGCCGGATTATGCCAGAAAAGAAACTGAAAAGTGCAGCCTCTGATCAGACTAAATTAACGCATCGTTAGTGTTTGCTGCTGTATGCGCCCTCTAAAACGGGCGACACTCGGCAGGTTTGCAAGGCGCAACACCTGCACAATAGTCGTTCAGCACACTCCTTCAATGGCGAGTGTCTGACGGAGACTGACTACCACCACCGGCAAACAATTGGGCGACATCTGCTGCGTCAAACGAATAACGCTGATTACAGAATTGGCAGTCAATAACCACATTGCCCTCGTGCTCATCGAGCAATTGAACGGCATCTTCCTGACCTAGACTGACCAGCGCATTGGCTGAGCGTTCACGCGAGCAACTGCAACGGAACTGCAAAGCGCGTGGCTCAAATACCCGCAAAGGCTCCTCGTGATACAGCCTGTGCAACACAGTTTCATTGTCCAGGCCCAGCAATTCCTCGGTCTTCAAGGTATTGGCCAGGGTTGAGATATGCTGCCAGCTGGCTTCACGGCCTTCGGCGTCTTTAATCCGGTCGGCTGGCAATTGCTGCAGCAGCAAGCCACGTGCGCGTTGCCCGTCGGCGCTCAGCCAGAAACGGGTCGGCAACTGCTCGGACGTTGCAAAATAGTTCGAGAAGCACTCGGCCAGATTATCGCCTTCCAAGCCGACAATACCTTGGTAGCGCTGGCCCTTGGCCGGATCGATGGTCATTGCCAGCATGCCTTCGGGCATTAGCTCGCGCAAACCGGCATCTGCCGTGATTTGCGCTTCATCATAGCGGGCAATACCGCGCAACTCGCCAGCGCTGGAACACTCGACCATCAACAGCGGCACTGCGCCGGAGGAGCGAGCCTGCAGGATAAGCAAGCCTTCGAATTTCAGGGTGCCAATAAGCAGCGAGGCTGCCGCCAGCAGTTCGCCCAACAGCTGGGCGACGGGCTGCGGGTACGGATGTTTAGCCAGCACATGGCTGTAGGTGTCAGTCAGGCTAACCATTTCACCGCGGATATCGGTGTCGTCGAACAAAAAGCGTTGAGTAGAATCGGACATGCCTACTTCACAAAAAGTGACCGGGCCGTGGATTTTAGGCGCAAATGCCGAGCTGACCAAGCGCCTCTTATCTATCGAACCCCACAAAAAAGGCTATGAACCACTGCAAACCCTTATCCTTTAGCGCTTCAGCCATCCTGATTATCACGAAACTGATGAATCTGGCGGCGCTGTTTCTTGCTTGGCCGGCCATCGGTCTGCATGCCCAAGGCTCCGGCTTTACGTTGCGCGGCGGCCTGTTCGCGGCGCTCAATACTGTCTGGGGTTTCGCTGTACAGGGTTTGCGCTTCAGGCGCCCCACGACGCACGCCGGACAATAGCTGGACTATAATCGTACGCTCATCAAAGCCGCTGCGAATAACCAGTTCATCACCGACCTTGGGCTCTTTGGAGGGTTTGCAGCGCTCACCGCGATGATGCACCTTGCCCCCTTCAATCGCCGCTTTGGCCAGGGCTCGGGTTTTGAAAAAACGTGCAGCCCAGAGCCATTTGTCCAAGCGAACTTTGTCGTCATCTTTATCGTTCATTATTTCAGCCATATTTTGTGAATATTGCCTGTTGCAGTTGTCTAGAATGCCGGGAATTAACGTGGGCGTACGCTATTGAAGACATTTGACCATTTAAACGTGATCGGTTTACGCGAGTGGATCAACCTCCCAGACCTGGGAATGATCGGCATTCGCGCTAAAATCGATACCGGCGCCAGCACCTCGACCTTGCATGCCTCGGACATCCAAGCCTTCGAGCGCGACGGCGAGCAATGGGTACGTTTTACCGCGCACATCGGCACACTGGTGCAAAGCCGGCATCGCTGCGAAGCGCCGTTGGTTACAGTTAAACGGATTAAAAGCTCCAATGGCCAGACGCAAAATCGCTATGTGATTCGTACCAACCTGTCGCTTGGCGACCGATTATGGCCAATTGAATTTACTCTCGCATGCCGCAAAACCATGCGCTACAGGGTTTTACTCGGCTCAAAGGCACTGATTGCCGGCCAGCTCGTGGTCAATCCCGCGCTCACCTACGTACAAGACAAACCTTCGCTTAACGACCTCTCGGGTGCTCAATGAAAATCGCTGTGCTGTCGCGTAACCCGCGACTTTACTCAACCCGTCGCCTGGTCGAAGCTGGCCAGCAGCGAGGGCATGAAATGATGGTTATCGACACCCTGCGCGCCTATATGAATATCGCCAGCCATAAACCGCAGATCCATTATCGAGGCGCGCCACTTGAAGGTTTTGATGCGGTGATCCCGCGGATCGGCGCCTCGGTGACATTCTACGGCTGCGCGGTGTTGCGTCAGTTCGAAATGATGGGCGTGGTGCCACTCAATGAGTCGGTGGCGATTGCCCGCTCGCGCGACAAACTGCGCTCACTGCAACTGCTCTCTCGACGTGGCATTGGCCTGCCTGTGACCGGTTTTGCCCACTCCCCCGATGACATCCCGGACTTGATCCACATGGTCAATGGCGCGCCACTGGTAATCAAGGTGCTGGAAGGCACCCAGGGTATCGGCGTGGTGCTGTGCGAAACGGAAAAGGCCGCTGAATCGGTGATCGAGGCATTTATGAGCCTCAAGCAAGACATCATGGTTCAGGAATACATCAAGGAAGCAGGCGGAGCTGACATTCGCTGCTTTGTGGTCGGTGACAAAGTCATTGCCGCCATGAAGCGTCAAGCCAAACCGGGTGAGTTTCGCTCCAACCTGCATCGCGGCGGCTCTGCCAGCTTGATCAAGATCACCCCGGAAGAGCGCATGACCGCGATTCGCGCCGCAAAGGTGATGGGACTGAGCGTCGCCGGTGTAGATATTTTGCGCTCCAATCACGGTCCGCTGGTGATGGAAGTCAATTCTTCACCAGGCCTTGAAGGCATTGAGTCAACCACGGGCAAGGATGTCGCCGGGATCATCATTCAATACCTCGAAAAGAACAGCAGCCCACGCCTGACCCGTACTAAAGGCAAAGGCTAACCGGCCAACACCCTGCGCTGGAGGTCAGGCCTTGTCTTGACCGCCAGCGTTAGCCTGCTGTTTCCACCCTGCCTTGACTGGCTCAAACCGCATCGCGCGGCAACAACAAGCCTAGCGGCAGGCAGATACGCGCCTCAAGTCCGCCGCCAGAGCGGTTGCGCAACTCAACACTGCCGCCATGCAAGGCAGCAATGCGCTTGACGATTGCTAAGCCCAGTCCCGCCCCCTGGCCGCCACGCGCACGATCGCCGCGAATAAACGGATTGGTAATGCTGTTGAGTTCGGCTGGATCAATCCCGACACCACGATCAAGCACGCTCAACACCACATAGGGCGCACCACTGTCGCCCGACATCGACACCGCAACTTCCGCAGTCTCGCCGCCGTAGCGCAGGGCATTTTCGATCAGGTTGGTCAATAAGCGCTTGATCGATATTCGGCGCAACGGAAACACCGGTACCGGTTCAAGGCACAAACGGACCTTTTCCTGCTGCTGGTTATAGGGCGTCACCACCTCACGCACCAACGCCAACAGATCAAGTTCTTCGACAGGTTCGTCACGGCCATCGCGGATAAAGGCCAGGAACTGATCGAGGATTGCATCCATGTCCTCAATATCGCGGACCATGTCATCGGTCAGTTCCGAGTCGTTCTGCAGGAACTCCAATGACAAACGCAGGCGCGTCAAGGGGGTGCGCAGATCATGGGAAACCCCGGCGAGCATCAGCTCACGCTCGCGTGCCGCCTGCTCGACATCCTCGGCCATCTGGTTGAAGGCGCGATACACCTCCATCATCTCATTGGGCGTATCACTGACCGGCAAGCGCACGCTGCGGCCTTTACCCAACTGCCGCGCAGCAAACACCAAGCCCTTGAGCGGCGCACTCAACTGGCGAACGAAAATCCACGCAGCAGCAGTGGAGAGCAAGCCAATGCCCAGGAACCAGCCAAGCACACTCCAGATTTGCTGGCTACGCAATGGATGTGGATACAAGGGCACGCGAATCCAGCCTTCACCCAAGGTTGGCGCATGGACCCACAAGGCCGGCGGACTCTTGGCGCGCACCCGCACTTCAGTCTCGGGGCCCAGCTCGGATTGCATCTGGCGCTGGAAAATCTCGCTGTAGGGCCAGTGCTGCTCGCTGGCAGGCACTACTTTACGGGGCACTTGCTTGAGGTCAGCGGCTTGCGCAATGCGATCACGGTCTTCCGGATCAGCAGCCCAATAGGCGCGTAGCGTTAGCGCGGCGCCGTGACTGTATTGACGATCAACCAGCATATCCTCGTTCATCAACAGATAAACCAGGGTCAAGGCTTTGGAAAACAGTACGACGATCAACACCAGCCACAAGGTGCGTGCGAAGAAACTTTGTGGGAACCACAGCGGTGCTTTCATCAGTCACTTTCAAGCCAGGTAAATGACAACCGGGCGCCGAAGCGCCCAGCCTTTATGCGGTATCAATCAAGCAGCGTCGCCTGCCGATCAGGACTTGTTGCCGTCCGGCACGAAGACATAACCAACACCCCAGACGGTCTGGATATAGCGCGGCTTGGACGGATCAGGCTCGATCAAACGGCGCAGGCGCGAAATCTGTACGTCAATCGAACGCTCCAGCGCATCCCATTCACGACCACGGGCCAGATTCATCAGCTTGTCGCGAGTCAATGGCTCACGAGCGTGCTGCACCAGCGCCTTGAGCACGGCAAACTCACCGGTAGTGAGCATATGCACTTCTTCGCCCTTCTTCAGCTCACGGGTCGCCAGGGACAACTCGTAATCACCAAAGCTCACGCTGGCTTCTTCGCTACCCGGCGCGCCCGGCACCACTGGCGCCTGACGACGCAGCACAGCTTTGACCCGCGCCAGCAGTTCACGTGGGTTGAATGGCTTGGCCAGGTAATCATCAGCGCCCAGTTCCAGGCCTTGAATCCGACTGGCTTCATCACCTTTGGCGGTAAGCATGATGATTGGCATTTGATTGTTCGACTCGCGCAGGCGGCGGCAGGCTGAAAGGCCGTCCTCGCCAGGCAGCATCAGGTCAAGCACCAGCAGGCTGAACAACTCGCGTGCCAGAACCCGGTCCATTTGCTCAACGTTCTCAACCGCACGTACGCGATAGCCTTGTTCTTCAAAGAAACGCTCAAGCAAGCGCCGAAGACGAGCATCGTCATCGACAATCAGAATTTTTTCGCCTTCAACCACGGGTGCAGTGCCGCTCATGTATAACTCCTAGACTGAGACGCTGTTCCAGTCATTTATAACCTCCTGCAGCCACGGGCGCAGCCGTTATTTGCAGGCGTAAAAACCACTGGATAGTCTCCAATGCAAGCATTATGGCTCAAGCGCCAGATTATCTGTTGCGACCCATTGTTAGCAGATTTTTCCCCGAACGGTCTCAGTTCACTCCATTACGGTGTTTATAATGCGCCGCTTTAGTGTCTAGCCCGCAAGGTGCATTTGAAAATTTCAGGCCGCAAAATAGGCAGTATTTTCGGATGACCCATAGTTTGCGAGGCTGGTTTTTCGTTCCAGTGTGGGTAGTTTTTTATATATGGATAGCATCAACAACCGCATCGCCGAAGAACTGGGCGTACGCCCGCAACAGGTTGCCGCCGCCGTGGCGCTGCTGGATGAAGGTTCGACCGTACCCTTTATCGCTCGCTACCGTAAAGAAGTGACTGGCAGTCTGGATGACACCCAGTTGCGCAACCTGGAAGAGCGCCTGCGCTACCTGCGCGAGTTGGATGATCGCCGTGCCAGCATCCTTGCCAGCATCGAAGAGCAAGGCAAGCTAACCCCGGAGTTGCAGCGCGAAATCAGCCTGGCCGACACCAAGACTCGCCTTGAAGATTTGTACCTGCCGTACAAACAAAAGCGCCGCACCAAGGGCCAGATCGCCCTCGAAGCAGGCATTGGCGAGCTGGCCGACGCACTGTTTAGCGATCCAAGCCTGACACCTGAAACCGAAGCCGCGCGCTTTATCGATGCCGAAAAAGGCTTTGCCGACAGCAAGGCCGTGCTCGAAGGCGCCAAGTACATTCTCATGGAGCGTTTCGCTGAAGACGCTACACTGCTCGCCAGCTTGCGTAGCTTCATGAACGACAACGCAACCATCAGTGCCCGTCTGATTGCTGGCAAGGAGGCCGAAGGCGCCAAGTTCCGCGATTACTTCGAGCATGATGAAAAACTCAAAGGCATGCCGTCACACCGGGCCCTGGCCATTTTCCGGGGACGCAATGAAGGCATTCTCAGCACCAGCCTGAAAGTGGGTGACGAGCTGCCGGGCACCATGCACCCGTGCGAAGGCATGATTGCCGAGCGCTTCGGCATCAGCAATCAAGCACGACCCGCAGACAAATGGCTGGCTGAAGTGGTGCGCTGGACCTGGAAGGTCAAGCTTTACACTCACCTTGAAACCGACTTGCTCAGCGACCTGCGCGAACAGGCTGAAAATGAGGCCATCTCGGTATTCGCCCGCAATCTCAACGACCTGCTGCTTGCCGCCCCTGCTGGGCCACGAGCCACGCTGGGCCTGGATCCTGGCTTGCGCACCGGCTGCAAAATCGCCGTAGTCGACGCCACCGGCAAGTTGCTCGACAGCGCCACTGTTTATCCACACGCACCGAAGAACCAATGGGATCAAACCATCTCGGTTCTGGCAGCAATGTGCGCCAAGCACTCGGTTGACCTGATTGCCATTGGTAACGGCACCGCGAGCCGTGAGAGCGACAAGCTGGCAATTGAACTGATCAAAAAATATCCAGCCCTCAAGGCCACCAAAGTCATGGTCTCCGAAGCAGGCGCCTCGGTGTATTCGGCGTCTGAATTGGCAGCCAAGGAATTCCCAGATCTGGATGTGACCATCCGCGGCGCAGTGTCCATCGCCCGTCGCCTGCAAGACCCGCTGGCGGAGCTGGTAAAAATTGATCCGAAATCCATTGGCGTCGGCCAATACCAGCATGACGTGTCCCAACTGAAACTGGCCCGCGGTCTGGACGCCGTGGTGGAAGACTGCGTGAACGCCGTCGGCGTCGATGTAAACACCGCCTCCAGTGCTCTGCTCGCGCGCATCTCCGGCCTCAACAGCACCTTGGCGCAGAATATCGTTGCCCACCGCGATGCCAACGGCGCGTTTAAATCCCGTGATGACCTGAAGAAAGTCCCGCGCCTGGGCGACAAGACCTTCGAGCAAGCGGCGGGCTTCTTGCGCATCATGAATGGCGACAACCCGTTGGACGCCTCAGCCGTTCACCCGGAAACCTATCCATTGGTGCAACGCATCGCCAAAGACACCAACCGCGATATTCGCTCGTTGATTGGCGACAGCAGCTTCCTCAAGCGCCTGGATCCTAAGCAATACACCGATGAAACCTTCGGTTTGGTCACCATTGGCGACATTCTTCAGGAACTGGAAAAGCCGGGACGCGATCCGCGCCCAGAGTTCAAGACCGCTGAGTTCCAGGAAGGCGTCGAGACCCTCAATGACTTGCAGCTGGGGATGATTCTCGAAGGCGTAGTCACCAACGTCACCAACTTCGGCGCCTTTGTCGATATCGGCGTGCATCAAGATGGCTTGGTGCACATCTCTGCACTGTCCGAGAAGTTCATCAAGGACCCGCACGAGGCGGTCAAAGCCGGTGAAGTGGTCAAGGTCAAAGTCATGGAGGTCGACATTCCGCGTAACCGGATTGCCCTGAGCATGCGCATGAGCGACACCCCGGGCGAGAAGGTAGAAGGCCCTCGCAGCGGCGGTAATCGTGGTAATAACTCGCGCAGCAACACGCCCGCCCCGCGTCAGGAAAACAAGCCAGCGCCAGTCAACAATGCAATGGCCTCGTTGTTCGCCAATGCCAAACAGTTGAAGAAAAAATGACCGATCTGCCAGAGGAATTAACCTCTAGCGCATTCAGCCAACTGCTCGGCGTAGAACCGCTGAGCGTGGCTGACGGTGAGGCTCGGGTGCGCCTGGAACTCACCGACCCACTGCGCAATCGACACAAAAAACTGCATGGTGGCGCACTGTTTTCATTGATCGACATTGCCATGGGACTGGCCTGCTCCAGCGCCCACGGCTTCGATCAGGGCAGCGTCACGCTCGAATGCAAGGTCAACTACATCCGCGCAATCGACCAAGGCTCGGTGATCTGCGTCGCCAAAGTATTGCACTCAGGCCGCCGAACTTTAGTAGTCGAAGCGCAAGTGCATCAAGGCGACAAATTAGTCGCTACAGCACAAGGCACCTTCGCTCGGGTGTAATTAGCCTGAGCTATGCTGCTGTATAAACAGCCTGGCATACCCTCGCCGCAGTAGAGCATGCTTGCATCACTGCGCTGCGCGGGTCATCGCCAGAAAGGTCATGCAAATTACTAGCGCCCCCTTGCAGATGGCTCAGCGTGCCCCCATATTGGCCCGACTGATGGGTGAAGGAATTCGACTTTGAGCAATTTGTTATCCCGCCGCGTGGCACTGCTTGGCGAGCCAAACCACCTCTCGCTGCTGACTCAGTGCCTGCATGGCATCGAGCGCGAGTGCCTGCGGGTTGATAGCGATGGCCAGCTTGCACTGACGCCCCACCCCGAGGCGCTGGGCTCTGCATTGACTCACCCGCAGATCACCACTGACTATTCCGAGGCGCTGCTGGAGTTCATCACCCCGGCCGAGGCAAACCCGGCAAGCACCCTCGCGAGCCTGGAACAAACCCACCGCTATACCTACAGCAAGCTGGGCGGCGAATACCTTTGGAGCCAATCAATGCCCTGCGCATTGCCGGCTGAAGAGGTTATCCCGATCGCCCAATATGGCGACTCGCATATTGGCAAGCTGAAGTACGTGTACCGCCAGGGTTTGGCCCTGCGCTATGGCAAGACCATGCAATGCATTGCCGGCATCCACTACAACTTCTCCTTGCCGGATCAACTCTGGCCGCTGCTGCAAAGCCTCGATAGCTGCAACCAGTGCGCGCGGGATTATCAATCCGTTAGCTACATTGCGATGATCCGTAACTTCCGCCGCTACAGCTGGCTGCTGATGTATCTGTTTGGCGCCTCGCCAGCGCTCGATGTCGGCTTTATGCGCGGTCGTCCGCACTCACTGCAACAGCTTGATGCAGACACCCTGTACCTGCCTTACGCAACCAGCCTGCGCATGAGTGACCTCGGCTATCAAAGCCATGCCCAAGCGGAGCTGACACCTTGCTATAACGACTTGGCCAGCTACACCGATAGCCTGCGCCAAGCGGTCGGCACACCTTACTTGCCCTATGTTGAAATCGGCACGCGCAGCGCCAATGGCGATTGGCTGCAGCTCAACACCAACATTTTGCAGATTGAAAACGAATACTACTCAAGCATTCGCCCCAAGCGCGTGACTTACAGCGGCGAACGCCCGATTCAGGCGCTGGTTGCCCGCGGCGTGCAGTACATTGAAGTCCGCTGCCTCGATATCAACCCGTTCTTGCCCATGGGCATCAACCTTGAGCAAGCACAGTTCCTCGATGCATTCCTGCTTTACTGTGCGCTCCAGGAAAGCCCGGCTCTCGAACATGACGAGTGCATGGCCTGTACCGAAAACTTCCTCAAGGTGGTTAAAGAAGGCCGTCGCCCTGGCTTGCATTTGCAGCGCAAAGGCGCACAGGTCGAACTCAAGGTCTGGGCCGGTCAATTGCTCGATGAAATCCAGCAAATGGCCGATCTGCTCGACCACAGCAACGGCGGCAAGGCACACGGCCAGGCCTTGCAGGCCCAACGCGATAAAGTGGCAGATGCCCGCCTGACGCCATCCGCGCAGGTATTGGAACAGCTGCAGAATGAAAGCTTTGCCCAGTTTGCGCTGCGCCAGAGCAAGCTGCATGCCGACTACTTCAATAACCAGCCGCTAAGCCCTGAGCAAAACGCAGCACTTGAGCAGGCCAGTGCTGATTCACTGCGTGAGCAAGCTGAGATTGAAGCCAACCAAGAAGGCGACTTCGACACCTTTGTCGCCACTTACCAAGCCAGCATTCTTGGCCACGATCAGCCTCTGCCAAGTTAAGCAATTAACCGGGCCATCTGCTGCGCAAACCAAGCGGCCAGCAGATGGAGGCACAGGTCACAAAACCAACCAGTGGAGCAAAAGGCGAGACCAGCGGCTCAGTTATAGATGCTCAACCCAGCTAGCATAAGCACTAGTTGAATTAACTGGGTACTCCCATGGCATCAGACTCGCAGATCGAGCAAAACCAGGACTGGAGCCTTGAAAATCTAAACAAGGCTTACCAACAAGGTTATATGGTCGGTCTAACCGGACAGCCCAAAACCCCTGCCAAGCAGACAGCTGAAGTGCTCAGTGCAGCTTGGGAAGCAGGCTGGGATGACGGCCACGAACAATACGACTTGGTTAAACGAGAGTCTGCCTAGCAGTTTGCGCCATTTCTTGCGCAGACAACGCCCACCCGCAGCCTAATATCCGCCCCGATCCCCCGCCAACACTGGCCGTGCACAGGTTGCGCAACAATCTGCACAGCGCTGCGCAACAACTTGCACAAGAAACAGCCCGATCCTGAGCATCCTCTCAAGGCTCAAGCCCAAAAAAAACCCAACCCGTTGATTTACATAACTTATAAAAAGAGTGGCACGAGAATCGCTCTGCCTTGTTGAGTGAATCAATCCTGATTCACCCATTTCAGCAAGGAACGCTCTCATGCCAACACCTGCATATTTAACCCTCGAAGGGACCAAGCAAGGCCTGATGACGGCCAACACATTCACCGAAGACTCAGTAGGCAACATCTACCAGGAAGGCCACGAAGACCAGATTCTGGTGCAGGGTTTCAATCATCAGGTGATCATCCCCCGTGACCCGCAATCCGGCCAACCAACGGGCCAGCGCGTACACAAGCCACTGATGATCACCAAGGTTTTCGACAAGGCATCACCACTGATTTTCAACGCGCTGACCTCCGGCGAGCGCCTGACCAAATGCCGCCTTGAGTGGTATCGCACCTCATCTACCGGAACCCAAGAGCACTACTTCACCATTGAACTCGAAGATGCAATCGTGGTTGATGTGCAATCCCACATGCCCAACTGCCAAGACCCGAACATGAGTCACTTTACCCATCTGGAAGATGTGTACCTGACTTACCGGAAAATCATCTGGACTCACGAAGTCTCTGGCACTTCAGGCTCTGACGACTGGCGCACGCCGGTCGCTTAATGGCTTGAGGCGATAATAGCGACTAGCGTTCTGATATGAGCGACCCGGATGCGTGCGTGCGTCAACAATAGTCGCTATAAAACAAAACACCCTGCACAAGCTGAGCCTGTGCAGGGTGTCGAGTATTCATCGGATCAGCCGCTGCGTTTAACCACCGCGGCCAATCAAATGTTATGTCGAGCGCTTTCGCTCGGGCTACTTAGTAACCCAGGGCGAAGTTCTCTTCGTCCATATCCATCAGGTTGTTAGCACCTGACAGCATGGCGTCTACGTGAGTGCGAGTGCGCGGCAGGATACGTGCGAAGTAGAAGCGCGCAGTTTGCAGCTTGGCTTTGTAGAAAGCTTCTTCGCTGGTACCGGCTGCCAGCTTCTCAGCGGCCAGACGAGCGATGTCAGCCCAGAAGTACGCCAGGCAGGCGTAGCCGCTGTACATCAGGTAATCAACCGATGCCGCACCGACTTCTTCGCGATCTTTCATCGCAGCCATGCCGACCTTCATGGTCACATCAGCCCACTCTTTGTTGAGCTTGGCCAGCGGTGCAACGAACTCGTTGATCGCTTCGTTGCCTTCGTTAGCCTGACAGAACTTGTGCACGATCTTGGTGAAGCCCTTGAGTGCTTCGCCCTGGGTCATCAGCACCTTGCGACCCAACAGGTCGAGGGCCTGAATACCAGTGGTGCCTTCATACAGCATCGAAATGCGGCTATCGCGAACGTTCTGCTCCATGCCCCACTCGGCGATGAAACCGTGACCGCCGTAGATCTGGACGCCGTGGTTGGCGGCTTCAAAACCAACTTCGGTCATAAAGGCTTTGGCAATCGGCGTCAGGAAGGCCAGCAGCGCATCGGCTTGCTTCTTCTCTTCGGCGTCTTGGCTGTATTTAACGATATCCACCTGCTTGGCTGTGAAGTAAACCATTGCGCGGTTGCCTTCGGCGAACGCTTTCATGGTCAGCAGCATGCGGCGTACGTCAGGGTGAACGATAATCGGATCTGCAGCCTTGTCCGGCGCTTTCGGGCCAGTCAACGCGCGCATTTGCAAGCGCTCGCGAGCGTACTTCAGGCCACCCTGGAAACCAGCTTCGGCGTGAGCCAGGCCCTGCAGCGCAGTGCCCAGACGCGCAGTGTTCATAAAGGTGAACATGCAGTTCAGGCCTTTGTTCGCTGGGCCAATCAGGTAGCCAGTGGCGCCATCGAAGTTCATCACACAGGTCGCGTTACCGTGAATGCCCATCTTGTGCTCCAGCGAGCCACAGCTCACTGCGTTGCGCTCACCGATGCCGCCGTCAGCGTTGGGCATGAACTTAGGCACGATGAACAGCGAGATACCTTTGGTACCCGCCGGGGCATCCGGCAGACGTGCAAGCACGATGTGGACGATGTTGTCGGCCATGTCGTGTTCACCAGCCGAGATGAATATCTTGGTACCGGAAACTTTGTAAGAACCGTCAGCCTGTGGCTCAGCCTTGGTGCGCAGCATGCCAAGGTCGGTGCCGCAATGTGGCTCGGTCAAGCACATGGTGCCAGTCCACTCACCGCTGACCAGCTTGGTCAGGTAAGTGTGCTGTTGTTCTTCTGTGCCGTGCTCAGAGATGGTGTTCATCGCGCCATGCGACAGACCTGGGTACATGCCCCACGACCAGTTTGAGGTACCGATCATTTCGCTCATGGCCAGGCCCAGCGACTCAGGCAAGCCTTGACCGCCGTGGTCGACATCATGAGACAGGCTTGGCCAGCCGCCTTCAACGTACTGCTTGTAGGCTTCTTTAAAGCCAGTCGGCGTCTTAACGCCGTCTTCACTCCAGGTACAGCCTTCGATGTCACCCACACGGTTCAACGGAGACAGCACCTGCTCACAAAACTTGGCGCCTTCTTCAAGAATGGCACTGACCATGTCTGGCGTTGCATCTTCGCAGCCAGGCAGGCTCTGATAATGCGCTTCGTAGCCAAGCAGTTCGTCACGTACGAAACGAATATCACGCAAGGGGGCCTTGTAATCAGGCATAGCTAATAACCTCTGCGGTGGTCGGTATGGGTGACCGAATAGTTGTTTGAACGGGGAATTCCCGAATGTTTGAAGGCTGCGACCTAGCAACAATCAAACAGGTGTTTGAAACATACGTTTACGCCTAGTCATTGTCAAGCGTGGTTTAAGCCAGGGACAAAGGATATGCATCCCGCCGCGCTGCGCTCAAAAGCCTGCGCTTGAGCCTTGGCACAACTATTAGCATTCGACAGAAACACTTTGAAATCAGACAGTGCTGTACCGCTGGTCTAAATTTCAGCTCGCAACAAAGGCGCCAGCAAAATGCGCCACATGAGCATTGGCCATCAGTAATGAGCACTACGGGCGATAGTAAAACCTCTAAATATTGCAAGCAGTAGCTGCGCAAAACGCATTGCGCGCACCGACACAAAATTTGGAGGTATTGAGGGTTTAGCGATAAAGCTATGCAGAGCTGACAGGATCAGGCGCGGGTATCAATCAAGGTGCCAAGGACTTCGTCTGCTGTTTCCAGTACGCGCGCACCCGCTTGAGCGTGATACTGGCCAACACGCAGTTCGACCAGTTGGTTCGTGATTTCAGGCGTCCCGGCTTGTGCGGAATCTGCTACCGCGCCACTGGCAATGTCCTGCGCGGCTCGATCGACACGCTGCTGCCCCGACTGAATTGTCGTGAGACCGGCGTTAAAGGCGCTGCCCGTTATGGCATTCATCTATTTCGCTCCAGTTCAGGGTTGCAAACAACATGCATTAAAGCAGAACCAGGCGCTTTTCGATAATAGCTTTTTGCCATAACGCTTAAAGTCCGAGCAAACTTAGGTCCAGGCAAGCTGCGACAGCCGCCGGTGTAGCCGATTCCAGGCGCGGTACATAGCCCAGGCATGGCGCAGGTAAACGTTCAGCCAGGGTGGCGAGGTTCTCTTCCAGCCGCGAGGTCCCAGGATCAACGACGTTGGCCACCCAACCCGCCAATTCCAAGCCATCTGCGGCGATCGCCTCGGCAGTGAGGACCGCATGATTGATGCAACCCAGGCGCACCCCAACAACCATGATCACCGGTAGCTTCAAGCTCACCACTAAATCTGAGATTGACGCCTGCCCCGACAACGGTACGCGCCAACCGCCTGCGCCTTCAACCACAGTGAAATCAGCGGTTTTATCCAGCACCCGCTGCACAGAGCCGCGCAGGCTACCGACGCTCAACACCACACCAGCTTCGCGAGCCGCCAGATGAGGGGCAATCGCGGGGGCAAACGCCAAGGGGTTAACCTCCTCATAAGTCAGCGCGATTGAACACTGCTCCAGCAGTGCCAGCGCGTCTTCATTGCGCAGTCCCTCTGCAGTTTTGGTGCAACCTGATGCAACCGGCTTTGCCGCAGCAGTCGACATCCCCGCCTCTTTGGCCGCGTAAAGCAGGCCAGCGGCTATGGTGGTCTTACCGATTTCGGTATCAGTGCCGGTGATGAAGAAAGCGCTGCTCATGGGCGAATCCTTTTTTGTAAAACACCGTATACGACTTGGTAGGTTGCAGGCAGCCCTTGCACTTGGCGCTCGCGCTCATAGGCTTGCACCAAGGCGCTCATGCGCGCTCGCCCGGTCAGACCGCTCGGCCTGCCGGAATTGAGATTGTGCGCACCCAACGCCTTGAGCTCATGGGTCAGGCTGCGCAAATCCGGGTAGTGCAATACCTCGGGCTGGGTATCCAGTGACAGGACGTTTAGACCACTGGCGGCGCATAGCGCCTGGTAGTCATCAAAATGACGGAAACGGTTAACGTGAACAAAACCGTCCACCGCACGCCAGCTGTCACGTAACTCGCGCAAGGTGCCAACACACAAACTGCTGAACGCCAAGGTGCCGCCTGGGCTCAGCACGCGCTGCGCCTCGGCCAATACTGAACTGAATGAATCACACCATTGCAGGGCCAGGCTGGAGAAAATCAGCCCGCAGGATTCAGCCTGCAATGGCAAATGCTCAGCATCACCGGCAACAAACTGCTCGGCGCCGCCTAGCGGGCGGGCGTGTTGCAACATGCCTTCGGCAATGTCCAATGCAATGCCTTGCGCATCAGGAAACCGCTCGGCCAGAGCCCGGCTGAAATAGCCCGTGCCACTGCCCAGATCAAGCCAGCGCTGGGGTGAAAGGGTCGCAGGCAGACGCTGTAATAGTTGATTGCCAACAGCACGCTGCAACGCTGCAACGCTGTCGTAACTGGCTGCGGCACGGGAAAACGATGCCGCTACCTGACGCTTATCCGGCAAGCTCGAATGTGCATCCTGAGCCAAATCAATCATCGCCTGCCTCGTGCAAAAAACCTTGAATCGCGGCGCCAAGCTCATGTGGACACTCAAGTGAAAAGGCATGGCTGACGTGATCAATCAAGCCCACTTCAACATCACCCAACAATGCCAGGATATCGCCAGCCACTTCAGCAGGGACCAACGAGTCCTGTCCGGCATACAGATGCAATTGCGGGCCGACGAAACCCTGCAATGCCGCGCGAGTATCCAGGCTCGCTAACAGATCAAGACTGGCCAGCAGCAGCTCCCCGCTTTCATGGGGGGCACCACCCAGCATCAAGCGCGCCATCCCCCGCTGATCGGCAGCGCCTTGCGCGCATAAAGCGGCAAAGCGTTTAAGCGTCACAACCGGGTTTTGTGCGCAGCCTTGGCGAAACAGATCAAAGGCTTCTTCAGCCATGGCGTGGGGCCAGTCAGTGCTGGCAACAAAGCTGGCATTGCTGGCTAGAGTGATAAGTCCCGGGCATTGCTCAGCGCGCCGTGCGGCCAGCTCCGCCGCGAGCATTCCACCAAGCGACCAGCCGCCGAGCCAGGCATCTTCCGGCAAGTTGGCGTCGAGTTCGTCGAGCCACTCATCAAGTTCACTGCTGGCCAATAAAGGCAGCGGCTCAACCTGCACATGCATATGTGGATCGAGCCCACGCAATGCTTCGGCCAGCGGTTCAAGAGGCGCAGTACCCAAGCCCCAACCTGGCAATAACACCAAGCGATCACGCATCCAGTTGCTCCTCAGCCGCGCCACACTCAGCCAGCGCAGACAGTAATAAATCGACCTGATCACTGCTATGCGCCGCCGATAAAGTCACCCGCAAGCGGGCACTGCCTGCAGGCACCGTTGGCGGGCGAATCGCGGTGACCAGAATGCCGCGCTCACGCAACAGTTGGGACAGGCGCATGGCGCGGCCACTGTCACCAATAACAATAGGTTGAATTGGCGTTGAGCTGGTCATCAACTGCAAGCCAAGCGCTTGTGCGCCATCACGGAACTGCTTGATCAGCGCATTGAGATGCTCGCGGCGCCAGTGTTCGCTGCGCAGCAGTTCAAGGCTTTTCAGGGTGGCGCAGGCCAGCGCAGGCGGCTGGCTGGTGGTGTAGATATAAGGACGGGCGAATTGCACCAGCGCCTCAATCAACTCTTCGCTGCCCGCCACAAACGCCCCGGACGTGCCGAAAGCCTTGCCTAGCGTGCCGACCAACACCTGCACATCATCAATGCCCAGGCCTTGCTGCTCGACAATACCGCCACCGGTTGCGCCCAATGGACCAAAACCGTGGGCATCATCGACCATGACCCAGGCATTGCGCTTTTTCGCCTCGGCGCACAGTGCTGGCAAATCAGCCTGATCGCCATCCATGCTGAACACGCCGTCGGTCACCACCAATGCATTGCCCACGGCTTTACCAAGGCGGCCCGCGAGGCTGCTGGCATCGTTGTGCAGAAACCGCGAAAAGCGCGCATTACTGAGCAAACCGGCATCGAGCAAGGAGGCGTGATTGAGGCGGTCCTCGAGCACCGTATCGCCTTGCCCGACCAAAGCAGTCACCGCGCCAAGATTGGCCATGTAGCCGGTGGTGAACAGCAACGCACGCGGACGCCCGGTGAATTCGGCAAGCGCCTCTTCGAGCTGATGATGCGGCGTGCTGTGGCCAATCACCAAGTGCGAAGCTCCGCCACCGACACCCCAACGCGCGGCCCCGGCCTGCCAGGCTTCAATCACCTGGGGATGATTAGCCAGACCAAGATAATCGTTGGAACAGAATGCAAGCAGCTCACGACCGTCCACCACAACCTGCGGCCCTTGCGGCGACTCAAGCAGCGGGCGCTGCCGATATAACTGTGCGGCACGGCGCTCGGCCAAGCGACTGGCGAGGTCAAAAGACATGGTATTTACCTGTTTACGCAGCCGCTTGAACCTCGCAGGCAGCGAGGTTCAAGAAGCCAGATCAAGACGACGGCCAGATGGCAGATCAAACTGCAGCGTTGTAAAACTGCTCGCTGCTTTTCTGTTCAACCAACGCCTGCTCGATAGCCGCCTGATGCACTTCATCGGCATGCTCTTCCCGCTCCTCCGGCTTGATGCCCAGGCGGGCGAACAACTCCATGTCCTTGTTTGCTTGCGGGTTGACCGTGGTCAGCAGTTTCTCGCCATAGAAAATCGAGTTGGCACCGGCAAAGAAAGCCAGCGCCTGCATTTGATCATTCATCGCCTCACGGCCAGCGGACAAGCGCACGTGGGACTTAGGCATCATGATCCGCGCAACGGCGAGGGTGCGGATAAAGTCGAACGGATCGACATCCTTTTCATTCTCCAACGGCGTGCCTTTAACCTTGACCAGCATATTGATCGGCACTGACTCAGGGTGCTCCGGCAAATTCGCCAGTTGGATCAACAAGCCTGCGCGGTCGTCCAGCGACTCACCCAGGCCAAGAATGCCGCCCGAGCAGATCTTCATCCCGGCGTCACGCACATGCGCCAGCGTCTCAAGACGGTCGGCGTAGGTGCGGGTGGTGATGATATTGCCGTAGAACTCCGGCGAGGTGTCGAGGTTGTGGTTGTAGTAGTCCAACCCGGCTTCGGCCAGCGACTGGGTTTGATCCTTGTCGAGCTTGCCCAACGTCATGCAGGTTTCCAGGCCCAGCGCTTTCACGCCTTTGACCATTTCCAGCACGTAAGGCATATCTTTGGCCGATGGATGCTTCCAGGCCGCGCCCATGCAGAAACGGGTTGAGCCAATGGCCTTGGCATCAGCGGCTGCTTGCAGGACTTTCTGAACTTCCAGCAGTTTCTCTTTCTCAAGCCCGGTGTTGTAGTGACCCGACTGTGGGCAGTATTTGCAATCTTCCGGGCAGGCGCCGGTTTTGATCGACAGCAAGGTTGAGACCTGAACCCGGTTCTGATCGAAATGCGCGCGGTGCACAGTCTGCGCATTGAACAGCAAGTCGTTGAACGGTTGCTCGAACAGAGCCTTAACTTCGGCTAGCGACCAGTCGTGGCGAGTTGCGATGGATGCGGTGGCATTCATGAAGAGTTCCTTCGACGCTCAACTGCGTCTGTTGTCAGGGTGCGGGCCAAGCGCCGCGAATCAGGCTTCAAGGCATCATAAGTTGTGTTTCGACGCTGTCAACCCAAGACAAGACACAGGTTTACATCTGATCAAAAAACGAACACACCTCTATTAACCTCAAGGAAGAGTGTTATGACTATTTGGCAACGGCTCAAACATCAGCTCACAACCCTTCAACCTTGCTTGAAGTGCCTGCTCTGTGATGAAACCACTGAAAGCAAACGACTGCCGATATGCACCGACTGTGAAAGCGAGCTGCCATGGTTGCGCGCGCATTGCAGTGTCTGCGCCTTGCCCATGCACGGTGCTGAGTTGATTTGTGGCGAATGCCAGAGAAACCCGCCGCTATTCGAAAAAGTCGTGGTGCCTTGGAGTTACAGCTTTCCAGTCCAGAGCATGATCAACCGTTTCAAACATCAAGCACAGTGGCCGCTGGGACGCTTGCTCGGTGACTTGCTAAGCGATCATATACAGCACAGCTTTGCTGATGGCCTGGCCCCTCCCGACGCGCTTTTGCCTGTTCCGCTGACTCCGCAGCGTCAGCGCCAACGCGGCTTTAACCAAGCACAAATACTTGCCAATAGTCTGGGCAAGCAGTTGCATATTGCGCTGTTGAATCACGGTTTGACTCGCGTCATCGATGCTCCCGCCCAGCAAGGGCTGGATGCCGCCAGCCGGAAAAAGAACCTGCGCAACGCATTTCTTGTCCCACCAAAAGCGCAGGTTCAAGGACTGCACCTGGCGCTGGTAGATGACGTTTTGACCACCGGTGCCACTGCGCAAATCCTGAGCAAGTTGCTATTAAACGCAGGCGCTACCCGGGTGGACGTTTATTGCCTGGCCCGAACACCAAAACCCGGAACCCTGCTTGACTTGTACTGAGCAAATCGCCACCGTTGAAAATCTCCTCCATACACGCCAAACCCTTATGTCGCTTACCTCCGTGCTCGCCCAATACATTGTTCGTCGCCCGCAGCGCATCGCCTTGCTCCAGCATATTTCCGAGCAAGGCTCGATCACACGCGCCGCCAAAAGCGCCGGTCTGAGCTACAAATCAGCCTGGGACGCGATTGATGAACTGAACAACCTTGCGCAAAAACCATTGGTTGAACGCAGTGTTGGCGGCAAAGGTGGCGGCGGTGCGCGGTTATCGCTGGAAGGCGAGCGCGTTCTGCGTCTGTATCAGCGTTTGCAAGCCCTGCAAGCCCAAGTGCTGGAAGCGGCTGAAGACATCAGTGACCTGGATTTACTCAGCCGCCTGATGTTGCGCACCAGCGCGCGCAACCAATTGCATGGCCAGGTCGTTGCAATCGATAGTCATGGGCGCAATGACGAAATACGCCTCGAACTGGCAGGCGGGCAATATTTGACGGCGCAGATTACCCACGACAGCACGCAAAACCTTGAGCTGGAAATCGGTAGCCAGGTTATTGCCCTGATCAAGGCTGGCTGGCTGGAACTGCAAACACTGCAACAGCCCATAACGCCCGGCTACAACTGCATGCAAGGCCGGATAGAGGAGCTGCTGAGCGCGGCCGACGGCCCGACTGAAGTCAAAATCATCCTGCCAAGCGGTCAAACCTTATGCGCCCAGGCCCATCAAGAACAGCTCGACGCCTTGCAGCTGACAATTGGCAGCACTGTTCGCGTGCAGTGCTCCCCAACCCAGGTATTGCTAGGTACGCCAATTTAAGGCAATCACGGTGCTTGCAACCGTTTCGTCATAACCGCTGATTAAGGTACTGCCATTCTTGGCACGGAGCCTTACTGTGATGAAGCGTTTAGAAGACAACCAATTAACCGATCTAGAACAGATGAGCGGTATCAGCCGCCGCCGGTTTATCAGCGCGGGCGCCTTGTGCGGTGCAGCCATGTTCCTGGGCGGCAACCTGCTCAGCCGCAGCGTATTGGCTGCCAGCGTCGGCAGCGCAAACAGCACGCTGCTCGGTTTTGACAGCATTGCCAGCGCAACCACTGACACAATCACTCTGCCTGCCGGGTACAAGTCATCGGTGTTGATCAGTTGGGGCCAACCTTTGGCAGCCAACGGCCCGGCCTTCGATCCAACCGGCAAAGACTCTGCGGCCGCTCACGAACTGCAGTTCGGCGACAACAACGACGGCATGAGCTTCTTCCCCTTCACCGACGATGAAAATCGCGCGCTGATGGCGATCAACAATGAATACACCAACTACCAGTATTTACTCGACCACGCTGGCCTGCCCAAATCCGCCGAAGACGTTCACAAGGCCCTGGCCAGTGAAGGTGTCTCGGTAATCGAAGTGCAAAAGCTCGATGGTAAATGGCAGTTTGTGCAGGGCTCGAAGTACAACCGCCGGATTCACGGCAACACGCCAATCAGCGTCAGTGGACCCGCCGCAGGCCACAACTGGCTGAAAACCGCAGATGACCCAACAGGCATGCATGTGCTTGGCACGTTCCAGAACTGCTCCAACGGTAAAACGCCTTGGGGCACCTACCTGACCTGCGAAGAAAACTTCGACGATTGCTTTGGCAGCACAGACCCGGCGCAACAGTTCGATGAAGCCCAATCACGATACGGCGCCTCCACCACAGGCGACGGTAACGACTGGCATCTGCACAACCCGCGCTTCGACATGGCCAAGACCCCCAACGAGTTCAACCGCCACGGTTGGATAGTCGAGATTGATCCGTTCGACCCAGACTCCACCCCGATCAAACGCACCGCGCTAGGTCGCTTCAAGCACGAGAACGCCGCATTTACCGAGACCAAAGACGGTCGCGCGGTGGTGTACATGGGCGACGATGAGCGCGGCGAGTTTATCTACAAGTTCATCAGTAAAGACAAAATCAAGCGCGGCCAAGGCCCGGATGCGATCAAGCACAACCGTCACATCCTGGATCAAGGCACGCTCTATGTTGCCCGTTTCGATGCAGGTGACAAAAACCCGAACCTGCCAAAGGGTCACGGTCGCTGGGTCGAGCTGAGCTTTGGTAAAAACGGCCTGGATGCCAGCAACGGCTTCAACAGCCAAGCCGAGGTGCTGATCCACGCACGCCTGGCCGCCAGCACTGTGGCGGCAACCCGGATGGACCGCCCCGAGTGGCTGGTAGTGAGCCCTAAAGATGGCAAGGTCTATTGCACCCTGACCAACAACGTCAAGCGGGGTCAGGCCGAGCAACCGGTCAATGGTCCAAACCCACGCGCGAACAATATTTACGGACAGATTTTGCGCTGGCGCGAAGCCAATGACGATCACGCCTCGACCGCCTTTGCCTGGGACCTGTTCGTAGTCGCGGGCAACCCTGCCGTGCACGCTGGCCAACCTACCGCTGGCTCAACCAACATCACCCCGCAAAACATGTTCAACAGCCCGGATGGCCTGAGCTTTGATGACGCCGGGCGCCTGTGGATCCAGACCGACGGTGACAGCAGCAACGCCGGCGACTATGCAGGCATGGGCAATAATCAGATGCTCTGCGCCGACCCGGACAGCGGAGAGATTCGTCGCTTTATGGTCGGCCCTGTAGGCTGCGAAGTGACCGGCATCGCCTTCGCTCCAGATCAGCGCACGATGTTCGTGGGTATCCAGCATCCGGGCGAAAAAGGCGGCTCGACCTTCCCGGAGCACCTGCCGAATGGCAAACCGCGCTCTTCGGTTATGGTCATTACCCGCGAAGATGGCGGCATCATCGGCGCCTAGACATGCGACTTGAATAGTCGGCACCTGCAATCGCCTCTGGCGGATGATCACTGCGTCATCCGTAAGAGGCATTCAATGAAACAGCGCGCAGCTCGTCCGCAGTTGAACACTTAGCCCAGCCAACAAACAGCCCAAACCCCTTAACCTGCGTTACCATGTTCGGTCGAACGCGGCGACCTGCTGCGCGCAGGAGTTCCCATGTCCCATCCTTTTGCAGCACTGACTCAAGATCTGGTTCTCGACGCCGTCGAAAGTATTGGCTTTCTCAGCGATGCGCGGGTTTTAGCCCTGAACAGCTACGAAAACCGGGTCTATCAAGTTGGCATTGAGGATGAGACACCGATCATCGCCAAGTTTTATCGTCCGGATCGCTGGACAGATGCGGCGATCCGCGAAGAACACAGCTTTACCTTCGAGTTGGCCGAATGCGATGTTCCGGTGGTTGCGCCGATGCAGCGTGATGGCGAAACCCTTTTCGAACACGCCGGTTTTCGCTTCACCCTGTTTCCACGGCGCGGCGGCCGTGCGCCAGAGCCTGGCAATCTCGAACAGCTGTATCGTCTCGGCCAGTTACTGGGTCGCATGCATGCGGTCGGCGCAACTAAACCCTTCGCCCATCGTGAGAGTTTAAAAGTCGAGAACTACGGCCACGCGTCACTGAAAACCTTGCTCGACGGCGGCTTCATCCCCAAAAGCCTGTTGCCCGCATACGAGTCGGTTGCCCGTGATTTGCTCAAGCGCCTCGACAGCCTGTTCGCCAATCATCCCGTCACTGCAATTCGCCTGCACGGTGACTGTCACCCTGGCAACCTGCTGTGCCGTGATGAAACCTTTCACATGGTCGATCTCGATGACTGCCGCATGGGCCCAGCCGTGCAAGACCTGTGGATGATGTTGGCCGGTGAGCGCCACGAGCGCCTTGGCCAGCTTTCGGAATTAATGGATGGCTATCAGGAATTTCATGATTTTAATCCCCGCGAGCTGCCCTTGATCGAAGGCCTGCGCTCCTTGCGCCTGATGCATTACAGCGCATGGCTGGCTCGGCGCTGGGACGATCCAGCATTCCCGCACAGCTTTCCTTGGTTTGGCACCGAGCGTTATTGGGGCGAGCACATACTGATGCTGCGCGAACAGTTGTCGGCCCTGGATGAAGAGCCGCTCAAGCTGTTTTAAATAACTGGCGCCGTGCTGGATCAGAAGCGCGGCGTGTCGATGCTTGGCGGATGTAACAAAAGCCTTACGCTTATCAATTGGCCAGCTGACAATAAAAAGCTGAGCACACAGACAAATAGCGGTGCTCACGACTAGAATTGAGAATCCATCGTTAGCACCCTAAGCAAGGATCCCCATGTCCACCGCAAACCCACAGCGCGGCTATATTCTGGGCCTTAGCGCCTACATTATCTGGGGCTTGTTCCCGCTGTATTTCAAAGCCATCGCCGAAGTGCCTGCGCTGGAAATTGTCGTCCATCGCGCCGTCTGGTCGGCAATCTTTGGCGCGCTGTTACTGCTAGTCTGGAAGCACCCTGGCTGGCTGCGCGAACTGCGCGAAAACCCCAAGCAATTTGCCGTACTGGGTTTTAGCGGTGTATTGATCGCCAGCAACTGGCTGGTTTACGTCTGGGCGGTTAATCATGGGCGCATGCTTGAAGCCAGCCTGGGTTACTACATCAACCCACTGATTAACGTCTTGCTGGGCCTGCTCATTCTTGGCGAACGCCTGCGCCGCCTGCAATGGATTGCCGTGGGCTTGGCCGCGCTGGGTGTGCTGCAACAACTTTGGCAAGTCGGCAGCATTCCATGGGTGTCGCTGGTTCTGGCCCTGACATTCGGCTTTTATGGCTTGATCCGCAAGCAAGCGCCAGTTAAGGCCTTGCCGGGGCTGGTGATCGAAACCTGGATATTATTGCCGCTGGCGATTGCCTGGATTGCCCTCAACCCAGACGCGGTGAGCAGCCATGCTGAGTTCTGGACAACCTCTGAGGCGTTCTGGCTGATCGTTGCCGGGCCGATCACCCTAGTGCCCTTGGTATGCTTTAACGCTGCGGCGCGGCATCTGCCCTACACAACCCTAGGTTTTCTACAGTACTTGGCGCCTACCTTGGTGCTGCTACAAGCGATCTTCTTGTTCGGCGAGCACTTCGACTCAAGCAAGCTGCTGGCATTCATCTGCATCTGGGCTGGCTTGGTGATCTACAGCGTCGATGCATGGCTGACCATTCGTCGAAGCAAAGTTCGTAAATAACGATCGTTTGGGGTGGCAGGCCAATGACTGCCACCCAACTATTACCCACAAACAACTGTTCAAAAAACGATCAATTTGCGCCAAGCCTAGTCAACCCTGGGCTGCAGCTGATCATCCCAACCTTATCCACAGATCCATCCCCGCCCTTTGTGCACAAGCATCTGAAATTGTTGGTTTTTTAACCATATTGCGGAAAGCTGCGCAGCACTAACGGGCGATTCAAGTACCCTCAAGTTATCCACAGCCCTGCGCACACAGGCCGTGGATATGTTGCAAGTCAGAAACTAGGGATCTTCTGAAAAAGGTAGCGAGCGAAGGGAGTACAAGGCGAACAGATGCGAAAAAGCGCAGTTTAGTTGTCCTAAATGAGCATTTTGAGCAGCTTTTCAACGCAGTAATACCTAGCGCAGTAGTTTTTCAGAGATTCCTTAGCTGTCTGTGCGGATATTCAGCTCTACCATCAAATCATCCGCCAAGGTTTCCAACTGGGTCTTGAGCTCATCCAGCGAAAGCCCCAGCGGCACCGCGAGCATCGACTCGGCATGGAACAACGGCTCGCTGCTCATCGGTGCTGGCATCACCTCTGTCTGCAGGCTTTCGACGTTAACCCCCAACTCAGTAAGCAAGCGGGTAATGTCGCGGACAATGCCAGGGCGGTCATTGCCAACCAGATCGAGCATGATCGGTTTCCAGGTACAGGAAGGCTCGGCACCACTTTCAGCCAGCAGCACGCGAATGCCATGCGCATTGAGTTCTTGCAATGCGCTGACCAACTCAGCATGCGACTCAGCAGGTACAGCCACGCGCAGTATCCCGGCAAACTGCCCAGCCATACGCGACATGCGGCTCTCAAGCCAGTTGCCGCCATGATTAGCCACGCATTGGGCAACGCGCTCAACCAATCCGGGTTGATCCTGAGCGATAACGGTTAATACCAGATGATCCATGGCAGGCCTCACTTTGTTGTGACATCTATAAAGACGATCTTAGGAATCCTCTGAAAAAGGTAGCGAGCGCAGTAGTTTTTCAGAGATTCCCTAGCGGCACATTCAGGCAGGCCGCAGTTTAATCTACTGGTCAGGCAATGCCAGCCAATAGGTATAAAAGGCTTGATCCCGAACATACCCGAGTCGCTCATAAAGCGCTTGCCCCGGGTAATTATTTTTCGCGGTCTCCAACTGCAAGCCACAGGCTCCAGCGGCCTGTGCATGATCACGCGCCGTGTTCATCAACGCCTCGGCAATGCCTTGACGACGCGCTTGCGGATTCACATACAAGTCACTGAGCAACCACATCGGCGCCAATGCCAGTGAGGCATACAGCGGGTATAACTGCACAAAACCCAGGGCATGACCGACATCGTCACGGGCGATGAATATTGTCGAACTGCCCTGCTCTATCCGCGCAGCCAGAAATGCCTGCACCGCACTGAGCGGCTTATCGACCTGATAAAAAGTTAGGTAATCGACGAATAAGTGGCTGAGCGGATCAAGGTCATCCGCCGTGGCCTGAATAATATGCATGCTTAATCTTCCTAGAACCTGCCAGCAGTATAGGTTGCCAACCATTTTGGCGCGGTGGAAATAGCGAAGAAGATCAATGCAACAAATCGTGTACCGTTTTATCAGTTTTATGAAACAATATTGGTTGTTTTTGCATGCACAAAGTTCTAGCCGTGACTGCTAAGCGCTTTTGGGTCGCATAACGACGCAACCCCACTGATTTTCCATAGATCTTGATGTAGTATGCCGCGGCCTGGACTACAAGACTGAGTCCCGAGCCCGTAGGAGCTTCTGAAAAAGGTAGCCCGCGCAGTAGTTTTTCAGAGATGCCTAAGCGGCTAATAAGTAAAGCTGAGCAGAGTGAGGCAAGTGATGACTGAACGCGTTCAAGTCGGTGGCCTGCAGGTCGCCAAAGTGCTGTTCGACTTCGTTAACAACGAAGCCATTGGTGGTACCGGCATTTCCAGCGAGAAGTTCTGGACCGGCGCCGAGGCCGTAATTAACGAGCTAGCACCGAAAAACCGCGCCTTGCTGGCCAAGCGCGACGAAATCCAGGCACAGATTGACAGCTGGCACCAGGCTCGCGCCGGTCAAGCGCACGATGCCGTTGCCTACAAAGCATTCCTTGAAGAAATCGGCTACCTGCTCCCTGAGCCAGCTGACTTCCAGGCCACTACAACCAATGTCGATGAAGAAATCGCGCATCTGGCTGGCCCACAACTCGTTGTGCCGGTGATGAACGCACGTTTCGCCCTGAACGCATCCAACGCCCGCTGGGGCTCGTTGTATGACGCGCTTTACGGCACAGACGTGATCAGCGAAGCAGACGGCGCCGAAAAAGGCAAAGGCTACAACAAGGTTCGCGGCGACAAGGTCATCGCCTTCGCGCGCGCCTTCCTTGATGAAGCCGCTCCCTTGGCTGCTGCATCGCACACCGATGCCACAGGCTACAAAATTGTCGATGGCAAGCTGCTCGTCAACCTGAAAGGCGGTAGCAATACCGGCCTGCAAGATGACACTCAGTTGATGGGCTTTCAGGGCGACGCCAACGCACCAATCGCCGTGTTGCTAAAACACAACGGCCTGCACTTCGAAATCCAGATTGACGCAAATACTCCAGTTGGCAGCACTGACGCAGCTGGCGTTAAAGACATTCTGATGGAAGCGGCACTGACCACCATCATGGACTGCGAAGACTCCGTCGCCGCAGTCGATGCCGATGACAAGGTTGTGATCTACCGTAACTGGCTCGGCCTGATGAAAGGCGACCTGGCGGAAGAAGTCGCCAAGGGCGGCACCACCTTCACCCGCACCATGAACCCGGATCGCGTCTACACCAAGCCCGATGGCACAGAGCTGAGCCTGCACGGCCGCTCGCTGTTGTTCGTGCGTAACGTTGGCCACCTGATGACCATCGACGCAATCATCGACAAAGAGGGTTTTGAAGTGCCAGAAGGCATCATGGACGGTCTGCTGACCAGCCTGATCGCCATGCACAACCTCAATGGCAACACCAGCCGCAAGAACACCCGCACCGGCTCGGTCTATATCGTAAAACCGAAGATGCACGGCCCTGAAGAAGTCGCCTTCACCAGCGAGCTGTTCAGCCGCGTTGAAGATGCCCTTGGCTTGACGCGTAATACGCTGAAAGTCGGCATCATGGACGAAGAGCGTCGCACCACGGTGAACCTCAAGGCCTGTATCAAGGCTGCCAGCGAGCGCGTGGTGTTTATCAACACCGGCTTCCTCGACCGCACCGGTGATGAAATCCACACCTCGATGGAAGCTGGCCCTGTTGTGCGTAAAGCTGCCATGAAAGCCGAGAAATGGATTGGCGCTTACGAAAACAACAACGTCGACGTTGGCTTGGCCACCGGCCTGCAAGGTCGTGCGCAAATCGGCAAAGGCATGTGGGCCATGCCGGACCTGATGGCAGCGATGCTTGAGCAGAAGATTGGTCACCCAATGTCCGGCGCCAACACCGCTTGGGTACCATCGCCTACCGCGGCAACACTGCATGCCTTGCATTATCACAAGGTTGATGTGTTCGCCCGTCAGGAAGAGCTCAAGAGCCGCACCGCAGCCTCGGTCGATGACATTCTGACCATCCCTCTGGCCAGCAACACCAACTGGTCGGCTGAAGAAATCCAGAATGAGCTCGACAACAACTCACAGGGCATCCTGGGTTATGTCGTGCGTTGGATCGATGCTGGCGTAGGCTGCTCGAAAGTGCCTGACATCAGCGATGTTGGCTTGATGGAAGACCGTGCCACCCTGCGTATCTCCAGCCAACTGCTGGCCAACTGGTTGCGTCACGGCATCGCCACTGAAGAGCAGATTGTCGCCAGCCTCAAGCGCATGGCGCCGGTGGTTGACCGTCAGAACGCCAACGATCCGTCGTATCGCCCACTGGCTCCAGACTTCGACAGCAACATTGCCTTCCAAGCGGCATTGGAGCTGGTGGTTGAAGGCGCCAAGCAGCCTAACGGCTACACAGAGCCGGTCCTGCACCGTCGTCGTCGCGAGTTCAAGGCCAAGAACGGCCTCTGAGTTTAGCAACTAAAAAACCGCCCAATTGGGCGGTTTTTTAGTTTAAGGCTACGCATTTTGTATGTTGCAACCACATTATCCAAAAGATGTTACGCATCTTTAATCACTAACAATAAACTGGCGTCAATTTATTTAAAATACGTTGAACTGTAAGTACAGTTGCGGGAACGCATTATAGACTGTTGCGCACAGATACCGAGCAATTTGCTTTTAGCACCTCGACAGACTATTTATTTGAGTTCGGCGCTGATGGTTTGATACTTCGACAAAATGGCGTTATCTAGTATGGCCAAGGCAAATTGCTGGGTCAATACTACCCCTTGCAGGTGGCTTATTTCGATGCGTTGATCAACGCTTTATTAACCCCGGACAAGCAATAAACCAGTGGCAACATCATTAAACGCTAAACAATATCAGAGTTCAGTACCAAGCAAGTCCAACCAACAAATAACCGCACACCTATTATGGAATTAGTAAACACAACCCGCTTTTACGATGCATATTCTTGTTATTTCAACACCCTACAGACTAGGCTTCGCAGGGTGTTTTATTCTGCGCATTTTTTAATACCTGGCGGGTGCTACTGCATGCTGCAAAGCAGCCTTTTTGTCAGATTGCATCGCACCCGACGATGCACTTTTCTAGCTCCCCTTCAAAAAGCCAGTCTCTGCAGTACGCCTTCACCTGAATGAATTAATGGTGGAAACGCGGCACTGTATCCAGCGAGGCCCCAGCGCTCAGCCTTGTCAACGAGATATCGCCGGCGCAAGCTATCAAAAGATCGGATAGCCAATAGCCATAAATCTGAAAAACTCTTTCAGATTCCCCAACACCCACGCCAGCACTGGAATAATCGAACCCATAAACGCTGTTTGTCGCTAGCGAACAGTGCTTTTGAGTCGGTTAGAGAAACCTAAGGCTCATAAAGCTCACCCTGTTTAAGAAAAAAATAGCTACTGCGAGGTCCTCGCGTAGCGACAAAATAGGGAAAGATGACTGATCTAGATCCTATGGGTCGATTAATCACATTAAAAGTCGGTAGAAACTGCAACCAGTCAGAGCTAGGTGATCGTTTCAGATAAAGCTTATTTATTTTGGTTATATCAGCACAGATTTAACTTACTGTTTTATCTAAAAAGCCGTTTTGCTGAGTCGCCAACATAACGATAGCTCAACCGGCTAGCGAATAAGCTTTCGTATTAATTAACTATCTTGAAAACAAAGAATGCATTTTTTGCGTCTACGCTTAAGAAAAATATTTTCAACTCACAACACATGCATGCGCCAAGTGCGCTGATTGAGGCATCATGAACAAGATATACAACATCATTTGGAGCCATAAACTTGGCCGCTATGTTGTTACCTCTGAACTTGCTACACGTCGCAGTAAGTCCAAAACGGTACGCGCAGCCACTATGGCTTTGAGCTGCCTGCTAACTGCGCCAACCTTGACTTTATTCTCAATGTCTGCCGCCGCTTATGTAGCAGGTGATGGAGCGGTTCAAAGCGCCTCTAAAAATACTATGGCGAATGATACCTCCCAGGGCACTGCCATGGGCCACAATAGCATCGCCTCCGGCACCAATTCCGTTGCAATAGGCACCGATAGCCAGGCTAACGGTGTCAACAGCCTGAGCATCGGTACCAGCAATATCGTCAACGGTGCCGGCAGTGGCGCCATCGGCGATCCGACCACCATCAACGGCGCAGGTTCTTATTCGCTGGGCAATGACAACACTATCGATGCTGACGAAGCAGGTGTGTTCGGCAACAACAGCGTGCTGGGCATCGATGCCGACGGCAGCCGCATCATCGGCAACGGCAACAATGTGGATGTCGCCAACGCGATGGTCATCGGCAACAACGCAGATGTAACCGTAGCCGGTGGCGTGGCCCTGGGCAGCAGTTCGGTGGCCAGTACCGCAGGTGGCGTAGCGGGTTTCGTGCCCATCAATGCCTCGACCTCACAACAAACCGCAATCACTGCCACCACCAGCACTTTGGGTGCGATCAGCGTCGGGGATGCTGACAACGGCCAATTCCGCCAGATCACTGGTGTCGCTGCCGGTAGCGAAGACAGCGATGCAGTCAACGTGGCACAACTGGAAGCCAGCCAAACCCACTACTACAGCGTCAATGATAATGGCGTGCAAGGCGTTAACTTCGCTAATGATGGAGCTACCGGCATCAATGCGATGGCTGCTGGCGTGGGGGCCTCGGCAGTGGGTGTTGCTTCAGTAGCGATCGGCAATAATGCAAGCGCCAGCATGGCGGGTTCAATCGCTATCGGCCGCGCTGCCAGTTTAACCGGGTCTTCCAATATCGCCATTGGCGATGGCGCAACTGATTTGTCCGGAGGCCAGTCGACGATCATTGGCCAGAGGACTTTAGCTACCGGATCTGGCGCAACAGTACTGGGCTCTTCGGCGAGAAACATAGGCGGTACCAGCACCACGACAATAGGGGCTGGTGCCCAAACCAGTGCAACTTCTGCCGTTGCCATTGGCGCCTTCAGTAACAGCAGTGCGGCCCGCGCGGTTGCGCTGGGCCGCAACGCTACCGCCAGCCAGAACGACAGCATTGCTATTGGATACATGAGTAATTCGGCGGGTGGGAGCTCGGTAGCGCTTGGTCGAGGAACTACGGCTCGCAATAATGCAGTGGCCATTGGCAGTGGCGCCCAGGCCAATGGAACCAACAGCATCAGCATTGGTACCGGCAATATCGTCAACGGTACCGGCAGCGGCGCTATTGGCGACCCGACCACCATCAGCGGTTCGAGTTCGTATTCACTGGGCAACGACAACACTATTGATGCCAACGAATCCGGTGTATTCGGCAACAACAACGCACTGAGCGTGGACGCTGACGGCAGCCGGATTATCGGCAACAACAATACCGTCAACGTCGCTGATGCCATGGTTATCGGCAATAACGCCAGTGTTAACATAGCTGGCGGAGTCGCACTGGGTAGTGGTTCGGTTGCCCTCACCGGGGCAGGCCTTGCCGGATATATTCCAACTAGCGCCAACGCCCTGCAACGCTCGGCGATCAACGCGACCACCAGCACCTTGGGTGCAGTCAGCGTAGGTGATGTTGCCAACGGTCAGTTCCGCCAGATCACTGGTGTGGCTGCCGGTACCGCAGACAGCGATGCAGTGAACGTGGCTCAGTTGAAAGGCGTGGTCTCCTAAGCGATTGGGACTTCCGGTGCTCACTACTACAGCCTTAACGACAACGGCATCCAAAGGGCTAACTACGACAACACCGGCGCTACTGGCACTAACGCCATGGCTGCAGGTATCGCAGCTTCCGCCGCTGGCGAATCGGCAGTGGCAGCAGGTCATGAAGCTCAAGCCAGCGCTGGCAACAGCGTAGCCGTGGGCAATGGTGCTAATGCCAGTGCTGAAGGCGGCGTGGCACTGGGCGGTGGTTCGATGGCTGATCGCGCGGCAGGTACAGCAGGTTATGTTCCAGACGGTGCCAGCGATACTCAGCAAGCTGCAATTGCCGCGACCACCAGCACTCAAGGTGCTGTCAGTGTGGGTGATGCCGCTAGCGGTCAGTTCCGCCAGATCACTGGCGTGGCTGCAGGTAGCGAAGACAGCGATGCGGTCAACGTGGCTCAGCTCAAGGCTGCCGGTGATGCCACCAGTGATGAGATTGAAGCGAGCAAGACCCATTACTACAGCGTCAATGATGGCGGCAAGCAGTCGGCTAACTACAACAACGATGGCGCAACAGGTAACAACGCCATTGCTGCTGGCACCAACGCTTCAGCTGCAGGTAAATCTGCTGTCGCAATGGGTGACGGTGCGCAAGCGGCCGCTGCCAGCAGCGTAGCAATCGGTAATAACGCCAAGGCAACCACCAGCAACTCGGTCGCACTGGGTAGCAACTCGGTCGCCAGTCGCGATAACAGTGTCTCGGTGGGTACCGCGGGTAATGAGCGGCAGATCACCAACGTAGCAGCCGGCACGGCTGATACCGACGCGGTCAACGTGTCGCAGCTCGAAAAATCTACTGGCGATATCAACAACCGGATCGATAACACCTACAACTCACTCCGGCATGACCTGAAGGATCAGGACGATACGCTGAGTGCGGGTATCGCCGGCGCCATGGCTGCAGCCGCATTGCCACAGCCATACTCTCCGGGCGCGAGCATGGTCTCGGCCGGTGCTGGTAATTACCGCGGTCAAAGTTCCCTGGCGATTGGTGTTTCGACCATCTCGGATAACGGCAAGTGGGTAAGTAAGTTGGCGGGCACCGCTGATTCACAAGGCGAGTTCGGTGTGTCAGTGGGTGTTGGTTACCAGTGGTAAGCAACTAGGTCAGCGAGCCCGGTTTCGACCGGGCTCACCTTTGCACAGGTTTAGAGGTGTTTAAGATGTATAAGCAATTTATCCACAGCGGTTTACGACTGGCACTGGCTGCTACTACGCTCGCCACACTGGCGGCTTGCAGCACCGTCAGTAATGTCGATGATGCCGGCAAGACCGACCAACCGGTTTTCCCCGAGATGAGCGATGCAAGCATGCCCGAGGGCTACTACGTCAACCAGGATAACTTGGCCAGTATCCGTGCCGGCATGACCAAGAAGCAGATCATGGCCTTGATCGGTCATCCACAATTCAATGAAGGCATGTTTGGTGTACGTGAGTGGGACTATATCTTCAAGTTCCGCCAGCCAGAGGGAGCAGACAAGGTCTGTCAGTACAAAGTGCTGTTTGACAAGGACGTGCTGGCGCAGTCGTTCTTCTTTTCTCCTACCGACTGCATGACGCCCACACCAGAAGTGCCAGCCGTGAAAAGCGTGGATTTGTCTGCCGATGCGAGCTTTGGGTTTGATAGCGCAATCTTGAGTTCACAAGGCCGCGCAAGCCTGGACAAACTGGCCAATGAGATTGACATGGCGCAGGTGGATCGGATTGAAGTGACAGGTCATACCGATCACTTTGGTAGTCTCGCCTACAATGATTCACTGTCGATCGAGCGCGCTGTTGCAGTCCGGGAGTACTTGCTTGAAAAAGGCATTCCTCAATCGCTGATCAGCGCAGAAGGCCGTGGCGCTGATGAGCCTTTGGTGGTGTGCGCTGGCGCTAAGTCTGCTCGAATTATTGAGTGCCTGGCACCTAACCGACGCACCACTATATCACTATTCATTCAAAGTAAAACCGACCTCGGGCGGCGCGGTGCCGCCCAATACACCGATATTGGTTTCAGAAAAATTTGAGTTAATCTGCCAAGTTGCCGCTGTCAGCTTCAATCCAGGGTCATCATTAAATATTGTGAGGTCGCGCCATGGCGTTTCGTTGTCTTACTGCAGTTTCTTTGGTTGGGTTACTGGCGCTAACAGGTTGTGATCAGTCCAACACCCCGACTGAACAGGCAACTTCCGCTGAGCGCAGTTTGCTAGGCACTCCTGTGCTGCCAGCCATTCAAGAGGCGTTAGGTTTTAATCAGCCCAACACGCCCGCAGTTTCCTCTCAGCGCAATTGGCTAAGCATTCCGGCGCTACCAATCATTCAAGAAGGGGTGTTTTCGCTAAAGCTTAACCTGGACAAGCAGAACGAATCCGAGCTGATGATGCAGATCTGTGGCTTGGCTCGGGGAGACCTTGGCCAGGACCAAGTGAATGCATTTCTTCAACAGAACAAAGTTGAACCAGACACAGTGCCCAAACAAGGAAATCCGTTGTCACTGCTGGTCAATGGCGACCAAGCTGGGCAAAGCACCGCCTGCGCGGCTTACCTCGCAACGGGCGTTCTTTCGTCGGTGGATGCCAAGGAATTTATGGTCTGGAGCCAGGTAAAGCCTCAAGCCTCCACTCCACCTGCCGAGCAGGACTCAAAAGACAAAAGCGACCAGACACAAATTGCAGCCAAACCCGAGACCAAGGCAGAGCTGCGCATTGATCAGAAAAGCCTGGCCGTAACATTGCCAATCAAACTTGCAGTTGCGCGGGCAAATGCCGATGTATTTGCCTTGATTGCCAGCGAATTGCAGCGCCGGCCTGGGCTGTCGATTGATCAATACTACCAATTGACCACCCAGCTGTTCGCCAAACTTGCACCGGTATATTTAAAGCGAATCAAGCAGCAACTGCCCGCTGCGGGAACACGCTATAACCTGTTGCGAGCGGACGCCGAGCAATTTGTTTTTAGCGCCTCGACAGGCACTGTGTTTGAGTTCGGCGCTGACGGCTTGATACTTCGGCAAAATGGCATCGTCTGGTACGGCCAAGGCAAGTTACTGGGCCGGGACTATCCCCTGCAAGTGGCTTATTTCGATACGTCGGTCAACACCTTGCTGGCTCCGGACAAACAATAAGCCCAGCACTCCGACACCCTGCGAGGCGTTTGTCTAGCGGGGGTGTCGTCTGCGCTTGGCGCGGGCAACTTTCGGTCAAACACCGGCCTCTTGCCAAAAGGCCAGCAGCGACAAATCTGAAAAATTCTTTCCGATTCCCCTTCTCTCCAAACAGCGCTGAAATAATCCGCCTACAGAGAAACACTTGTAAACCACAAGTGCTTCTCTTTATGCGCTGACGACTCAATATCGGTGTTACCCGACTATTCAATGCTCAGCCCAGTAAGCACTGACAAGAACCGTACTAACCAACTGAGATTGGTTCAGCCTGGCATCAGTATTCGGCCGCCTCCATAAAGTGGGTAATGGCCGCCAATGCCATCGTACGGGCTCCCAGAGCAGCGCCTTCCAATGAGTTTTAACTCATAGGCCGCTCACCCATTTAAAAGATGGCTAACGTGATACTAAATCCTAATTCACCCTTACTGCATTTGCGCAGAAGGGCTCACGCCCTCGTGCTCACTGCCCGCCCTCTCTGTTTCGTGGCGTTGGTGTGTTCAAGCACCGTGGTGGCGGCACAAACGTCAAGCTATGACCAACTTGTGATTGGTGCGCGCGATGGCAATTTTGCGCCTGCCCTTAATTTCTTGCGTGATGCTAATAAAGCTCAGCACTCACAGCTTTATGCCAGTGACCACATACTCATTGCAGGCTGGGCCGGACTGGATAAGGAAGTTGTCGGCCAGTATGAAAACAGCCGCGCCTTTTTAACAGCCAACGCCGATGTCTTGGCCACTGTTGCATGGGCATATCGCAACTTGCAGCAGTGGCCACAGGCGCTGGCGGCTTACGCTCAAGTGCTGCAACTAAGACCGGCCGACAACGTCGCCCTTGTCGGCCGGATCATGACCTTAGCCGACTCAGGCAAACAAGCTGAAGCAGTGCGTGGGGCACAGTCACTTGTGGCCAAACACCCAAAGAATGTCGAGCGTCGTTTAGCCCTCGCTTATGCCTACATGCGCAACCAACAGCAATACAGCGCGCTGCAGGAAATGGCCGAGGTGCGCAGGTTGGCGCCCGAAAACAACAGTGCAAAACGCGAATACCTCCTGGCTTTGCAACGCGCGGGCTTGAACTTCAAAGCACTCAAGCTTGCCGAGCAAACTCCAGGCCTGCTCAATGACCATGAGTTACGCACGTTGCAAAGAGCAAGGGTGGCGGACTACGTACGCATGTCAGACCTGCCGACAGCCAAAGAAAGTGAACGCTTCAAGCTGGCTGACAAGGCCCTATTCGAAGCCGACAGGTTGCTGACCGCCTGGGCGCCCATTGCCCAGGCGAAAGAGGATGCAAAAGCACTGCGGATCGACCGTATTGGCGCACTTTACAGCCGCAGCCATATGCAAAAGGTGCTGGATGAGTATGAGTACTTCAATGCCCAGGGCGTGCAGCTTCCAGACTACGCATTGCGCTGGGTTGCAGGTGCTCGACTCTATCTGCGCCAACCCGAAAACGCGGCGAACTTATACCGGCAGATATTGGACGCTGGCGATAAAAAATCACCCGCACACCTCTCCGACCTGCAAGCGCTGTACTACGCCCTCAAAGAAAGCCAGCAAGATGCCGATGCCGCACGGCTTGTACCGATAATTGCCGACCAACCCAAACGGCTCTATCAAAAGGGCTTACCCCAAGGTAAAGCCAATCCCAACTGGTTATCCGGCAAGGTCATGGAAGTCAATGCCAGTCAATCGAATAACGACTTGGCTGCGGCTGAAACAAAAGCCCAAAACCTGGCCAACAGTGCGCCAGGCAATACTGAGTTGCGCACCCTGCGCGCCAATATCTACTCAGCACGGGGCTGGCCACGTCGCGCCGAAGCCGAACTGAAGGAAGCAGAAAACATCTCGCCGCGCTCGCTCGATGTCGAGCTCAGTCAAGGCTATACCGCCCAAGCGCTTCAAGAATGGCGACAGTTCGAGCTCTATGCCGACGATGTGATTGCCCGCAACCCGCAAGGGCTTGCAGCGCAACGCCTTGATCGTGCCCGCCAACTACACAACATGGCAGAGTTGAGGGTTTCCAGTAACGGCGGTATCAGTCCCGACAATACAGCCACAGGCACTGGCGACTTTGGAATCGATACTGTCCTGTACAGCTCACCGATTGACTACAACTGGCGCGTATTTGGTGGCCTTGGTTACAGCCAGGGTGAGTTTCAGGAAGGTAAAGGCCGCAACCGCTACCAGCGTACAGGTGTCGAGTGGCGTAGCCGCAATCACAGCGTTGAAGCTGAGATTAACAACCAGAATTACGGCCACGGCAATAAACAAGGGTTCCGGCTCAGCGCAAGCCATGAGATCAACGACTACTGGCAATACGGCTGGTCGATGGACTGGTTGTCCCGCGAAACACCCCTGCGTGCGCTAAACAGCGACGTCACCTCCGATAGTTTCTCGGGTTACCTGATGTGGCGCCAAAACGAGAGCCGTATGTGGCGAGTATCGCTCTCACCTCAGCGCTTTGATGATGGCAACAACCGCATAAGCGGCTCTATTTCAGGCCAGGAGCGGGTTTATACATCGCCCAAGCTGATTGCCGACGCCTTGCTTGATATCGGCACAAGTCACAACAGCCAACCAGGCGAAGGCCCGTATTTCAGCCCAGAAAATGACTTTAGCATCATGCCTGGCTTACGCCTTTCGCACTCGCTGTATGAGCGTTATGAGCGGACCTGGAGCCAACAGGCTCAGTTCGGTTTGGGCAGTTATAACCAGCGCAATTACGGCACCGACCCCATTGGCTTTATCAGCTACGGCCAACGCGTGAGCCTGGATGACCAGCTCAACTTCGGTGCAACCGCCTCTGCACTTAGTCGCCCCTACGATGGTGAACGCGAAACCGAATATCGGCTTGTGTTCGACCTTTCGTACCGTTTTTGATGAGTACTTCCATGCGCCTTCTTTATAAATTCATCTTTTTGGCCTTGAGCCTGATATTCCTCACGGCCTGTGCATCCGAAGGCCCGCCCTTTGTACCGCCACTCGCCCGCGCCTTGCCCACCAGCGAAGCGCCTTGGCCAGAAGGCAAGGTCTTAGCAATTTGCTATCACGACATTGAAGACCAAGAAGCTGACCAGAACTATGTCTCGGTGCGCACCGCGAACCTGATCGCCCAACTTAACTGGCTGCACGACAGCGGCTATCAAGCGGTTTCTATTGATCAAGTCCTCGCGGCGCGAACAGGCAAAAAACCGCTGCCTGAAAAAGCGATCTTGCTGACCTTCGATGACGGCTACAGCAGCTTCTATGACCGTGTATTACCCCTGCTCGAAGCCTACAATTGGCCTGCCGTGTTTGCCCCTGTCGGCGCCTGGGTCAGCACACCTCTGAACAGCCCGGTCGACTTTGCTGGCATGCCCACTGAGCGCAAGAAATTCGCGACCTGGGATCAAATCAAGCGCATGGCCAACAATCCTCTGGTCGAGATTGCGGCGCACACCAACAACATGCACACCGGCGCCCTGGCAAACCCGCAAGGCAACCTGGAGCCATCAGCAGCAAACCGTCATTACGACCCGGTGCAAAAGCGCTATGAGACGGATGCAGAAGCCAAGGCACGCTGGAGCGAGGATATTGCCCAGATCAGCACAAAAATCCAGCGCGCCACCGGCCGCAAGCCACGGGTTTGGGTGTGGCCTTATGGTCAGCAAAATGGCGAGGTACTGAACATTGTTGCCGAGAACGGCTACAGCATTGCGCTCACCCTGAATGATGGCATGAGCAGTATTTCAGACCTGAAGGAAGGGCCCCGCTACCTGGTCAGTGGCGACCCAGAAATTGACCAGTTTGCCTCTGCCATCTTGAACATTGCTGAAACCGGTTCAATGCGCGTTGCCCATGTAGACCTCGACTACGTGTACGACCCTGATCCGCAGCAGATGGATAAAAACATTGGCAGCTTGATTCAACGCATCTATGACCTGGGCATCAACACGGTCTTCCTGCAAGCATTTGCCGACCCGAAAGGCGACGGCACCGTGAGCGAAACCTACTTTCCCAATAGCGTACTGCCGATGCGCGCAGACCTGTTCAACCGCGCTTCCTGGCAGTTGCAGACTCGCGCTCATGTGCAGGTCTACGCCTGGATGCCGGTGTTGAGCTTCGACCTCGACAAAAAGCTGCCTCGTGTACAACGCTGGGATCCTGAAACCGGCGCTCTATCGGTTGACCCCAAGCAATATCAGCGGCTGTCGCCCTTCAATGCCGAAGCGCGCAAGCAGATCACTGCGCTCTACCAGGACCTCGCCCGCTATAGCAACTTCAACGGCGTGCTTTTCCATGATGACGCGCTGCTCTCCGACTTTGAGGACGCCAGCCCGGATGCTCTGGCCGCCTACCGTAAAGCTGGTTTGCCTGGCGACATAGCCCAACTTCGCGGCGACAGCGAAACCCTGCAGAAATGGACTGAGTTCAAGACCGCGTACCTGACCGACTTCACCCTTGAACTGGCAGATAAAGTAAAAGCCATTCGCGGCCCGCACGTACGCACTGCACGTAACATTTACGCCGAGCCCATCATGAACCCGGAGAGTGAAACCTGGTTCGCGCAAAACCTCGACAACTTCCTGGCCAGTTATGACTGGACGGCGCCAATGGCGATGCCGTTGATGGAGGGGGTCAAGCTGGAGGATTCCAACGCCTGGCTGGAAAAAATGGTGGCTATTATCGACAAACGTCCAGGCGCCCTGAAACGCACAGTGTTCGAGCTTCAGGCGCGTGACTGGAGCAAGCCCAACGCACCGGCAATCGATGCCAAACAACTTGCCCAGTGGATGCAGCGCCTGCAGTGGAAAGGCGTCGCCAACTACGGCTATTACCCAGACAATTTCGTCCGCAACGAACCTGCGCTGGAAGAGATTCGCCCGGCATTCTCCAACGCCTGGACACCGCAACCATGATAGATCGACTCATCGCACTAATAGTCCTAGCCATCGTTATTGGTCTCCCATTTGGCTTGGCTGAAGGCATCAGCAGTGCAGTGATGCTGAACTTTATCTTTATCTACCCATTGCTGATGTCGATGCTTTGGATTGCCGGCGGGCTGTACTTCTGGCTTCACTGGGAGCGCCATTGGAAGTGGTCGCATGATGGCGACAACCCAGCACCAGCCCTGGATGGCGAGCCGTTAATTTCAATCATCATTCCTTGCTATGACGAGGGCGATAATGCCCACGAAACCATTCGTGCTGCCCTGGGCCAGCGCTATCCGAATATCGAAGTCATCGCAGTAAACGACGGTTCAAAGGACAACACCGCCGAAGTCCTCAACCAAATTGCTGCGCGCGAGCCACGCCTGCGTGTGCTCCACCTTGCGCAGAATCAGGGTAAGGCCGTGGCCCTGCGCATGGGCGCGCTCGCCGCCAACAGCGAATACCTGGTGTGCATTGATGGTGACGCGCTGCTGAGTCGCGACACCGCTGCATTTCTGGTCAAGCCATTGATCGAGAACCCTCGCGTTGGCGCCGTCACCGGCAACCCGAGAATTCGTACACGCTCGACCCTGGTGGGTCGTATTCAGGTTGGGGAGTTCTCTTCAATTATCGGCTTGATCAAGCGTGCGCAACGGGTCTACGGGCGTGTATTTACTATTTCAGGGGTTGTTGCGAGCTTTCGCCGCAATGCGTTGGACCGCATTGACTACTGGAGCCCGGACATGATTACCGAAGACATTGATGTCAGCTGGAAGCTACAACTCGACAGCTGGACGATCTTCTACGAGCCGCGCGCATTGTGCTGGATTCTGATGCCAGAAACCCTGTCTGGGCTCTGGAAACAACGCAAGCGCTGGGCACAAGGCGGCGCCGAAGTCCTGCTGAAAAACATACGCACCATCTGGTCTTGGCGTTATCGCTACATGTGGCCATTGCTGCTGGAGTTCGCCATGTCGGCGACCTGGGCTTTTGCCTTGGCGCTATCACTGGTGTTGTGGGTTATCAGCCAGTTTTTCGATGTGCCGCCAAACTACCAAGTCCACGACATGTTGCCGCCTGGATTCACTGGTGTGCTGCTCGCGACAGTCTGCCTGGCGCAATTCGGGCTCAGCCTGTTAATCGAGCGCAACTATGAAAAAGGCCTGGGCAAAGCCCTGTTCTGGACAATCTGGTATCCCCTGGCCTTCTGGCTACTGACGTTTTTCACTACGTTGGTGAGCTTCCCGAAAGTAATGATTAGCGCTCGAGGTAAACGAGCGCGTTGGACCAGCCCTGATCGTGGCATCAAACGGAGTGAACCATGAGCATCATCAGAACAGAACAAAACTGGCTGCCGAAAAGCGTCGACACCCTGCTCACATTGGCGGCCTGGGCGGGCTTTATCTACCTCACGACCAACAGTGCAGCACCCTTTATTAAGCAAGTGGTTGCCAACCCCGAGCAATACCAGAATTTGTTTGTCCGCTCGTTCATGCCGCTGATCAAGCAAATCTCGTTCTACTTGCTTGAAGGCGCATTACTTGGCGCAATACTGGTCACATGGGCCAAATACAATCAACTGCGCGCCCCGCGTCGCTCTCGTCGCGGGTACAGCCCGAGCCTCTGCGACTGGGGGCTGTCGAAGAGTTTCTCGGTATCCAGCGAGGATCTCAGCACCTTGCACAGCATCCAGGTGCTTATCTTGCACAACACCGAACATGGCAACCTGGCCTGGATCGAAAACCCAAGATCACTGCAGCCAAAAGTGCGCAGTATCAACAGGCACATGTCGCCCACAGCATTATAGGCCACAGCCTGCCAGCCACAGAAAGCCTGGCTAGCCGGCGTTGGCAGCGCTCTAGCGAGCCGCAATACCTGCAGCGACTAGACTTACGTCGAATGGGCGCGTTGCAACAAGCAACGCACCATGCTCAAAACAGGAACGCTGGCATGGCTGAGAATGAATTCGAACGTGCAGGTAAAACCGCGGTGTCACAGAACATCCACGGCACGGTTGAGTTCCTGCAAAAATTCCCACCTTTCAACCAAATGGATTTGACTCACCTCGTCTATTTGGTTGAACACTGCCAACTGCGTTTCTACAGCCAAGGCGAGAGCATACTCAAGCCCAGTGACGGCCCGGTCGATTATTTTTACATCGTCAAACAGGGGCTTATTCGTGGCGCCCGCCCCCATGCAGCAAATGCGAACAACGAAGCCACCTTCGAAATCACTACAGGCGAGTGCTTCCCCCTTTCGGCGCTGATCGGCGAACGCGCAACGCGAACCGAACATATCGCCGCCGAAGACAGTTTTTGCCTGCTGTTGCGCAAGGCGATATTTATCAAGTTGTTTGAGCTTTCCGCACCGCTGCGCGATTTTGCCTTGCGTGGTGTCAGCAGCCTGCTCGATCAAGTCAACCAACAGGTACAGCTGCGCGCAACCGAAAGCCTGGGCTCGCAATACTCGCTGGATAGCAAACTGAGCGAACGGTTGATGCGTAAACCAGTCAACTGCGCGCTGGAGACCACTGTGCGCGAAGCCGTCAAAATAATGCATGAGCAACATGTCGGCAGCATCGTGATTGTCAGCCAACGCCTGCAACCGCTGGGCATATTTACCCTGCGTGACTTGCGCCGGGTCATTGCAGATGGCAGTTCCCTCGAGTTACCCATCGAACAATTAATGACGCCAAATCCCTTTCGCCTCCCTGCCAGCGCCAGCACCTTTGATGCCGCCATTGCCATGACAGAGCACAATATCGCTCACGTCTGCGTTGTCGAACATGGCCAGCTCAGCGGTGTGGTTTCAGAGCGTGACCTATTCTCGTTGCAGCGGGTTGACCTGGTGTACCTGGCGCGCAGCATCCGCAATGCAAGCAAGCTGGAAACGCTGATCAACCTACGCAGCAACATCCAGCAGTTGGTTGATCGAATGCTGGCACACGGTGCTAGCTCGACACAGATCACCCAATTGATCACCCAACTCAACGACCACACGGTATGTCGGGTGATCGAACTGACCATCGAGGAACTCGGTGATCCAGGCATTGCATTTACCTGGCTATGTTTCGGCAGCGAGGGGCGGCGCGAACAGACGCTGTTGACCGACCAGGACAACGGCATCATGTTTGCAGCTGAAAACGCGGCGGACGCAGCCGCCAAACGCGATCGGCTGCTGCCCCTGGCCCATGCAATCAACCTACACCTTGCCGGGTGCGGTTTCACCTTGTGCAAAGGCAACATCATGGCAGGCAACCCCGAGTTGTGCCTGTCGCAACAGGAATGGTCACAACGCTTCGACGACTTTATTACCAATGCCACCCCCGAGAACCTGCTCGGCTCCTGTATCTACTTTGATCTACGTGTGGTCTGGGGCGAGCCGCAGGGCTGCGCGCAGTTACGCACCGAGCTATTGGAAAAATTTGCCAAGAACACCCTAAGCCAGCGCATGCTTGCCGAAAACGCCCTGCGTCAACGCCCTCCAGTCGGACGATTTAGAGATTTCGTGGTGGCGCGCAAAGGTGCGGAAAAAGATACCCTCGACCTCAAGGTTCAGGGTCTCACTCCATTTGTTGACGGGGCTCGCCTGCTGGCGCTGGCCAACGGCATCGAAAGCAGCAACACCCTTGAGCGATTGCAGAGCCTGATCGACAAAGGTGTGATTGATGCCCTGGACGGCGCCGCTTATGAGGAGGCCTACCACTTCATTCAGCAAACCCGTATGCAGCATCATCAACAACAAGCCAAACAAGGTTTGGCTTATTCCAACCGGATTGATCCAGACAGGCTCAACCATCTCGACCGGCGCATCCTGCGTGAATCATTTCGTCAGGCTAAACGCCTGCAAGCCAGCCTGGCGCTACGTTATCAACTATGAATGCATTGAATTGGCTGACCGGCCGCCCAACACAATTAAGCAGCGAACAACAGCAGCGACTTGAGCAGTTAGCGGCGCCCGCAGCACTCGACACATGCGCACTCACCCAACAGCGCATGGTGGTTGTGGATGTGGAAACCAGCGGTTTGAATGTCAAGCGCGACCAATTGCTGGCGATTGGTGCGGTGGTCATTGAAAACGGCGCCATCGACCTCGCCCAGCAATTCGAATGCACCTTGTTCCGCGAGAATCATAAGGTCAGCGCCAGCGTACTGATCCACGGCCTGGCGCCGAGCATGATCGCTGCCGGAACCGAGCCGACCGAAGCGCTCTTGGACTTTATGACATTTGTCGGCAGCAGCCCGCTGCTCGCGTTTCATGCCGCATTCGACCAGCGCATGCTCAGCCGGGCACTCAAGCAAAGCCTTGATTATCGTCTGCAGCACGATTTTTTCGACGTCGCCCAGCTTGCTCCGATGTTATGCCCGGATGCCTCGCTGAAGCATGCTGGGCTGGATAGCTGGACCCAGCATTTTGGCTTGCAGGTGCAGCAGCGCCATAACGCCAGTGCTGATGCATTGGCCACCGCCGAACTGAGCTTGATCCTGCTCAGTAAGGCGCGCCAGCAAAAGCTCGACAGCCTGCTCGCGCTGCAACAACGGCTTAACCTGTGGCTTCGCCGACCGGGCAGGCACTCGCTTTGACTTGGCTTGGCGCTTCTACAGTATCCAGATCACGCAATAACAAGGCGTAGTCGAGGTCAATGTCATCTGGCACGGCCAGGTAAACGACATGACCGTCTCCGGGGGCGACGAGCAGGTTCTGGCCACACTTGCCATAGAGTCCGGTCAGGGTAAACCGCAGATTGCCTTTGGGCGTCATCAACTCAAGCCCGTCGCCAATCGCAAAGCGATTCTTTACCTGCACCTCCGCCCTGCCTGAAATGCGCGCGCCGGTGAACTCACCAACAAACTGCTGCCGCTCCGAAACAGACGAGCCGCGCTCGTAGTTCTGGTACTGGTCATGCACATGCCGACGCAAAAAGCCTTCGGTGTAGCCACGGTGGGCCAATGACTCAAGTGTATCCATCAGCTCCATGGAAAACGGCTTGCCCGCCACGGCGTCATCAATCGCCTGGCGATAGGCTTGTGCAGTGCGAGCGCAATAGAAGTGAGACTTGGTACGCCCTTCAATTTTCAGCGAATGCACGCCCATGGTTACCAATTGAGTAACGTGCTGGATCGCGCGCAGGTCCTTTGAGTTCATGATGTAGGTGCCGTGCTCGTCCTCAAACGCCGACATGCTTTCGCCCGGTCGAGTGCTTTCCTCCAGCACGAAAACCTTGTCGGTTGGCGCGCCCTGCCCAAGGGTTGGTTCTACCGGGTTAACGCAACTGCAGTCCTGTTTGTCGGACGCGACAATATTACCCAGTTCATTCTCACGGCCTTCAAGCGCCTTGTATTGCCAGCGACAAGCGTTGGTGCAAGCACCTTGGTTAGGGTCGCGCTTATTCATGTAGCCAGAGAGCAGGCAACGCCCCGAATACGCCATGCACAAGGCGCCATGAACAAAGACTTCAAGCTCCATCTCCGGGACCTGTTGCCGAATTTCGGCGATTTCCTCCAGCGACAACTCGCGGGACAAGATCACCCGGCTCAATCCCATTTGCTGCCAGAACTTAACACTTGCCCAGTTAACCGCATTGGCCTGCACCGACAAGTGCACGGGCATCTGTGGGAAGGCCTCTCGCACCAGCATAATCAGCCCCGGATCAGACATGATCAGCGCATCAGGGCCCATTTCGACCACAGGCTTCAAGTCCTTGATAAAGGTTTTCAGCTTGGCGTTGTGGGCTGCGATGTTGACCACCACATAAAACTGCTTGCCGAGTGCATGGGCCTCGTTGATCCCCAGCGCCAGGTGCTCATGATCGAACTCGTTATTGCGCACCCGCAAGCTATAACGCGGCTGCCCGGCATACACGGCATCGGCGCCATACGCGAAGGCATAACGCATGTTTTTCAAGCTGCCAGCAGGTGAAAGCAGTTCGGTTTTGCGGGGAGAGGTCATGGCATGGTTCACAACAAAAGGCGAAAGCCTGAGGTTAAGACATACTCAAGCCCAACTTATTGATCTGCATCTATGGACGACCTGATGCTTATTCCACTGGTCAGCCCGCGTTCGCAGGCGGCAACGCATGACCACTGATCTATCATTTGCCCGCAGTAGATTGCAGCCGACACTGCATTCCTGCGAATATATGCGAATAGTTCTCGATGTATTTTCTATTTAGATAACAGAGCAATTCGCGTGACCTCGGCAAACTCCATTAACCATCAGCAGGTGGGCATGCTTTATCGTGACCACCGGGATTGGTTATTCGGCTGGTTACGCAAAAGCCTCAACTGCACCCAACGCGCTGAAGACATCAGCCAAGACACCTTTGTGCGCCTGCTTGGGCGCTCAGACCTGCTTGCACCTAATGAACCGCGTGCCCTGCTGACCACCATCGCCAAAGGCTTGCTAATCGACCAGCACCGGCGCAACCGCCTCGAACAGGCTTACCTGGCGGAATTGGCCCAACTGCCAGAGCCCTTGCAGCCAGACCCCGAACAACAGCAAATAGCGCTCCAGGCCCTGCTTCGAATCGACCAGTTGCTTGGCGAGTTGTCGGCCAACGCCCGCGCGGCGTTTCTGTATAGCCAGATCGATGGCCTCAAGCATATGGAAATCGCCGAGAAGCTGGGCGTCTCGGTTTCGCGGGTACGCCAATACCTGGCCCAGGCCCTGCGCCAATGCTACATCGCCCGCTACGGCGCGCCGCAATGAATGAAATAAGCCGCGCCATATTGGATAGAGCCATCCACTGGCGTCTTGAACTCAGCTCGCAAGATCAAGACCCTGCTCAACACCGGGCGTTTCAAGCATGGCTGAATGCAGCGCCCGAACATGCGCAGGCCTGGGAGCGCCTGGAGCTGATAGAACAGGACATCAGCCGTGATGCCTCACCACTGGTGCGGGCAGCACTGATTAAAGACAAGCCATCGGCCAAAACCGGCACGCTCAAGAAGTCGTTGCTCAGTATTGCGCTGCTCGCGGTATTGAGCGCCGGCTGGGCCAATCATCAGCGCCCACTCAGCGACTGGCTTGCGGACCAGGTAACGGCAAGCGGCGAGCAGCTGCAAGTCCAGCTGGACGACAACAGCATGCTGCGCCTCAACAGTCGCACCTCGGTCGATATCGAGTTCAATGCCAATGAGCGTCGCCTGGTCCTGCACAATGGTGAGATCCTGGTGGAAACCGCCCACGACGATAAACGCCCATTTATTGTCGAGACCGAACAAGGTCGCCTGCAAGCGCTCGGCACACGTTTTCTGGTGCGCGAAACGAACCAAACCACACGCCTGATCGTGCTGAAGTCTGCGGTCGCAGCTGAGCCGGCACAAGGATCGGTTCGGCGCATCATCAATGCCGGTCAGCAAGTGCTGATTACTGAACAGGGCTTAAGTCAGCCTGGCCCTGCGCCCATGGCTGCGGATGCGTGGATTCACGGCATGCTGGTGGTCGAGAACCAACGCTTGGCCGATCTGGTGGCGACTCTTGCGCAATATCGCAGCGGCTATTTGAGCGTAGATCCAGCAGTCGCCAATCTGCGTATCAGTGGCAGCTTCCCGCTGAACAACAGCGATCTTGCGCTTGCGACCATACCGCCTAGCTTGCCGGTGCGCATCGAACAACACAGCAAATGGTGGGTGCGCGTCGTGCCTGCCCAACAGACACCAGCAGCGGCTGAATAAGGCGCTGGTAAAAATATTTCACTCCCGCCCTGACACTTTTCGAATCTGCTTCGGTAATTAAGGTAATGAGACATATTTCCTTTTGGGAGCAATTCACAATGCCACTATTCCCTGCACGTTTCCGCCCAAGCCTGTTGCTGGCAGCGATCACTTTGAGCAGCGCCGCAACCATTGCCAAGGCTGAAACCTATCAACTGCCTGCAGCGCCGCTGGCCAGTACACTCAACAGCATTGCCGCGCAGTCGGGAATAGCACTGAGCATTGACCCCAAGTTGACCGCAAACAAGATGTCGCAACCGGTTCAGGGTGAATACGAGGCGACCCAAGCCCTTGAAGCTGCCTTGCAAGGTAGCGGCCTGCAGCTGGAGCGCAACAGCGCAGGCAGTTACAGCCTCAAAGCAACAGCCAGCGATTTATCCGCTGCGGCACTGCCTGATGCAACAGTTATCGGCACCCAGTTGACCACAGGCAGCGAAGCCGACGGCTACCGCAATGAGTCGGTGCAAAACGTTGGCGCGCTCGGTGGCATGCCTTTGCGTGACACGCCTTACTCGGTCAACGTGATCAGCAGTGACTTGTTGAAAAATATCCAGGCCACCTCGATGGATGACGTCTACAAGCTCAACCCGTCGACACAGTTCACCTCGCCAAGCTCCGCAGGCTACGCCAGCTCCGTAAGCATGCGTGGCTTCAGTAGCTCGGGTAACTTGAGCCTGGCCAACGATGGCCTGCGTTTCAGCAACGGCTATGACAGCGGCAACTATGTGGAGGAAATGGAACAGCTGGAAATCCTCACCGGTCTCAGCGGTTTCCTCTACGGCCCTGCCAGCCCTGGCGGCTTGGTTAACTACGTGCTCAAGCGCCCGACTTACCAGCGCTATAACAGCGTCACCCTCGGCAACGCTGGCGGCGAGAACTATTACCTGCACGGAGACTTCGGTGGCACCATTGATGAAGCAGGTGTGTTCGCATACCGCCTCAATGTCCTGGCCCAAGATGGCGAGACAGCGATAGATATGCAAAAAGACCGTCGTGAGATGGTTTCGCTGGCGCTTGACTGGAACGTCAGCGACGATCTGTTGATCCAGTTCGATGCCTCGCACAAGAAGAGCGAAACCCGCGGTCTGACCAGCTATTGGTACTTTGGTGACCAAGCCCTGCGTCCTGATGCCGACAAACTGGACAATGACAAACTCTACAGCCAGCGCTGGGCGTTTTCTGACAGCGAACACGACCGCATTGGCAGCCGCTTCAACTGGCGTCTCAACGACACCTTCACCATGCGCGGCGCCCTGGGTTACACCCAGTACGAAAACGAATACACCTACACAGGTCCAACGGTTTACAGCGCCAATGTCTACAGCCAGCCGCTGTATGCCTTTGCCCCGGTTGAAACCGAAGAAACCTCAGGCTACCTGTACCTCGACTCAGTATTTAACACCGGCAGCATTGGCCACAAAGTGACCATGGGCTATCAAGGCAATGTGTCCCGTGAGCGCAACTATGAAGACTACATTCCATACCCGGGCCCACAGTACATCTCTGTGACTCCAGACCTGCCATTCAATCAGCAACCGCAGGTTAATAAGCCCAGCTACAGCATAGGCAATGGCGATCAACGCCTGTCCAGCCGCACCCAGAGTGATAATTGGCTGATCGGCGACATCATCACCTTCAACGAGCAGTGGTCGACCATTCTTGGCCTGACCCACAGCACCATCGAGACCTACAGCAACGACTTCGTTTTTGCCGGCCCCTTTGGCTATGACGAAACCGCCACCACCTACAAAGAAAGCGAAACCACACCAAATATCTCGCTGATCTACAAGCCGTTGCCTTGGCTGACCACCTACGCCAGCTACATTGAAGGCCTGGAGGCAGGTGGAATTGCGCCCAATACAGCACTCAACGCGGGCCAGGCATTGGCCCCACAAGTAAGCGAACAATACGAGCTGGGCGTAAAAGCGACCGTAGGCGAAACCCTGCTGACCATGGCCTTGTTCAATATCGAGAAACCCAACAGCTACACCAATAGCCAGGGTATTTACAGCGACGATGGCCAGCAGGAAAACCGCGGGGTTGAACTCGGTATAACCGGCAAGGTTATTCCACAGTGGACTGTTGTGGGTGGCTTGACCCTGCTTGATCCTAAAGTCAAAGACTCAAGCAATGCCGCCAGCGAAGGTCAGAAGCCGACCAACGTCGCTAGCCAGTTTGCCAAGCTCTATAACGAATACGAACTCAATGCCCTGCCGGGCGTGGCATTGACTGGTGGCGCCTACTACACAGGCAAGATCTACACCGACGAAGCCAACAACCACAGCCTGCCTTCGGTGACGACCTTCGATGCAGGCATGCGTTATCGCACGGCAGTGTCCAACGATAGCAATCTGACGCTGCGCGCCAATGTCAGCAACTTGGCAGACAAAGAATACTGGCTGAGCAGCTATTACCTCGGCGCGCCCCGCACATTGACCTTCTCGGCTCAACTCGAATTCTAAATCGAGTAGCGGCCAGTCCTCTGGCCGCTCATTTTGATGGACCCCGTTATGCGCAGCAGCACCATTAAACGCTGGTCACAAATACACACCTGGACCAGCCTGATCTGCACTGTTTTCTTGCTTATGCTGGCCCTTACCGGCCTGCCACTGATTTTTCACCATGAGCTTGAGCATCTGCTCGGCGAGGCGCCCGAGTTAAGGCAGATGCCCGAAGATACGCCTCGGCTCAGCTTGCAACAGCTTGTCGATAAAGCAGAAAGCAGCCGCCCCGGCGAAGTCATTCAGTACATTGGTTACGACGAAGATGACAGCAATGGCGTGATCGCTATCACAGCGGCTACAGCAGGTACCGAGCCCAACTCCTCGCACACCTTTATGCTCGACGCCCGCACCGGCGAAGCCGTGGCGATGCCTGCGGCCAATGGCGGCGTGTTGATGTTTATCCTGCGTCTGCATGTGGATATGTTTGCCGGTTTGCCCGGCAAGCTGTTACTGGCGTTCATGGGCCTGTTGTTTGTCGTCGCCTGCGTCTCCGGCGCGGTGCTGTACGTACCGTTTATGCGCCGACTCGATTTCGCCACGGTGCGTCATCAAAAGTCCGCCCGAACCCGCTGGCTCGATTTGCACAACCTGATTGGGATAGTGACCCTGACCTGGGCCATTGTGGTCGGCACTACCGGCGTGATCAGCGCTTGCGCCGATATATTGATCAGTGCCTGGCGCAATGATGCGTTGAGCGCATTGGTCGAGCCTTATCGAGACGCGCCGCCGCTGACCGAACGCGCATCCGCCAATAATTTGATAAGTATCGCCCAACAAGCCACACCGGGCATGAAACCTGATTTCATCGCGTTTCCCGGTACTCGCTTCTCCAGTGAGCACCATTACAGCGTGTTTATGAAGGGGGCAACGCACCTCACTGCGCACCTGTGGACACCCGTACTGATCGATGCGCGCACCCTTGAAGTGACCGCAGTCGCTGAACGGCCGTGGTACATGGACGCATTGTCGATGTCGCAACCGCTGCACTTTGGTGATTACGGCGGACGACCCATGCAGATTCTATGGGCGGTGCTTGATGTGCTGACCATTATCGTACTGATCAGCGGCTTGTATTTGTGGTGGGTGCGGCGCTATGGCGCTGCAGCTCGGTCAAATAGCAAGGAAGTCACTGCATGAGCTGGAAGCAATCAACCTTTGCCCTGCCGCTGATCATTGGCTTGCTCAGCCTGCTCGGCTTGTTCTGCGCCCTGCTCGGAGATGGTATGTGGGATTGGTTTGCCTGGCTCGGCTTGGGCATCCCGGCGCTGCTTGGTTGTTGGCCACTGCTGGTTCGCAAGGGTAAGCCAGCCACCCGTTAGGCATCGGGTGGCTAAAGCCCGTTTGATTTGAACCATCGTAAATAACCCGCTGAGATATTCTCAGCCATAAAAAATCCGACCTCCTTGCAGAGGTCGGATTTTTTGTTTCAGCACGCCCGCGCTATACGGGCGCTTACAACTTAGTGATCGATTGCAGCGCCCGCACCACGTGGGACGCGGATGTCTTCGATCAGATGCTGGATGCGCTCTGGTGGCGCGCTGGTAACAGAGGCTACAGCCACCGCCACTACGAAGTTGAAGATCATGCCCAGGGTACCAATGCCTTCCGGCGAGATACCAAACCACCAGTCAGCAGCACCAGCAGTCGGGTCAATGAACTTGTAGTAAACGATGTAGCTGAAGGTGAAGGTCAAGCCCACAACCATACCGGCGATCGCGCCTTCCTTGTTCATCTTCTTGGAGAAAATCCCCATGACGATGGCCGGGAAGAAGGATGCCGCAGCCAGCCCGAAGGCAAATGCCACCACCTGCGCCACAAAGGCCGGTGGATAAATCCCGAACAAGCCTGCAACCACTACCGCCACGCCTGCGGCGATACGAGCAGCGAGCAGTTCCTGCTTCTCGGAGATGTTCGGCATGATGTTGCTCTTGAGCAAGTCATGGGAGATTGAGGTCGAGATCACCAAGAGCAAGCCAGCAGCAGTCGACAAGGCCGCCGCCAAACCACCCGCTGCAATCAGGGCGATTACCCAACCTGGCAGGTTAGCAATTTCCGGGTTGGCCAGAACCATGATGTCGCGGTCAACGTAGAGTTCAGTCGCAGCATCAGTTGGTGCATTGGTGACCTGACGTTCGCCATGAGCACCAGGCTCAGCAGAGAAGGTTGGCGCACCCGCAAATGGATTACCTGGGCCGTACTGAATCTTACCGTCGCCATTCTTGTCGAGCCAGGCGATCAGACCGGATTTCTCCCAGTTTTTAACCCACTGTGGTGCATTACTGTATTCAACACCAGGAATCGTCGTCAGCAGGTTGGTGCGCGCAAACGCAGCAACAGCTGGGGCCGTGGTGTACAGAATGGCAATGAACAGCAGTGCATAACCGGCAGACTGGCGAGCAGCGCGTACGGTTGGCGTGGTGAAGAAGCGCACAATTACGTGCGGCAGGCCCGCGGTACCAACCATAAGCGCCATGGTGATGAAGAACACGTCGATAGTCGACTTGCTGCCATCGGTGTAAACGCCAAAGCCCAGCTCAGTACCCAGACCGTTGAGACGCTCCAGAACCGACTGGCCAGTGCCCGTCACTTCGCTACCAAAGCCCAGTTGTGGGATTGGGTTACCGGTGATCAGCATCGAAATGTAGATCGCTGGCACCATGTAGGCGAAGATCATCACGCAGTATTGCGCCACCTGGGTGTAGGTGATGCCCTTCATGCCGCCAAGAACGGAGTAGAAGAACACGATGCACATGCCGATGATTACACCGGTGTTGATGTCTACTTCCAGATAACGCGAGAAGACGATACCAACGCCGCGCATTTGCCCGGCCACGTAGGTGAAGGAAATGAAGATCACGCAGATTACCGCAACCACACGAGCTGTCTGCGAGTAGTAACGCTCGCCGATAAACTCAGGCACGGTGAATTTGCCGAACTTGCGCAGGTACGGTGCCAGGCACATGGCCAGGAGCACGTAGCCGCCGGTCCAGCCCATCAGGTAAACGCTGCCGTCGAAGCCGGTGAAGGAAATAATCCCCGCCATTGAGATAAACGAAGCCGCGGACATCCAGTCGGCGCCCGTAGCCATACCGTTGAGCACCGGGTGAACGCCTTTACTGGCAACGTAGTATTCACTGGTAGACCCGGCACGGGTCCAGATGGCGATGCCGATGTACAGTGCAAAGGTTGCACCGACAAACAGATAAATCAGAGTTTGGGTATCCATTGTCGGCGCCTTATTCTTCGTGGACGTCGTGTTTGCGATCGTATTGATTCATCTTCCACACGTAGAAGAAAATCATCAGCACAAATACGTAGATAGACCCTTGCTGGGCAAACCAGAATCCCAGTGGGAAACCGAAGAACTGAATGGCATTAAGCTCATCAACGAACAAAATACCGCAGCCGAATGACACCACAAACCAGACAACCAAAAGCGTCAACATCAGCCGCAGGTTGTCTTTCCAATAGGCTTTCGCAGCCTCTTGCTTAGACGCAGACATGTGAGGTTCTCCTCAATTGTTTTTGTTGTTTTGACACCTGCAACTTAGCAGCACAGGGCGTAAGCGCCAGTGAGACTTTGGTCGAGTGCAATCAAGCCATGTGCAAGTCTTCAATGTTTATAGGCTATGTAGCGCAGCCGTGCCCCAGTTGCCCTGCGCACCCACGACCAAGGTCGTATACTGCCTCCTCACTAGAAACAAACAGCTAATGTGACGCACCACTCAAAAACACTGGAAGTAGGCCAATGCCCTGTAAAGACATGACCCTGTTTTACTCACCAGCTTCGCCCTTCGCACGCAAGGTCATAGTGCTGTTGCATGAGACCGGGCAACTGGCAAATGTCGAGCTTTTCGATGTTCAGCTCAGTCCGGTAAGCCCAAGCGGAGACGTCATCGCACGCAACCCATCGGGCAAGATCCCGGCACTTGAGCTGGCCAATGGCGATACCCTGCACGACAGCCGGGTAATCCTTGACTACCTCGACCACCAGCACAGCGGTGAACCACTGATTCCCCGGAACGGTGCAAGACGCTGGCAGCGCCTGACCCTCGCCTCGCTGGCTGACGCGATCCTCGACGCGGCTATTTTGATCCGCTATGAAACCTTTCTACGTCCACAAGAGCTGCACTGGCCGACCTGGCTGGACGCCCAGCAGGAAAAGATCGAGCGCGCATTAAGCGAGCTGGAGACTCAAGCCGATACCGGGCAATTGCAACGCTTTGATATCGCCTCAATCAGTATTGCCTGCGCGCTGGGCTATTTAGACTTTCGCCAGCCGCAACTAGGGTGGCGCGAGCGTTTTGCCCGCCTGGCAAGCTGGTACGAAGACATCAGCAAGCGCGAGTCGATGCTCAGCACCCAGCCCCCGACCTGAGTACGGGCTTCACCGTGGTTGACTAGCCTCTGAACTCAGCGCTATCGCGCGTGCAACGGGGCGTTTTGATCCGCTCAAAGCGCTTGGCAGAAGGCGCAAACAACTGGGCAATCTGCCGAGCCAACCGGGCCCCGTATCGTGCATCCTCGCGCAAGCCGATATGCCTGCTCATCGGCGATACCAGAGATAATAAAAACCGCCACCCAGTACCAACGCCAACTGCCCAAGTGCGGCGCAAAGCTGGGCGAAAGACTGCACCGAAGGGTTGCCTGGCGCATTGGCGACCCCGGTCAGGCTACTCAGGAAGTCCGCTGGCAAAACGCTCAAGACCAGCCAACTCAGGGGGGCGCCGGTTAATGTCAGCCCGCCAATCAGGTCAAAGCGCCGCAGGAACATCAGGCTGATCAACAGAAACAGGCTGAGAACCGCCCCCAGAAAACAACACAGCGAAAAGCGCATTAAGACTCGCATGCTCGATACTCCGTGAGCGGCGCGGTTTGCCCGCGCCGCAGGCTGATTAGTTGAGAGGGGTCGCAGCCGAGCCCTTGCCGACGCCGTACCAGTCGAGATTACGGGTCAGCACCATAAAGCCGCCGAGCACTGCGAAGACCAGTATCGAACCCATCAGCAATGCGTAGTCTTCCGCACTGAGCAAGCCATAAAGCATGGCGTAGAGCATGCCAAGCAGCAGGCCAAAGCCAATGCCCCGCGTAGCGCTGCGTAATACATAGCTGACATAGAAACTGATCAACGCCACACAGGCAGAGGCCGAGATTGAGTAGGCCAAGGCGAATCCAATGTGTTCGGAAAGTGAAATCAGCAATAGGTAGAACAGCGCCAGCGACAAGCCAACCAGGGCGTACTGCATCGGATGCACGGCCATGCGCTTGAGCACTTCAAAGAGGAAGAACACCGCGAACGTCAGGGTGATAAACAGCAGGGCGTATTTAATCGAACGATCAGCCTTGAGGTATTGATCGACCGGATCGACAAAGCTCACCCCCATATTGCGTGACGACAAGGCTTGGCACTGGCCTCCCGAGCGGCAGCCAGCCAAGGTCTCCTCCATATTGGTGGCGAAGAAACTGGTATGCCACTTGGCCTTGAAGCCTTTTGCACTCACCGAGCGTTCAGTCGGCAAATACAGTCCGCTAAAACTTGGGTGCGGCCAATCCGACGAGAGTTCCACTACGCTGTCACGGCCAATGGGGGTCACATGCAGGCTTGCGGTGCCTTGCAGCTTGAGGTCAAAGGCAAAGCTCAGGTTCTGCTCCTTTGCCAGATCCATGGCCGGCAAAGGCACATGCACCCCGCTCCCCAATATCGGCTCGCCACTGCCCGGCTGAAAACTCAGTCGCTGATTATTCAGCTCTAGCTTGAGGTCGTTATTGATACCGCGGATATCACTGATACCTACGGCCAGGAATGCCGGGTCGAAGCTGTAGTCTTCAAGTTTTCCGCTGACACCATAGTGAGCAGGCAGGTTGAACGAACCGCTGATACGGTTATCGCTGTGGTACAGGCGCGCTTGGTAGATGCCACGATTGCGCAGTTCAGTGCGCATCGAGCCATTGAGGTTGAACTGCTCAGGCAAAAAGTACATGCGTCCGCGTACTTGCCATTCATCCCAGTAGCGCTCACCGGTCTTTTCGTTGGTTTTCCAGCCACGCTTGGCTTGGGCATAGGGCACGACCAGAATCGGCCCGGTCAGTTGCTGGGCAAAGCTTGAACTGCGAGCAATGTCCTGAACCACTTGATCACGTTGACTCTGCCGCTCGTTGACCAGATTGCCGATCATCAATAACGGAATAAACAACAGCACAACTAACAGGGCGATGGTGCCCAGCTTGAATAACAAAGGACGATTCATGGTGCAGCTCTCCATGCGTGGGTTGATGGAGAGCACTTTGCGCCGTCGAAATGGTGGCTTTATGGAGCCTGTATGGAGACTCTGTGGAGCTTGTGTGTTGGCCTAGCCTGCAAGCGGGAGCAATACCCGGACCTCAACACCGCCCTCAACATTGGCAATATGCAGTTGGCCGTCATGCAGCTCGATGACTTCCTCAACGAAGTTCAAACCCAGCCCGGTACTTTTACGCCCGGTCTGTGGCCGAGGCAGCGAGTAAAAGCGCTCGGTCAACCGTTCAAGCGCGTATTCAGGAATGGCCTCACCTTGGTTGAAAAAGCAGATCTGCACCGCCTGCTGACAACGCTCAGCCTTGATAGAAATCAAGCCGTGGACCGGGCTAAACGCCAGCGCATTATCGAGAATATTGGCCAAGGCCTGGCGCAGCAAAAACTGATCACCCAATAGCACAAGGTCTGGCGCAACGGCCAGGTCCAGGCGCAACCTGGCCTGCTCAATTGCGGGGGCCTGTGCTTGAAGCAGTGACTCCAGCAACTCGGCCAAGGGCACCTTGACGCGCGTCTCCAAGGCTTGCATCTGCTCAACCTGAGCCAAGTGCAGCAACCGCTCGATCAACTGCTGCAAGCGCGAACTTTCCTGGCTGATATTAGCGACAAACCGCTTGCGCGAATCATGGGGCAAATCTTCATCCAACAACTCAGCCGCGCCACGAATCGCCGCCAGCGGGCTTTTCAGTTCGTGGGTCAAGGTATGCACATAACGCTCAACATAGGCCTTGCCTTCAAGCTCGGTGCGCATGCGCTCGACCGCCAAGGCCAGTTGCGTCATTTCACCACCCGGCATGCGCGGTAGCTCTGCACGCCGTCCTTCGCTCACCGTCTGCGCATAGCGCGTCAGTTGGCGCAGCGACGAGCTTAGCCACCAACTCAGTAAGCCACCGACCAACAAGCCAAGGGCAATCAAGCCATAGCCAAGCCAAGAAAGACGCCGCTGTGAACGCTCGATATACGGCTGCAAGGTTTGATTGGGCTTGGCCACCGTAACGACGCCGATAATCCGTTGCCCCTCCTTGATCGGCGCCGCTACATACATCACCGAGCTTTCTGGATCGTTCGGGTCTTCGCGGGTTGAGCGTGCACCGTACTCACCGCGCAGCGTGCGATACACATCATTCCAGCGCGAGTAATCCTGGCCAACCGCCTGCCCCGTGGAATCAAGCAAGACAATGCCCTTGGCATCGGTGACATAGATACGGTGATTCACCTGCGTTTTTTGCACGCCCCAAATATCAGCGTTAGGCGAGCGCACACCGTAGGTTTTCAGCAACTGCGGCCAGTGGCTCTGGCTGAGTTTTCCAGCCTGCACATCATCGCGCAGCACCTCGGCCAGCAGATTGGCGGTATCAACCAGGGTCTCCTCGGTTGATTGGCGCACGCCGGGGCGGATCTCGTCCATGACAGTGCTCAGCACGAACCAGCCAGACAAGCCAACAAACAGGAAATACACCAAGAAGATACGAATCGCGATGGGCATCAGCCGTCACTCAGGCATTTGAGGCTGTAGCCCAGGCCACGGTGCGTCTGGATCGGGTCACGGGCCGCATTCACCAGGCGCAGCTTGGCGCGCAGGCTTTTGATATGACTGTCGATATTGCGCTCATAACCCGCATCTGCGGCGATCCCCAGGCCATCAAGCAGTTGCTCACGAGAAAATACGCGTTCTGGCTGTTCAAGCAGCACGCTGAGCAACTTGAACTCATGACGGGTCAGGCTCAAGGGCTGCCCAAAGTAATGCACCTGATCACGTTGGCTGTCCAGCTCAAAGCTTTGATAGCGCAGCACGGTCTCACTGCGGGCAACCTCACGCGGCGCGACGCGCTTCAGAATCGCTTTGACTCGCGCGGCAACCTCACGTGGGCTAAAAGGCTTGACCACATAATCGTCGGCGCCAATTTCAAGCCCCACCACCCGATCAATCTCGCCGTCGCGCGCGGTAAGGAAAATCACCGGCACTTCGCTGAAGCGACGCAACTGCTTGCACACCTCAAAACCACTGATGTCCGGCAAACCAACATCCAGGATCAGCAGATCAGGCTCCGTTTGCTGCACGAACTCAAGACAGGCCTGCCCCAATGCCAGCCAAGTGGTGGTGAAACCCTCTGATTGCAGGGCATAGATCAGGGTGTCCGCAATGGCGGCTTCGTCTTCGACAATCAGAATGTGTGGCATCAGCGTCCTGCGTATTGGCGGTCCCGGCGAGCAGACTGCGACAGGCGCCCGACAGCGTCAAGCCAACACCTGCCCGGGCCGTGAATAAAAAGACCTGGGCAGACGCCTGGCTTGATGATCAACCCAGGCGGAAACGCCCGGTATTCTGCGCCAGCTCCAGGCTGCCCATGCGCAGCTGCTCCGAGGCCTGACTCACCGCTTGTGCGCCATCGAGCAAGGTGCTGGCGTCCTGATCAACCTGCTGGATATTGCCGCTGACCTCATCCGCCGTGGCGGCTTGCTCCTCGGCTGCAGTTGCGATCTGCGCCAGACGGTCGCTCACACGCTGGACCGACTCGACAATACCGCTCAGATCATCACTCATCGCCAGCACACTGCTGACATCGCCCTCAGCCTGAGCCACGGCCTGTTCCATCATTTCAACAGACTCACCGACCACCTTATGCAAGTCGGCGACCGTCTGCGCAATTTCGGCGGTGGAGTTTTGTGTGCGCTGCGACAGGCTGCGCACCTCATCGGCAACCACGGCAAAGCCTCGGCCTTGCTCGCCCGCCCGCGCTGCTTCAATTGCCGCATTGAGCGCCAGCAGGTTGGTCTGCTCGGCAATCCCCTTGATCACATCAACCACCCGGGTAATCTGCTCGGTTTGCTGCTGCAACTGCTTCAAGGTTGCCGAGCTATCACCCAGGCGTACACTGAGCTGACGCATGCTGGAGCTGGTGCGCTCACTGCGCTGGTTACTTTGATTGGCCACTTCCTGGGTTTGCACCGCTTCGACTGCAGCCTCCTCGCAGCTTTGGGCGACACTTTGCGCAGTTGCCGCCATTTGCGTGGCAGCAGCGGCAATCTGGCTCATCTGGCCTTGCTGGCGCTCGACGGCCTGCAATGAATTTTGTGCCTGGCGACTCAGCACCTGAACCGTACCGCCCAAGCCTTCGCTTTCATGGTTGACGCCCTGCAGCGAGCCGCGCAGTTGAACCACGGCGGTATTGAGCGCCAAGGCTATTTGCGCCAGTTCATCTTTACCGTACACCTGCATCTGCACGCGCAAGTCGCCATCGCGCAGGCCCTGGGCCGCTGCAATAATTTCGCGGGCGCTGCGACGAATCGACCAATTAAGACAGACAAGACCATAAAGTGCAGCAAAGGTCAGCAGTGCAAATACCAGGACAATATTAAGCATGCGCGCTGTTGCTACGTGCTGATAGGCGTTTTGGCTCTGCTCGAATTGCTCCACTTGCGCCTGCTGCAGCGCGAGCAAGTGCTGCTGCAAGGCTTCGATTCGCTGAATAAATTGTGCGGGGGTCAACTGCATGGGATTGGCATCAAACATGTCCCGGTCGATCTCTTTCAAGAACAGCTCGATGCCTTGCTCGGCGGCCGTAAATGGCGCTTGCAGTGTTTTCATCGAATCCGGAGCCGTTCGTTCAAGGGTGTTATGCGCCTTGAGCAGTTGAGCGCTTGATTCATCGATGCTACGCCGCAGGTCGCGAATCCCCACGCGGCTTTGCAAGGTGAAATGCTTGGAAACCACAGCGCCATAACCACGGCTGGCAAAGCTGGCGAGGTTTTCAAGCAAGCGCGGCAAGGTGAAAGTCAATTGCTCCATCATCAGGTAGGTGTCGAGATGGGGGTCCAGAATCATTCCGCTGTCGGTGGCAATCTGCTCGCGAAGCGCGGTGAGATGCTGGAGGTTCATTTGGTAACGCTCCAAGGCATCAGGTAACGCAATGTTACTCAGTTCGGCTGAACTCAAGCGGCTGCGATCGGCCTGCAGGGTTTGCAACAGCTCGCTTGCCTGGCTCGACATTTCGGCGCCAGTCAATTGCTCAGACGCCTGTTTCAGCGCTTCATCGAGCTTGCCTTCACGGCTGGTCAATAACCCTTGGGCAGCATCATCGGTGCCTTTCCAGCGCGCCAATAAAGTGCGTTGCTCAAGCACCTCGCGCTGAACCTGAGCCAGGGCCTGAATATCGTGAAGGCCTTTGATCTGCTGATCAATCAAGCGCTGGCCGGCCTGGTACTCGGACCATATAGCCCACAGGGCATAGGTCAGCGGCAATATGAACAAGACAGCGAGGATAAGAAACTTACGGGCAAAACTAAAACGCTCGAGCAAACTGACGCCCGGCTTGAGTACTACAGTCATGACGACACCTCAAAACACTTAATGCACGCTCAGTGGCAAGCGCAACAAGCTAAGGAACCTCTGAAAAACTACTGCGCTCGATATTGCGGCGTTAAAAAACTGCTCAAGATACTCATTTAGACCACTAAACTCCGCTTTTTCGCATTTTTTTGCCTTGTACTATCTACGCTCGCTACCTTTTTCAGAGGATCCCTAATGTCCAAGCAAGAACCACGCCGATGCCAAGGTGCCACTATCCAGCAAGATGGCCGTACCGCTTGGCTAAGACTTATATCGGCAGGAAAGCCATTCTCAATATGCTGTGCGTCGCATAATTTATGCTGCGCTGGGAGCGCTCGGAGGTGATGGTTGCCATCATGTCTTGATAAGCGATGATCTTGCCGAATAATCGCTCGAAACTGAGGTTGTACGGCGGCTTACTAACACCATTGGTGAAGACCAGGCGTGCGCCGCTGGCATCAAGGCGATGCTTTAGGCGCCAGACCAGGATTTCAACGTTGCGCGCACTGTTATAAAGCGCCTGCTGGTCAGGCGTATCGAACAAATAGAAGTCATCAATGTAACCATAGGAGCGGCTAAGCATGCCGCGCAGCCCGGCCATTACGGCATACACCCGGTCGCCCTGAAAGTGCACATCAAGGGCAGCATCCATAGCTGACAATTCACTTTTGCCAAGATAAGCGGTTTGTTGGTCAAGCGGCGTTGCCCACAACTGTTGCTGGCGGGAAAGTATGGTGGCGTTAGGGGTTTTGTAGAGTTCGTCCGGGTTGCGCTCATAAAGCTTGCCCATCAGCACAATCAAGCTTTGATCAATGGTGCGCCAGTGCATATCGACGACCATGTCGATATCAGTCTTGGCGACTTTATTCAGCTTAAGCGCCCCCCCGCTGCACGCGAGCAGGTTAAGGCAGAATAGGGCGATCACAGCAATATGCAAAAAGCCAGAGCCCATGGGCCTGATACCTGATGCTGCCGGCACTAGAACAAAAGCCCGTCCGGAGAGCGTTTTTGTACGCGTTGCTGTTGCACCTGAGTCATCCTTGTATGCGGTCAACAGCTCAATTCTAATGAGCTGTCAGTATTGTTATACCGACAACATAGAACACTCACCTGCAAGTCTCAAACCCCTAGTGACGCCAATCGGAGGCGGATGACGCTTTTTTCATCCGCCATTGTTGACGGTATGCATCTGAGTTGGTGGTTCATCGATGTACCACACTGGGTGGACAAGCTTCGCGTTGTCACACCCTACGCACTCAGCATTCCGGGCGTTCGACGGTGTAGCGCTCGGCCGGGTTGATGGCCGCATCGAGCTTACGAATCGCGCTGGCACCGATCAGCAACGGATAATCAAAGTGCGTGCGGTCGGTCAGGTTGACTTCGACAGTGCGCAATTGATGCCCCACGCAAATTTCAAGATTGACCACCGGGCGTTCAGTGGTCGAAGGGCTGCTGGCTGTCACATTAGCGCCCTCTTCCGCACGGTTCTTGATTTCGGTAATACGTGCCAACGGCTGTTCATACACAGTATCGTCAGCATCTTTAATGGCCAAACGGAAACGTACCCACTCGCCGCCATCACGTTTGAATCGTTCAATATCCTTGGCAGATAAAGAGGCGGTCATTGCGCCGGTATCCATCTTGGCCTTCAAGGTTTGGCCAATTTGCGGCAGCGTGACCATCTCGTAGCGACCGTAGGTATTGAGCTCGGTATCAGTTTTTTCAGCAGCCATCACTGGCAGGGTCAATAGTGCAGCAGTCAGCGCAATAACAGTCTTCAAACGTCATTTCTCCATAAAAGTCTGGTGCATCTGACTCGGATGGCTGACAGAGGTTCTGCCCAATTTGCAACACATAATGTCGCACCCCGGGCAGCGAAAAACGTCACAGGCAAAGCCACAAGAGCGCTCTTACAGGTAAAGATGTTGCGCGATGGTTGCAGGTGACGGCCGCAGCAGCCTTCGCGCAGCCTGAGCATGGCTTGGCCTTGGCAGGCCGCCAAGCCTATGATGTAGGCGACTCTGTATATCAAGGAGCTGCCATGCGCCGCTTGCTCACTGGCCTGAGCGTCACCCTTTTGCTGCTGCTAAACACCCTGATTTTGATCGGCCCGCTGCTATTGATTGCTTTGGGTAAATTTATCCTGCCGGGCAAGCAGCTCAAGGCGAGTTGCTCTCGCGGGGTGATGTGGGTGGCGGAAACCTGGGCTGAAATCAACAAGTTGATCTTTGCCTGCCTGCTGCCCACGGTCTGGGATATTCGCGGCAATGCGCAATTGCGCAAGACCACTTCATACCTGGTCATCAGCAATCATCAGTCATGGGTTGATATTCCGGCGCTGGTGCAGGTCTTCAACCGGAAGACGCCCTACTTCAAATTCTTCCTCAAGCAACAACTGATTTGGGTACCCTTTCTCGGTCTGGCGTTCTGGGCGCTGGACTATCCCTTTATGCGCCGCTATTCCAAAGCCTATCTGGCTAAACATCCCGAGCGTCGCGGTGAAGACCTTGAGATCACCAAGCGCGCCTGCGAGAAATTCAAAGACCTTCCGGTGACAGTGGTCAATTACCTTGAAGGCACACGTTGCACACCGGCCAAACAAGCGCAGCAACAATCGCCCTATCGCTACTTGCTGAAGCCCAAAGCCGGTGGCGTGGCATTTGTACTGGCTGCGCTAGGTGAGCAACTCGATGCGGTACTGGATGTCACCGTGGTTTACCCAAGCACGCAGATTCCGGGCTTCTGGACCTTGATCAGCGGCCAGGTGCCGAAAGTCATCATCGATATTCAAACCCTGGAACTCGACCCTGCATTGCACCAAGGCGATTACCAGAACGATGAGCAGTTTCGTCAGCAAGTACAGGCGTGGGTGACGGATATGTGGCAACGCAAAGACGCGCGTATTGCGCAGATTCGCAGTGAATTGCAGCAGCCCTGAACCCCGCATGGAAAGCTAAAAAGCTCGCCGCCCAGAACAACGGCGAGCTTGATTCAGACCGCAACCCGTGAATCAGGCCGCGCTAAAGGAACGGTGTGGATCAATAACGAATTTCTTTGGCACACCGGCATCGAATTCACCATAGCCTTGCGGCGCCTGGTCGAGGCTGATCACCTGCACGCCCACCACTTCAGCAATATTGATCCGATCCCACATGATCGCTTGCATCAACTGGCGATTGTATTTCATTACCGGTGTTTGCCCGGTATGGAAGCTGTGCGATTTAGCCCAGCCCAAACCAAAGCGAATGCTCAGGCTACCGATCTTCGCCGCAGCATCCACCGCGCCCGGATCTTCGGTCACATACAAGCCGGGAATACCAATTTTACCGGCCACCCGCACCACGCCCATCAGCGAGTTCAACACAGTCGCGGGCGCTTCATGCTGCGCGCCGGCATGCCCGTGACCGCGTGCTTCGAAACCAACCGCATCAACCGCGCAATCAACTTCTGGCTCGCCAAGCAGATCAGCAATCTGCTCGTGCAGCGGCGTGTCTTTCGACAGGTCGGCAATCTCGAAACCCTGGGCCTTGGCATGGGCCAGGCGTACAGGATTAACATCACCAACAATCACCACCGCAGCGCCCAACAGCCGTGCAGACGCAGCCGCAGCCAAGCCCACGGGACCGGCGCCAGCGACATACACAGTGCTGCCTGGGCCGACGCCCGCAGTCACGGCGCCGTGATAACCGGTCGGCAAGATGTCTGAAAGACAGGTCAGGTCGCGAATTTTCTCCATCGCCTTGTCGCGATCAGGCAACTTCAGCAGGTTGAAATCGGCATATGGCACCAGCACGTAATCGGCCTGGCCGCCAGTCCAGTCACCCATGTCGACATAGCCATAGGCGCCACCGGCACGCGCCGGGTTGACGGTCAGGCAAACGCCGGTGTGCTGCTCTTTACAGCTACGGCAGCGACCGCAAGCCACGTTGAAAGGCACCGAAACCAGATCACCTATCTTCAAGTGCTCAACATCGCGGCCTTTCTCGATCACCTCACCGGTAATCTCATGGCCCAGCACCAGGCCAACCTGCGCCGTGGTACGGCCACGCACCATGTGCTGGTCGGAACCACAGATGTTGGTTGAAATGACTTTGAGGATGACGCCGTGCTCGATCTTCTTGCCGCGCGGATCCTGCATTTTCGGATAGTCGATACTTTGCACCTCGACCTTGCCAGCACCGAGATACACCACACCACGATTATCAGACATCGTTTGCTCTCCTTCTTGTTGTCGTAACAAAAGCGCAGCCAACGGCCACGCGGCCTTGCACTGGAGCATTTGCAGCGGCTGAAGCATTCACAAAGAGTCTGAATTAAGCGCTAAACCAGAAACTCTTAAGGCAGTGTGAAACAACTGTTTCAGCTTGGAGAAAAGGCAGGCTGTGCTAGAGCACAACCGTGCGATTTGCGTTTAAAAAGACCCGGCGCTCGAGGTGATAGCCAATGGCCTTGGCCAAGGTCAGGCACTCGATGTCGCGTCCTTTGGCAATCAAGTCTTCGGGGTAGTGGCTGTGATCAACCGGTTCAACGCCCTGGGCAATGATCGGCCCTTCATCGAGATCGTTATTGATGTAGTGCGCGGTTGCACCGACCAGTTTCACGCCCTTTTGGTAAGCCTGGTGATAGGGCTTTGCGCCCTTGAAACCCGGCAGCAACGAGTGGTGAATATTGATCGCCCAGCCATCCAGCTTGCGGCACAGTTCTGGCGACAGCACCTGCATATAGCGGGCAAGCACGACCAACTCGGCACCGGTATCTTCAATGACTTGCAATACCTTGCGCTCTTGAGACGGCTTGTCATTCGGGTCGAGGGCGAAGTGGTAATAGGGGATGTCGTGCCAGCGCGCCAGCGGCTCCAGGTCCGGGTGGTTGGAAATCACCGCAACCACGTCCATCGGCAAATGACCAATGCGCTGGCGATAGAGCAAGTCGTTCAGGCAGTGATCCGACTTGGAGACCATCAACACCACTTTGGCGCGGTAGCCCGGCGGGGTCAGCTCGGTTTGCATCTCGAACACTGCGCTGCGCTGGTCCAGCTCTTCGCGAAAAGCCTGCTCGTCGAAACCCTCTGGCTGGCGAAACTCAATGCGAATAAAGAAACGCGACGACAGCCGATCATCAAAGGAGTGATGCTCGGTGACATAGCAGCGCTGCTCGAACAGGAACCGTGTCAACGCATCCACCGTGCCCAGCACGCTTGGGCATTGCGCTGTCAAAATCCAGGTATCCGGGGTTCTGCTCATTACAATCTCCCTGCATTCACACGCGGCATCAGCGCAGCGTCAACCCATACTGGCAGCGCTGCGCCAATCTTCGATAAACATGGTTATTCGCTGATATTCAGCCCGAATTCGGCGCTGGCATCCTGCAACCACAGCCAAAAATAATCTGAGAAGCTACGCCGAATCACCAACTCCCAGGTGTCTTCGCCTGTGTGGCGAATCACCAGTTGCGCCTTGGCAAAATGGGTTGCCACCGCCTTGCCGACCGGGAAGTTGCTCGGGTGCACGTCGTAGGAGGTCGACTTCATCAAGACCTCACGCACCTTGTTGCCGCTCAGTTCCAGCAGCGTTTGCCCGCCACTGACATTGACGATCGAGATATGCTGGCCAGCCAACGCCTCGCGCAGCTTCTGTTCAACGGCGAACTCTTCGCCACTGGGCACGATCAGCAACCACTCGTCTGGCGACATCCATTGCAAAGAGGTGCCGCCGCTGCTCGTCAGAGTCAGCGCAACCGGCAACTCCAAACCCAAGGCGCTGTGCACACCACTGGCAAAAACCGGGTTACTGGCATCGCCGCGCAGGGTCAAATGACCCAGCAACTTTTTCTCGCACAGATTCACAGCGGCGCTTTTTGCCCCTTTGCCAACCAGCTCGTGCAGGCTGGCGTGAAACAGTGGCGACTCCGCTTGAGCCGCATCTGGACGCTGCTTGTAGACATTGACGTTAGACATTCTGGCGATCCCCTTTCGGGTCATAAAACACGGAGCTGACGATTTCGGCTTCAATCACGCTGCCATCGACCAACGGCGCAAACACCCGCTCGCCGATGCGCTGCAGGCCACCCTTGACCACCGCCATCGCAAAGGAATACCCCAAGGCCGCACTCATGTAGCTTGAGGTGACATGGCCAACCATGGTCATCGGTATCGACTGGTTCGGGTCGAACACCAACTGCGCACCTTCCGGCAACACCTGATCAGGGTTGATCGGCTTCAATCCCACCAGTTGCTTGCGCTGTTCACGCACGCAGTCTTCACGGTTCATGCCGCGCCAGCCAATCCAGGAGAACGGCTTGGTCCGCCCGACACACCAGCCCATGTTGAGATCGTCTGGCGTCACCGAACCGTCGGTGTCCTGACCAACGATGATGAAACCCTTCTCGGCGCGCAGCACATGCATGGTTTCTGTGCCGTAAGGCGTCAAGCCATGCTTCTTGCCGGCATCAATGATCTTCTGCCACACGCCCATGGCGTAATCAGCCTGCACGTTGACTTCGTAGCTCAGCTCGCCGGTAAAGGAAATCCGGAATACCCGCGCCGGCACGCCACCGACTTCACCCTCTTTCCAGGTCATGAAGGGGAACGCCTCTTTGTCGAGGTCGATATCCGTCACCTCTGCCAGCAGCTTGCGACTGTTCGGGCCAGAAAGCGTCATCGTTGCCCAGTGGTCGGTGACAGAGGTGAAATAAACCTTCAGTTCGGGCCACTCGGTCTGGTGATAAATTTCCAGCCAGTCCAATACACGCGCGGCACCGCCGGTGGTGGTGGTCATCAGGAAGTGGTTATCCGCCAGGCACGCCGTAACACCGTCATCGAAGACCATGCCGTCTTCTTTGCACATCAAGCCATAACGCGCCTTGCCCACATCCAGCTTGGTCCAGGCGTTGGTGTAGACACGGTTGAGGAACTCACGCGCATCCGGACCCTGAATATCAATCTTGCCCAGTGTCGAAGCGTCCAGAATACCGACCGCATTACGCACGGCCAGACACTCGCGCGCGACCGCAGCGTGAAGATCCTCGCCGTTCTTCGGGAAGTACCAAGGCCGCTTCCACTGGCCGACATCTTCAAATTCGGCGCCGTTGGCGACATGCCAGGCATGCATGGCGGTGTAGCGATTAGGCTCGAACAGCGCGCCACAGTGACGCCCAGCCACCGCGCCGAAGGTCACCGGCGTGTAGTTGGGGCGGAACATGGTGGTGCCCATCTGCTCGATACTGATACCCAGCGAACGCGCAGCAATGGCCAAGCCATTGATGTTACCGAGTTTGCCTTGGTCAGTACCAAAACCCAGGGCGGTGTAGCGCTTAACGTGCTCGACCGACTCGAAACCTTCACGGGTTGCCAGCTCGATACCGGCTGCGGTGACGTCATTCTGGAAGTCGACAAACTGCTTCGGCGCACGGGCTGTTGGTTTGTCGTGCGGCACCTGGAACAGCGCAAGACTGGCCTCTTCATGTCGCGTTTCAGCGCTTGGCAGGGTGCCGACCACCGCTTTGAAGCCGGACTCCGAGGCGGCCAAAACACCTGCCTCAAAGCCGTCAGCCAAGGTGTCACCCAAGGCAAAAACACCCTTCACAGCGCCTGCGCAAACACGCTTCTGCAAGCCTTCGCCGGGTACAAATGCCAGCAGCTTTTCTTGCCAAGTAGGTCGCCCGCCCAGATGTGAAGCGAGGTGCACCACGGGACTGTAGCCACCGGAGCTGACAATCAAGTCGCAATCGAGCACTTCGCCAGGGCTGGTGACCTTGAATGAAGCCACATCAATCGCACAGATGCGCGCCCCATTCACCCGCTTGCTGCCACGGGCCTCAACCACGGCGCTGCCGGTCAGAATCCGCACACCACGGGCACGCGCCTCTTCCACCCAAGCGCCACGTGGGTTGGCGCGAACATCCGCCACCGCCACCACTTGCTGACCGGCATCCAGCCAGTCGAGCACCACGCGGTAGGCGTAATCATTGTTGGTCGACAGCACCAGCTTGCGCCCCGGCAGCACGGCATAACGACGCACATAGGTCGACACTGCGCCTGCGAGCATATTGCCCGGCACATCATTATTGGCGTAAACCAGCGGCCGCTCATGTGCCCCGGTTGCCAGCACCACACGTTTTGCCCGCACACGGTGCATACGCTGACGCACGCTGCCCATTGGCGCCAACTCACCGAGATGGTCGGTCATGCGCTGGTGAATGGTCAGGAAGTTGTGGTCGTGGTAACCGTTTACCGTTGAGCGGGGCAACAAGGTAACTTCCGGCATGCCCTCTAACTCAGCCACAGCCTTGGCCACCCATTTCGCTGCAGGTTCACCCTCAAGTTGCTCACGGGTATCGAGCAAGCTGCCGCCAAACTCCTCCTGCTCATCGGCCAAGATCACCCGCGCACCGCTGCGCCCGGCAGCCAATGCAGCAGCCAGACCCGCCGGGCCTGCACCCACGACCAACACATCGCAATGCTGGTTGAGGTAGTCGTAGCTGTCTGGGTCAACCTCAGTCGGCGCACGCCCCAGACCTGCGGCCTTGCGAATATATTTTTCGTAGGTCAGCCACAGGTTTTGCGGGTACATAAAGGTTTTGTAGTAGAAGCCGGGGGGCATCATCTTGCCGCCGACTTTACCGAGAATCCCCATCATGTCGGTATTGACGCTCGGCCAGCCGTTGGTGCTGTTGGCAACCAGCCCCGCATACAAGGCTTGCTGGGTGGCACGCACATTAGGGATTTGCGCCGCTTCGGTCGAACCGATTTGCAGAACCGCGTTGGGCTCTTCGCTTCCGGCGGCAACGATGCCCCGTGGACGCGAGTATTTGAAACTACGCCCGACGATGTCCACACCATTGGCCAGCAGTGCTGCCGCCAACGAGTCGCCGGTAAAGCCCTGGTAGGACTGGCCGTTAAAGCTGAAGCTCAGTGGCTGGCTGCGGTCAACCCGGCCACCACTTGCAAGACGATTGATCTGGCTCATGCCGTGACTCCTTCAGCGCTGGCTTTTGCCGCTGCAACACTGGCCTCGGTAACGCTCGGCTTCTCGCCGATCTTGTAGGTTTCAAGAATTTCGTAGGTCACGGTATGGCGCGTCGCATTAAAAAACTTCCGGCAACCGGCAGCGTGTACCCACAATTCATGGTGGATACCGCGCGGGTTGTCGCGGAAGAAAATGTAGTCGCCCCACTCGGCATCGCTGCACGCGCCTGGGTCTTCCGGGCGAGCGATATGGGCCTGGCCGTGGGCATGAAACTCTTCTTCAGAACGCATCTCTGAGCAATGAGGGCAATAAATATTGAGCATGGTCTTTGGCCCCAGTTAGTGAGCAACGGCAGCAGCGCCGTGCTCGTCGATCAATGCGCCGGTGTGGAAACGGTCCATCGCAAATGGTTTGGCCAGCGGGTGCATTTCACCCTTGGCCAGGCTGGCAGCAAACACATGGCCCGAGCCTGGCGTCGCCTTGAAACCACCGGTGCCCCAACCGCAGTTGAAGAACAAATTAGGCACAGGCGTTTTCGAGATAATCGGGCAGGCATCCGGGCTGGTGTCGACGATGCCGCCCCACTGGCGGTTCATGCGCACCCGCGAAAGCACGGGGAACATTTCGACAATGGCTTGCAAGGTGTGCTCGATGGTCGGGTAAGAACCGCGCTGGCCGTAGCCATTCCAGCCGTCGATACCGGCGCCGATCACCAAGTCGCCTTTGTCTGACTGGCTGATGTAGCCGTGAACCGCGTTAGACATAATTACGCTGTCGATCACCGGCTTGATCGGCTCAGACACCAATGCCTGCAACGGATGCGACTCCAGCGGCAGACGGAATCCAGCGAGCTTGGCCATGTGCCCGGAATTGCCCGCAGTCACCACGCCAACACGCTTGCCGCCAATGAAACCGCGATTGGTTTCAACCCCGATCACCACGCCGTTTTCCTTGCGAAAACCGGTCACTTCAGTCTGTTGCAACAGGTCAACGCCCAAAGCATCGGCGGCGCGCGCATAGCCCCAGGCCACAGCATCGTGGCGCGCTACACCGCCGCGCCGCTGTACAGTCGAGCCCATGATTGGATAGCGCGTGTTTTTGCTGCAATCAAGGTAGGGGATTTCTTCGGCGACCTGGCGCGCATCGAGCAATTCACCGTCAACCCCGTTCAACCGGTTGGCGCTGACACGACGCTCTGAGTCGCGCATATCCTGCAAGGTGTGGCACAGGTTATAGACACCGCGCTGCGAGAACATGACGTTGTAGTTCAGGTCTTGGGACAAGCCTTCCCACAACTTCATCGCGTGCTCATAAAGATGCGCCGACTCATCCCAAAGGTAGTTGGAGCGCACAATGGTGGTGTTACGTGCGGTATTACCGCCGCCCAGCCAGCCCTTCTCAACCACGGCGACGTTTTTTACGCCGAACTCCTTGGCGAGGTAATACGCGGTTGCCAAACCATGACCGCCACCGCCGACGATGATTACATCGTAGACAGGTTTCGGCGTCGGGTTGCGCCACATGCGCTGCCAGTTTTCATGATGACTGAAGGCATGTTTGAACAGGCCAAAGCCAGAATATCGTTGCATGTGATGCTCCTAAATTTGAACCTGCCAACCCAGCCAATCAACGGTAAACGGGATAATCCGCACAGAGCCCACCCGCCAGCGCCGCCACCTGTGCTTCAACATCGGCATCACCTAGGTGATCGAGGATGTCGCAAATCCAGCCCGCCAAGGCCACACACTGAGCTTCCTTGAAACCCCGCGTGGTGACCGCTGGCGTGCCGATACGCAGGCCAGAGGTGACAAAAGGTGACTGCGGATCATTGGGCACTGCATTCTTGTTTACCGTGATACCGGCGCGTCCCAAGGCAGCGTCGGCGTCTTTGCCGGTGATGCCTTGCTTGATCAAGCTGACCAGGAACAGGTGGTTATCGGTGCCACCGGAAACCACATCAAAGCCGCGTTCGATAAACACCCGGGCCATGGCCTGGGCATTGCTGATGACTTGCGCTTGATAGGCAACAAACCCCGGTTCCAGCGCTTCCTTGAAGCACACAGCCTTCGCCGCGATTACATGCATCAACGGCCCGCCTTGCGCGCCGGGGAACACTGCAGCGTTGAGCTTCTTCTCAATCTCTTCGTTGCTTTTAGCCAGAATCAAACCACCACGCGGGCCGCGCAGGGTTTTATGGGTTGTGGTGGTCACAACATCGGCAAATGGCAGCGGATTCGGATACAGGCCTGCGGCGACCAAGCCAGCTACGTGCGCCATGTCCACAAACAGATAAGCGCCAACCTTGTCGGCAATTTCGCGGAAACGCGGGAAGTCCAGGGTTTTCGAGTAGGCCGAGAACCCAGCCACTATCATCTTGGGTTTGTGCTCAAGCGCCAGCCGTTCAATTTCGTCGTAATCAATCAAACCGGTGCTGGTGTCGATCCCGTACTGCACGGCGTTGTAAAGCTTGCCGGATGAGCTGACTTTGGCACCGTGGGTCAGGTGGCCACCGTGGGCCAGGCTCATGCCCAATAGGGTATCGCCAGCCTGGAGCAACGCCAGATACACCGCCGAGTTGGCGGATGAGCCAGAGTGCGGCTGCACGTTGGCGTAATCAGCACCAAACAGTTGCTTGGCACGATCGATCGCCAGTTGCTCGACCTTGTCGACAAACTCACAACCGCCGTAATAGCGCTTGCCCGGGTAGCCTTCAGCGTACTTATTGGTCAGCACGCTGCCTTGCGCTTCCATCACGCGCTGGCTGGTGTAGTTCTCCGAGGCGATCAGTTCGATATGATGCTCCTGACGCCGCTCTTCTTCATTAATTGCGCTGAGCAAGGCGTCGTCGTAACCCTGAATTTGGTCATGCTTGCTGAACATCGCTGATCTCCTGCGGCACAGATTGTTAGGCACGGCGTGTTGCCGTTTGCAGCGATGGTATGACTCGGCTCAGGCAACCAGATGCCTATGTACGTCATGGGGAAATTCGTTTACGACATGCCGATGTCGCAAATCGGTAACTGCACGCTTCCGACCCCGCCGCGCGTCTGAAAAGATTAGCGGCGGCCCGTGGCCGGGCAAAAAACCCGTGCTATAGTCGCGGCACAGCAGGTGAGTCGCGTCAACAAACTGCCCGCTGCCTTTCAATCAAAATGGCTGAAGACTGATGACTTTCGCGCATGCATTTACTCAGAAATCCACGGTTATCCTGACCGCTGAGCTTGCGCGACCGCTGCCTTTTGCCATCGCGCCACCACCTGTCGCAACCAGCCCAAGCGGCGTTTGCCCGCCGCCGGCGCCATAAGCGTTCGCCTGACACCGACACTTTTTCTGGCTCCAACCTAACGCGCCTGCTGTTAATCAGCCCGTGCCTGGGGCCTATGGCTTTACGACAGGATCAACCCAATGAAACTCAACCAAGCACTGGGGGCATACGCCACCACCACGGTATTTGTATTGCTCTGGAGCAGCGGTGCAATTTTCGCCAAATGGGGGCTTGACCACTCATCGGCATTCGCCTTTCTCTTGCTACGCTTTGCAATCGCATTCGGCGCCTTGATGCTCATTGGCATCTATCGCAAACGCCTGCTGCCGGACAACGGCACGCGCAAACAGGTTGCAGCTACTGGCCTGTTAATGATCGGCGGGTATTCGGTGTGCTATTTGATGGCACTCGACAAAGGCATCACGCCCGGCGTGCTGGCAACCTTATTGGGTGTACAGCCCATTCTCACTTTGCTGGTACTGGAACGACGCTTTCCTGCACACCGCCTGCTTGGCCTGGGATTGGCGTTGACGGGACTGGTTTTGGTGGTGCTGCAAAGCCTGCTTAAAGCTGATTTTTCCTTCGCCGGTATTGCCTTTGCTCTTGGCGCATTGCTTTGCGTCACCAGCGGCGCAATTGCACAAAAAAGTATTCAACAAGAACCTGCCCAAGTGCTGCCATTGCAATATGCAATCAGCCTGTTGCTGTGCCTGGCAGTGGCCCCGAGCCAACCCTTTCACTTTGAGCAATCAATCAGCTTTTTGATTCCGCTGCTGTGGCTGGGACTGGTGATTTCAGTGGTCGCGCAGCTGTTGTTGTATCGATTGATCCGCGCGGGGAATCTGGTCAATGTCACCAGTCTGTTTTATCTGGTTCCGGTGGTAACCGCCATCATGGACTATGTGTTCCTCGGCAACCTGCTTTCAGGCCTGAGCCTGCTCGGAATGCTGGCTATTCTGCTGGGGCTGGGGTTGGTGTTTCGCCAATCTAAAACCTGACCTGGGCAAGTGGGTGGGCAAGCAACACGAAGCTTGCCCACCCACGCTCAACCTCGCGTAAAATGCGGCCATACCGCCCGCCCTCACGAGGGGCATTCAGGCAACGGCCAGAAGGACCCAAGATGACCGATCAAACGCAACAGTTCGCCAGCGACAACTATTCCGGTATCTGCCCTGAAGCCTGGGCAGCCATGGCTGAAGCCAACCACGGCCACGACCGGGCCTACGGGGATGACCAATGGACCGCCCGAGCGGCCGATCACTTTCGTAAGCTGTTTGAGACTGACTGCGAAGTATTCTTTGCCTTTAACGGGACTGCCGCTAACTCACTGGCATTGGCGGCGCTGTGCCAGAGCTACCACAGCGTGATTTGCTCCGAAACAGCCCACGTCGAAACCGACGAATGCGGCGCGCCGGAGTTTTTCTCCAACGGCTCGAAGCTGCTGGTCGCAAACAGCGAAAGCGGCAAAATGACTCCGCAATCGATCCGCGAAGTCGCCCTCAAGCGTCAGGACATTCACTACCCAAAACCCCGTGTCGTAACCCTGACCCAGGCCACGGAAGTCGGTACCGTCTACACCCCGGAAGAAATTCGCGCCATCAGCGATACCTGCCACGAACTCGGCCTTAACCTGCACATGGACGGCGCCCGCTTCTCCAACGCCTGCGCATTTCTCGGCTGCACACCCGCAGAGCTGACCTGGAAAGCCGGTGTTGATGTGCTGTGCTTTGGTGGCACCAAGAACGGCATGGCGGTCGGTGAAGCGATTTTGTTCTTCAACAAAGACCTCGCTGAAGACTTCGACTATCGCTGCAAACAGGCTGGTCAGCTAGCGTCCAAGATGCGCTACCTCTCCGCGCCATGGGTCGGTATTTTGCAAAACGGTGCCTGGCTGCATTACGCACAACATGCCAATAGCTGCGCTCGCCTGCTCGCTGAACTCGTCAGCGACGTGCCCGGCGTCAGCCTGATGTTCCCAGTTCAAGCCAACGGCGTATTCCTGCAAATGTCAGAACCCGCCCTGGAAACCCTGCGCAACAAAGGCTGGCGCTTCTACACCTTTATCGGTGCTGGCGGCGCACGCTTCATGTGCTCGTGGGATACCGATAAAGAACGCGTGCGCCAACTAGCCGCCGACATCCGCTCGGCTATGAGTACAGACTGATCGAGAGTAGAGTTTGAATAAATAACCCCAACTGGAGTAACTGTTCCAGATGGGGTTGTTTTTCTGTTTACTGTGAATGAACAATAAGGGACAGACCACGTTATATTCTAAACCCAGCGAATTAATCGTGGCCTGCCCCTTATTTAATACTACTTAAAAAACTTAATATATTTGATAGCCCGTACAAGCTGAGCGACTCACTGCACAGAGACAATTAAAGCCTCTTTTAGCTTGATCAGTCGGCATACTCAACATGCTGCGCCATTATATTGGGGCGACTCAAGGTATCGATACCGAAGATACGACCTGACATTTCTTTAAGCTGATCATTGAAAGTTTCATCGTCCATGTCGATCCAGTAACGCGCTGGGCGATTAATCTGCTTGTCGTGCTCAGCACTCACCGGGTCTTTATGCCTGGACTCTTCAAAACATGGCAGCTCTGGCAAAGGCCGAGTGACATCCATGTAGTTCTGCAAAAAATCCCAGAGCGCAAAAGCCAAATTCGGCGTGCGATCGGCCGCAACAAGCGAGGCAAAGTTAATGGTGATATCGCGATAACGGTGGGCCATATACAGAAAGTTCATCGGCAAACCTTGCCGATCTGGCGAGGTACGCAAATAGGCATCGAACTCGTAGAACGGTGCGGTGAGTTCACCTATCGCCCCGTTCTTTTTATATTCACCGTTGTTGTCATAGTCAAACACGGTAACCAACCCCGTTCGCCGATTAAATTCCCAAATTGGGCCGCGAGAAGGTTTAAACCATAGTTTGGGGAATTTGTTGAGAACTAACCAGCCGAGGCCCCAGCAAAAAAGTGGTGTCCCCAGGAGAAGGCCATAAAAAGATGCACTATCAATAGCAACTGCCAACCATGACTGTTTAGTTTGGACAACCTCTACAAAATAAACAAAAACAGATAAAACTAAAAAAAGATAAAATGAAAATCGCCCCCCCCCAAACAGATACCACCAAAAGTGCGAACGTTTAGATAAAACAGCATACCGGTAACGCTCATGATCAAAAGTATTATGCAGATCTACACCTTCAAATGGCTTTGGTTTATAGGTGCCCAGTTTTTTTTCTTCTTCGCGCTCTCTAAACACCTCTTCCCAATAACGCATATTCTCTGGTGAGTCATCTTGCAAAAATCGTTCAGGCGCCACATCTTGGGTACGCCCCCAAGGCAAGCGAGTCGCCCCAAGTTTGCGCAACCAAGAACGCTCGATTGAGGCAGGCTGATCAGGGATATTGCCTGGGTTATAAGCCGTACTGGCGTAATAGGTGTTATCGGTCATTATCTAAAAGGTATCCAAACTTATTCACTGGCCCAGAAGGATTGCTCGTCATCGCTAAAGTCTGGTTGCCTATTGGCCTCGCTCTCCAGCACCTGCGTTTTGGGTGTAGGCGCAGGAAAGTACCAAGTTTTGCCATTGGCGTCAGTTAATCCGAACTGCGCTTTGACTGCCAGACTGGATGAAGTCCGGTTTAAATAGCCCCCTCCCGTACTGTGCTGGGCCGCTGGGGTAGTGAAATAGAGCTCCAAGGCATTAGGCCAAGCGCGCTGGGCCAGTGGTTCAACACGCGGGCCGACCAAGGAGCTTTCTACCGAGGCTGCGTGGCTTGAAGTTGAAGTGGTGGTACGCATGCGGCATTCGGTTTTAAGGTTAAGGCTGCCTAAGCGCCCAACCAAGCCTGGTAAGTTACTTTCGATACGGGCCACGGTATTCGCGGCCCTTATTGGGTATGGCAATTCTGCGTTGACATCGAGCTTGGCACTCGCGTCAAAGTCCGGGTTTTGGTTGACCTGAATGCGGATACCGGCAAATAGCCCTAGTAGGCGGTAAAACGCTTCTTCTGGATCACGCAAATATGCGGTACTTGCACTCTCGCTGTCGCTAAAAGGACCATTGGCCATCCAGTCCTCAACAGGCGTACTGCTAAGCCAATACGCTACACCCGCACCTGAGGCTATCAAGACCAGAGCAACCCAGCCTAATGGCGTAAGGCCAAGAACTGGCGAGGCGGTAATTAAGGTTGCCGCCACTCCTGTCAGCGCCCCGCCCGCCATTAACAAATAACCCCACATGGCATCATCCCCCCACTGAAACGCATACCAAGCGTCGTAGAGGTTTATGCCGAGGAAAATAAGGCCTGCAAAGGATTGAGCTATTAAACGGGCGGTGAATGATTTAACGACCTGTGCACCCAACTTCGGTCCCAGCACCTTAACTGCACTAGCTCTTGATATCTGGAATAGCTCTTTACGCGCTGAAGTCAAAATCGACTGATTACTCACAAACTTCACAGTCAATGCTTCCATCGCAATAACTAAATCCAGTCCTGCTCCCAGGCTTCCTCCTCGTGCACGCCACGTCCCCTTTTCTGCGCCAGTTGTTTGATATGCATTCAATTCAGCCCGAACATTCCAAAGCTCCAACATCAACACCCCTACTGCAAAAGGCGTTGAGTTGAGTACCCGATAAGACCCAGACCCACTGCGCGCATCAAGCTCGTCAACAGCTTGCTGCAATGCGCCTTCGGTACGCGCGCTACGCACTTGGCTCGCCTGTGCTTGCGCAGCAGCTTGGTTAACCTGATTGAACTGTTGGTTCAGGGTGCTAATCATCCTGGCGGTTGCATCGGTTCGCGCAATCGCCACCAGCATGTGATCGCTGGTTTGAGAAAGTCCGGCACGCGCGGCCTGTCGGCCATTGGTTGTGGCCAGAAGATTACCTTCTGCGTCCTGGAACTGGCCGTACATGCGTACAGACCGATTAGCCGTGACCTCCGGGAGATCCTCCAGCCCGAAAATATAATACTCCCGAGTATTTACATTGCCGCGCCGTATAAACATTGCGCCGCCAAAGGTTTGTGGCAGGGTGCTGCGCATTAGCCCAAGCCCCTGTCCATGTAGGCGCATATTTGCTTGCCGGCCTCTGCTGGCGAGAGCAGCGCGCTGTTGGACATAGGCTTCATTTGCTTGAATATGATTGCGTGCCGCGGCTTGAGCATCCCGCTGCGTAGACCGCGCCTCAACATGGGCGTTATCCACCGCTCCTTGAGCGGTATTAATCGCGCCTTGAAGCCCTTCATAGATGCTCACCAGCGCACCTGCTCCAGCCTTGAGCTGCGCGGTGAGTGTGCTGTTCAAACTACCCGCAGCCATCAAGCCAATCAGTGCGCTTGTGTCCAAGGTGTCTTCCGGCTTGGCTGCTGGAGCATCCTGGGTTTCAAACTGAGCCAGTTCAGTTGCTCGAAAATGCCCATCACCTTGGTTTTCTTCCTTCTGCGCCGGGGCCTGATAGGGAGCGCACAACGACTCTTGATCACAAGTTGGCCAAAGCATTACGTTCAAAGGGTGCTGAGAGTTGTTTGCCACCTCACTGAGGAACACCTGACCTTTGCTGGCTGTGGGGCTGTAGGAGCTGATACCCGTAAGCGCATCAGTCAGATCAGTATTGACTGCGAGCGGGTCAATTTGCGCGGGGCTCGCAGCCAGCCCTGCAAACAATTGGCTAACAGCATAAAAAGCAGCGAAGTAATCAAACCCGTCAAGACTCAAGTGATCGGCAAGGGTTTGCTGAAATTCGCTCTGCCCCAAGTAATCACTTAGGTTGTCCTGTATATAGGCCAACTCACGCCAAAGCATAATTCGCTCGGGGGTCGCGGTATAACAGTTGATATCACGCTTGCCTTGCTCATTAATTTTTTCCAGCGCTGCATGCAGAGGATTGCGTTGCCCTTGCAAGCTCCTCGGTACGACCAATTGCTGGAGTAATACTGCACTGCCGTGATTGGCATGCTGTGCAGCGCGCTGAGCACATAGCGGAAGTGTTTGTTGGAGGTCCGTTATACGCGCTGCCAGATGACGCATGCGGTGCATAGGGTCTTCGAGCAACACACCACAGAGTTGACGGTCGCGCGCAGCACTCAATACATCGGCTGCCGCTGGTTGAGCTTCCCAAAGCGAAGGGGCTGGCTCGTCTTCAGCTGCGTCACTGGTGGCGGGTTGCGAACGCTTAACCAAATCAGCCAAGCAGGTACGCCACGCCTCAAGCTCAAGCAGGCGTGTGTCTTGTTGTGGCGTCTTCTGTTCGCAGCTATCAAGATAACCCTGTGCCGCCTGTTTGCTCTGTACCGGGAACTGGCCTGACAGGTCGCAAATATAGCGGCCTGGGTGATTCAAGAGCCATTCATAGCCGGGTTCACGAGCACGCTGTGGTGCAGGCAGACTTACCGGAAACACATGGTCTCCAAGATTAAGCCTTACGACTCGTGCTTTACCAACTGCACTCTGATTGGCGTAGTCGCGCACATCAAAAGCGGCAAAGGCCTCGAGCATGTCCTGACCATTTGCCTGGCCTTCATACATACGCTTGAAGCTGCGTTGAGACGCCCGCAAGTCTGGGCTTTTACAGCGTGCGTGAAGTATGTCCTCATCTTGCTCCAGTCGTTTGAGACGAGCAGCACTCAGTTGTACTTCAGAAAAGCACAGTTGAAGATCATTCTGCCTACTGTTGTTCCACTGCGAAGGTAGCCAAATATCTTCTAAAGGTTGGCCTGTGGCTTTACGCGCACCTTTTTTGAATCCACTACCTTGCCGGTAACGCTCAACATTTATATCGTGATAAGTGGTTTTATCATCCTCTATCCGCACCTCAAGCTCTCGCCAAAGGGCATTGCGATAAAACACATAAATAAAACCGCTACGCAGCGAAACTGGTGTGCCCAAATCATAAAAGCTTTTGCTGCCGGGTAATGCTGTCATTGGCACTACAGGGACTATTTGATTCCATTGCAACTGATGTTCATCTTGGCGCGGCGTTGGCCGCATATCGTCAAGTAAAGGCAGGCGAATGGGGCCACCTTCGCTTGCCGCGATCTCTAGCCACAGGTGACGATTAGGTTGCCCCTCCCAATCCCACACATGCAACACACTGCTGAATGTCGCGCTTTCTTGATACTCAGGTTTGTCCTGCTGGGTTAGCCACTCTTGCTGTTCTTGACCTGACTCATCATAAATAACAAGGCGCTGACTTTGCGGGTGATCCTTCCCCACTACTTGAACAATTAGCTTGGCAGGTTCGCAGGCGGCACCTGCACTCAGTGAAGATACAGTTGCGCTCATGCGTTGCTTTCCTTGTCGGTCGCATTGCCTTTCAAACTTTGTTCCAGGTAGCTCAGACGAGCTTCATCACTACCGGACGGCAGCATGGCAGGTGCTGCTACACCTCGGTAGCTAGTGCGAATATCGAGATACGTGCTCAGCGAATCTGCTGAATAAAACTCACTATTCATGCCTTCTTGCAGATAGGCAAAGGCTTGGTCGAAAGAAAGTTGCGATTGCTTTTGCCACCACTGGAACAGAAATTTCTCAGTTTGTTGACGTTGCAATGCTTCAGTTTGACCCTTGCCCAAAAATAGAGCGCTAGATGTGACGGGTACTCGCCATTGCTGCGCACTTGGATTTTCCTGGCTAAACCAGCGCCGGTGATTTACTGCGCTTTCGCGCCAGGTTGCACCGAACCAAGAGAGCGAACATATCGGTCCAAGCCATGTAGCAAGCTCAGATGACTCAAGGGACGGAAAGAAATAACTCGCTGTTCGCGGATTGGTGTAGCGCAGCACACCTTTACGCTCACCTTCAAAACCGACGAACAGAATATGGCGCAGGTGCCGTAAAACCACCTGCAAAGACTGAGTACTTTCGACCTTTAAACCCGCCCAATCATTTGGCTGCGCAAAAAATTCAGCGGCAATAGAAGGGTTTTGCGCAGCACTGATCAGTAAAGGGCTTTGCTCGGCATAAGGTTCCAGTTCAGTTTCGTCGAATAAGCGATATGGATCTGGGTTTTCCCCAAGACGGTAGAGTCTCTCTGGTAGATCATCGGCATATTCCAGCAACAGCCAACTTTGTGAATCTGTCATGCACTCGCCCCTGCATTCATCGCGGCTCTGCATGGACAATCAGCCAACGGGCACTGCAATGGAGTTCCGCCAACCGGTTTCTGACACAACTCTACGATTGGAACATCCTCACGCAAACGCTGCTTAAGCAGTGCACCAGGCACATCCGCATCCGCCGCCTTGACCTTGCCCGGCAGCAACGGCGCTGCGCCACTGCCTTTGCCGGGGCTGCCGCCGCTGTTGGATTTGATGCTTGGGCCGACGAGGGTGACGCCGCTGGCGTCGAATTTGATAAAGCTGCCGGAGGCTTTGAAGGTCAGTTCGCTGCCGGCTTCGAGCACGACTTTCAGTCCGCTGGACAGGTGGATTTCGTTACCGGCCTTGATGAACTGGCTGGTACCGATCTTGATGTGCTGGTTTTGGCCCACAGTGATGTGGTCGCTGGCTTTGACATCGGTCTTGCGATCCGCGCGGGTGGTGCGGTGTTCTTCGGCTTTGAATTCGCTGTAGCTGTTGGCTACGACCGTGTCGTTGCGTTCGTTGCCGATGCGGATCTTCTGGTCGTGCTCGACGTTTTCGTCCCAGTTTTTTTGCGCATGGACGAAGATTTGTTCTTCGCCCTTTTTGTCTTCGATGCGCAATTCATTGAAACCACCGCCGCCCGGTGAGCTGAGGCTCTTGAACACACTGCGGGTTTTGTTGGCGGGCAGCTCGTATGGCACCGGGTTTTCTTTGTGGTGCAAACAGCCGGTTACCAGCGGTTGATCCGGGTCGCCTTCAAGAAAACTGACCACCACTTCCATGCCAATGCGCGGGATGGCGATGGCGCCGTAGCCATCACCGGCCCAGCTTGAAGAGACGCGCAACCAGCAGCTGCTTTTGTCGCTGGCAAGGTCAGCGCGGTCCCAGAAAAACTCAACCTTCACCCGGCCGTATTGGTCGCAGTAGATTTCTTCACCTGCCGGGCCGGTCACGACAGCGCTCTGGCTGCCGAGAATCCGTGGTTTGGGATGCTGCAAGCTGGGCCGGAAAGGCACAGTCCAGGGCGTGGCTTTAAAGCGATTGCGATAGCCTTGGACAAAGCCATCAGCGGCTTTGGTATCGCTGGTGACCGACTCTTCCAGCACTTGCGGTTGCTTGCCCTCGTGCTGGACTTCAGTCAGCAGCCAAAGGTCGTTCCACGCTGCGCGCGGGTGATCGGTAAACGCCAGAAAGTGACCGCTGACCAGCAGGCTTTGATCACCCTCTCCTTCGGCTAATTGGTAATCGTGACGGTGACGCTCCAGCGCCCGCTGGCTGAGGTGTTTGCCGCGCGCACGATCAACAAATCGTCCCGGATAGTCATAGTCTTCAAGGTCGGGCTTGAACTCACTTTTGACTGCAGCTTCCAACGTCATGCGCGGCTTTTCAAAGTCGTAATCGCGGCGCGTAACCCGGCTAGTGCGGGTTTCCACGCGCACGCCAAAACGCTTGATCACTGGATTATCGGCGACCAGGCCACTGTCTTGCTGGTAGGCGGTTGGTTCCAGTTTGGGAAAGGGTGTCTGGTCATCGCCAAACACCAGCATGTGGCCTTGGGCGCTGTGCTGAAAGTGGTAGTGAATACCTTCTTCCTCGCACAGGCGCTGGACGAAGTGCAGGTCGGACTCGTCGTACTGCACGCAATACTCGCGCTCGGGGTAAATCGAGCCGAGTTGAAATTGGTAGGCATCGGCCTGAATGCCATGCTCTTCAAGCACTTGGCTAATGATCTGAGCCACGCTCAGGTTCTGAAAGATGCGCTGGTTAACCCGCTGCGACAGGTAATAAAGCTGGGGTCGCAAGCTGATGTGATAACGGGTCAGGCGCTTGCCGGAATCGCCCTGGGCGATGCGGTAAATCTGGCCATGGACACCATTGCCAGCCTGGGACAGCGCGAGAAATGCGCTCTGATGCAAAAAGCTTTCGAGGTCGAGGTCCGGACGCTCGCTGACCAGTTCTAACTCAAATTCGTAAGGCTGGCTGATCGCCTCGCGGCCGGTGAATTCGAGCACCTGTAAATCGTGGCTAAGGCCGTCAATATTCAGGCTGAAGTGGGTCTGGTTGGCGGGGGCGAACATCCTTTGTTCCTCTTTTGGAATATCTGAAAAACTACTGCGCTCGATATTACGGCGTTAAAAAACTGCTCACAGCCTTTAGGCTGAACGCACTTTAGTGCGGCCCCGGAGGGGTGAGCGAAGCGAATCAAATGCTCATTTAGGTCAACTAAACTCCGCTTTTTCTCAGTTTTTTGCCTTGTCCTATCTTCGCTCGCTACCTTTTTCAGGGGATCCCTCTTCAGAAATAAGTTCGGCCAGTAAATCTGGCCGAACCTTTTACACAATCGTTTAATCCGTGATTAAGCGATTGGGCTACGCCAGTCATCCGAACCGGAAGTGCCAGACACTTCGTGAGTCCAAACGATTTTACGGTAGGTGAAGTACACGTCTTCGAGGTGAGTGAAGTGCGACATGTTAGGGTCTTGGCAGTTCGGCATACGCGACTGCACATCCACAACAACAGCATCTTCCAGCTCGATGGTGAAGTAGTGCTCTTGAGTACCAGTCGAGGAGGTGCGGTACCATTCCAGGCGGCACTTGTTCAGACGCTCGCCCGAAGTCAGTGCGTTGAAAATCAGTGGCGATGCTTTATCGAAAACCTTGGTGATCATCAGCGGCTTGTGTACGCGCTGACCTGTCGGTTGGCCCGACTGTGGATCACGTGGAATGATGACTTGGTGGTTGAAGCCTTGAACCAGGATCTGGTCTTCGTGACCTTCCTGGAAGATATTACCGACCGAATCTTCGGTGAAAGTGCCGGCAGTGATTAAACCTTGTTTTGTGCCTTCGAGGGACAGGTACGCAGGTGTTGGCATGAAAGCTCTCCTTGCCTTGGGTCATGGATCGAAAAAATGATCCGGTGACCAAGAACACACAACAAGCATGCCACTCTAAAAAATACTTTTTAAATACAAATACTTATAAAAAACAAGCAAGCCAATTTCTATAAAAAAACATTAGAAACCGCAAAAACTGTGCAGCTTCTTGCGCACTCCTGCGCAACTTCTTGCGCATCCCTGTCCAGCCCTAGTGTCATGTTGGATGCGGCGGCTACAGCTAGGAATTCAGAAAAAAATATGCGCAGAAAATGGCGCAACAGGATTTTAGCGATCAGGCCAGAATTCCGCGCAAAGATTAACCAAACAAACGATACTTCTACACTTGCGCACCGGGCGCGGCGACCCCAATGCTGCAGCTTAGGAGCAAGTAGATTCGGCGCGGACAGACAGGGCATCAGTGCGAGGTGAAACATGCGTGGAAGTTGTTTGTGTGGGGCGATTGAATATCAGGTCGAGCAACTCGACATGCCCATCGGTCATTGCCACTGCGACACATGCCGCAAGGCGCATTCTGCAGTATTTGCCACCACAGCAGGCGTTCTGCGCGAGCATTTTCGCTGGCTGAAGGGCCAAGACAAACTCAGCACTTATGAGTCCTCGCCTGGCAAGCTCCGGCACTTTTGCTCGGTTTGCGGCTCTCAACTCATAGCCCAGAGGCCCGCACAGGGGCATGTCATTGTTCGGGTGGCAACGCTGGATGAAGACCCTGGCAGCAGGCCGGCGCACCATATCTGGTGCTCGCATGACAAGCCCTGGCTTGCACCTGACGACAGTGCGATACCGCGCTACCCCGAGTGGCAGCCGGGCCGCTAGCACAGCCTACAACGCAAGGAATCAGACTATGCAACTGCAAGGTAAAGTCGCTTTTATTACGGGAGCTGCCAGCGGTATTGGCAAACAAATCGCTGCAGTCTTTGCCGCCGAAGGTGCCAATGTGGTTATTGCTGATCTCGACTTCAAGGCCGCCCAGCAAACAGCCGAACTGCTTTCCGCCAGCCGCGGCCAAACCTTGGCGGTAGAAGTGGATGTAACCGATGAAGCCCAAGTCAACGCCGGAGTCGAGCTGGCCGTAAAGACCTTTGGCGGCATTGATATCCTGGTCAGCAATGCGGGTATTCAAATCATTCAACCGGTGCAGGATCTAAGCTATGCCGATTGGAAGAAGATGCTGGCGATCCATCTTGACGGCGCCTTTCTAACCACCAAGGCATGCCTCAAGCACATGTATGCCCAAGGCCGTGGCGGCAGCATTATCTATATGGGCTCGGTTCACTCCAAAGAAGCCTCCAAACTCAAAGCGCCTTATGTCACGGCCAAACACGGCTTGTTGGGACTGGCCAAAACTGTGGCCAAAGAAGCAGGCCCGGCCGGCATACACGCCAATGTGATTTGCCCCGGCTTTGTACGCACGCCGCTGGTTGACAAGCAAATTCCCGAGCAGGCTAAAGAGCTGGGCATTAGTGAGGAGCAGGTGATCAGCGATGTGATGATCAAGGACACCGTCGATGGTGAATTCACCAGTCTGGAGGATGTCGCCCGGGTAGCCCTGCTGTTTGCCGCCTTCCCCAGCAATGCGCTCACCGGTCAATCGCTGACCGTAAGCCATGGCTGGAGCATGGAATAAGCTGGCGATTTCCCCTAGAACTCAATCGCCACATCGCCTTGCGGCACGCTGCAGCATGACAGGATATAGCCTTCAGCAACGTCTTCATCGGTGATCCCGCCGTTGTGCTCCATGCTCACTTCGCCGGAAGTCTTAAGCACTTTGCAGGTGCCGCAAATCCCCATGCCGCAAGCCTTGGGGATATGCAGCCCCAACTGCGCAGCCGCTGAGTGCACCGTTTCCCCCGGTGCCACACGAATGCTCTTGCCGGTCAGGACGAACTCAACCTGGCGCAGATCAGTTGCTGGCACTTCAGCGGCATCGGCCGCCTCGGCAGCCAGCTCCTTAACCTCGGCCCGCACTTCTGGTGGGGTTGGACCAAAGGCCTCTTCGTGATAGCGCTGCATGTCATAGCCATTGGCTTGCAACAGACGCTTGACCGCCGCCATATAGGGCGTCGGCCCGCAGCAGAAAATTTCCCGATCCAGATAATCCGGGGCAATCAATTCCAGCATCGGCTGATTGAGGTAGCCGCGATAACCGGCCCAGGCTTCGCCCAGACCATGTTTCTCGCAGATGACATGCAGGCTGAAGTTATTGATCCGCGCGGCCATGTGCTCAAGTTCGCGGTGGTAAATGATGTCCTTGGGCGAACGTGCGCTGTGCACAAACACCATGTCGACATTGGCATTGGTGTCGTAAAACCAGCGCGCCATCGACATCACCGGAGTAATGCCAACACCGCCACTCAGAAACAGCACTTTATCGGTCGGAAAATCGATGGCGTTGAAATTACCTACAGGGCCATGCACGGCCAGATCCTGGCCTTCTTGCAGGTTGTCATGCAGCCAATTGGATACCTTGCCGCCCGGTACCCGCTTGATCGTGATCGAGAAGCTATACGGCACCGATGGCGCGCTGGAGATGGTGTAGGAGCGCATGATCGGCACACCGTCAATCTCAAGCTCAAGGGTGACGAACTGCCCCGGCTTGAAGAAGAACAGCACCGGCTGATCCGCCATAAAGCAGAAGGTGCGCACATCCCAGGTTTCCTGGATAACCTTGACGCAGCGCACCAAGTGCCGGCCGTTGCTCCAGGTTTGGGTGGTAACCGGGTTTAAAAAATCATTAGTGCTCATGCACGTGTCTCCGCGCGCGGCCGGTTATCGGCCTAGATGGGCGGATTGTGCTTAACGTGGATTGCCGCCATTTACCTGTCAGCGACACTCACATACTTATCGCGACCTGCCCTGTGCCACGGGCGATAGCGCGTCGGAAACTGATTCGGCCGTGTCGCCCATGGATATGGATCACAACGCCCGCCCAGCCACACTCGCCCTCAGCCGAAACACAAATATTCGCACCGACGGCCTGCGCTCAAATGCGCATTTTTAATTCAGCCAACCCGCCATTCGGCTGGCGCAAACAGACCCGTTGGTTCGCCTTGCGATTGCAGTTAAAACCACTTTTACGGCGGCCCAAACCGCCATTGAGGAGCTAATGATGGACGTCACTTCGACCCTGAGCCTGGGCGATCCTCTTGAGCCGGCACGCAAGGCCACAGCCGAGATGCTGCACAGCCGCGAGCGAACCTTCTCTTTGCCGCAACCCTTTTACAACGACGAACGGCTGTTCCAGATCGACATGCAGGAGATCTTCCACAAGGAGTGGTTGATTGCGGGCATGACCTGCGAGATTCCCACCAAGGGCAATTACCTGACCCTGCAAATCGGTGACAACCCGATCATCGTGATTCGCGGGGCCGAAGGGGCAGTCCACGCCTTTCACAACGTCTGTCGCCACCGTGGCTCACGCCTGTGCACCAGCGACAAAGGCAAAGTCGCCAAGCTGGTCTGCCACTACCATCAGTGGACCTACGAGCTCGACGGACGATTGATTTTCGCGGGCACTGAAATGGGCGCTGACTTCGACATGAAGCAGTACGGCCTCAAGCCGGTCAATTGCAAAACCGCGGGGGGCTATATCTTTATCTCGCTGGCCGAAACCCCGCCAGCGGTCGACGACTTTCTCGAAACCCTGGCTCATTACATGGAGCCTTACGACATGGAAAACACCAAGGTGGCGGCGCAAACCACCCTGGTTGAGAAGGCCAACTGGAAGCTGGTATTGGAGAACAACCGCGAGTGCTATCACTGCAATGGAGCACACCCGGAGCTACTGAAAAGCCTGCTGGAATGGGATGACGTCACCGATCCGCGCGCCGATCAGGCGTTCAAGGACCACGTGGCCGAGTCGGCTGCCAAATGGGAAGCCGAGAAAATTCCTTATGCCCACGCCAGCTTTGGCTTGCGTAACCGTATCGTGCGCATGCCGCTGCTTAAAGGCACCGAGTCGATGACCATGGATGGCAAGCGTGGCTGCCAGAAGCTGATGGGCCGCATTCAAAACCCGGAGCTTGGCTCCATGCGTATCCTGCATCTGCCCCATTCGTGGAACCACTGCATGGGCGATCACCTGATCGTATTCACGGTATGGCCCATTAGCGCGCAGGAAACCGTGGTCACCACCAAATGGCTGGTACACAAGGATGCGGTCGAAGGCGTTGATTACGACCCTGCCCGCCTCACCCAGGTCTGGGATGCAACCAACAATCAGGACCGGCGCCTGGCGGAAGAAAACCAGCGCGGCATCAACTCCAGCGCCTACCAACCCGGTCCCTATTCAAAAACCTACGAATTCGCAGTGGTTAACTTTATCGACTGGTACAGCGAGCGCCTGCTCAATAACCTGGGTGCTCAGCCAGTCCCCCAGTTGCGCCAAGTCGCGGCGGAGTAAGCCAAGCATGTCGTTGAGCTTGCTCGTGGTGATTGCGTTGTTGGTTTACGGACTAACAGCGCTGGTACCCAGCAACCCCAGCGACTAGGTAGCTGAAGCACGGTGGACAAGCTTCGCGTTGTCACACCCTACGCAGCGATTCCACTGTAGGGCGAACAGCGCTTTTCTGTCCGCCATTTGCAACACTGAACTTGCTGATATGACCACTTCTGGTGAACAAGCTGCGCGTTGTCACACCCTACGCATGGCCTTTACCGCTAGGGTGGATGGCTATCAGCGCTTGGGCAACCCTATGACCCGGCCGACATACACCGGCGCGGGCAAGTGTTGATGTGCCGCGGCCAAGGTATCGACCCGGGCTTGCACGGCGTCGGCAAATACCGCTGAACGCCCGGTGTTGACGTCGATATTCATCAGCATCTGTTCGCTCTCGGCCAAGGCAGCGTCAACTCCCGCCAAGTGCAGGCTGTGATGAATATGCAAGCGCTTTTGGTCATGGGCGAGGATTTGCGTACGCACTTCAACCTGCGCTCCAAGACGCACCTCGTTGAGGTAATTGAGGTGGCACTCAAGGGTATACAAGGTGTGGCCGGTACTCGCCCTGCCCGCCTCATCAAGCCCTAGATGATCCATCAGCGAATCGGTCGCATAGCTGAATATCAGCAGGTAAAAGGCATCGCGCAGGTGCTGATTGTAATCAACCCACTCAGGCAATACCTCGGTTTGGTAAGTGGTTAACCGAGTCATTCATGCTCCTTACAATGAGCTGCCGAGCCACGCCCGGCAGCGCATATTTAGGGATCCTCTGAAAAAGGTAGCGAGCGACGGGAGTACAAGGCGAAAAGGTGCGAAAAAGCGCAGTTTAGTGGCCCTAAATGAGCATTTAGAGCAGCTTTTCAACGCAGTAATACCTAGCGCAGTAGTTTTTCAGGGATTCCTTAGTCAGCGAAATCAAAACCGTGTTTAGCCTTGGTTTGCCGGATCGCCTCTTGCACGGCAATCAGGCAATCATCGCGGTAGCGCTCCAGCTCGGCAATGCTGCGCTCGCCTTGCTGCGCCGCTGTGCCTTCGACCACGCTGTCGATCAGGCCTTCAGTCAACTCTGGCGCCTCAAGATAGGTCCAGGGCAATTTCAGCGCCGGGCCAAACTGATTCATGAAGTGACGCATGCCAGCATCGCCACCGGCCAAAGTGTAAGTCAGGAATGTACCCATGAACGACCAACGCAAGCCCGCACCGAAGCGAATCGCATCATCGATTTCGCCCGTGGTGGCCACACCATCATTGACCAAGTGCAGCGCTTCACGCCACAAGGCTTCGAGCAGGCGGTCGGCAATAAACCCCGGCACCTCTTTGCGCACATGCAGCGCACGCATGCCGATGGCCGTATAGACCTGCATCGCCGCCTGTACCGCCTCGGGCGCGGTTTTCTCGCCACCGACCACCTCGACCAACGGCAGCAGGTAAACCGGATTGAACGGATGGCCAACTACGCAGCGCTGCGGGTTTTGCGAACTGGCGTAGAACTCGCTGGGCAAGAGCCCCGAGGTGCTTGAGCCGATCAGTACATCAGGTCGTGCCGAAGCGCTGATCCTGGCGTGCAGATCGAGCTTCAGCGCCAGCACTTCTGGGGCGCTTTCCTGAATAAAATCCGCGTCGCGTACACAGTCTTCAATGCTCTGGGCAAAGCGCAAGCGCTCCTGAGCGGCGCCGGGCGCCAAGCCTTGCTGCTCAAGTGCTGGCCAGGCATTGGCTACACGCTGACGCAATGCAGCTTCAGCACCCGGCGCTGGGTCCCAGGCCACTACGTCGAGGCCGTGGGCCAATGCCCGCGCCACCCAGCCACTGCCGATAACACCGGTACAAATGGCCGCGAAGGTTTTTACTTCAGTCACAAATTTCATATCGCTTCCTTCAAATCGCAAGGGCCAGCGGCCTGGCAAACGTGGTTATACGGCTTTGAGCTTCATCTTTTCGCGGCCCTCAGCCGGGGTCAGTGCGCGGCCGCCCAGGCGCTGGATGATTTCGATCACCCGCTCGACCAATTGACCGTTGGTGGCGTGGACGCCGCGATCCAGCCAAATGTTGTCCTCAAGCCCAACGCGGACATGACCGCCCAACAACATGGCTTGCGCTGCCATTGGCATTTGCGTACGACCGATACCAAAGCCGGCCCAGGTCGCGCCTGCGGGCAAGTTATCGACCATGGCTTTCATGCTCACGGTGTCTGCCGGAGCGCCCCACGGGATGCCCAGGCAAAGCTGGAACAGCGGATCTTCAAGCAAGCCTTCTTTCAGCATTTGCTTGGCGAACCAGAGGTGGCCGGTGTCAAAGATTTCCAGCTCGGCTTTAACGCCCAGCTCGGTAATGCGTTTAGCGCCAGCACGCAGCTGCGCGGGTGTGGAGACATAGATGTAGTCGCCATCACCAAAATTTAGGGTGCCGCAATCCAGGGTGCAGATTTCCGGACGCAATTCTTCAATATGCTTGAGACGCTCCATCGGACCGACCAGATCGGTGCCCGCGCCAAATTCCAACGGCTGCTCGCCCGGACCAATCTCAAGATCACCCCCCATACCGGCAGTGAGGTTGATAATCACGTCGGTATCGCTTTCGCGAATGCGCTCGACCACTTCGCGGTACAACTCGACATCACGACTTGGCTTGCCGGTTTCAGGATCACGTACGTGGCAATGGGCAACCGTAGCGCCAGCTTTAGCCGCTTCGATTGCCGCATCGGCAATTTGCTTAGGAGTCACGGGAATTGCCGGGTGCCGGCCGACGGTATCGCCAGCACCGGTAACTGCGCAGGTGACAATGACTTCATAATTCATGGCTGTGACTCCTAATTTCAGGCAACAAAAACCCATACGTGGCCAAGCCGCGCATGGGGGTTGTTCAGGGTTGAGTTACTTCAGCGCGGCAATAACGCTGTCTGCTGGTTTGCCGTCAAAGGTGGTGACGCCTTTGAGCCAGCCGCTGACGATTTGTGGATTAGCCTTTATCCAGTCGCGGGCGACATCTTCTGGCTTTTTACGGTCCATGATCGGCTGCATCAACTGGCTTTCCTGCTCGCTGGTGAAGCGCATGTTGCTCAGCAGTTGATTCACATTCGGGCAACGCTCGGCGTAATCCGGTGCAGTAACGGTCGAAACCGTGGCAGCGCCATCATTCGGGCCAAACACATCTTCAGTGCCGGTCAGGTAAGTGATTGGGTGCTGCAGGTTCATTGGGTGCGGCTTCCAGCCGAAGAACACGATTGGCTTGTTGCTGCGCGTGGCGCGGTTGACCGCAGCCAGCATGCCTGCCTCGCTGGATTCAATCAGCTTGAACTCGCCCAGACCAAACTGGTTGGTATCGATCATCTTTTTGATTGCGGTGTTGGCGCCTGAACCGGCATCAATCCCGTAAATCTTGCCATCGAGCTGATCCTTGAACTTGACGATATCGGCCATGGTGTTCAGGCCTTTGTCTGCCGCATAGGTCGGCACAGCAGGTGCAGCGACGGCATCATTGAGCGATGGCGTGTCCATCACCTTGACCGCCTTTTTCTCAAGGAACGGTTGGATATTGTCGTCCATGATCGGCTTCCAATAGCCGAGGAACACATCAATCTGGTCTTTCTGGATACCGGCGAAAATAATCTGCTGCGATGCTTGGGTCTGCTTGGTTTCATAGCCAAGCCCTTCAAGCAAAGTGGAGGCCACAGCGGTGGTTGCAACAACATCCGTCCAACCGACTGCACCGACACGCACGTTCTTACAGCTTGCTTGATCCGCAGCCAACAACGACGAGCTGCACAGGGCGAGTACACAGCCACCGGCGATTACATTTAGACGTTTCATGGTTTTGCTCCCTCACTTTACGGTTTATATCCAAGGCCTCGGTGTGCCGCGAAACAGCCTGCGACAGGGCCCGGATTTTGTTCTGTAGAGGCCTTTCGGCCCCTCCGTGTTCGGACTTGATAACGCCCGATGCAGCCACAATACCCAAGACCGTGCTGGATAAAGCGCACTTTAGCGACTACTTATGGAACTATAGCGACCTGGATGCCAACTGCTTTACGGCAGCTGAGCTGCGCTTCAACACATCGTTTGGAGGTAAATCAACGCAATGCCCACAACCTTCTGGTTCCTGTTGCTACCGGGGTTTTCGATGATGGGCTTGATGTCCTCCATTGAGCCGCTGCGCGTTGCCAATCGCTTCAAGGACGAGCTCTATGACTGGCGCCTGCTCAGCGTAGATGGCGGCCCGGTGCAAGCCAGTAATGGCATGTCGCTTAACGTTGAAAGCGCGCTGGATCACGACGACCGGCCGCATACGGTGTTTGTGATCAGCGGCTTTGAACCGCTCGGCGGCTACAGCCAGCCATTGTCGGCATGGCTGCACCGGCTGGATCGCGAAGGCGTGGTGATCGGCGCTATCGATACCGGCAGCTTTATCCTGGCCGAGGCCAAGTTGCTGGCTAAGCAGCGAATCACCCTGCACTGGGAAGCGATCAATGCATTCCAGGAGCGGTATCCGAGCCTGAAGGTGACTCAAGAGCTGTTCGAAATCGATGGCAAACGCATCACCACGGCTGGCGGTACATCGACCATTGACATGATGCTGACGCTGATTGCTCGCGATCACGGTGAGCCAATGGCGGTGAAGGTGTCTGAACAGTTCGTACTCGGGCGCATTCGCTCACGGCAAGATCATCAGCGCATGCAAGTCACCAGCCGCTACGGTGTGCATAACAAAAAGCTCAGCCTGGTGATCGCCGAGATAGAACGGCGCAGTGAAAACCCGCTGACCCCGCGACAGCTGGCTGACCTGGTGCAGATTACCCCGCGCCAGTTGGAGCGCTTGTTTCGCCAGCACCTAAATGACACCCCGGCCAACTTCTACCTGAATCTGCGCCTGGATAAAGCCCGGCAATTGCTCCGTCAAAGCGACATGAGCGTGCTCGAAGTCGCCCTCGCCTGCGGTTTTGAGTCTTCCTCCTATTTCTCGCGGCGCTACCGCAAGCGCTTTCAGATCAGCCCCAGCCAAGACCGCCACGAACACCAATAGCCTTTTGATCGGATGATTAACGGTGGACAAGCTGCGCGTTGTCGCACCCTACGTGGTGACGATGGCTAGAGAGGAACACGCTTTATCCTTTCACCAGATGACCTGTCCGTTTGCGACCTGGGCTTGACGCTTTCGGCAATCCCTCAGTCGTTTTTGCATCGGGTTACTTCACCCCTCGGGGATATGCTCACCTCAAAGCGTCATCAATAGATGTGACGTCACAACTTGAGGGGACAGCCTGATGAACCCAGCCGAATTACACGCCGACAGCATCGTTATTGACGGGCTGATCATCGCAAAATGGAACCGTGAACTCTTTGAAGACATGCGTAAAGGCGGCCTCACCGCGGCCAACTGCACCGTGTCGGTCTGGGAAGGTTTTCAGGCAACAGTAAACAACATCGGTGCCAGCCAGAAACTGATCCGCGAGAACAGCGACCTGGTTATCCCGGTGCGTACCACCGCCGATATCCGCGCGGCGAAGGAGCAAGGCAAAACCGGGATCATCTTTGGCTTCCAGAATGCCCATGCATTTGAAGACCAGATTGCCTATGTCGAAATCTTCAAGCAGCTTGGCGTTGGCATCGTGCAGATGTGCTACAACACCCAGAATCTGGTAGGCACCGGCTGCTATGAGCGTGACGGCGGTCTTTCCGGATTTGGCCGCGAAATCGTTGCCGAGATGAATCGCGTCGGCATCATGTGCGACCTGTCTCACGTAGGCTCCAAGACCAGCGAAGAAGTCATTCTCGAATCGAAAAAGCCCGTGTGCTACTCGCACTGCCTTCCGAGCGGACTCAAGGATCACCCACGCAACAAATCCGATGAAGAACTGAAATTCATCGCCGACCACGGCGGTTTTGTCGGGGTCACCATGTTTGCGCCCTTCCTCGCCAAAGGCATTGATTCCACCATCGATGATTACGCCGAAGCCATCGAATACGTGATGAACATCGTCGGTGAAGACGCCATCGGTATTGGCACCGATTTCACCCAGGGCCACGGCCAGGATTTCTTTGAGTGGCTGACCCACGACAAAGGCTACGCACGCCGCCTGACCAGCTTCGGCAAGATCGTTAACCCGCTGGGCATCCGTACCGTGGGCGAATTCCCCAACCTCACCGAGACGCTGCTCAAGCGCGGCATGCCCGAGCGCGTAGTGCGCAAGGTCATGGGCGACAACTGGGTTCGTGTGCTCGCCGACGTTTGGGGCCAATAGCCCGGCCTCCCCGAACCACTTGGATATGCCCAACGCATTTTTAAAGGCAAGGCCCCGGCTTTGCAGACCTAGTTTTTGGAGTTTGAACATGTCTACACACGCACCCGAAATGCCAATCCAAGTCGATGATGAAACCGGGGTCTGGACCACCGATGCCCTGCCGATGCTCTATGTTCCAAGGCATTTCTTCGTCAACAACCACAAAGGTATCGAAGAGGTTTTGGGGGCAGATGCCTATGCCGAAATCCTCTACAAAGCCGGCTATAAATCTGCCTGGCACTGGTGCGAGAAAGAAGCTGAATGTCACGGCCTGAAAGGCGTAGCTGTATTCGAGCACTACATGAAGCGTCTCTCGCAGCGCGGCTGGGGCTTGTTCAAGATCGAGCACATCAATCTTGAGAAAGGCAGCGCCGAGGTGCGTCTCGAACATTCGGCATTTGTTTATGTATATGGCAAGTGCGGGCGCAAGGTCGACTACATGTTCACTGGCTGGTTTGCCGGGGCCATGGACCAGATCCTCGAAGCCAGCGGCAGCCCGCTACGGACTGTTGCCGAACAAGAATTCGGCGCATCCGAAGAAGGCCACGAACACGGCCTTTTTATTGTTAAACCTGTTTGACCCAGCCGTTTTAAAGCGCCACCTGTTGAGGAGTAAGAAATGGCTTTCGAGGCAATGTTCCAGCCGATCCAGATCGGCAAACTGACTGTCCGCAACCGTGTAATCAGCACCGCGCACGCCGAGGTGTACGCCACCGACGGCGGCATGACGACCGAGCGTTACGTCAAGTATTACGAGGAAAAGGCCAAGGGCGGTATCGGCCTGGCGATTTGCGGTGGATCATCGGTCGTTGCCATCGACAGCCCGCAACAGTGGTGGAGTTCGGTCAACCTGTCGACCGATCGCATCATCCCGCACTTCCAGAATCTGGCCGACGCCATGCACAAGCACGGCGCCAAGATCATGATCCAGATTACCCACATGGGCCGTCGCTCGCGCTGGGACGGCTACCATTGGCCAACGCTGATGTCGCCATCGGGCATCCGCGAGCCGGTTCACCGCGCCACCTGCAAGACAATTGAACCCGAGGAAATCTGGCGGGTGATCGGCAACTACGCCCAGGCTGCACGCCGCGCCAAGGCAGGCGGGCTCGATGGCGTCGAATTGTCAGCGGTGCACCAGCACATGATCGACCAATTCTGGTCGCCACGGGTCAACAAGCGTGAAGACGAATGGGGCGGCACTTTTGAGAAGCGCATGCGCTTTGGCCTGGAAGTGCTTAAAGCGGTGCGTGCGGAAGTCGGCGATGACTTTTGCGTGGGCATCCGTTTGTGCGGTGACGAATTTCACCCGGACGGTCTCACCCACGAAGACATGAAGCAAATCGCCAAGTATTACGACGACACCGGCATGCTCGACTTTATCGGCGTGGTCGGCTCGGGCTGCGACACGCACAACACCCTGGCCAACGTGATTCCCAACATGAGCTACCCGCCAGAGCCCTTCTTGCATCTGGCAGCGGGCATCAAGGAAGTGGTCAAGGTTCCGGTGCTTCACGCACAGAACATCAAGGATCCCAACCAGGCCACGCGTATTCTTGAAGGCGGCTATGTCGACATGGTCGGCATGACCCGCGCGCACATCGCTGACCCGCACCTGATCGCCAAGATCAAGATGGGCCAGGTTGACCAGATCAAGCAGTGTGTCGGCGCCAACTACTGCATTGACCGCCAGTATCAAGGCCTGGATGTGCTGTGCATTCAAAACGCCGCCACCTCCCGTGAATACATGGGCGTGCCGCATATCATCGAGAAAACCAGCGGGGTCAAACGCAAAGTGGTGGTGGTCGGCGGTGGCCCAGCCGGGATGGAAGCCGCGCGCGTCGCGGCAGAGCGCGGCCATGATGTGACCCTGTTCGAGAAGAAAGACCAACTCGGCGGGCAAATCACCACGGCATCCAAAGCCCCGCAGCGTGACCAGATTGCTGGTATCACCCGTTGGTTCCAGCTCGAACTGGCACGATTGAATGTAGACCTGCGCCTCGGAACAGGCGCCGATGAAGCAACGATTCTCGACTTACGCCCAGACATTGTGGTGCTGGCCAACGGCGGTCACCCCTTTATCGAGCAAAACCCGCAATGGGGCGCGGAAGAAGGCTTGATCGTCAGCAGTTGGGACATTCTCGATGGCAAGGTCGCGCCTGGTAAGAACGTGTTGGTCTACGACACCATTTGCGAATTCACCGGAATGTCAGTGGCTGATTTCCTCGCTGACAAAGGCGCGCAGGTCGAAATCGTCACCGACGATATCAAGCCCGGCGTCGCCATTGGTGGCACATCGTTCCCTACTTACTACCGCAGCATGTACCCCAAGGAAGTGATCATGACCGGCGACCTGATGCTGGAAAAGGTCTATCGCGAAGGTGACAAGCTGGTCGCGGTGCTGGAGAACGAATACACCGGCGCCCATGAAGAGCGAGTGATCGACCAAGTGGTTGTCGAGAACGGCGTGCGCCCCGACGAGCGCCTGTACTACGCACTCAAGGACGGCTCGCGCAACAAAGGCCAGATCGACGTCGAAGCACTATTCGCCATTCAACCGCAGCCTTGCCTGAGCGAGAGCGGCGATGGCTACTTGCTGTTTCGTATCGGCGACTGCGTAGCCCAGCGTAATACCCATGCAGCCATCTACGACGCCCTTAGGCTGTGTAAAGACTTTTGATCGGCCCCTGGGAGCGCTGCGCGGCGTTGTTCACCTTGCTCAGCGCACTCACGTGAATGGCTGATGGCTAAGAGCAAAGGCAGCAAGCCTTTGCTGAAGAATACAAGCTGGTGAGTTGGCGCTTGGCCGTCTCACTTCAGGTTTTGCGGTCCCGCCAAGGAGACCCGATGATGTTGCATACCGTTTTGCCGATTCTGCTATTTGCCGCACTGGCGCTGGCCGTGATCGGTGCGCTGAAACGCTTTGCCATGTGGCGCCGCGGCAGAGCTGCGCAGGTTGACTGGCTTGGCGGGCTGCTGGCCATGCCGCGCCGCTATATGGTTGATCTGCACCACGTTGTGGCGCGCGATAAATATATCGCCAACACCCACGTCGCAACGGCTGGCGGCTTCGTGCTGGCCGCTGTGCTAGCAATTCTGGTGCATGGCTTTGGCCTGCATAACCGGATTTTGGGCTTCACCCTTTTGACTGCGACTGCGTTGATGTTTATCGGTGCAGTGTTCGTCGCCAAGCGCCGCCTCAACCCACCGGCGCGGCTGTCAAAAGGGCCGTGGATGCGTCTGCCGAAAAGCCTGCTGGTGTTTTCCGCCAGCCTGTTTATTGCCACGTTGCCGGTGGCCGGGATTCTGCCTGCTGGTTTTGGCGGCTGGCTGCTGGCTGTCGTATTGCTGGTAGGTATTGCCTGGGGCGTCAGCGAATTGTTCTTCGGCATGACCTGGGGCGGGCCGATGAAGCACGCCTTTGCCGGTGCGCTGCATCTGGCTTGGCACCGGCGCGCCGAACGTTTTGGCGGTGGCCGTTCCACTGGCCTGAAAGCGCTTGATCTGGATGACCCGCAAGCGCCCCTTGGTGTTGAGAAACCCAGCGATTTCACCTGGAACCAGTTACTCGGTTTTGATGCCTGCGTGCAATGCGGTAAATGTGAAGCCGCATGCCCGGCCTTTGCCGCTGGCCAGCCGCTGAATCCGAAAAAACTCATTCAAGACATGGTCGTTGGCCTAGCCGGTGGCACTGACGCCAAGTTTGCCGGCTCGCCCTATCCGGGCAAGAACATCGGTGAACACAGCGGTGGCCCGCACTTGCCCATTGTCTCGCTGGACGGCAAGGCGCTGGTTGATGCCGAAACGCTGTGGTCTTGCACTACCTGTCGCGCCTGCGTTGAAGAATGCCCGATGATGATCGAGCACGTCGATGCCATCGTCGATATGCGCCGCCACCTGACCCTGGAAAGAGGCGCCACGCCCAATAAAGGCGCGGAAGTTTTGGAAAACCTGATTGCCACCGACAATCCCGGCGGCTTCGCACCCGGTGGACGCTTGAACTGGGCGGCAGACCTGGACTTACCCTTGATGCGCGACAAGCAGCAGGCCGATGTGTTGTTCTGGGTCGGTGACGGCGCCTTCGACATGCGCAATCAACGCACCTTGCGTGCACTGGTCAAAGTGCTTAAAGCCGCCAATGTCGACTTCGCCGTACTCGGGCTGGAAGAACGCGACAGCGGCGATGTGGCGCGTCGCCTGGGTGATGAAGCGACTTTCCAACAACTGGCCAAACGCAATATCAGCACCTTGGCGCAATACCGTTTCAACACCATCGTCAGCGCGGACCCGCACAGCTTTCATGTGCTGAAAAACGAATACGGCGCCTTTGGGGGTGATTACAACGTGCTGCATCACAGCACTTATATCGAGCAACTGATCAGCAGCGCAAAGCTCAAGCTGGGCCAACACAAGGGCGCCTCGGTGACCTATCACGACCCTTGCTACCTCGGGCGCTACAACGGTGAATACGAGGCGCCGCGCAGCGTGCTTAAAGCGATTGGTATCGAGGTCAAGGAGATGCAACGCTCGGGCTTCCGTTCACGCTGCTGCGGTGGTGGAGGCGGTGCACCGATCACTGATATTCCGGGCAAACAGCGGATTCCAGACATGCGCATGGTCGATATCAAGGAAACCGGCGCTGAAATCGTCGCGGTAGGCTGCCCGCAATGCACCGCCATGCTTGAAGGGGTGGTTGAACCTCGCCCGCAAGTCAAAGATATCGCCGAGCTGGTTGCCGAAGTATTAATCGAAACAACAGCCACTCGCCCTGCCCAACGCGAAGCAGTGGAGGCCGTATGAGTGACATTATTCGCCGCGACCCGCGTGCCGAGTGGATAGCGCGCAATCGCCTGCACCCACTGCACAGCAGCCTGCAAACTAGCGTCGCCAGTTGGCTCAGCGCGGCTGGCGTAACCCGCAAAAATCCCCATGCCGTTGGCTTCATTGGCCCTAATGGAATCAAGCGCATCGACCGCTCGGGCGCGCAGCAAACCAGCAGCGGCAAACGCAGCAGCGCACCAAGCGTGGTGCAGTTGCCGCTGCATATTGTCGAGCAACCGGCATTCTATATCTGCGTGGTGCCGGACATGGTCGGCGGTCGCCTGAGCAGCCACGACAAGGACCTGCTGGGCCTTGCCCATAAGCTGGCGGGCACAGAAGGCGCCGTGGTTGCGATTGTCTTCGCCGAACACAAGGAGAGCGGGTTCGACACCGCAGGCGTCGACCGTATTGTGCACTTCACTGACGCGGTGTTTGATGGCTATTCACCAGAACAGCGCGTGCAGGCATTGTCGCGGGTTGAAAACCAGCTTGCACCGCGCCACTGGCTACTGCCTGACAGCCGCAATGGCGGCGGTGAGCTAGGCCGCAGGCTGGCCGCAAGATTGTCAGAGCGTCCGGCAACCCGTGTTTGGCAAGTAGCCAATGAGCAAAGCATCGGTCGCGCCGGGGCTGGTCGGGAGGACCTGCAACGCCCGGCACCGCGCTTGATTCTGGCCTCGGCAGAATGCGCAGAACCGATCAGTGAAACCCGTCATCAGGCGCAACCCATGCAGCTACAAGACGCGATCAACCCAAGTCGCTCACGCATCAAGGACCTTGGCGCGGTGGCTGTTGATCCAGCATTGATTCCAATGGCTGAGGCTGAGTTCATCTTGTCTGGCGGTAACGGCGTTAAAGACTGGTCACTCTTTCACCAGGCGGCAGAAACCCTGGGCGCCACCGAAGGTGCATCACGGGTGGCCGTCGATGACGGTTTTATGCCGCGCAATCGGCAAGTAGGCGCGACCGGAACCTGGGTCACGGCGCGGGTCTATCTGGCCGTTGGGATTTCAGGCGCCATCCAGCACCTGCAAGGAATTGGCGCTTGCGACAAGGTGGTCGCGGTGAACATGGACGCCAACTGCGATATGGTTAAACGCGCTGATTTATCGGTCATTGGCGACTCAGCGGCAATCCTTCAAGCACTGATTGCCCGCATTGAAGCCCATCGCCAAGGAGGCATTCGCGATGCAGCCTAGCTCCCTAGACGCACCAGCGCTCAATGTTGTGGCGCTGGTTTCAATCGGCGCCCATCCGACCTCCGGCAGGCCCCGGCGCGCTGAACAAGATGCCCGCGCAGTCGAACTTGGCTTGCGCCTCGCCGGCGAGGCCATGCAAGTGGTGCATGCTGGCGACGCGCAACAAGAAGCCTTGCGAAGCTACTTGGGCATGGGCATCCAACAACTTCATGTACTTGAGCAGCCGCCGCAAGCCGATGTACTCCATGCGCTCAGCGATTACTTACTCGACAGCGATGCCCAACTCATTCTGACCGGCAGCCAAGCTGAAACCGGCGAGGGCTCGGGCATGCTTCCCTATCTGCTGGCCGAGCAGCTCGGTTGGCCAATTGTGGTGGGGCTGGCCGAGGTTGAGCACATCGACCAGGGCGTTGCCCATGTATTACAAGCACTGCCTCGCGGCCAACGCCGACGCCTTCAGGTCCAGATGCCCTTTATCGCCAGCGTCGACAACGCCGCGCCGCTTGCCAGGCAAAGTGCTTTCGGCCCCGCACGGCGTGGCGAGCTGACAGTAAAAGCCGCCAATGTCTGCCCGGATCAGTTGTTTAAAGAGGGTCAATTACAGCCTGCGCGGCCGCGACCTAAACGACTCAAAGTCATCAAGGCCAAAACTGGCGCCGAACGGATGAAAGCCGCCACGGCCAAGGCATCAGGCGGTGGCGGCCAGGTGCTTAAAGACTGCTCGCCAACCGAGGCCGCCGAGGCTATCTTCAAGTTATTACTGGATGAAGGCGTGCTGCGTTAAGCCGCCAGCACAGGAGATTAATCATGATGCACGCTGACCTGATCGACCAGGAAGACCTGCGCGAACGCCTCAATGCAATTGGCTTGGCGATCCCATCAGGCGCAAGCGCCGAGCAAGCCTGCGCACAAGCCGTAAGTGGTTTGAGCCCTGACCGGGCAGTGGCGTTACGCCGTGTGGTTGAAGAGTTGCTCGGCGGCAGCGCGACACTATTACCGGCGGTGCGTGAAGCTGTTTCACGCACGCTATTGCCGGCGTTGGTGCCTAAACCGAAATAAACCGGTTTTTACGCCTAAGGAACAAGACACCTTTCGTCGCCATCCGTGGTTGTTGATGTTCCGATCCCCCACGGCGGACAAGCTTCGCGTTGCCCGCCCTACACTCAAGCCCTAAAGGCGCACACTGGCAAAGGTTGACTCACCTTGTGCGCGAGTCAATGCAGCCATGGCGCTGGAAGACGAAGGCCGCATCAGGTCTTCGGTCACAGGCACCAGCGAGACAATCTTCGACAGACTATTACCCGCACGCTCGTCACGCGGCGGAATACCGAAATACTCGCGATAGCACTTGGAAAAATGCGGTGTCGAAACAAAGCCACACACCGAAGCCACTTCGATAATCGACATCGAGGTTTGCTTGAGCAACTGGCGCGCACGAATCAGACGCAGCTTCAGGTAATAGCGCGACGGTGAACAATGCAGGTACTTCTGGAACAACCGCTCCAGTTGACGCCGCGACACATCGACATAACAAGCCAGCTCGTCGAGATCGATGGGCTCTTCCAGGTTTGCCTCCATCAAGGCCACGATTTCCTGCAGCTTTGGCTGGTTGGTACCGAGCATGTGCTTAAGCGGAACCCGCTGGTGATCCTGCTCGTTACGAATACGCTCGTAGATAAACATTTCGGAAATGGCCGCCGCTAATTCACGGCCATGCTCGCGACCGATCTTGTGCAACATCATATCCATCGGTGCGGTGCCGCCAGACGAGGTGTTGCGGTTACGGTCAATCGAAAACAGGCGTGTGGTAATCGCCGCACGGGGGAAAGCTTCCTGCATGGAGGCCAGGCACTCCCAATGCACGCTGCAATCGTAGCCATCGAGCAGACCGGCTTTGGCCAAGGCCCAACTACCGGTGCAGACAGCGCCTATGTGACGCCCATGACGCGCCTGTTGCTGCAGCCACTGCAAATGCTCGCGCGTGACGCTGCGCTGAATATCAACGCCGCCGCAGACAATCACCGAGTCCAGTTTGGGCACGCTGGAAAGCGAAGCATCCGGACTGATGTTCAGTCCATCACTGGCCGAAACCGTCGCCCCCGTGAGCGTTATGGTGTACCACCGATACAACTCTTTGCCAGAAAGCTGATTGGCCATGCGCAGCGGCTCAATTGCCGAGGCCAGAGAAATCAGAGTGAAGTTATCCAGAAGCAAAAAGCCGATGGTCTGAGGTAACGGGTTCGGAGGCTGGCCCCCGGCGGTGGACTGCGACATTAAGCAAACCCTCACACAAGCACGTAGTTGAGCTTTATCAGCCCTTTCTTGGAATAGATCTACGATTTCCAGCGCAACGCTCAGACGGGTCAGGAACAGTTCAGTCATTGTTTCTAACGCAACATCGACACCGTGCATCGTGATCAAACACGCAACGTCTGGCCTACTGCAGCCCCAGACTGGCCCTAATCGCAACGCAAAGGCCATGCCTAAATTGACTGGCCGTTCAATAATAAATTGCAGGTCGCTGCAAGCCGCATAAAATCGGCATGCGCAGTCGCGACAAAACGATCCGAAAAACGACCTGTAAGCCAGCTACCATAAGGGTTTGAGCATTTCGGTAGCACCATTCAAACGACCGTTTGTAACCAGGCCTCAATTTCCAAGCAGCGCAGTAACAGACGAGCGGTAAGCGTCCCGATCGAGCTTGCCTGGAGTGCCAATCATTGCACGCTGTTGTTGGCGCACCTAAAGAGGGCATTGAGTTATTTCCTGTGCCGCTAATGCTCAAACTATCAACACTCGATGGCACTCACGGCTAAACCACCGCGTGAGGTCTCTTTGTATTTATCCTGCATATCAGCCCCAGTATCTCGCATGGTGCGGATCACTCGATCCAGAGAAATAAAGTGTTTGCCATCACCGCGCAGCGCCATTTGTGCTGCGTTGATGGCCTTGACTGCCGCAATTGCATTGCGCTCGATACAGGGCACTTGCACCAATCCGCCAACCGGGTCGCAAGTCAGGCCAAGGTTATGTTCCAAACCAATTTCGGCTGCGTTTTCGAGCTGTTCCGGGGTCGCACCAAGAATTTCAGCCAGCCCGGCCGCAGCCATGGCGCAGGCTGAGCCTACTTCGCCCTGGCAACCCACTTCGGCGCCCGAGATAGATGCATTCTTTTTGCACAGGATGCCGATGGCGGCAGCACTGAGCAGGTAATCGACCACGTCGTCTTCGCACGCGTCGGGGTTGAACTTCATGTAGTAATGCAAAACGGCTGGAATAATGCCCGCAGCACCATTGGTTGGTGCGGTGACCATGCGTCCCCCCGCGGCGTTTTCCTCGTTGACCGCCAAGGCGAAGAGGTTGACCCACTCCATTGCCGACAACGTTGAACCAATCACATTCGGTTTGCCCAGCTCTTGCAGGCTGCGATGCAACTTGGCGGCGCGCCGCTGGACGTGCAGGCCACCAGGCAACACACCTTCATGGCGCAAGCCTTGCTCCACACAATCACGCATGGCCTGCCACAGCGTCAGCAAGCCGCTGCGAATCTGAGCCTTGGTGCGCCAGGCTTGTTCGTTTGCCATCATCAATTCGCTGACCCGCAAGTTGTGCTGCTGGCACAACTGCAGCAACTGGGCAGCGCTGGAGAAATCATAAGGCAGCAAGGTGTCGTCCTGGTCCAGCTTGCCGGTCGCCGCTTGCTCCTCATCAACCACAAAGCCGCCCCCGACTGAATAGTAGGTGTTGCGATGCAACTCCAGTTGTTCGGCTCCAAAGGCAATCAGGGTCAGTGCATTGGGGTGGTAAGGCAGGTTCTCGTCGAGCAACAACATGTCGCACTGCCAATCAAAACGGATCAGCGGACCGCCGCCCAGTTGCAGCAACTGATCGTTCTTCAGCACCTCGATTCGTGGCAGCACCTGACGCGGGTCAACGCTGTCAGGCTGCTCACCCATCAACCCGATCAGCACCGCATTGTCACTGCCATGGCCAACGCCGGTTGCGGCAAGCGAACCATAAAGGCGTACTTCTATGCGCTCGATTCGCGCCAGCAGATGGCGCTCCTGCAGTGCGCCTAAAAACAAGGCAGCCGCACGCATGGGGCCAACCGTATGCGAGCTGGAAGGACCGATACCAATCTTGAACAGGTCAAATACACTGATAGCCACGACAGTTTCCTCAAGGGAATTGTTGTTTGGCGGCCATCATCAAGTTTTCAGCGCACAACAGACGCCTGACACCGACTTACTCATATCCAAATCCGTCAATGCCCAATCGCCAGCACTGCTTTGCTGGCTCGATACCCAATAGCGATCAACAATCGAATGCGGTGTTTTTCAACAACATTGGCAGTTTGGTTCCTGAGGCATCTCCAAGGTCTGAAATGATGTTTATCAAGCTGCCCAAATCAATGAAATATCTAACAAAATCCATGCACAAAAAACCTGGATAAGAGCGAAAAAAACAACAAATGACCGACTAAATACGCCTCGCAGCAGCGGTAAAAATGTGCAATAAAAACTACACTCAGGTGTGAAAATTCGCAAAAAAACAGATTTTTTTCAGTTTTTTTTATTTACGCCACAGGCCCCGGCCTACGGCGGCTGCGTCCGACTCAAATGCTGAAAACCACGTACGGCGCGGCTTCCAGCCTTGGCCTTGAGACTAAAAAGTCTGTTATGGTTTTAATAGGTATGCGCAATGTCGCCGCCCAACACGTCAGGGTCGCTAATCGACAATTGTCGCCACTAGAAGCCTATATCGTTGAGTCAGCCGATTTCGTCGCTGTTGCTTGAAACCGAGCAAACAGACCGAGGCAAACTGCCTTGGACCGAAGTAATAAAAACGTGCTGGCCAACCACCGAGCGGGCGCCAGCCCAACAAGAAAATTCGGATGTACGCGCATCTCAGGTTGAGATGTGTTCACCCAAAGGATTGGGCTTCAAAACACTGCCAGAGGGTTTGGAAAGCAGTTTGCAGCACGGCACAACGAAGGTTTATCACAATCACTACACTGAATCGTCCACCGCCTTAACGGCACATGGAGCGAATCTGTGGTGGCGTCCGATAAAACCTCAAGCGCAGCGCAGCAATTGGCCAACCATATCCTGGAACCACGTAAACCCACACAGACACGAACAGTCGGCATCACCCTGCTTTGCAGGGTTCCGCGTAACTGATCTGGATGTCTTCTGAAGGGGAACAAATCCCATGCAGTCTGGAAAAATCGTCGTAAAGAACCTGTACAAGGTTTTTGGCCAAAATGAACAAGAAGCAATCGACCTGCTTAAAGAAGGTTGGAGCAAAGATAAAATCCTTGCGGAAAAGGGCTCTGTAATCGGGGTCAGCGACGTATCCTTTAGCGTCGAGGAAGGTGAGATTTTTGTACTGATGGGCCTGTCCGGCTCGGGTAAATCCACCCTGATTCGACTGATAAACCGCCTGGTTGAACCCAGCGCAGGTGATGTTTTCATCGATGGGCAGAACGTTGCAAAGCTGCCTAAGTCGCAATTGATTGACCTGCGTCGTCGTGACATGAGCATGGTCTTTCAGTCCTTCGCGTTGATGCCCTCTCGCACCGTGCTGGACAACGCAGCCTTCGGCCTTGAAGTGGCTGGCATCAGCCGCAAAGAGCGCGAAGAACGGGCAATGAAAGTGCTCACCCAGGTGGGTCTCGACACCTTTGCCCATAAGCATCCCCATGAATTATCCGGCGGCATGCAACAACGTGTTGGCCTGGCCCGCGCACTGGCCGTCGACCCGTCGATGATCATCATGGATGAGGCCTTCTCCGCACTCGATCCGCTCAAGCGCCGTGAAATGCAAGACGTGCTGCTAGAGCTGCAAAAGACCCATCGCCGCACCATCATCTTCGTATCCCACGATATTGAAGAAGCCATGCGCATCGGTAACCGCATCGGCATCATGGAAGGCGGCAAGCTGATTCAGGTCGGCACCCCGCAAGAGTTGGTCGACAACCCGGCCAATGACTATGTGCGTAACTTCTTCGACACCGTGGACACCAACCGCTACCTGACCGCTGGCCAACTCAAGGCCGACAGCGTGCCGCTGTTCGTCCACAACGGCAGCGCACCTGACGCGCAGATGGTGTGCCAAAAGCTGCAAGACATGGACAAGCATTACGCATTCATCGTCGACCAGGACAACGTTTTCCAAGGTTCTATCAGCCTCGAAAAAATCGCCCTGCTGGTCGAAGACGGCCAGCCACATGCTCTGGATGCTGATGTCCTCAAGAAGATTGAGTGCGCCCCTGAAGACATGCCGCTTAACGAAGTGATTGAGCGCCTGGTTGATAACGAAGGCCCGATTCCGGTCAAAGATGAAAATGGTCGCTACAGCGGTGCAATCAGCAAGGGTCGTCTGCTGACCCGCATGCAGGGAGACTAATTATGAGCGATAAAAAACTCGACCTTGGCAGCTGGGTAAATGATGTTGTTCAGCATTTGCTGGACAACTACAGCGGCGCATTCGACAGCATTGGCCAGGTTGTCAGTGGTTTCTCCGAAGCCATTGAAGCCATCTTGATGTTCCCGCCAGCCTGGCTGTTGATCGCTATTTTTGTTGCCCTGGGCATTTGGCGCATCGGCTTACGCTTCGCAATCTTCACCGCCATCTCTTTCGTGCTGATCGTAATGACCGGCTTCTGGGAGCAGACGGTGGTCACCCTGGGCCTGACCTTCTCGGCAACGCTTATCAGTTTGATTCTTGGTATTCCGCTGGGCATCTGGGCAGCGAAAAGCGAGCGCGTGGCGATGATTATCCGCCCCATCCTCGATTTCATGCAGACCATGCCAGCCTTCGTTTACCTGATTCCGGCGGCCATGCTCTTCGGCCTCGGCCGCGTACCCGGCATCATCGCAACGGTGATCTTCGCGATGCCGCCAGCAGTACGCTTGACCAGCCTGGGTATTCGTCAGGTGAACAAGGAAATCGTCGAAGCCGGCCAGTCGTTTGGCTGTAACGGTCGCCAATTATTGTTCAAGGTACAGCTGCCAAATGCGATGCCGTCGATCATGGCGGGCGTTAACCAGACCATCATGATGGCCCTGTCGATGGTGATTATTGCCTCGATGGTCGGCGCGGGCGGCTTGGGTAACGACGTGCTGGCGAGCATCCAACGTCTGGATATCGGTCTAGGCTTTGAAAGCGGCATGGCCGTGGTGTTGCTGGCAATCATCCTTGACCGCATTACTGAAAGCTTCGGCACACCTAAGCAAGAGAATAGTCGTAGCAGCGTTGTCACTTGGTTGAGCGCAAAACTACAACGCCAATAAATAAGCCTTACATTCTAAAAGACTAGGGAGTTGCCGATGAACACGATCAAGACACTTGCAGGAGTTGGCCTGCTGGCTTGCGCAATGATGCAAGGCGCATGGGCGGCAGAGCCGGCGAGCTGTAAACAGGTCAAGTTTGCCGAGATTGGCTGGGCCGATATCTCAGCCACCACCGGCGTGGCCATGACCCTGACTGAAGGCTTGGGCTATCAGCCGCGCAAAATCCTCGCTTCAGTGCCTATCGCGTTCACTGGCGTGAAAAAGAAACAAATCGATGTCTTCCTTGGCTACTGGGCACCTTCGATGGATGCGGTCATTGAACCTTTCCTCAAGGACGGCGGGGTCAAGGTTCTGCCCAAAGCCAACCTCGAAGGTGCCAAGTACACGCTGGCGGTACCAACCTACGCAGCAGAAGCTGGCCTCAAGAGCTTCCAGGACATCGCCAAGTTCAAAGATCAGCTCGGCGGCAAGATCTACGGTATCGAACCCGGTAATGACGGCAACCTGCTGATCGAGAAGATGATCAAAGGTAACCAGTTCGACCTCGGCGACTTCCGTATGGTTGAGTCCAGCGAAGCCGGTATGCTGGTCCAGGTTCAGCGCGCTGTGAAGAAGAAAGAGCCAGTGGTTTTCCTGGGTTGGGCACCGCACCCGATGAACACTCAGTTTGACCTGACTTACCTCTCCGGCGGCGACGATGTATTTGGCCCGGATTACGGCGCAGCCAAGGTCTATACCGTGGTTTCGCCAGGCTACGAAGAGCAATGCCCTAACGTTGGCAAGCTGCTCAACAACCTGCAGTTCACTGTCGAAATCGAAAGCCAGTTGATGGAAAAAGTGCTCGACAAGCAGAACCCGACCACCGTGGCCAAAGAGTGGATCAAGGCGCACCCCGAAGCACTCGACAAGTGGCTTGCCGGTGTAACCACCGTTGACGGTGAAGACGGTGTTGCTGCCGTCAAGAAATTCGTCGGCCTGTAAAATTGCCGATCAGGATCAACACGTTCGCGCCAATAAATATTGGCGCGAAGGTTTGATAAAGCCAGGCAAACCCTGTTTGCCAGCTTGCTGGACGACTCATTTCGCAATGAGTGTCCCTGTGGTCCAAGAGGGTGTAGCCAGCATGTCGTCGGCTGCCACAAGGCCCGCAATCAGAACGAGCCAGTAAACCTATAACAACTGCCACTCACACTGACGGAGCAAAACCCTATGCGTAGAATCAAATCACTGTGCCTGCAAGGCCTCGGCGTCGCAGCCTTGGCACTTGGCATGTCATCGGCAATGGCGGCTGACAAGCCAGAGCTGAAAATCGGTTTCGTAAACGGCTGGGACGACAGCGTCGCGGTCAGCAATGTCGCGGCTGAAGTACTCGAAAGCAAACTCGGCTACAGCGTCAAGCTGCAAGCGGTAGAACCTGCAATCATGTGGCAAGGCGTGGCCCGTGGTGACCTTGATGTCACCCTTTCAGCCTGGCTGCCGACCACCCATGGTGAATACTTCAAGCGTTTCAAAGACAAGGTTGAAGTCCTGGGCACCAACTATCAAGGCGCTAAAATCGGCCTGATCGTGCCCGACTACTTCGCAGCTAAAAGCATCGAAGACCTGAACCAGTACAGCAAAGACATCGACGGCAAGATTACCGGTATCGATGCAGGTGCAGGCGTTATGCGCCGCACCGAAGACGCTATCAAGCAGTACAACCTCGACATCAAGCTGATGCCAAGCTCTGGCCCAGGCATGGCCACTGCCCTGGCGCGCGCCGAGAAAGACAAGAAGGCAATCGTTGTAACCGGCTGGATTCCACACTGGATGTTCGCCAAATGGAAACTGCGCTTTCTTGATGACCCGAAAAAAGTCTTCGGCGATGACGAGCACGTAGACACAGTAGCCAACCCAGCACTGGCAACTAAAGCACCGGATGCCGCAGCCTTCCTGAAGAAAATCTCCTGGAGTGGCGAAGAAGTGGGTTCGGTCATGCTGGCTATCCGTGAAGGCGCTGACCCTAAAGACGCAGCCAAAAAGTGGATTGCCGACAACCCTGAACGCGTCGCTGAATGGCTTAAATAAGCCGTATCAAGCTCACCATTAAAAAAGCGGACTTCGGTCCGCTTTTTTTTGGGCAAGCACAGCTGGCTTAATCAGCTGGCACGCACTTGTTCAGCAGCGCCAGCAGAGTCTCGCGTTCTGCATCACTAAGGGGGGCGAATGCAGCCGTTTCAGCTTCATAAAAAATTGTCAGAGCCAGATCCTTCACCTGCGCGCCTTGTTCGGTAACGCTCAACTGCACGCTGCGTTGATCTTGCGGGTCTGGCTCGCGCTTTATCCAGCCGCGCCCTTCAAGGGTACGCACCCGGCGCGTAATCAAGGCTTTGTCGCAGCCATTGAGTTTTGTCAGCGCGAGCGGGTTCAGGCCCGGCTGCTCCGCCAACTGTTCCAGCAACAAGACATCAGGCGGATTAAGCGCAAGATTAGCTTCACGCATATCGCGTAGAACACGGTGCTTCATACCCATGATCAGACGACGCAAAGTGCGGGATAACGCTTGGTTGGTCACGGCGGAAACACTCGGAAGTAAGGATTCTGTAAACAATGTTGACTCTGTCAACCTTATCGCGAGAATGTTGACCCTATCAACTATATCGCCATATAAGCTGGACCCGCCCGCTGGATACAGCAGCGCTGACTACCAGCAGGTCGTAATGGAGAGCAGGGCATGCAAGGCTTCTTTAAATCCATACTGATTAGCTCGATGGTTGCATTGAGTCTTGTGTTAACTGGCTGCAACGAAACCAGCGCTCCGACAGAGAAAAAGCCACAACAGGTTGGCATAGTCACCCTCAAGGCCAAACGTTTCGAGCAAACGGTCGAGTTGCCGGGCCGCACCACGGCATTACGGATCGCCGAGGTTCGTCCTCAGGTTGATGGCATCATCCTCAAGCGCCTGTTCGAAGAAGGCCATGATGTCAAAGCAGGCCAGTTGCTCTACCAGATCGACCCGGCCACGTATCAAGCAACGCTGAAGAGCGCCGAGGCGACGCTGGCTTCAGCCAGGGCCAAAGCCAAGCGTTATCAGTTACTGGTCGCCAGCCAGGCGGTGAGTCAACAGGATTACGAAGCCGCCCGCGCTGCAAGCCTCGAAGCGGAAGCCGCCGCAGACCAAGCCCGAATCAACCTGCGCTATAGCAAGATCACAGCTCCCATCAGCGGCCGCATCGGGCGCTCGGCCATTACCGAAGGCGCGCTGGTGACCAATGGCCAGAGCACTGCCCTGGCCACCATCAAGCAATACGATCCTATTTATGTCGACGTTACCCAGTCGGTCAAAGACCAACTGGCACTGCGCTCGGCCATCGCCGCGGGAGAGCTCGACAAGGCTGGCAAGAACCAGGCGAAAGCCCGGCTGATTCTTCCGGACGGCAGTGAATATCAGCACACCGGCACGCTGCAGTTTTCCGAGGTTTCAGTTGATGAAACAACCGGCTCGGTCACACTGCGCGCCGTATTCCCTAACCCCGACCACATCCTGCTGCCCGGAATGTTCGTGCACACCAAGTTGATCAGCGGCGTGCGTAAACAGGCCATTCTCGCACCGCAGCAAGGCATTACCCGCGACCACAAGGGCGAACCTGTTGCCATGCTGGTGGATGCCAATAACAAAGTGGGGCTGCGCCCAATCACGACTCACAGCACTTCCGGCAGCAACTGGCTGGTCACCGCTGGACTCAAGGATGGCGACCGCTTGATCACCGAAGGGCTGCAATATGTGCTGCCTGGCGACAGCGTCAAGCCAGTACCTGCGCAGAACATCAAAGCCGAATCTGAAGCTGAACCGCAAGCCGAGGTTGAGACCGAAGTCGACCCCGCCACCATTCCGGCACCTGCCGCTGACCCTCAATAAGGAGCGGCACGCATGTCTCGTTTTTTTATCGACCGGCCGATCTTTGCCTGGGTCATTGCGCTGATGATCATGCTGGTCGGCAGCCTGGCCATCCTCAATCTGCCGATCAACCAGTACCCCAGCATCGCAGCACCGGCCATCGGCATCAGAGTCAACTACCCCGGTGCGTCTGCGCAAACCGTCCAGGATACTGTCGCCCAGGTGATCGAGCAGCAACTCAACGGCCTCGACAACCTGCGCTACATCTCCTCGGAAAGTAACTCAGATGGCACCATGACCATCACAGTAACCTTCGATCAGGGCACCGATGCCGATACCGCCCAGGTGCAAGTGCAGAACAAGCTGCAACTGGCAACGCCGCTACTGCCACAAGAGGTGCAGCAGCAAGGCATTCGTGTCACCAAGGCTGTGCGTAACTTCCTGATGATTGTCGGCGTGGTCTCGACAGATGGCAGCATGGATCGCGACGATCTCGCCGACTACATTGTCTCCAATATCCAGGATCCGCTACTGCGGGCCAAAGGTGTAGGCGACTTCCAGATCTTTGGTGCGCAGTACGCCATGCGTATCTGGCTCAACCCGGAAAAGCTGAATAACTACCAACTGACGCCGGTGGATGTCAAAACCGCCATTCAAGCGCAGAACGTGCAAATTTCATCGGGCCAGTTCGGTCAATTACCGGCCCAAAATGGCCAGCAGCTGAATGCAACCATCATCGGCAAAACCCGATTGCAAACCCCGGAGCAATTCGAAGACATCCTGATCAAGGTCAACGCTGACGGCTCACAGGTTCGCCTCGGCGATATCGCCAAGGTTGAGTTAGGCGGGGAAAACTACAGCACCTCGGCAGAATATAACGGTAAACAAGCCGCTGGCATGGCCATCAGGCTGGCCACTGACGCCAACGCACTAGAGACCTCGGCAGCCATTCGCAGCACCCTCGAAGACCTCAAGCCATTCTTCCCGAAAGGCCTTGAAATCGTTTATCCCAACGACACAACTCCAGTGATCGCCGGCTCGATCAAAGAGGTGATTTTCACCCTGATGGAAGCCATAGTCCTGGTGTTCTGCGTGATGTACCTATTCTTGCAGAACTTCCGCGCCACGCTGATCCCAACCCTGGCCGTGCCGGTTGTGTTGCTCGGCACTTTTGCAGTGCTTGATGCATTCGGCTTCAGCATTAATACCCTGACCATGTTCGGCATGGTGCTGGCCATTGGTTTGCTAGTGGATGACGCCATCGTCGTGGTCGAAAACGTTGAGCGGGTCATGGCCGAAGACAAGCTCTCCCCGCTCGAAGCCACACGCAAGTCCATGGGCCAGATCCAGGGGGCACTGGTCGGTATTGCCTTGGTGCTGTCCGCCGTATTTCTACCGATGGCATTTTTCGGCGGCTCGACCGGAGTGATCTATCGCCAGTTCTCGATCACCATCGTTGCCGCCATGGGCCTCTCGGTACTGGTTGCCTTGATCTTCACCCCAGCGCTGTGCGCGACCCTGCTCAAGCCGATCAAAGACGGCGAGGTCCACAGCAAGCGCGGCTTCTTCGGCTGGTTCAACAGAACCTTCGAGCGCGGAGTAAGCGGCTATGAGCGTAGCGTTGTCAGCATTCTCAAGCACAAGCTGCCCTACCTCATCCTTTATGCATTGATCCTGTGCATCATTGCCTGGATGTTCAGCCGCATTCCCAGCGCCTTCCTGCCCGAGGAAGACCAAGGCTCGTTCTATGCTCAGGTGCAAACACCTGCAGGCTCGAGCATGGCTCGAACCAAGGAAGTCGTGGACCAGGTGCGTGACTACCTGCTCAATGAAGAAGGCGATATTGTCGAGTCGGTATTCAGTATCAGCGGTTTCAACTTCGCAGGTCGCGGGCAAAGCTCCGGCATGGCCTTTGTCACCCTCAAGCCTTGGGAAGAACGCCCCGGCGAGGTCAACAGCGTCTTCAGCCTGGTAACCCGTGCCCAGGCGCGCTTCCGCTCCATCACCGACGCCCTGGTGTTTGCCTTTGCCCCACCTTCAATTCGTGAACTGGGTAACTCCAGCGGCTTTGACATGTTTCTGCAAGATCGTGCTGGGGTCGGCCACGAGGTCATGACTGAAGCGCGGGACCAGTTGCTCAAGATGGCACGCGAGAATCCGGCACTCACCGGCGTGCGGGCTAACGGTCTGAAAGACGAGCCGCAATACCAACTGGAAATCGACGACGAGCGAGCGCGAGCGCTGGGTTTGAGTCTCAGCGACATCAACAGCACACTGTCGATTGCCTGGGGCTCCAGCTACGTTAACGACTTCATCGACAAAGGGCGGGTGAAGAAGGTCTACCTGCAAGGTGAGGCTGCGGCACGCATGTCCCCTGAAGACTTGAATAAATGGTACGTGCGCAACAGCGCCGGCAAAATGGTGCCCTTCAGCGCTTTTGCTGGCGGCAAATGGGTCTCGGGCTCACCAAAGCTGCAGCGCTATAACGGCGTTTCAGCCATGGAGGTTCTCGGCGCGCCTGCCGAGGGCTACAGCACCGGCGATGCCATGCAGGCCATGGAAGAAATGGCCGCCCAATTGCCGGTAGGCGTGGGTTATTCCTGGACGGGCATATCCTATGAAGAACGTTTGTCTGGCTCACAAGCCCCCGCCCTATACGCCTTGTCGATGATTTTCGTGTTCCTGTGCCTGGCTGCACTCTATGAAAGCTGGACCATTCCACTGGCGGTCTTGCTCGTGGTGCCGCTGGGCATAGTCGGTGCGCTGCTGGCTACCAGCATGCGCGGGCTGTCCAATGACGTGTTCTTCCAGGTTGGTTTGCTTACAACCATTGGCCTGGTGGCGAAGAACGCCATTTTGATCATCGAGTTCGCCAAAGAACTCAACGACCAGGGCAAAGGCCTTGTCGAGGCCACGCTGGAAGCCTGCCGCATGCGCTTGCGACCGATCATCATGACCTCGCTGGCCTTTATTCTCGGCGTGGTGCCACTGGCCATATCCAGCGGTGCGGGTGCGGGCAGCCAGCATGCAATCGGCACCGGCGTTATCGGCGGCATGCTCAGCGCAACCCTGTTGGCCATCTTCTGGGTGCCACTGTTCTTTGTCTTGGTCAGTTCCTGGTTCAAACCCAAAAAGCGTGCAAAGACTGCGCAGGATGAGGTGCAGCCATGAATAAATTTACCCTGAGCCTGCTCAGCCTCGCACTGCTGGGTGGCTGCTCGATGAACCCGGAGTACAGCCAGCCAGAGTCACCGGTTACTGCGGTTTATCCAAGTGCTGGCGCCTACCCGACGCAGGGCACGACCGAGGCCGCGCAACTTCAGGAGTGGCGCAGTTTTTTCAAGGACCCGGCGCTGATCAAGCTGATCGAGCAATCGCTTAACAACAACCGCGACTTGCGTGTTGCGGCCTTGAATGTAGAGGCGTATCAGGCGCAATACCGCATCCAGCGGGCCGAGCTGTTCCCTGAAGTAAATGCCAATGGCACGGGCACCCGCCAGCGCATACCGGAAGGCGTCAACCAGAACAGCGACTCAAGCATCAACAGCCAATACAGCGCCACCTTGGGCGTCAGTGCCTGGGAGCTGGATTTCTTTGGCCGCCTGCGCAGCCTTAACCAGGCGGCGCTGGAGCAATATTTCGCCACCATCGAGGCGCAACAAAGTGTGCGCATCAGCTTGATCGCCAGCGTCGCCAATGCCTGGTTTACCTTGCAGGCCGACCGGCAACTGCTGCAACTCACAGAGCAGACGGTCAAGACCTATCAGGACAGCTATGACCTGACCAAGCGCAGCCTGGAGGCAGGGGCTGTTTCGGCGATTGTATTGAGCCAGGCGAAAACCTCGCTCGACGGCGCCAATGTAGTATTGGCCCAATATCGTCGGCAAGTGGCGCAGGACCAGAACGCACTGGTGCTATTGCTCGGTAGCGACCTGCCGCAAAACCTGCCGGCCAGCCCGAAACTGAGTGACACTTTGCTCACTGAAATGCCAGCTGGCCTGCCCTCGCAACTGCTGCAGCGGCGCCCTGATATTCTTCAGGCTGAACATATGCTCAAAGCCGCCAATGCCAATATTGGCGCTGCCCGCGCGGCCTTCTTTCCCAGCATCAGCCTGACCGCCAATGCAGGTACCATGAGCTCGTCGCTGTCAGACTTATTCAGTGGCGGCAGCGGCACTTGGCTGTTCCAACCAGAAATCAACCTGCCAATTTTCAACGCCGGACGCCTGAGCGCTTCACTGGACGTGGCTGAAATCGAGAAAACCAGCCAGGTCGCGCAATACGAAAAAGCCATTCAACTGGCCTTTCAAGAAGTATCCGATGGTTTGACCGCACGCCTGACCTACAAAGAACAGCTCGCCGCGCAACAGGCATTACTCGATAGCACCCAGCAGTACTTCGACTTGGCGCAGCAGCGCTATCGTGGCGGGGTCGACAGCTATTTGATTTTCCTCGATGCCCAGCGCTTGCTGTTTCAGGTGCGCCAGGACTTGATCAGCGATCGCCTCGCCCAACTCAGTAGCGAAGTAAACCTGTACAAAGCCCTGGGCGGTGGCTGGCAACCGGCAAGCGAGCTCGCCGACGGATCAGAACCCTAGCCCAAGATGTGTTCTTACTGAGCCAATGCGAACACCTCGGCCAAGTGCGCGGCATAACGTTTGCGATCTTGTTCAATTGCCGGGACCTTCATCACATCGTTACAGATGAAGGTCGGCAAGCCGCTCAGGCCCAGAAACTCGTTGGCCTTGTGAAACGGTAGATACACCGCGTCAACGCCTTTGCCAGCGAAGAAGTCAGTCGGGTCATCAAACGCCTGGGTTGGCGCATTCCAAGTCAATGAAAGCATGTACTGCTTGCCCTGCAACAAACCGCCGCTGCCGTATTTCTGCGAGCTGTCGGAGCGGGTGCGACCATCATTGGCGTACAGGCTGCCGTGACCCGCAGTAAACACCTCGTCGATGTACTTCTTGACCGTCCAGGGCGCGCCCATCCACCAGCCCGGCATTTGATAGATGATCACGTCAGCCCAGAGGAACTTCTCAACCTCCTCCTGAATATCGTAACCCTCATCGATACGGGTTGTTTTCAGCTCAAAACCTGCGTGGTCAAGCACCTGCAACGCAGTTTCATGCAGGGTGCTGTTATAGCGCCCCTCTGAGTGAGCAAATTGTTTACCGCCATCGAGCAGCAAAACCTTTTTCATCGTGTTAGCCATCACTAAATACCCAATAAGTTCAAAGTTGCGGGCAGTTTAAAGGCATCGCGCACCGCTAAAAACTGGCGGCCAGGCAAATAATATTTGCTTAAAAGTCATGAATAAAAACAGATTTACTGCTTTACAGTGCAATTATCAATCTACCTTTGAGTGCGTTTTATGAACAAGCCCTATGCCTTTATCCTCGACGCCTACACGCGCCCGGAACAGTCCGCCGCGTTCGCCGAACTGTTCGCTGGCTATATCCAAGCCAGCCGCGCCGAAAGTGGCTGTATCGAATACCACATGCTGCGCGACCCAATTGAGCCAACTCGCTTTACCTTTTATGAGGTCTGGCAAGATCAGGCGGCCTTCGACGAACACGTCGCGCTACCTCACATGCGTCAATTCCATGAGCAGCGCATGAACTACCTGAGCCGCGAGTTGCAAGTGCGCATGATTGAGCCCATAGCACCAACTGCCTAGCTGTACCCAGCGCGGTTGCAGCGGCATTTAGCCCATCAACAAGGCTGATATTGATTGATCGATCAACAAAAAAGGCCCTAGACTGGCACTCCTTTCATGTACCTGTTGGAGTCTTTAATGCCCAAGGTCGGAATGCAGCCGATCCGCCGTTCACAGCTTATTGCCGCCACCTTGCAGGCTGTTGACCAAGTTGGCATGAGCGACGCCAGCATTGCTTATATCGCCAAGCTGGCCGGTGTTTCCAACGGCATCATCAGCCATTATTTCCAAGACAAGAACGGCTTGCTCGAAGCCACCATGCGCCATTTGATGTTGGCCTTGAGCGATGCGGTTCGCTCAAGGCGCAGCGCGCTCAAGGACAACAGCCCAAGGGCGCACTTGCGCGCGATTATCGAAGGCAATTTTGATGACAGCCAGGTCAACGGCCCGGCGATGAAAACCTGGCTGGCCTTCTGGGCCAGCAGCATGCATCAACCTTCACTGCGCCGTTTGCAACGAGTCAACGACCACCGTTTGTACTCCAATCTCTGCGGGCAATTTCGCCGCGTACTCCCTCAAGAGCGGGCGCGCACTGCCGCACGCGGCATGGCCTCGCTGATTGATGGCTTATGGCTGCGGGGCGCATTGTCAGGTGAGGGTTTTGATACCGCCGAAGCGCTCAACATCGCCTACGACTATCTCGATATGCAACTTGGCGACGCAGCCTAAGCGTCGCTACAAGATCAGCATTCAAGCAACCCAAGCAGCAATCACTGAAACAGGCAAAAGCGCCTGAAAGCCGCGCAAACACTGTCGTTAACAGTGTGATTCAGGTCGCCCGCAAGCTTTTTATTGATTGATCGTTCAATAAAAATAACGTAGCCTAGTTTCATCTAGTCCGGCCGTAATTCTGCAGTTCAACACCTACTGCCACACCGCCGACACCTCAGGCACAGGCTTTTCAAGCCATCCGCCTGCCTTGCACAGCAGCACAAAAAGAGGATTTCCAATGGCTCGCTTCGAAGACCAGAAACTCTATATTGGTGGTCGCTACGTCGATTCCAGCAGCAACGCCACATTCGAAAGCATCAACCCCGCCACGGGTGAAGTCCTGGCCAATATCCAGCAAGCCAATCAGCAAGATGTCGACCATGCGGTTGCCAGTGCCAGCGCAGGGCAAAAAATCTGGGCCGCCATGACCGCCATGCAGCGCTCAAGAATTCTGCGCCGTGCTGTCGATATCCTGCGCGAACGCAACGATGAACTGGCCGAACTGGAAACCCTCGACACCGGCAAGCCTCTGTCGGAAACCCGCTTTGTCGATATTGTCACCGGCGCTGATGTACTTGAGTACTACGCAGGCTTGATTCCTGCGATCGAGGGCGAGCAGATTCCGCTGCGCGACAGCTCATTCGTCTACACCCGCCGCGAACCCCTTGGCGTAGTCGCGGGCATTGGCGCGTGGAACTACCCAATCCAGATCGCCATGTGGAAATCCGCTCCGGCATTGGCTGCCGGTAACGCGATGATCTTCAAGCCCAGTGAAGTCACCTCGCTGAGCGCGGTAAAGCTGGCTGAAATCTACACCGAAGCCGGGGTTCCGGACGGCGTATTCAACGTCCTCACGGGAAGCGGCAGCACCGTTGGCCAGATGCTGACCGAGCATCCAGGCATCGCCAAAGTGTCTTTCACCGGCGGCACCGTCACCGGTAAGAAAGTCATGGCCAGCGCCTCCAGCTCCTCGCTAAAGGAAGTGACCATGGAGCTCGGTGGCAAGTCGCCGCTGATCATCTTTGAAGATGCGGATCTGGACCGCGCCGCCGACATCGCGATGATGGCCAACTTCTACAGTTCGGGCCAGGTCTGCACCAATGGCACCCGGGTATTCGTGCCACGCATGCTGCAGTCGCGCTTCGAGAGCAAGATTGCCGAGCGGGTCAAACGTATTCGCTTGGGCGATCCGCAGGACGAGAACACCAATTTCGGCCCGCTGGTCAGCGAAAGTCATATGCAAAACGTGCTGCGTTATATCGAGACAGGCAAGGCGCAAGGCGCACGTTTGCTCTGTGGTGGCGCACGTGTAACCGAGGGTGAATTCGCCAAAGGCACCTATGTAGCGCCAACCGTGTTCACCGACTGCACCGATGACATGACCATCGCCCGTGAGGAGATCTTCGGCCCGGTCATGAGCATTTTGGTCTACGACACCGAAGATGAAGTGGTGCGCCGCGCCAACGATACCGACTATGGCCTGGCCGCCGGTTTGGTCACCCGCGACCTGAACCGTGCTCACCGGGTTATCCACAAGCTCGAAGCCGGTATTTGCTGGATCAACACCTGGGGCGAATCTGCCGCTGAAATGCCTGTCGGCGGCTACAAGCAGTCTGGCGTTGGCCGTGAGAACGGCTTGAGCACTTTGACCCATTACACGCGCATCAAGTCGATCCAAGTTGAATTGGGCGATTACGCCTCGGTTTTCTAAACGCAGCCACTGACTCTGGTTTAGAACGACGCTGCAGACAGAGCGTCATTGCAACCGCCGCAACGCAGGTAACGATCATGAAGCAAGAATTTGACTACATCATCATTGGCGCGGGCTCTGCCGGTAACGTGCTGGCCACCCGCCTGACCGAAGACAGCGATGTCAGCGTGCTGCTGCTCGAAGCTGGCGGTCCGGACTATCGCCTGGATTTCCGTACGCAAATGCCTGCTGCATTGGCCTTCCCCCTGCAAGGCCGTCGCTATAACTGGGCGTACGAAACCGACCCAGAACCCCATATGAATAACCGGCGCATGGAATGCGGTCGCGGCAAAGGCCTGGGCGGTTCATCGCTGATCAATGGCATGTGCTACATCCGTGGCAATGCCATGGATTACGACGGCTGGGCCAAGAATGCTGGGCTCGAAGACTGGAGCTATCACGACTGCCTGCCGTATTTTCGCAAGGCCGAGAGCCGCGACATCGGTGCCAATGCCTATCATGGCGGCGACGGGCCGGTGAGCGTATGCACCCCGAAAACCGGCAACAACCCATTATTCCACGCGATGATCGAAGCCGGTGTGCAGGCCGGTTACCCTCGCACCGACGACCTCAATGGCTTTCAACAAGAAGGCTTTGGGCCAATGGATCGTACGGTCACGCCAAAGGGACGCCGCGCCAGCACTGCACGCGGTTATCTTGACCAGGCCCGTGAGCGCAGCAACCTGACAATCGTCACCCACGCCCTGACCGACCGCATCCTGTTCAGTGGCAAACGTGCGACTGGCGTGGCTTACTTGCAAGGCGACAGCAATACCCCGGTGAATGTCACGGCGCGCCGTGAAGTGTTGCTGTGCAGTGGCGCGATTGCTTCACCGCAGATCCTGCAACGCTCAGGTGTTGGCCCGGCTCAGTTGCTCAAAGAGCTCGATATCGCGCTGGTCCACGACCTGCCCGGCGTGGGTGAAAACCTGCAGGACCACCTTGAAATGTATTTGCAGTACAGCTGCAAGCAACCAGTGTCGCTCTACCCCGCCTTAAAATGGTGGAACCAGCCGACAATTGGCGCCAAATGGATGTTCATGGGCAACGGCGTCGGTGCCAGCAACCAGTTTGAGGCGGGCGGTTTTATTCGCTCGCGTGAAGAGTTCGAGTGGCCAAATATTCAATATCACTTCTTGCCCGTGGCGATTAACTACAACGGCAGCAATGCGGTCAGCGAGCATGGTTTTCAGGCACATGTGGGCTCCATGCGCTCACCAAGCCGTGGCCGGGTGCGTGCCAAGTCCAAAGACCCGCGCCAGCACCCAAGCATCCTGTTCAACTACATGGCGCACGAACAGGACTGGCAAGAGTTCCGCGATGGTATTCGTATCACCCGCGAGATCATGGCGCAGGTTGCGCTAGACCCCTATCGAGGCCGCGAGATCAGTCCTGGGGTTGATGTCACCAGCGACGAACAGCTGGATAACTTTATCCGCGAACATGCCGAAACGGCTTTCCATCCCTCCTGCTCCTGCAAGATGGGTGAAGACGACATGGCTGTGGTTGATGGCCAGGGGCGTGTCCATGGCCTGCTGGGTTTGCGCGTAGTCGATGCCTCGATCATGCCGCTGATAACCACCGGCAACCTGAACGCCCCGACCATCATGATGGCCGAGAAAATCGCAGATAAAATTCGTGGCCGCGAGCCATTACCACGTAGCACTGCTCCGTACTATGTCGCCAATGGCGCAGCAGTGCGCGGGCCTGCCATGCGCGCACCGGCAACCGCACGATAAGCCTGCAAACAATCGGGGGCGACAACGCGCAGCTTGTCCACCGGCGTTCGCCAATAGCCGCAGCTTTGTGCTGTGGCTGGCGGACAAAAGGGCACTGTCCGCCCTACGCCGGATGCGCTCGCATTAAATGGTTGAGAACGCCCAGCCGTTCTAGGCAGGCTGTCTAAAACAAGGCATTGCCAACATTAGCTGCAATATTGCATTACAGTTGTAGGGGTCTGCTGTGACTGAGGTTCACCATGCTGCCGCTTGACGCACGCACCGCCCGCTTGTTGCCCTGGATTGTTGCCATCGCGTTTTTTATGCAAACGCTGGACGGCACCATTCTCAATACCGCCCTGCCGAGCATGGCCCATGACCTGGCCGAAGACCCTTTGCGCATGCAGTCGGTGGTCATCGCCTACATGCTCACCGTTGCCCTGCTCATTCCAGCATCTGGCTGGATTGCCGATCGCTTTGGCACCCGGCGCATTTTCTTTGGCGCAATCTTGCTGTTCAGCCTCGGTTCGCTGCTGTGTGCACTTTCGCAATCACTCAATATGCTCATTGGCGCCCGGGTAATCCAAGGCCTGGGCGGTGCCTTGATGATGCCAGTCGGGCGCTTGGTGGTACTGCGCGCCTACCCGCGTAGCGATTTGGTCAGGATCATGAGTTTTATCACCCTGCCCGGTTTGCTCGGCCCCTTGATTGGCCCAACCTTGGGCGGCTGGCTGGTGGAATACACCAGTTGGCACTGGATATTCTTGATCAACCTGCCGGTGGGTGCCTTGGGCTGCTGGGCCGCATTCAAGCTGATGCCTGACCTTCGCGGGCCGCAACGTACTCGCTTTGATGCCATAGGCTTCACCTTGTTCGGCGCCTCGATGGTGTTGATCACCATCGCCCTTGAAGGTTTGGGTGAATTGGGCATGGCGCATGTCCGAGTGATGTTGCTGCTACTTGGCGGGCTCGCCTGCCTGGCCGCCTATTGGCTGCGGGCTGGGCGCACGGAAAACGCACTGTTCTCGCCCAAGTTGTTTAACACCCGCACCTTCGCCGTCGGGATTCTGGGCAATATGTTCGCTCGCCTGGGCAGCGGTTCCCTACCCTTTCTGACACCATTATTGCTGCAACTGGCCATGGGTTATTCACCCTCTCAAGCGGGCATGAGCATGATTCCGCTGGCGCTGGCAGCCATGCTTATGAAACCGCTGGCCAAACCATTGATTGACCGACTCGGCTATCGCCGCATCCTCACCGGCAACACCTTGCTGCTCGGTGCGCTGATCGCCAGCATGGCCTTGGTTGACGCTAATAGCTCGCCGGTGCAACTGATCATTCAACTGTCACTCATCGGCGCCTTCAACTCATTGCAGTTCACCGCGATGAATACCGTCACCTTGATCGACCTGCGTGATGACGAGGCAAGCAGCGGCAACGGCTTGCTATCGGTTGTTGTCCAGCTGTCGATGGGGATTGGGATTGCAGCGGCAGCCGCGCTATTGAGCGGCTTCAGTGCAGAGAGCAAAGGTGAGCCCGATGCGGTTATCTGGGCGTTCCAAGCCACCTATTTGTGCATCGGTTTACTCTCGATGTTCGCAGCCGCGATCTTCCTGCAACTCTCCCCGGCCGAAGGACGCAGCCCGAGGCGGGCCAACCCTGAAGTTGACCCACAGGACTAGGAAAGCACTGCGCCAGCCGGCTCCCCGAAACTCTGCGACACGCGCCAGCGGCCACCTAAAGCGCCAGGCGCGGCTTCAGGTGTAGAGCAAAATCACCACCAGCGGCCCCAGCGCGGTGAGCAATACATTGGCAATCGCATAGGGCACGGTAAAACCCAATACCGGCAAGGTGCTACTAGCGGCGTCAGATGCAGCAATCATCGCGGCGTCCTGGGTTTGCGAGCCGGCCAGCGAGCCGACCAGAATCACAGTTGGTATCGCCAACACGAAGCGACCAAAAAACAAACCAACCAGCAGCGGGATAAAAGTAACCAAGGCGCCACAGCCGAGCACCAACAAGCCCTGGCTTTGCAATGCCGCATAGGCTTGCGGGCCTGCTGACAACCCCACCACGGCGCAGAATACCGCCAAGCCCAAGTCCCACAACACACGCCCCGCCGGTGCGGGCATGGCGGCATTACGCGGCGAGCGCGCGTTCCACCAGCCAATCACCAGACCGGCAACCAGCGCCCCGCCGCCACTGCCTAAAGTCACCGCCACGCCGCCGATTGTCACCGCCGCCAAACCAAACACCGTACCGACGCCAAGGCCAAGGCCCAGCCAGACCAGGTCCGTGCGCTCATCCCGCGACACAATCGGGCCAATCATCTGCTGAACCCGGGCGACATCCTCCGGCAACCCCGACAGCATCAATAGATCACCGTTAAGCAGCACCAGGTCTTGATGCATGGGCAGCTCACGCCCTGAACGGGTGACACGCTCAAGAAAAACCCCACGCGCCATCTCGCCTGCGCGCATGGCTATCTCATGCACAGGTAGGTTGTGATATTCGTGATTACTGAACACCAGCTCAATGGTTTCGATGGTCGCGCCCAGCAGTTCTGGCTCCAGAACCTCGCGTCCAACTAAACGCCGGGCGTGAATCAGATCTTCCCGGCGCCCGACCATCAACAACAAGTCACCGCGCTGCAAAACCACTCGGTCCACGGTTTCTATCCAGGCATTGCCGCGTTTAATTCGCTCACAGGACGCCCGCCCCGGGAGCATGGCTTCGAATTCAGCGATGGTCTTGCCCGCCATGCGACGCACCCGGTAAACCCTGCGCTCCACCGGACGCAGATTCAAGCCGATAGTGTCGTCCTCAATGTGCTGCGCCTCGTAGCGTCGCGCATCTTCAGCCAGGTCGACCCCGAGCAGGCGCGGGCCGATTTGCGAACAGAACAACACCACGCCCACGGTGCCGAGAATATAGGTCAGGGCGTAAGCTACGGCGGCATTGCCCTCCATCAGCATCAACTCATCATGACTGATTGGCAACGAGGCCAGCGCGCCATAACCCGTACCCAGCATGGCGGTTTGGGTCATGCCGCCAGCCGCCAACCCCAAGGTGGTGCCAATATCCAACTGGAAATACCAAGACAACAGCATTGCCGTAGACAAGCCGGTTGCTGCAATGACCAAGGTCACCACCGCTTGCTTCAAGGTTCCAAGGCCAAGGGATGCAAAAAACTCAGGCCCACCCCGGTAACCGACGGCAAATACAAAGAGTGAAAAGGCCAAGGTCTTGATTTGCCCAGACAAGGCAAAGCCATCTGTACCGCCGAGCAGGCTGCTCAATACCGCAGACACCAACAACACCCCGGCGGCGTTGCCTAGGCTGAAGCCAAACAACTGTATCCGGCCCAGGCCAACGCCCATGGCCAGGCTGAAAAACAGCATCACCTCGGGATGCTCGCCCAACCACTGGATCAAGATGTCCATTACAACCTCCTGTTGTTAAGCCAGCGGTACTTGTGCGGATAGTGTGTACATTCATAACTACTGCCCCAAAGCATAGGCGCAGATTTGAAAAACCTTCAGGCAACATCGACTATTTTCAAGCGCTTCGGTCGGCCCAAGCACAGTGCCGGGCGCTGCACCTGTTACACTGCGCGCCATTTCGTTTTTGCAGGTCTGTACCGTGACTAACACCGCCTTTTCATCCTTGCCACTTTCGCCCGCCATGCTGGCGAATCTCGAGTCGCTCGGCTATGCGCAGATGACCCCGATTCAAGCGCAAAGCCTGCCGGTGATACTCAAGGGCATGGACCTGATCGCCCAGGCTAAAACCGGCAGTGGTAAAACCGCCGCCTTTGGCATTGGCCTGCTTAATCCGCTCAACCCGCGATTCTTCGGTTGCCAGGCGCTGGTGATGTGCCCAACCCGCGAGTTGGCCGACCAGGTGGCCAAGGAAATCCGTCGCCTGGCTCGCGGTGCTGACAACATCAAGGTGCTGACCTTGTGTGGCGGTGTACCCTTTGGCCCGCAAATCGGCTCGCTTGAGCACGGCGCACAGATCATCGTCGGCACGCCGGGGCGTATTCAACAGCACTTGGCCAAAGGCACACTCAAGCTTGACGGCCTCAATACGCTGATCCTCGATGAAGCCGATCGCATGCTCGACATGGGCTTCTACGACAGCATCGCCGAGATCATCGGCCACACCCCGGATCGCCGTCAGACGCTGCTGTTCTCGGCCACCTACCCGAGCGCTATCAAGCAGTTGTCGGCCTCGTTCATGCGCGACCCGCAGCGGGTAAAAGCCGAAGCCCTGCACGATGACACCCAAATCGAGCAGCGTTTCTATGAAATCTCTCCCGAGGAGCGCATGGACGCCGTGGTCAAGGTGCTCGCCAGCGCTCGCCCGGAATCTGCCGTAGCCTTCTGCTTCACCAAGCAACAATGCCAGGAAGTGGTTGATCACCTGGCTGCCAACGGCATTTCCGCTGGCGCGCTCAATGGCGACCTTGAGCAGCGCGATCGTGATCAAGTGTTGGCGATGTTTGCCAACCGCAGCCTGAGCGTCTTGGTGGCAACCGATGTCGCGGCGCGCGGCCTGGATATCGACGCCCTCGACATGGTTATCAACGTTGAGCTGGCGCGCGACTCCGAAACCCATATCCACCGCGTTGGCCGTACCGGTCGCGCTGGCGCCAAAGGCGTTGCCGTAAGCCTGGTTGCGCCACCTGAAGCGCACCGCGCCCAGGCGATTGAAAAACTCCAGCAAGGGGCGCTGAACTGGCATCCGCTGAGCAGCCTCAAGCCTTTGGCTGGTGAACCGCTGCAACCCCCGATGATTACCCTGTGCATTGGCGCCGGGCGCAAAGACAAGTTGCGCCCAGGTGACATTCTCGGCGCCCTGACTGGCGACGCAGGCATTCCCGGCACTCAGGTCGGCAAGATCGCTATTTTCGACTTCCAGGCTTATGTGGCGGTGGAGCGCAGTGTTGCCAAGCAGGCACTCAAGCGTCTTAGCGACGGCAAGATCAAAGGTCGCAGCTTGCGGGTTCGCGCGCTTTGAACCCGTTGTTTCAGCGCTTGCCAGTCGAGCGCTGAAACAAAACGGCCACGACTCGCTCTACTGCTTTGATGGACTCTTCAATCAAGGCAGGAGCAGCACGTGAATTCGCGCAAATTATTTACAACCTTGATCCTGATGGCGGTCAGCTCGATGAGCGCTGCAGCCGACGGTCTGATTACGCTTAAAAGCCCCTACAACGTCAGCCAGACGATGCAGCGCGTCGAGCATGCCGTCAGCAGCCGTAAACTGACTGTTTTTGCCAAAGTCGACCATGCCGCCGGTGCGGCCAAGGTTGGCATGCCCTTGCGGCCGACCCAACTGCTGATATTCGGCAATCCCAAAGGCGGCACGCCGCTGATGGAGTGCGCGCAGACATCGGCAATTGATTTGCCGCTCAAAGTGCTGGTCTGGCAGGACGCATCCGAACAAGCCTGGGTGGGTTATAACGATCCGGCCTATATCGGCGCGCGTCATGGTGCCAGCGACTGTCCGGTGATTGGCAAGCTGCAGAGCGTTCTGCAGGCCATTGCCGATGAGAGCGTCGCGCCTCAAGCACAGTGATCCAGCAATACGCGCCTGGCACCTTCGGGTAATATGCGCGCACTGTATGCCTGGGTTGAGGAAGTTGCTGTGCTCGCTGCAAATGTTGTGATCATCGGTGCCGGTGCGGCCGGTCTTATGTGCGCCCTGACTGCGGCGGGACGTGGCCGTAGCGTACTGCTGCTCGACCACGCCAACAAGGCGGGCAAGAAAATCCTGATGTCTGGCGGCGGGCGTTGCAACTTCACCAATATGTATTGCGAGCCGGACAACTTTCTTTCCGGCAATCCGCACTTTTGCAAATCCGCGTTGGCGCGCTACAGCCAATGGGATTTCATCGGTTTGGTTGCCAAGCATGGCGTGCCCTATCACGAGAAGAAACTCGGCCAGCTGTTTTGCGACAACAAGTCCAGTGACATTCTGCAGATGCTTTTGGCTGAGTGCGACGCGGTAGGTGTTGATCTGCGCCTCGAGACTTCAGTCAAAACCATCAGCAAGCAAGAAAGCGGCTACAACCTTGAAACCTCGCTCGGCCCGGTGCAATGCCAGTCGCTGGTAATCGCCACGGGCGGTTTGTCCATCCCGACCCTGGGCGCCACTGGTTTTGGTTATCAGGTCGCCAAGCAGTTTGGCCATGAGCTGCTGCCAACCCGAGCTGGCCTGGTGCCATTTACTATTACCGACCCGCAACTGAAAACCCTGTGCACGGAATTGTCTGGCACGTCGGTTGAGGATTGTTTGGTCAGCTGCAATGGCACCAGCTTCCGCGAAAATATCCTGTTCACCCACCGCGGCCTGAGTGGCCCGGCGATTCTGCAGATTTCCTCGTATTGGCAACCCGGCGACAGCATCACAATCGACTTGTTGCCCCATATCGATCTCCCGCAGTGGCTGGCCAACCAGCAGCTTGAACGCCCAAACACTGAGTTGAAAACCTTGCTCGCCGAGCTTTTCACCAAGAAGATGGCCGGCTTGCTTGCCGACAGCTGGTTCACCTCGAAACCGATGAAGCAGTACAGCCCGAACGAGCTTAAAGCCATTGCCGAGACGCTATCTGACTGGCAACTAGTGCCGGCTGGCACTGAAGGCTATCGCACGGCAGAAGTCACCCTGGGCGGAATCGATACACGCGAAGTCTCATCAAAAACCCTTGAGTCACTGAAAGCGCCGGGGTTGTACTTTATCGGCGAAGTGCTGGATGTCACCGGCCATCTTGGCGGCTTCAACTTCCAATGGGCCTGGGCCTCGGGCTATGCAGCCGCCCAATATGTCTAGCCTGGCCACTCAGGCTCTCTGAACACTAGCGCACAAGTAATTAATCACAGGCATGGAACTGCCGTTTAACTGCGCAATCTGCTTTAGTAGATAGAGTATTTGTAGCACGAGTGTCTCGCTGACAGCTGTCCGACCTGAACAGGATTGATCGCTACATGACTCAAGACCAAGGATTGATCTTTGCCATCCTCGCCATCACCATGGGCCTATTCATTTGGGGGCGCTGGCGGCACGACATCGTCGCACTCGGCGCCTTGTTAGCCTGCGTTATCTGCGGTTTGGTGCCGGACCGGGAAGCCTTCGCCGGCTTTGGCCATCCGGCAGTAATCACTGTGGCCTGTGTGCTGGTGCTCAGCTACGGACTGCAGATTACCGGCGCGGTTGATGCACTTGCGCAGCGGGTGATACCCAGCAAAGCCGGGCCAATGCTAACGATGACCGCGCTGACCTGTTTAGGCGCCTTGTTGTCGGCCTTTATGAACAACGTCGGCGCTCTGGCATTGCTGATGCCCATCGCCTTGCAGGTCGCCAACAAGCAATCGATACCGCCGGGCCGCGTGCTGATGCCGCTGGCCTTTGGCACCATTCTTGGCGGCATGACCACCTTGATCGGCACACCGCCTAACTTGATTGTCTCCAGCTTTCGCGCCAAAACCGATGCCGGCCCATTTGCCATGTTTGACTTCAGCATGGTCGGTGTCCCCGTTGCGCTGAGCGGTATTGCCTTTATTTTGCTGATTGGCTGGAGGCTGGTTCCCAAGCGCCAAGTGGGTAATGCCGCCAGCTTCGAAACCGGCACTTATCTCACCGAAGCGCGCGTGATCAAGGGTGGCAAGGCCATGGGTCAAAGCATCCGTGAAGTCGAGCAATCGCTGGAAGAAGTTGACGCGCAGATCGTGGCGATGGTGCGCAACAAAATGCGCTTGTCTGCCCCCAATCCGCGCCGGGTGCTTGAGATTGATGATGTGCTGGTCATTGAGGCTGAGCCCGAGTCTCTGGGCAGCGTGTTGAGCAATCTTGGACTGACACTGGAAGCCAGTGACTCAGCCAAAAAGAACAAAGAGGCCGATCCCAAGAACGAGCGTGAACCTGGCGAGGACAAAGATAAAGCCGACGCGACTGAGCCAGACAAAAAGGACAATGGCGAAGCCAGCGTGCTGCAAGAGTTACTGGTCAGGCCTGATGCGCAGCTGATCGGCCGTACCGCCAGCGGCACGCGCCTGCGCAGCCGTTACTCGATCAACCTGTTGGCCATTTCCAGGCAAAGCCACCGCTCAATCAAACGCCTGCGCTCGACACAAATCCAAAGCGCCGATGTGTTGCTGATGCAGGGCACGCTCGAAGATATTGCCGAGTTCGCAGCGGACTACGGTTGCGTGCCCTTGGCCGACCGCGCAATCAGCATTCCGAACCCGGGCCAGGCGGGATTGGCCATTGGCGTGATGATAGTCGCAATCGCCCTTTCAGCTTTCGGTCTATTGTCGGCGGCGGTCGCTTTCGCCTGCGGCGTGCTGGTCTATATGGTGATGCGCGTAGTGCCTTTGCGCTCATTCTACGAGTCTATCGACTGGCCTGTGATTGTCTTGCTCGGCGCCTTGATTCCCGTGGCTGGGGCCATGTCATCAACGGAGGCGGCTGATTTGCTGGCTCGCCTGTTGATGGAAAACATCGCCCAAGGGCAACCTGTCGTGGTGTTGACGGTGCTGCTTATTGTCACAATGACCCTTTCAGACTTTATGAACAACGCCGCCACCGCCGCCGTTATGTGCCCGATTGCGCTAAGCTTGGCGACTCAGCTTGAGGTCAACTCAGACCCATTGCTGATGGCGGTGGCAATTGGTGCATCCTGCTCCTTCCTCACCCCGATTGGCCACCAGAACAACACCTTGATTCTCAGCCCCGGCGGGTTTCGCTTCGGCGATTACTGGCGCCTCGGCTTACCGCTGGAAATCGTCGTGGTACTGGTCAGCGTGCCGATGTTGCTTTGGGCTTGGCCGCTGTAACGACCAAGCCTGTGGGCGAGTCAGAGCTGCTCAAGCATGCCGGTTGCGCTGTGATACTCCAAGCCATGGGCTTCTGCCACACTGGCGCAGGTCAGCCTGCCTTTGACAACGCTGAGGCCGTTGCATAGATGCGGGTTATCTTCGAGGGCGCGACGCGGCCCCTTTTGCGCCAACTCGATAACAAAAGGCAGGGTTGCGTTATTGAGCGCCAGTGTCGAGGTGCGCGCGACAGCACCCGGCATATTGGCCACGCAGTAATGCACCACATCATCGACCACATAGGTCGGATCTGCGTGAGTAGTGGCTTTCGATGTTTCAGCGCAGCCGCCCTGATCGATGGCAACATCCACGAGCACAGCACCCGGCTGCATCTGCTTGACCATTTCGGCACTGATCAACTTCGGTGCTGCGGCGCCCGGAATCAGCACTCCTCCAATCACCAGATCCGCCGCCAGAATCTGTTCACGCAAGGTCGAGCCCGTCGAATACAGGGTGGTAATGCGATTACCGTAAAGCGAATCCAGTCGGCGCAGCGCATCGACGCTTTTATCCAGCACAGTGACATCCGCGCCAAGGCCAACCGCCATAGCCAAGGCATGACTGCCGACCACGCCACCGCCGAGAATCACGACTTTACCTGGCGCAACCCCAGGTACACCGCCGAGCAGAACGCCACGACCGCCCTTGGCTTTTTCCAGGCAATTGGCACCGGCCTGGATCGACATTCGCCCTGCCACCTCTGACATGGGCGCCAGCAAGGGCAAGCGGCCATGGGCATCGGTCACGGTTTCATAGGCAATGCAGGTGGCGCCACTGTTTATCAGGTCATCGGTTTGCGGGCGATCCGGGGCCAGGTGCAAATAGGTAAATAACGTGTGTTCAGGACGGAGTCGGGCACGTTCTTCGGCCAGCGGCTCTTTGACCTTGACGATCAGTTGCGCGTCAGCGAAGAGCGTCTCAACGCTGGTCATTATCTGCGCCCCAGCGGCAACGTAATCGGCGTCGCTAAAACCAATTGCAGCGCCAGCCTGGGTTTCGACCAGCAACTCATGGCCCAGGGCTGTCAATTCAGCCACCGAATGGGGCGTCAGGCCGACACGGTATTCATGGTTCTTGATTTCTTTGGGTACGCCAATGCGCATAGCCACCTCCGGCAGGTTAGGTAAGTCAGCGTTGTGTCTTCTAAGTTTAGAAAAGCTGAGATACAAGCCCGGCTGAAATAACCACTGATTTCAGTTAAAACGCCTGAAATTCAGAGTAATCCGGCACTAATCAACCTCAACATCACAGAACAACGCTCACGCCGGGATTGGCAGCGGAACACACTGGCCGCGCAGGTCAGTTACCTTGACCAAACAACAGCTTGCGCGCCTGCGCTGAAACCAGGGCATCCGGATCCGGGTTTACCTGATCAACCAAGGCATAGGCGCGCTGTACTGCAGGTCGCTCGGCAATACGCTCCAGCCAGGCAGCCATATTCGGAAAGTCAGCAAGATTCTGCTTCTGTCCCTCCCAACCCTTGGCCCAGGGGTAAATGGCCATATCGGCAATAGAGTAGTCACCGGCAACGTAATCGCGCCCCTCAAGCTGCCGGTTGAGAACGCCATACAGACGCGCTGTTTCCTTTACATAACGCTCGATTGCGTAGGGAACAGGTTCAGGTGCATAGCGGTTGAAATGGTGGTTCTGACCGGCCATCGGTCCTAGCCCGCCCATCTGCCAATGCAACCATTGCAAAACCTCAGTGCGCGCACGCAACGAACGCGGTAAAAATTGGCCGCTCTTGTCACCCAGGTATTCAAGGATCGCGCCTGACTCGAACAAGGCAAGCGGTTCACCGCCATCGGCGGGCTCATGATCGACAATGGCCGGGATACGGTTATTCGGCGCTATCTTCAGGAAATCAGCGTCAAACTGCTCCCCCTTGCCGATATGCACCGCACGAATCTGGTAGCTCAGCCCTGATTCCTCAAGGAAGATACTGATCTTGTGGCCGTTTGGTGTGGTCCAGTAGTACAGGTCGATCATGACTTACCTCCTAACAATTCAAGCTGCGCGCTTCACCACTCCAACCTGAGCTTCGTAGCGCGTGAGAATGCGCTGGAACCAGGCATCGACAGCCGAATCGGCGGGCCAAGGCTGTTCGCCAAGGCACCAGGCCCAGAAGAACAAACCGGCAACCAGATAGTCAGTGCCGGCAGGTTGCTCGCCATCCAGATAAGGCTGGGTCTTGAGCCAGGCTTCCAACGGGGCTACAGCCAACACAAATGAATCCAACCCGACTTGCCTGTCGGCAAAGGCTTCCAAGGTCATGCCCAGGGCTTTCTCACGGCTGCTGCGAAAGTAGTCCTTGTCCGCCTCATCAATTGCGGCGTACACCCGTGGCACCAGCAGTTTCAGCAGCGGCATGCGCACTGCGGTGAAGGTCAGTTTTTCCAGCAACCGAGCGCGATTGGCGGCCAGGCTGTCACCCAGCAAGGGTTGCTGCGGATAGGTGGCGTCCAGGTACTCGAAAATCGCAACACTGTCGTTCACCACGGTTTCACCATCGCGAATAACCGGAACCAGGTTTTGCCCCGAGCACGCCAAGGGCTCTTTGTCGGTAAATCGCAAGGGATTGGCAGTAAATGGCAGGCCCTTATGCGCCAATGCCAAGCGCACCCGCCAGCAATAAGGCGAAAACAGAACCTCTGGATCAGCGCCCCGTAGTTCGAATAGCTCCAACATGCGTTTCTCCTTGATTAAGGACCGTCCAGTCCATATTTTGCTAAAAAAATTTACCTTAACTGGCTTATTACCAGGTCAACGGTAGTGACAATACGTTGTGCCGACAAACCCGACTTCACTTGAGTGCGCAAACCACTGATCACGCATTGCAGGTAAAAGCCCAAGGCATCGGTGTCAGCCTGCGCACTCAATTCGCCCATGGCTTGGGCGCGCTTGAGTGCGCTGCCCAACACTTGAGAAAAGCCCTCAGTAGCCTGTTTTGTCAGGCTCAGTATGTCGGGTTGATTGAGCGAGAACTCATTGGCCACATTGACCAACATGCAGCCGCGCGGTATGCCATCGAGGCCATCGTCATCAAGCACACCCAGCAAGCGTCCGCGAATGTACTCAAGGGGCGAGTTTGTTTGCTCAAGCAACTCAACCAGCAGTGCCTGGCGGTGCTGGCAATAGCGCGTAAAGGCCGCCTCAAACCAGGCCAGCTTGCTCGGGTAGGTTTGATACAGGCTGCTTTTCGACAAACCTGTAGCCGCCAGCAGGTCTTGCAGCGACGTGGCTTCATAGCCGCGCTGCCAGAACACCTGCATGGCGCTTTCAAGGGCTTGTTCAGGGCAAAATGATTTAGGGCGTCCGCGATTCATCGACATATTTAGAACCGATCGGTTCCAAATGTCAAACCTGACGTGTAACCCTCTCATTGGCAGTTGCCGACATCTGCGATCAACTATGTATCGCCTGACCGGTAGCACTCGTCATAACTGATCCGTTAATCTGCAAACACTCATGCAGCAAGGCCAGCCGATGACTCGTCCTTCATTACGCCAATCTTTGCGCCGCCTTTGGGCATTGGACAAATTCAGCTACAGCCTGCGCGTCTTTATCGCACTGAGTGGCAGCCTGATTTTGTGCTGGTCGCAAGATCAGATGCACGCGCTGATCCCACTGTTTCTGGGGGTTATCGCCAGCGCCCTGGCCGAGACCGATGACAGCTGGCAAGGCCGCCTGACTGCACTGATGGTGACGCTCTGTTGTTTCAGCGCCGCCGCAGTGACCGTTGAATGGGTCTTTGGCCACCCTTGGTTATTTGCCGCTGCGCTTGCCGCCTCAGCCTTCTCACTGACCATGCTTGGCGCATTGGGCGAGCGCTACGCAACGCTCGGTTCAGCGACGCTGATTCTGGCGATCTACAGCATGATTGGCGTCGAACAACGCGGCGGCACCAGCGGCTCGCTTGTGCAGCCCATGCTTCTGGTTGCAGGCGCTGCCTGGTATGGCTTGCTCTCCGTCGTCTGGCATGCGGTGTTTTCCAATCAGCCAGTCCAACTGAGCCTTGCCCGCTTGTTCCGTGAACTGGGCCGCTACCTGAAACTCAAGGCCGCACTGTTCGAGCCCTTGCGCCAACTGGATGTCGAGGAGCGACGGCTGGCGCTAGCCAAACAAAACGGTCAAGTCGTCGCCGCGCTCAATGCCACCAAGGAAATAATCTTGCATCGCGTCGGCAACGGTAGGCCTGGGCGCAAAGTCAGCCGTTACCTGAAGCTGTATTTTCTGGCGCAAGACATTCATGAGCGCGCCAGTTCATCGCACTACCCGTACAACGAGTTGGCTGAAGCTTTCTTCCACAGCGATGTGATGTTTCGCTGCCAGCGTTTGCTACGCCTGCATGGCGAAGCCTGCGAGCGACTGGCGCAAGCGGTCGAGTTGCGCCAACCCTTTATGTTTCGCGAATTGTGCAGCCAGGCGCTGGCCGATCTGCATGATTCACTCGATTACCTGCGCCAGCAAGCCAGCCCGGCACAGCGTCATTTGCTGCGCTCACTCAATGCCTTGGCCAATAACCTCGGTACGCTGGACAACCTGTTCAGCAATGCCAGCAACCCCGATGCGCTGGCTGACGAACAAGACAGCAGCCTGCTTGATCGCGAACCGCAGTCCTTCAAAGAAGTGCTCAACCGCTTCCGCGCCCAGCTCACACCCAGTTCATTCCTGTTTCGCCATGCGTTGCGCCTGGCTATTGCGCTGACGGTCGGTTATGCGGTGCTCAACTGGATCCACCCGGCGCAGGGCTACTGGATATTGCTGACCACGGTGTTTGTCTGCCAACCCAATTACGGTGCAACACGGCGCAAGCTGGTCCAGCGGGTGAGTGGTACGGTACTCGGCTTGCTGATTGGCTGGGCATTGTTTGACCTGTTTCCAATCCCGCTGATTCAGTCACTGTTTGCGGTGGCCGCCGGGGTTGCCTTCTTCGCCACGCGTACCAGTCGCTATACCCTGGCCACCGCCGCGATCACCCTGCTGGTGTTGTTCTGCTTCAACCAGGTAGGCAATGGTTACGGACTGTTTATTCCGCGTCTGGTCGATACCTTGATCGGCAGCTTGATAGCAGGGCTGGCGGTGTTTCTGATTCTGCCAGACTGGCAAGGCCGCAGCCTTAACCGCATGGTCGCCACAACACTAAGCTGCAACAGCACTTATCTGCGCCAGATCATTGAGCAATACGCCCGGGGCAAGCGTGACGACCTCAGCTACCGGCTAGCGCGGCGCAATGCCCACAACGCCGATGCTGCGCTGTCGACCACACTGGCCAACATGCTCATGGAGCCAGGCCATTTCCGCAAGGAATCAGACACGGGATTTCGCTTCCTAGTGCTGTCGCACACCTTGCTCAGCTATCTCTCCGGCCTCGGCGCGCATCGCGGTGAAATCCAGCTGGATGAAACCCAGCAACACTTGTTGGCCAGCGCCGAGCAACTAGCGACCAGCCTCGATGAGATCGCCAAGGGCTTGATTGATAAAACCGGCGTGGCGATTCACAGCGACGCCGAAGAACAGCTTGCACTTGAGCTAGAGCAGATCCCCGATGAACTGGACGACCAGCAGCGCCTGGTGCGAACCCAACTCGCGCTCATTTGTCGGCAGCTGGGGCCAATCCGCACGGCCTCGGCGCACTTGCTCAAAGGCGCACCAGCACCTGGCTAACCGGTGCAAGCCAGCAATAGCGGATTCATGCCAGCCGCGCCTTGGCCGCTTGCGCCCGACGGCGAATGGTCAGGTCAATCTTCAGGCAAATGGCTGCCAGCGCCAGAAAACCAATCCCCAGCGAGGCGCGGGTTACATCCGTACCGAGCATCCCGGATAACCACTGAGCGATTCCCGAAGGGTTACTCGCCAACAGCGCCCCCAACGGCACCACGACGCCCAGGAAGCAAAAGCCAATTGCACGTAACAGGTCCATCAAACATCCTCCCGCCGGGCCTAGCCAGCGCAGTATTATCAGCAGTGATCAACTATCGTCCAAGCATTGACCTGGCAACACTAGACCTTGGTGCAAGAACCCTCAAGCTAGCTGGCAACGCTCCCGCAATTCGGTCATTTCAGTTACCCTGCGCGCCAGCTCCCACTCAGTAGTCACTGTTCATGGATAAAACACTGCTGCAACAACTCGTACTGACGCGTCTTGAAGCAGACCTGCAGGCTGCGGCGCACGCCGCACAGGTCGCCCATGAAAGCGCAACCCATGAAGAGAACATCGCCGAGAACAAATACGACACTCTTGGGCTTGAAGCGGCCTACCTGGCGACTGGCCAAGCGCGCAGGGTCGAGGCTATCCGCCAGGCCATCAGCCTGTGGCGCCAGTTACAGCTGCGCCCTTTCACAGACGAAACCGGCATCGCCCTGGGCGCACTGATCTGTCTGGCGGATGAAGGAGCCAACGAGCATTTATTTCTACTCGGCCCCAATGGCGCCAGCATGAAACTGCTGCACGACGATCAAAGCATCCAGGTAATCAGCCATGACGCGCCGCTGGGCAAAGCCATGCTCGGCAAAACTGTTGGTGATGACGTCCACATTGCCAATGGCACGCAACACTTCGAGATTCTCTGGGTCCAATAACCTGTCAATAAGACAAGTTGCGCTAACCTTTCCAGTGCAGCGCCAAGATTATTGCCGGAGGAGAACACTATGGAGCCGCCCGTTCACGATCTGCCCAGCCTCTTTGCCCAACTGGGTTTAGATAACGACCCAGCCAGCATCGAAGCATTTATCAGCACTCACTCCCCCCTGCCGGAAGATTGTGTATTAGCCGAAGCCAGCTTCTGGAATAAGGCCCAAGCCGCTTTGCTGCGTGAAGAAATACGCGAGGATGCCGACTGGGCTGAAATCGTTGACCAATTGAATCTGATGCTACGCGGCTGATGCCCTCAAATAACAGCAGGTTCTGACGGCCAACCCAATGCTGGTCTAGGCTCATACAGCCATCACTCTAGATTGTTGGAGCCTGTATGAGAGTCCTTCGCCTTACGCGACTGTGCTTGCCCCTGTGCTTAGCTGTAGCTGGCCCATTGGCGCTTGCCACCGAGTCACAAGAGGCCCCCGACAGCGCGGTCAGCGCCGAGGCCCGGGCAGTCTACGAGCGAATGCGCACCAGCCTGCGTGCGCTGAAACAGTATTCCGTCAGCGTGCAGTCGAGCCAGGATGAAGTCCTCGATTTCGGCTACAAGCTGCAACACAACTCACAGGCAACCCTCGATGTGCAAGCGCCCACGCACTTGCGAGCGCAGATCAGCGGCAACACGCCGCGCCTGATCGTCTACGACGGTAAAACCCTGACCCTGGCCAGTTCAGAACAGGGTTACTACGCCCAAACACCCGCGCCGGCGACCCTCAACCAACTGGTCAACGGGCTGATTGCCCATGATGTTGAAATGCCCCTGATCGACTTTCTCAGCCAAACCCGACAAGCACAATTCCTCGCAGGCGTTAAGCGCGGCCTGCTGGTCGATAGCGAGCAGATTGATGGGCAAACCTGTGACCACCTGGCGTTTCGCGAACCGACTATCGACTGGCAACTCTGGGTCAGCCAAGGTGAACAGGCGCTGCCCTGCAAGCTGGTGATTACGACGCGATACACTCTCGGCGACCCACAGTACCAGGCGACCATGAAGTGGAATACCAAACCCGGTTTTGCGGCTGATCACTTCACCTTTGTGGCCGACAAGGATGCCAAGCGTATTCCCTTCACCCGAGACAGCGTTGCGCCCGAACAGGAGCCACAACCATGACTACTCAGGTTTTGCTGGCCAAGCACCTTGGCTATCTGGCGTTGTCATCGCTGCTAATCGGCGCGCCACTGGCTGAAGCCGCTCGTTTTGCGGGTCACGGCGGCGGCGGCGTCAGAGCGCACAGTTCGGTGAGCCATGCACGGGCGGCAAGCCAGCCGCGGGTGCAACCGAACCGCAATATTCAGCGTCCGCCAGTCAGGCGCGACAATAACGTCAATATCAATAAAAACGTCAACATCAACGATAACCGCAACTATCGCCACGGCGACGTCGATATAGATGTCGACCATCACGGTTGGGGCTGGAACGAAGATGTCGATATCGACGTTGATCACAATGGACGGGGTGACTGGGATATCGACGTCGATGTCGATCACCATCACCCGGTAGCCACTGCGGCAATTGTCACTGGCAGCGTCTTGGCCATCGGCTCGATGATCAACAGCCTGCCGCCCAACTGCCAACAGGTGTATCGCCACGGCAATGAGTATTACTACTGCAATAACCAGTACTACCAGCCGCAGTGGAACAACAACACGGTGGTCTACGTGGTGGTCAACAATCCGTAGGCCGCCAGCCTGTTCAAGCCTGAGCTTTGGATAACTCCAGCCAGGTCAGATAAACACGCAGGTCGAACTCAATCTGCTGGTAACCGGGAAGCATGTATTCGCACAGCTTGTAGAAGGCTTTGTTGTGCTCGGATTCTTTCAGGTGTGCCAGTTCGTGCACCACGATCATCTGCAAAAACTCTGGGGCAGCCTCTTTGAATAGCGCCGCTACGCGAATCTCTTTCTTGGCTTTGAGCTTGCCGCCCTGCACCCGTGAAATAGCGGTGTGTAGGCCCAGCGCGCGGTGCGTCAGGTCAAGGCGGTTATCAAACAGTACCTTGTCGATACTTGGCGCATTGCGCAGGTGTTCTTGCTTGAGCCCCATTGTGTAGCTGTACAGAGCCTTGTCGTTCTGCACACTGTGTTTACCGCTGTAACGCTGCGTCAGGTAATCGCCCAGGCGATCTTGGGCGATCAACTGACGAACCTGGTCTTGCAGCGCGACAGGATAAGCTTGCAGGTATTTAAGCGGCGTCATGGTCACGACTTTCAGCGTACTGGATGCTGGCTATTATGCCGCAACGCTTCACTCGGTCGGTATTACCTTGAGCACACGCCCTTGCGGGTTGTCGGTGAGCAGATAAATATACCCATCCGGGCCTCCGTATACCGCGCGAATACGCTCATTAAGCTCTTCAAACAGCACTTCCTGGCCTGCCAACATGCCCTCTTTCATACGGATACGCCTGACGCTTTTTTCTGCCAGCGTCGAGGCAAACAAATCACCCTGCCAGTATTTGAAGCGCGAGCCGCTGTAGAGCATCAGGCTGGAAGGCGCAACCGAAGGCGTCCATTGCAGCAAGGGTTGCTCCAAACCAGGCAGCTCTGTGTAAGGCGAAATTTGCGCACCGTTGTAATCGACACCGTAGGTAATCAGCGGCCAGCCATAATTGACGCCGGGCTTGATCAGGTTCAGTTCATCACCGCCCCGCGGGCCATGCTCGTGGCTGTAGACACGCTTGAGTTCCGGCACATAGACAATGCCTTGCACGTTACGATGGCCGTAGCTGTAAATCTCCGGGGCCGCGCCTTTGGTATCAACAAATGGGTTATTTGCCGGCACACTGCCGTCGCGGTTGATACGGATGATTTTACCCAGATGATTGCTTAGATTCTGCGCTTCTTCACGGTAGTCGTAACCATCGCCCAGGGTTAACAGCAGGCTGTTATCCAGCAGAAAAGCGATCCGCCCGCCATAGTGCGAAGAACCCGCTTTAGCAGGCAGTGCAGTGAACAGGGTTTTAACATCCTGTAACTGCCCATCGACCAGTCGGGCACTGGCAAGGCGCGTATTGTTGGCACTGCGATCGCCGTAGGAATAGCTGAAGAAGATGCGTTGGTTTTGAGCGAACTCAGGGTCCAGCACCACGTCCAGCAGGCCAGCCTGCGAAGTTGCGTATATCTCAGGCAACCCGCCAACAGCCTGTTCCTGTAGCTTGCCGTCAGCCGCAATGATGCGCAAGCGCCCAGCCCGCTCGGTCACCAACATGCGTCCATCGGGTAAAAATGCCATCGACCAGGGATTCTCAAGCCCTTCGGTAAAGGTCTCGATACGATAATCGGTAGTGGCTGATGCAGAGCTTAACCAAAAGCAGGCCAGCAGTAGTACGGCGAATGGGCTACGCGCTTTTTCGATCATGGTAAAACCTTCTAGTCGGCGCAAATCAAGCTGCGGCTCGGCAACGCATGGCAAAAAACAATGCGCCAACGCTGCCGCTGGCCATTAATCCCAGGGTGCCAACGAACGAACGGTTGGCCCCGATAAAGGTCGGCATCGGCAACAGCGCATTAACCAGCGTAAGGCCCAGGAAAATTGCCAGTGCGCCCGCTAATGCAAATAGCATCCAGCGTGCACTCGGTACTTTCTTGCTCAGCCAGGCGGCCATGGGCAACGCGCAAGCAAAACCCAGCAACACCAGGATCGCAAATACCGGGCTAAATCCCAGAACATCGAGACAGGTCGTTTCCACGCGCACATCGATTGGCATCGGAGCGCCCAAAGCCTGCAACTGGGCGAGGTTGTACTGTGTTTGTAGAATGCTTCCTACCAGCGTTGTCAGCAACACGGCGAGGACAAACTGCAGCAAGACTCGCGAGTTGTTGGGCATAAATGAAGACATCCTGGGCGATTTATCGGGCAAGTATGAGCCAGACCCGCGCAAGAGGGGCGTTAGGAGTTTTACATGGTTTTTCGTAACGCCCTCAAGGGCCATGAAATCTACGAATAGATCGCAGCGCGGCGCGGTTAATTTCAATGTTCCAGACGCAAGAAAGCCCGCTATTGCGGGCTTTCCGGCTACTGCAGAGGCTTTACTTGACCTTGGAGGCCAACTCACCGCTTGCATAACGTTGAAACATAGCTTCGAGCGAAACGGGCTTGATTTTCGATGCATTACCCGCCGTACCGAAGGCTTCATAGCGAGCAATACAAATATCACGCATGGCTTCTACGGTTTTGCCGAAGAACTTACGTGGGTCAAACTCGCTTGGTTGTTCAGCCATCATGCGGCGCATGGCACCGGTCGATGCCAGACGCAGGTCGGTATCGATGTTGACCTTGCGCACACCGTGCTTGATGCCTTCAACGATTTCCTCGACCGGCACGCCGTAGGTTTCTTTGATGTCCCCGCCGTACTGGTTGATGATTGCCAACCACTCCTGCGGCACCGAAGATGAACCGTGCATGACCAAATGGGTGTTGGGAATACGCTGGTGGATCGCCTTGATCCGGTCGATCGCCAGGATATCGCCAGTCGGTGGCTTGGTGAACTTGTAGGCACCGTGGCTGGTACCGATCGCGATAGCCAAGGCATCAACCTGAGTGCGCTTGACGAAATCAGCGGCTTCTTCCGGATCAGTCAGCATCTGGCTGTGATCCAGGATGCCTTCAGCACCGATGCCATCTTCTTCGCCAGCCTGACCGGTTTCAAGGCTGCCCAGGCAACCCAGCTCACCTTCTACCGAAACACCGCAGGCGTGGGCCATGGCGACGGTTTCTTGGGTGACACGCACGTTGTAGTCGTAGTCAGCCGGGGTCTTGCCGTCTTCTTTCAGCGAGCCGTCCATCATCACCGAGCTGAAGCCCAGTTGAATCGAACGCTGACAAACTGAAGGGCTGGTGCCGTGATCCTGGTGCATGCACACAGGGATATGCGGGAATTCTTCGATTGCCGCAAGAATCAGATGGCGCAAGAACGGCGCACCTGCGTATTTGCGTGCACCTGCCGAAGCCTGAACGATAACCGGTGAATCGGTCTTGTCAGCAGCTTCCATGATGGCGCGCATTTGCTCAAGGTTGTTAACGTTGAATGCTGGAACGCCATAACCGAATTCTGCGGCGTGGTCGAGCATCTGGCGCATGCTGATAAGTGCCATATTTTCCTGTCTCCCGATTGGGCTGTTAATCATCAAAGCCTGCCGCAAGAGCAGGCTTAGTTAAATAGTGCTTAACCTTAGGCTACCGCTTAAGGTGCTTTACAGCCACGACCAATCAAATCATCGGTGGCTGTACGGTAAATCAAGCCTTCGCTGCCTTTAGTATGAAAGGTCAACATGTCATCACTGTACATGGCCCCTGAACCCGAAGGCTGGCGTTCAAGGCGATGCACAATATCGCCACCGCCAACCCGTACATCGACTGAGTCCTGGGACGAATCGACAAAGCGCCACAGCACCTCGGCCTGGCTATCACAAACCCAGCGTGTCCAACTGTCGCTCGGCTGCTCAGTCGCACATCCTGCGACTAGGCTCAAGCCTGAGAACACAACTGCAGCGCAGAGTGCCTTAACGTTCATCGCATTGCCCCATTAGCAATCGTTCATCAATGCGGGTCCCGCTGCCGGAACCTCATGCTGCAGCACATGCCGACTAACACCATCACGACTGTAACGGTCGTATGTCACCGCCGGCCGCTCTGGCTGCATAAACACCACATCGCAGTGTTGATCCTGATCGATAGCCGCCGAACTACAGGCTGTAATCGACAGGCAAGCGCACAACAACAAGATCAAAGCACTTAAAGACTTCAACATCACACCAGCCATTTACAGGTTAGCCAATCAGCAGTTGGTTTCTTCATAAGAGGTACCCGTTGGATCGCCAGTGCTCTGCGATTCGATACGCATATCCTGGTTTTCCGTCGGTGTTTCGATATTGGCAGGGCTGAATATTTTGCAAGCACGCTCATGACGCGCCTCATTCATGCAGCCTGCCAGCAACGTTGCTGACGCCAACAAAACCATAGTATTTCGCATCGTAACTAACTCCTTATCCATTGAGTCCCATTTGCAACCGGGCTTGAGTCCAAGCGCCATTTGGCCAGATTTAGCCTTTAGCACGCTGCTCCAACATTTCTACAGCTGGCAATACTTTACCTTCAACAAACTCAAGGAATGCGCCACCGCCGGTGGAGATGTAAGAGATCTTGTCGGCGACTGCGTATTTGTCGATTGCTGCCAGGGTGTCGCCACCGCCGGCAATGGAGAATGCCGAGCTTTCGGCAATGGCCAGTGCCAGCGCCTTGGTCCCTTGACCAAACTGGTCGAACTCGAAGACGCCGACCGGGCCATTCCACAGAATAGTCTTGGACGACTTGAGCAGCTCGGCAAACTGCGCAGCGGTTTGCGGGCCAATATCGAGGATCATGTCGTCTTCAGCCACATCCGCGACCAGCTTGACCGTAGCCGTTGCTGACTCGGCGAACTCCTTGGCGACCACAACATCAACCGGTAAGGGAACATTGACCTTGGCCGCGATGGCCTTGGCAGTGGCAACCAGATCCGCTTCGTACAACGACTTGCCAACCGGGAAACCGGCTGCGGCGAGGAAGGTATTGGCGATACCGCCACCGACGATCAACTGATCGCAAATCTCGCTGAGGCTATTGAGCACATCAAGCTTGGTCGAAACCTTGGAGCCAGCAACGATTGCAGCCATTGGCTTGGCTGGATTGCCGAGGGCTTTGCCCAAGGCATCCAACTCAGCGGCCAGCAATGGGCCAGCCGCAGCCACTTTGGCGAATTTGGCTACGCCATGGGTCGAGCCCTGGGCGCGGTGCGCAGTGCCGAAAGCGTCCATCACAAAGACATCGCACAAAGCGGCATATTGCTGCGCCAGTTGGTCTGCGTTCTTCTTTTCACCGGCGTTGAAACGCACATTTTCCAGAAGCACCACGTCACCAGCGGCCAGTTCAACACCGCCCAAGTAATCCTTGATCAGCGGGACATCGCGACCGAGCGCCTTGCTCAGGTAATCAGCCACAGGTTTGAGGCTGTCTTCTTCGGAGTATTCACCTTCAGTCGGGCGGCCCAGGTGCGAGCAGATCATCACAGCAGCGCCTTTTTCCAATGCCAGCTTGATAGTTGGCAAGGAAGCGAGAATGCGGGCGTCGCTTTTAACAACACCGTCTTTTACCGGCACGTTGAGGTCTTCGCGAATCAATACGCGTTTACCTTGCAGATCAAGGTCGGTCATTTTCACTACGGGTTTAAAAGCAGAAGCCATGTGTTCAGTCCTTCACGGGGGCTGTTTGGGTGGAAACATTCAAAAAGTGTTCGGCAACGTCGAGCATGCGATTGGCAAAGCCCCATTCGTTGTCGAACCAAGTCAGTATATTCACCAACCGCGGGCCAGAGACTCGCGTTTGGCTGCCATCGACAATCGCAGAATGCGGGTCATGGTTGAAATCGCAACTGGCATGCGGCAGTTCAGTGTAAGCCAGCAAACCACGAAGCGGGCCGGCTTGTGAGGCTTCACGCAGCACCCGGTTGATTTCCTCGGGGCTGGTGTCGCGGCCAGTCTGAATCGTGATGTCCAAGCAAGACACGTTAACCGTTGGCACGCGTATAGCTTTGGCCTGAATCCGCCCGGCAAGTTCCGGCATTAACCGTTCAATGCCACGGGCCAAGCCTGTGGACACCGGAATCACTGACTGAAACGCCGAGCGGGTGCGACGCAAATCTTCATGGTGATAGGCGTCAATGACCGGCTGATCATTCATAGCCGAGTGAATCGTGGTGATCGAAACATATTCGATGCCAACCGCTTCGTTGAGCACTTTCAACAAGGGCACGCCGCAGTTGGTGGTGCAGGATGCGTTGGACACCAAGCGCTCGGCACCGGTCAAGGCATGCTGGTTAACGCCAAATACGATGGTCGCGTCGATGTCCGCTTCACTGGCCATCGGTTGCGACATCAACACCCGTGGTGCACCCGCGTTGATAAAACGCTGCGCCTCGATACGAGTGGTGTATTGCCCGGAACATTCGAGCAGCAAGTCGATATCAAGCGCCGCCCAGTTGATACTTTCCGGAGTTTCGCCACGCAGTACCTTTACGCAATCACCGTTGATATGCAGGCAGTCGCCGTCAACCCGAACCTCGCCGGGGAAACGCCCGTGGGTTGAGTCAAAGCGCGTCAAATATTCAATGCTCGACTGATCAGCCAGGTCGTTGAGGGCGACAATTTCAATGTTCGCGCCCGCGCCGCGCTCATGCAAAGCACGCAGTACGCAGCGGCCGATTCGACCGTAACCGTTGAGTGCAATTCTATAAGGACGCTCGGACATGCTGGACTCAGCTCTCGACAAGGTGCGGGAATAGACTGCAAGTCGGCCGGCAATACCGGCCAACTTGCACGTACAGAGGTTCCTTAGCCTTCAAGCATCTCGGCAGCGGTTTCCAGAATGTTTTCAACTGTGAAACCAAAGTGCTCGAACAGCGCAGGTGCCGGTGCCGACTCACCAAAGGTGGTCATGCCGATAACCTGGCCTTCAAGGCCGACGTACTTGTACCAGAAGTCTGCGTGAGCAGCTTCGATGGCGATACGCGCACCAACTTGTACCGGCAATACCGCCTGCTTGTAGCCTGCATCCTGTGCGTCGAAAACGCTGGTGCACGGCATCGAGACAACACGCACATTTTTGCCCTGGGCCGTCAGTTTGTCGTAGGCCTCAACCGCCAAGCCAACTTCAGAACCGGTGGCAATCAGGATCAGCTCTGGCTCGCCAGCGCAATCCTTGAGCACGTAACCGCCACGGGCGATGTCGTTCAACTGGGCGACTTCACGGCCTTGGTGCGGCAGGTTCTGACGCGAGAAGATCAGCGCGGACGGGCCATCGTTACGCTCGATTGCGTATTTCCATGCCACTGCTGATTCGACCGCATCGGCTGGACGCCAGGTGTCGAGGTTCGGCGTAGAACGCAGGCTGGTCAACTGCTCGATCGGCTGGTGAGTCGGACCGTCTTCGCCCAGGCCGATTGAGTCGTGGGTGAATACATAAAGCACACGCTTCTTCATCAGCGCCGACATACGCACCGCATTGCGTGCGTATTCCATGAAGATCAGGAAGGTCGCGCCGTACGGCACGAAACCACCGTGCAGGGCGATACCGTTCATGATCGCGCTCATGCCGAACTCACGAACGCCGTAATACATGTAGTTGCCGGATGCGTCTTCAGCCGAGACGCCCTTGCAGCCTTTCCACAAAGTCAGGTTGGAACCAGCCAGGTCAGCCGAACCGCCAAGGAATTCAGGCAACAGCGGGCCAAAGGCATTGAGGGTGTTCTGGCTGGCCTTGCGGCTGGCAATGGTTTCGCCCTTGACCGCAACTTCAGTGATATAGGCAGCAGCCTTCTCGGAGAAATCAGCTGGCAACTCACCGGCCATGCGGCGTTTCAGCTCGCTAGCCAGCTCTGGATGCGCAGCGGCGTAGGCAGCGAAACGCTGATCCCACTCGGCTTCAACAGCGGCACCCGCTTGCTTGGCATCCCACTGCGCATAGATATCGGCAGGAATTTCAAATGGGCCGTGGTTCCATTCCAGCGCGGCACGGGTCAGCGCGATTTCGTCATGACCCAGCGCAGCGCCGTGGCAATCTTCCTTGCCCTGCTTGTTCGGCGAGCCAAAACCGATGATGGTTTTGCAGCAGATCAGCGTCGGCTGCTCGCTTTTGCGGGCGGTCTCGATAGCAATCTTGATTTCTTCGGCGTCGTGGCCGTCGACATTGCGGATCACTTGCCAGCCGTAGGCTTCAAAGCGCTTCGGCGTGTCGTCGCTGAACCAGCCTTCAACTTCACCGTCGATGGAAATACCGTTGTCATCGTAGAAGGCAATCAACTTGCCCAGGCCCAAGGTGCCAGCCAGGGAGCACACTTCGTGGGAGATGCCTTCCATCATGCAGCCGTCGCCCATGAAGGCGTAGGTGTAGTGATCGACGATCTTGTGGCCTTCGCGGTTGAACTGCGCAGCCAGGACTTTTTCGGCGATGGCAAAGCCTACGGCGTTGGCAATCCCCTGCCCCAGCGGGCCGGTGGTGGTTTCAACGCCTGGGGTGTAGCCGTATTCAGGGTGACCGGGCGTGCGGCTGCCCATCTGGCGGAACTGCTTGAGGTCTTCGATACCCAGGTCATAGCCCGTCAGGTGCAGCAGCGAATAAATCAGCATCGAGCCATGGCCGTTGGACAGTACAAAACGGTCACGGTCGGCAAACTCAGGGTTGCTTGGGTTGTGCTTGAGGTAATCACGCCACAAAACTTCAGCGATATCGGCCATACCCATTGGGGCACCCGGGTGGCCGCTGTTGGCTTTCTGCACGGCATCCATACTTAAAGCACGGATGGCATTGGCGCATTCACGACGGCTGGGCATCGCTGATCTCCTGAGGGACAAATTTGAAAAGGCACCCATTTTCGCCCACCAAGGCGGTGCGGGGCAATGACAGATAGTCGTGCAGCGGCGAATACTTGAGGAAAAGCCGCAATCTTGTCGATTTTAAGCCTTGTCACCGGCAAATCTGCCGTCAGCGCGACATATTTGCAGGCATCTCCTGCCAATTCACATCAGCGGGCATGATCACGGCGACCAAACCCGGCCTTATTGCGACTGAAGCAGTGTTGCGACTGGGGCTGAGATATCTAGAAACACTTGGCTAAGGCTCTATCTAAAGCACCGCAGCCAGGCCCGACAACAGCAATATCAAAATATTTTGATATTGCTGTTGCTGTATGAAAATTGACCGCTTAGACTGCCCACCTTATGAACATGCGTGTGCCCCAGCTCCGTTTTGAGCCAGCCGATGAACTGGCCGCCCTGTGTAAAGCTGGCGGTGACCCATTGCGCCTCAATGTATTGCGCGCCCTGAGTAATGACTCATTTGGCGTACTCGAACTGGCGCAGATATTTGCCATTGGCCAATCAGGCATGAGCCACCACCTGAAGGTGCTGGCGCAAGCCAAGCTGGTGGCCACACGCCGCGAAGGCAATGCAATTTTTTACCGCCGCGCTTTCGCCGATAACAAACGATTTGGCGGCAGGCTACACAGCGCCTTGCTTGATGAAGTGGATGCGCTAACGTTACCCGCCGAGGTGCAGGCCCGTATCGCTGCGGTACACAGCCAGCGAGCGAGTGCCAGCCAAGAATTTTTTGCGCGCATGGCGGATAATTTTCAAGCCCAGCAGGACTTGATTGCCGGCCTGCCACAGTATCGCGACAGCGTGCTGGCGGTGCTGGATACGCTGGGTTTTGCCGCCAGCGCCAGTGTAATTGAAGTAGGCCCCGGCGACGGCGGCTTTCTACCTGAGCTTGCGAGTCGCTTTAGCCAGGTGACCGCGCTGGACAACAGCCAGGCGATGCTCGAAATAGCACGCCAGACATGCGACAAAAGCAGCTTGAGCAATGTGCAACTGGTGCTCGCTGACGCGCTGAATGATCAATATCCAAGCGCCGATTGCCTGGTGCTGAACATGGTACTTCACCATTTCGCAGCCCCGGCAGAAGCGCTTAAACAGCTGGCTGCACAGGTTAATCCCGGCGGCAGCTTGCTGGTAACCGAGTTATGCAGCCATAACCAGAGCTGGGCCAGGCAGGCCTGCGGTGATCTCTGGTTAGGTTTTGAACAGGACGACCTGGCCCATTGGGCTATCGCCGCAGGGTTGACGCCGGGTGAAAGCCTGTATGTCGGCCTACGCAATGGATTTCAAATTCAGGTGCGGCACTTTGCCAAGCCCGATGAATACACAGGCTTTAGAGCGAATTTCCGCCCGCAGCCGATCTCACCCACCGGTATTAATTAGGAAGACCGATAGATGAGCGAATACTCCCTGTTTACCTCCGAGTCTGTGTCTGAAGGGCACCCGGACAAAATTGCTGACCAGATTTCCGATGCAGTGCTCGATGCAATCATCAGCAAAGACAAGCACGCCCGCGTTGCCTGTGAAACCATGGTCAAGACCGGTGTGGCAATCATCGCCGGTGAAGTCAGCACTTCAGCCTGGGTTGATCTTGAAGACCTGGTTCGTAAAGTCATTATCGACATTGGCTACGACAGCTCGACCGTCGGCTTCGACGGCGCGACCTGCGGCGTGTTGAACATCATTGGCAAGCAGTCGGTCGACATCAACCAGGGCGTTGACCGCAGCAAGCCGGAAGATCAGGGTGCGGGCGACCAGGGCCTGATGTTTGGCTACGCCAGCAACGAAACCGATGTGCTGATGCCTGCGCCGATCTGCTTCTCGCACCGTTTGGTCGAGCGCCAGGCAGAAGCGCGCAAGTCAGGTCTGCTGCCTTGGCTGCGCCCCGATGCCAAATCCCAGGTCACTTGCCGTTACGACAATGGCAAGGTTGTCGGCATCGACGCCATCGTTCTGTCGACCCAGCACAACCCTGAGGTCAGCTACAACGACCTGCGCGAAGGCGTGATGGAACTGATCGTCAAGCACGTGCTGCCAGCAGAATTGCTGCACAAGGACACCCAGTTCCACATCAACCCAACCGGTAACTTTGTGATTGGTGGCCCGGTTGGCGACTGCGGTCTGACCGGTCGCAAGATCATCGTCGACACCTACGGCGGCATGGCCCGTCACGGCGGCGGTGCGTTCTCTGGCAAGGACCCATCCAAGGTTGACCGCTCGGCAGCTTATGCGGGCCGTTATGTTGCCAAAAACATTGTGGCGGCTGGCTTGGCTGAGCGTTGCGAGATCCAGGTTTCCTACGCCATTGGTGTGGCGCAGCCGACCTCTATCTCGCTGAACACCTTCGGCACCGGCAAAATCAGCGATGACAAAATCATCCAACTGGTTCGCGAGCACTTCGATCTGCGCCCATACGCAATCACCAAGATGCTCGATTTGCTGCACCCGATGTACCAGCCAACAGCGGCCTACGGCCACTTCGGTCGCAACCCGTATGAAATGACCTATGACGGTGACACCTTCACCGCATTCACCTGGGAACGCACCGACAAGGCTGCGGACCTGCGCGCTGCTGCTGGCTTGTAATTCAAGCCAGGCTAAAAGCCCCGCCGAGTGCGGGGCTTTTTTTTGGCTGAAATTTATAAATCAGCCAGCCCCGTTAAAAGTCGGGCTGCTGCCTGCGCGACCAGCGCCTAGGCTGAGCGGGGTATCGAGGCCACGCAAGGATGCGCATGAACAACCCACTGCTATTACGCATAGTGGCTGCAACCATTGCCCTGTACAGCCAAGCCAGCGCCAGCGCTGACTGCCCGCAATGGTCCGCCCAGCAAGCTCGGGCTGAAATCAGCCAACTGAGCAGGCAAATTGCCGAATGGGACGATGCCTACCATCGCCAAGGCATCGCGCTGATCGCCGACGAACTCTATGATCAAGCCCTGGCCAAACAGCAAAGTTGGCAACGCTGCTTTCCCAATGCAACACAACGCCCATTGCAACCGTTGGCCACCAGTCGCGGCACGATCAAGCATCCAATAACCCAGACCGGCCTGAACAAACTGGCCAGCGCCCAGGCGCTGGACGCCTGGCTCAGCACACGGCAAGACATCTGGGTGCAACCCAAAGTCGACGGCGTGGCGGTTAGCCTGATCTATGACCAGGGCCAACTTCAGCAGATGATCAGTCGAGGCGACGGCCAGCACGGTCAAGACTGGACATCACAAGCATTACTGATAACCGCCATTCCCAAGCGGATTGCCTATCAAGACCCTCTCATTCTCCAAGGCGAGCTGTATTGGCGGCTGGAAAATCATATTCAAGCCAAGGCTGGTGGTGTCGGCGCGCGCAGTAAGGTCGCAGGCCTGCTCGCACGCAAGCAGCTCAGCACTGAACTGGCTGATGGCGTGGGGCTGTTTGTCTGGGACTGGCCACAAGGCCCAACTGACATGAACCAGCGCCTGCAGCGCTTGGATGAACTCGGGTTTAGCGACAGCAAAGCCTTCAGCCAGCCCATTCACAATGCTCAGCAAGCCCGAGACTGGCGCAGCACTTGGTATACAAGCGCCCTGCCCTTCGCCACCGACGGTATTGTCTTGCGCCAAAGTGCTCGGCAAGCGGCGCAACACTGGCAAGCCAAGCCGCCATCTTGGGCCGTGGCCTGGAAATACCCGGTTAGCCGGGCGCTGGCCGAGGTGCGCGAGGTCAAGTTCAAGATCGGCCGTAGCGGACGCATCACACCGGTGCTGACACTCGTCGCCACACAGTTGGATGACCGCATCATCGAGCATGTCAGCGTCACGAATATGCAACGTTGGCAGGCGATGGATATCCGCCCCGGTGATCATGTTGCGATCCGCCTCTCTGGCCTGACCATCCCGACGCTCGAAAGCGTGGTTATTCGCAGCAGCATTCGCCAGCCAGTGACTTCGCCGGATGCCGCAGCATACGACCGCTTGAGCTGCTGGCAGTTTTCAGCACCTTGCGCCCAGCAATTTATCGCTCGTCTCAGCTGGCTTAGCGGTAAAGCCGGCTTGAACATGGCCGGTGTTGGCGCCGGAACATGGCGAAAGCTAATCGATGCGCAGCACATTAATGGCTTGCTTGACTGGCTCGACTTGACCAACGAACAGCTTGAACAAACTGCAGGGTTCGGTGAGCGCAGCGCCGCGCAGTTGAGCCAGCGCTTTAATGCAGCCCGCCAGCAGCCATTCAATATCTGGCTGACCGCACTCGGAGCACCGCCCGGACTGCGCTTGCAGCCCGACGACAACTGGCAACGACTGGCTCAGCGCAACACCTCTTCCTGGCGTCAGCAACCGGGCGTCGGCAAAGTGCGCGCCAAGCAACTTCAAGCATTCTTTGCCCATCCGCAGGTCGTCAAGCTGCAAGAGAAGCTGCGTGCCGCTGGAGTTGATGGCTTTTAGCTGTTGCTTCACTCGCCAGGAACCGCAGAGGCCGCAAAACTTTAGTGGACGACCGCAGTCGAAAGCTGTTCGCGAAAATAATAAAACGGAGCGAACAACATGCTAATGCGATCGGCACTTATCTTTCTACTCAGCGGCGCAGCGCTGTTAACCAACACGGTCATTACGGCTCAAGCCAGCGACCCGCTAAAAGACTGCATCAGCAAACGCCAGGAACTCAGAGACAAAACCGAGGAAATCGGCAAACTCGGTGACGCCGCCCGATTGGCGGGTATCCAGCAAGAACTGGACAAGCTGGAAACACAGTGCGCAAAACTAGGCTTGCACTCATCCCAAGGCGCAGAAGTGTCCAAAGCACAGCTAAACGTCAGCGCCCGCAAGAAAAACCTGATCGCAGCGCTCAGCGCAGGTGATGCCAACAGCATCTCCGAAAGCCAGAAACTGCTGAGCAAGGCGCGCAAAACGCTTGAGCAAGTGGAGTCGCAACCTACCCGCAGCTAGGAAAGCCTAAGGGAACCTCAGTGGTTACGAAACTCCTCATGACAAGCCTTACAACTGTCTTCAACAGCCTGCATAGGCGCAACCAGATCCGTGCTCTTCAATGGTTTGGCAGTGGTTGCAACCACCAACGCAGCAGTGTTGGCTTCAAGTTCGTCAGCCAACTGCTTGAACCGCGCCTGGCGCTTCCAGACATCATCGCGGGCATTGGTCGCGTCTTCTTCCTTTACTTGCGGAAAGTGCTGCCATGGCGTTTTCGACAGTGCATCCAGCTTGGCAGCCCCTTCAACAAAACGCGGCCCATCAAAAACGATACGTCCGCGCAACATGCCGCCCAGATCTTCACTGGTCTTGAGCATCTGCTTGAAGATGGTTTGGCGCTGGCCTAGCGGGGAGTTGGGATCAACACCACCGCAGGCGGCTAGGGTCAGACTGGCCAGCAGAACAAGTAAAACATTTCTCAGCTTCATAACACCTTCGCGCCGCAATCAGGCTCAACAAGCGCGACAGTATCCATGCTCAAGCCGCGCCGGCCAAGCGCGGTAATTTGCCGCATGCAGCGATTGCAACAAGACTTACCGTGTAAATACCCGGCAGCGCAACAGCCGCAGAGCCGCCTGGGCTCAGGCTGCGACCACAAACAAGCTGATAATCAGGCCCATGTTGATAAACCACATCAGCGAACGCACGGGCGCAAGATCGGCAAGGTAAAAAGCTGTGTAGAGGATCCGGCTGATGATAAAAGCGATCGCCAATTGATCAATTACACTTTGCTGGGAACCACCGGCCAAGTGCGCGATGATCACCGCAGCCGCAAAGGCCGGGGTGACTTCAAACCCGTTTAGCTGTGCGTTATTGGCACGACGTGCGGCGCCTTCAACACTGCCCAGATACGCCCTTGGATCATGATTGTTTCGCGGGCTAAAGCCCTTGCTAAGCCCTTTGGCCAGCGCAGTTGACACATAAGGCAGGAAGATCGCGATCAGCACGCACCAGAAGGCAATGGTCATAACAGCTCCGCAGCAAGTCAGATAGGCCCTACAGCTTGATCTGCAGGACCGCTGCCGTCCATTAGCAAATGTGCCAACTTCAGGGCGTATCAGGCAATCATGCCGCCAATTTGCCGCTGGCTAATGCAAAGGCGACCAAGGTAGCGGCCCGCTCAGACTTTTACCGTTAACAATTGCCAAGTAATTACCCAAGGCTACCACTGCGTTGCGCGCAGGGCGACGGAAAGCCTTGGGCAAAACCGTCTGTCTCGCTATAATCGCCCGGCTACACGTAACCGACACCGCTTCGGTTACGCCCGCCACCCATCCGAGGGGCGCTGCAGCAGACCCTGTACACCAGTGGTTTGTCAGGCTCGGATGGGGCGTTAACCATACGCATCAACGGCGCCCATTCGCAGACAACGAATGGAGACTCATTTTATGAGCGCTGTTATGACGCCTGAAGGTTTTACCGATTTTAAAGTGGCTGATATTTCCCTGGCTGCCTGGGGCCGCCGCGAAACCATCATCGCTGAATCCGAAATGCCTGCCTTGATGGGCCTGCGCAGCAAATATGCTGGCCTGCAACCGCTGCAAGGCGCCAAGATCATCGGCTGCATCCACATGACCATCCAGACCGCCGTGTTGATCGAGACCCTGATCGCGCTGGGCGCTGAAGTGCGTTGGTCATCGTGCAATATTTTCTCGACTCAAGACCAGGCCGCTGCGGCTATCGCTGCTGCTGGCATCCCGGTATTTGCCTGGAAAGGCGAGACCGAAGAAGAGTACGAGTGGTGCATCGAGCAGACCATCCTCAAAGATGGCCAGCCTTGGGATGCCAACATGATCCTCGACGACGGCGGCGACCTGACCGAGATCCTGCACAAGAAATACCCGGCCATGCTGGATAAAATCCACGGCGTGACCGAAGAAACCACCACTGGCGTACACCGTCTGCTGGATATGCTGGCCAAGGGCGAGCTGAAAATCCCGGCGATCAACGTCAACGACTCGGTCACCAAGAGCAAGAACGACAACAAATACGGTTGCCGTCACAGCCTCAACGACGCCATCAAGCGCGGTACCGACCACCTGCTGTCGGGCAAGCAAGCGCTGGTAATTGGCTACGGTGACGTGGGCAAGGGTTCCTCGCAGTCGCTGCGCCAGGAAGGCATGATCGTCAAGGTTTCCGAGATCGACCCAATCTGCGCCATGCAAGCCTGCATGGACGGTTTTGAACTGGTTTCGCCTTACATCGATGGCCTCAACGACGGCACCGACGCCTGCATCGACAAAGCCCTGCTGGGCAAGATCGACCTGATCGTGACCACCACCGGCAACGCCAATGTGTGTGATGCTGGCATGCTCAAAGCCCTGAAAAAGCGCGCCGTTGTCTGCAACATCGGTCACTTCGACAACGAAATCGACACCGCTTTCATGCGCAAGAACTGGGCATGGGAAGAAGTTAAGCCGCAGGTACACAAGATCCACCGTACTGGCTCTGGCAGCTTCGACGCGCACAACGATGACTACCTGATCCTGTTGGCCGAAGGCCGCCTGGTCAACCTGGGTAACGCCACTGGCCACCCAAGCCGCATCATGGACGGCTCGTTCGCCAACCAGGTTCTGGCCCAGATTTTCCTGTTCGCACAAAAGTATGCCGACCTGACTGCCGAGCAAAAAGCAGAGCGCCTGACAGTTGAAGTCTTGCCGAAGAAACTCGACGAAGAAGTGGCACTGGAAATGGTCAAGGGCTTTGGCGGCGTCGTAACACGCCTGACCCAAACCCAAGCTGATTACATCGGCGTAACCGTTGAAGGCCCTTTCAAGCCGGATGCTTACCGCTACTAAGTAGCCGACTGGCCGCATGCCTTCACACAGCCGTGCGGCCAGTGCTCACAAGGACATCGTCATGAGTCAAGAACGCCGTTTCAGCTTCGAGTTTTTCCCGACTAAAACTGAAGCTGGACACGAAAAGCTGATGGCCACCGCGCGCCAGTTAGCGACATACAACCCGGACTTTTTCTCCTGCACCTATGGCGCAGGCGGTTCAACCCGCGATCGCACCGTCAATACCGTCTTGCAGCTCGATGGCGAGGTCAAGGTTTCGACTGCGCCGCACCTTTCCTGCGTCGGTGACAGCAAGGCCGAACTGCGCGAGCTGTTGGACCTCTACAAGAGCAACGGCATCAAGCGCATCGTTGCCTTGCGGGGTGACTTGCCATCAGGCATGGGCATGGCGAGCGGCGAACTGCGCTATGCCAATGAACTCGTTGCCTTTATCCGCGAAGAAAGCGGTGATCACTTCCATATCGAAATTGCTGCCTACCCGGAAATGCATCCGCAGGCACGCAACTTTGAAGATGACCTGGCCAACTTCGTGCGCAAGGCGAAAGCCGGGGCCGACAGCGCCATTACCCAGTATTTCTTCAACGCCGACAGCTATTTCTACTTCGTCGAGCGCGTGCGCAAGATGGGTGTTGAGATTCCGATTGTGCCGGGCATCATGCCGATCACCAACTACAGCAAGCTGGCACGCTTCTCGGATGCCTGTGGCGCTGAGATCCCGCGCTGGGTGCGCAAGCAACTGGAAGCTTACGGTGATGACATCGACAGCATCCAGGCTTTTGGCCAGCAAGTGATTACAGAAATGTGCGAGCAACTGCTGCAAGGCGGCGCGCCAGGCCTGCACTTCTATACGCTTAACCAGTCTGAACCGAGCCTGGCGATCTGGAACAACCTGAAGCTGCCGCGCTAACCGGCGCGTCAGAGCCGTGCTACAGCCAGAGGCCTGTGCAAAGGCGCAGGCCTCTACTTATTACTAATCCGGATAATTAGCTCGATAAATCTGTGGTCAATGCGAACTAATTTCCACGACGCATGCCCAACACAGTGCTATTAATCAAACCCCGTATGCAGCAAATACAGCACCATTAAGCAGGCCACTACTGCGTAATGGCCAAGCTCTGTTATACTCGGGACTTCCCGCCAGGCTTGCGCCCGGATGCTCGCCCCTCCCAGAGGCAGCAGTACCGGACGGGATTGCGCGCCCCACGTGCGATTCAAGCCAGGCAATACACCATAGGGCTACGCCCTCACTAGACAGGATTTCACATGTCCTTTGCTTCCCTCGGTCTCTCCGAGGCTTTGGTTCGTGCGGTCGAGTCCGCCGGCTACACCCAGCCAACTCCGGTGCAACAGCGGGCTATTCCCGCCGCGTTGCAAGGTCGCGACCTGATGGTAGCGGCACAGACTGGCACAGGTAAAACAGGCGGTTTCGCCCTACCAATCCTTGAGCGTTTGTTCCCCAACGGTCATCCGGACCGCGAACAACGCCACGGCCCAAAACAACCACGCGTGCTGGTGCTGACACCAACCCGTGAACTGGCCGCCCAGGTGCACGACAGCTTCAAGCTGTATGCCCGCGATTTGAAATTCGTCAGCGCCTGCATATTTGGCGGCGTTGGCATGAACCCGCAAGTCCAGGCACTGGCCAAGGGCGTTGACGTTCTCGTCGCCTGCCCGGGTCGCCTGCTCGATCTTGCTGGCCAAGGCAGCATTGACCTGTCGCACGTCGAGATTTTAGTACTCGACGAAGCTGACCGCATGCTCGACATGGGCTTTATCCATGACGTCAAAAAGGTCCTGGCCCGCCTTCCGGCCAAGCGCCAGAACCTGCTGTTCTCAGCGACCTTCTCCAAAGACATTACCGACCTTGCCGGCAAGCTGCTGCACAACCCGGAGCGCATTGAAGTAACGCCACCGAACACCACGGTTGAGCGTATCGAGCAACGCGTATTCCGCCTGCAAGCAAGCCACAAGCGTGCGCTGCTGGCTCACTTGATCACCGCCGGCGCCTGGGAACAAGTGCTGGTATTTACCCGCACCAAGCATGGCGCCAACCGCCTGGCCGAGTACCTCGACAAGCGCGGCTTGCCAGCGGTTGCGATTCACGGCAACAAGAGCCAGAACGCCCGTACCAAGGCCCTGGCTGACTTCAAAGCCAACAAGGTGCGCATTCTGGTTGCCACTGATATCGCCGCTCGCGGCCTGGATATCGACCAACTGCCGCATGTAGTCAACTTCGAGCTGCCTAACGTTGAAGAAGATTACGTGCACCGTATTGGCCGTACTGGCCGTGCAGGTCGCAGCGGTGAAGCGATTTCGCTGGTAGCGCCCGACGAAGAAAAACTGCTGCGCGGCATCGAACGAATGACCAAGCAGAAGATTGCCGATGGCGATGTAATGGGCTTCGACGCCAGCACTGTAGAAGCTGAGCGCCCGGAAGTCCGCGAACCACGTCAACCGCGCCAACAACGTGCGCCACGCCCTGCTACACCCGATGGCGAGCGCCATGGTGGCGGACGCAAAGACAAAGGCAAAGACACCGGTCGCGCAGCCAAGCCTGCAGGCAGCCGTGATAATGCTGGCCGCAAGCCAAAGCCACGTGGAGAACGCAGCAACAGTAACCGCCCTGTAGCCACTGCCGCGATTCCGGTACTCCCTCCAGATCGCGCGCCAGATGAGTTCCGCGACGACGAAATTGATAACTTTGGTAACCGCGTTGACTACGTCAGCCCGAACCAGAACAGGTCACAAAACCGTGGCCGCCGCCCGGCAGCAGCTGCGGCGCAGCCAGCAGCTGGCCAACCGCGCAGTCAGGGCCGCGGCCCACGTAGCGGTGGCGCGGCAGGCGGTGCAGCCAAGCCTAACGGCAGTGGCCAAGGTAAGCGTCAAGGTGGTCAAGGCCGTAATGGCTCTGGAGCCAACCGCTCACGTCCGCCACGCGACCGTGAACGCAGCACCTCACTTAATCGTGATGAGCTGCCACGTAGCGAGAAAGTGGCTAACAAAGCGACGGAGAAGCAACCCGTGATCATGCATAAAAGCTCTCGTCTTGATCGGTTCCCGACCCCGGAGCAACTGGATCAGCTGCCAAGCAGCCGCCCACGCGGTGAGAAGCCAGCCTTGCTGACGCGCAACCGCGACGAGTAACTCAGCAATGGCTGCAACCAACAACGCCAGCTTAGTGCTGGCGTTGTTGTATCTGCGGATCACGAATTGCGTATTTTTGCCCAAAAAAACGCCGGCGCTTAACCGGCGTTTTTTATGGGCAGCCAGTCATTACTGACGAACACCTTCGAAAGAAATGATCAGCTCAACTTCTTGCGAAGCAGGGCCCAGGTCTTTTTCGATGTTGAAGTCTTTCATTTTGATTGTGGTGGTGCCTTCAAAGCCTGCACGGTAGCCGCCCCACGGATCATCACCTTCACCCACGAACTTGGCCTTGACTACAACAGGCTTGGTCACGCCATTGAGGGTCAGGTTGCCAGTCACGTCGGCAGTGCCTTCGCCAGTCGACTTAACCGAGGTCGATTCGAAGGTGGCAGTCGGGTTTTTGCTTACATTGAGGAAGTCGCCGCTGCGGATGTGCTTATCGCGCTCAGCGTGGTTGGTATCAACGCTTTCGGTTTGCAGGGTTACTTTAACTTTGCTGGCCTCTGGCGCTTTAGCGTCGTAGCTAAAGCTGCCATCGAATTCTTTAAAGGTGCCGTACAGCCAGCTGTAGCCCAAGTGGTTGATCTTGAAATTAACAAAGGCGTGCTGACCTTTGGTGTCGATCACGTAATCGGCAGCAAAAGCCTGACCCGCGCCGATCAAAGCAGTACCTAATGCCAGTGCAGCAAGTGTTTTCTTCAACATGGAATCATCCTTTTCAAAGTGATCTTGCAAAATCATAGTGCAACGTTTCAGGGATGCGCAGAACAGGCCGCGCGATTCAACAACTGGAATTCACTCCCGGCCGAGCATGCGTTTTAACGTGCTGTCACGGTCAATAAAATGGTGCTTGAGCGCCGCTAGGCCATGCAGGCCGGCAAATATGACAATGGCCCAGGCCAGATATTCGTGAACCAAACCTGCCCAATCCTCTTGATCAGGAATGCTGGTCAAGGTCGCTGGCACTGCAAACAAATCAAACACGCTGATACCACGACCGTCTGCGGTTGAAATCAAATAGCCGGAGATCATCAGTACAAACAAGCCAATATACAAAAAACCATGGCCCCACTTGGTGGCCAACTGCGTCATACGACCATGACTTTGCAAGTGCCCTGGTGGCGGGCTGATCCAGCGCCAGCAAACCCGCAGGAGCATGGCCAAAAACAGCAAGATGCCAACACTCTTGTGAATGTTCGGCGCATCGGTATACCAACTGCTGTAGTAATCAAGGCCGACCATCCAAAAGCCCAACCCAAATAATCCGAAGACCACCAGGGCCACCAACCAGTGCATCAAGATACTGATCACGCCATAACGTGATGGGGAGTTGCGCCACTGCATCAATATGTTCCACAAAACCATATGTATTTAAGTTGAGCCAAGATTAGCAACAAAACTATCGATATAAAGCGTAAATTTTCGCTTTGAAATATCGGGAAATACGATAACTAAACTGGATCCGCTGTTTTCACACTGAACCGCTGTGAATTTAGAGCTTATTGGCCGGTCTGCGTTACAGCAAGACGGCACAGTGAACCAGCCAACCAGGACGACCGTCCCACCGGCTCAACAAGCCCGGTCGCTTGCAGCCGATCACGATTTGACCCTAAGCCCGGCATTCGCATCTGGTAGGCTGTGCCTAAAGATTTGGAGGACCCCATGAGCTTGAACGATCAATGGATGCAGCGCGATCTCGCCGTAGTTTGGCACCCTTGCACGCAGATGAAAGACCATGAACAACTGCCCCTTGTACCGATCAAGCGCGGCGAAGGTGTGTGGCTCGAAGACTTCGAAGGCAAGCGTTATCTGGATGCAGTCAGCTCCTGGTGGGTCAATGTCTTCGGCCACTGCAACCCACGGATCAATCAGCGTATCAAGGATCAGGTCGATCAACTTGAGCATGTCATCCTCGCCGGGTGCAGCCATCAGCCCGTCATTGAGTTATCCGAGCGCCTGGTCAAGCTGACGCCAAAGGGCCTCGACCGGGTGTTTTATGCAGACAACGGTTCGTCGTGCATCGAAATAGCCCTGAAGATGAGCTTCCATTACTGGCTCAATATCGGCCAGCCTGCGAAGAAACGCTTCATCACCCTGAGCAACAGCTACCACGGTGAAACCGTTGCGGCGATGTCGGTCGGCGATGTCGCCCTGTTCACCGACACCTATAAAGCCCTGCTGCTCGACACCATCAAAGTTCCCAGCCCGGACTGCTACAACCGCCCGGATGGTGTCAGTTGGGAAGAACATTCGCGCCTGATGTTCACCCATATGGAACAGGCTCTCGCCGAGCACTATCAGGAAGTCTCGGCCGTCATTGTTGAACCGTTGATCCAGGGTGCGGGTGGTATGCGCATGTATCACCCAATTTACCTGACACTGCTGCGTGAAGCCTGCGACCGTTATGGCGTACACCTGATTCTGGATGAGATAGCCGTTGGCTTTGGTCGAACCGGCACCATGTTTGCCTGCGAGCAAGCCGGGATTCGCCCAGATTTTCTGTGCCTGTCCAAAGCCCTGACCGGCGGCTATCTACCACTTGCCGCCTGCTTGACCACCGACAATATTTATCAAGCCTTCTACGACGACTATTCAACCTTGCGCGCGTTTCTGCACTCGCACAGCTATACCGGCAACCCACTGGCGTGCGCTGCGGCGCTGGCGACACTGGATATCTTTGAGCAGGACAATGTCATCGAAGCCAACCGTGTACTGAGCAAACGCATGCACGATGCCACGGCTCACTTGGTTGACCATCCGCATGTGGCCGAAGTCCGCCAAACCGGCATGGCCCTGGCAATCGAAATGGTCGCAGACAAAACCAGCAAGACCCCTTACCCCTGGCAAGAGCGACGCGGCTTAAAGGTCTATCAACATGCCCTGAAGCGCGGCGCGCTGCTACGCCCACTGGGGAGCGTGGTGTACTTCCTGCCGCCCTATGTAATTACCCCGGAGCAGATCGACTTTCTCGCAGAAGTGGCGAGCGAAGGGATTGATATTGCCACGCGCACATCAGTCAGCGTGGCCCAGGGCAATAGCAACTACCCTGGCTTTCGTGATCCGGGTTAAGCGATTCAGGTGTGCATTTCAGGCTGCTAATGCCAAATATGGAAATGGAGAGCGAAAGATGGAGTGGGTGTCACTAGCCCTATCGGCCAGCGCGCTGATAATTGTGGTGCTGTATGTAGGTGTTGCAAGCCCCGGTGCAAAGAGAAAACGGCTCAAACGCGCACTCAAGGCCGTGCCTGAATTTGATCGTGGCAGATACCAGTTCAAGCGCCGTTACCCGGACTTTGAATATGGCACCGGCAGCTATGGAATGCCTGATGTCAAATTCGTTCACGAAGGTACGAAACTCGAAATTGGCGCTTACTGCTCAATTGCCAAAGGGGTTCTGATTTTACTTGGCGGCAACCATCGAACTGACTGGGTCAGCACTTACCCTTTCCCAGCCATGCTGAAACAAGCCCGACACATCAAAGATTACGAAGAGTCACGAGGCGATGTGCTTATCGGCAGCGATGTCTGGTTATGTGCCAACAGCACGATTTTATCGGGAGTCACCATCGGCCATGGAGCTGTGGTGGCGGCAGGGGCGCTGGTTTGCAAGGATGTGGCTCCCTTTTCGATTGTCGCGGGGAATCCTGCTCGGGTGATCGGCTGGCGTTTTGATGAACAAACGCGCGAAGAACTCTTAGCCAGCAAGTGGTGGGACTGGCCAAAAGAAGAAGTCGCCAGCGTTGTCGAGCGCCTGTGCTCTGAAGATACGGCCGGGTTCCTTGAGTATGCCCGCAGCCGCCAACCGGCATCTCGAACTTGTGATTAACCACCCGAGATTGCTCGGCAAAACAGCCACACCTGTGGCCAGCATCGGCAACTGGGCTGCTAAATGGCGCCCTTTGCCATTTTTAATTGCGCGCTGAACGAGGGGCTATACTTCAGCGGCCCCATTGAAAAGGAATTTTCTGAATTTTACCTCTGACCCCAAGTCCTAATAAGAACAATGCTGAATCTAGAGGTTCTCGCTATGGTAATGCACTACGAAACAACCGATGGTCAAGTTGCATGCGGTCGAGACAACGACAATTTGGATTCCACCAGCAAAGCGAACAAAGTGACCTGTAAAACCTGCCTTGGCTCGCATGTGATGCAGGACATAGCTGGAGCCGCGAAACCCAAGAAAAAAGCCAAGAAGCCTGCCAAGAAACAACCCAAGAAAAAATCTGTACCAAGCTCAACATTCGACTGGAAATACGAGTGGGCGGTCATGTGCCATGACGTGCGACCCAATGATCGACTCCCGCGCGGTTTCGAGGCGATCGAAGTCTGAAGCGGAGCTTCACGGAGCAGATCAGTCCATTCGGGGACTGGGCAGCATGAGCCAACTGGTCTGAGTGGAGCTTTGCTGTGTCCGAGTCCCCTATTTACAACTGATGCAAAAGGAAATTTTGTGGGGATTCCTCAGGGTCTGTCCACTATTGTTTAGAGGCCGAATTACTGGCTGGATATAACTAAACCAGTGTCCAGAATTCGTTAACCACTACAGTTTGTCAACTTTGAGTGGAAGTCTTTAACCTATTAGCAAGCTACGTTGCCGACAGTGGCGAACAGTGCAGTGTATGAATTGCTTACAATACAGGCCAAATGCCACTATTCATTTCTGAGCGCAACATTAGCACGAAGTGAAAGAGCCATCATGTGTGATAGATAAATATGTGACATGAGTCTGTCCTGCTACGCCGGATCCATTCAAAAGTCAGGCAGCAGTTCACCCGCGCCTGTAATTCTGCTCAACCTCAGGCTAGCGCTCACACACAACGCTGGCATCAAACAGGCTAAACTGCGCTTCCCTGTATCCAGTTAATAGTTTGCCCATGCGCCTATCTCGCTTTTTTATCGATGCCCCGCTCTCCATTGGCCAGCATGCGCTGCCTGAGGCGCAGGCTCATTACATCAGCCGCGTGCTGCGCCATAACGTCGGCGATGCGGTGCAGCTCTTTGATGGCAGCGGCAGTGAGTTTCTGGGCGAGTTGATTGAGGTGGGCAAAAAGACCGTCAGCGTTGAGCTGCGCCAGTGCATTGCCGGGCAGCCGGAATCACCACTGCGTATTCATCTGGGCCAGGGCTTGTCCCGTGGCGAACGGATGGATTGGGCGATCCAAAAAGCCACAGAGCTGGGTGCAACCGAGATCAGTCCGATTGTCAGCGAACGCTGTGAAGTCAGGCTCAAGGATGAACGCGCAGACAAACGCATGGCGCACTGGCGGCAAGTGGCGATTAGCGCTTGTGAGCAATGCGGTCGCTCGGTGGTGCCGCTGATCCATCAGCCCATTAGCCTGAATGACTGGTTAGCGCAGATAGACAGCGAGTTGAAGCTGGTGCTGCACCCGGTTGCCGAACCACTGGAGAGCCATACCAAGCCTCAGTCGCTGGCATTCCTGATTGGTCCTGAAGGTGGCCTGAATGACGCCGAAGTCGAGCAAGCCAAGGCCCAGGGTTTTCACGCGGCGCGCTTAGGCCCAAGGGTATTGCGCACCGAAACGGCGCCAGTGGTGGCACTGAGTGTGGCACAGCAATTGTGGGGCGATTTCTAAGCCGCAGCGCCCCCAACGCAAAACGCCAGCTTGCGCTGGCGCCTGCAACGACCACTCAACTTAGATCAGGCCTGCGTCTTCCAGTAACTGCTCAAGTGCGATCAGGTCGGGGATTTTCAGCAGATCATCGCCAATTTGCACCGCATCCAATTCCAGCGGGGCCAGGGTAGCCCCCGGCACTGTTACCAGGTCGTTGGCGACTTTTACCGAGCGCGGGATACCCTGCACCAGCAGGGCGATGAACTTGACCTTTTCCCGACCGCCAGGTGCGTTGATCACCGCTACACGGGCATTGCCACCGATTTGCGCCTGGCCATCACTGGCGGCCTCGAATGACAACAGCGGCAGGCGCAGATCTCGCCAATTGATCTGCCCCAAAAACCAAGCCGGCATGCCTGCACTAGTTTGCGGTGCGCGATAAGGGATCAACTCGGCGACCACCACGTTAGGCAATAACAGAGTGCGATCAGCCAGCGGGATCGCCAGGCATGTGAGACTGGTGACGCTGTTTTCGATGGTTTGGCTCATGGATATGTCCTGATCAGGCATTCGTTGCAGAATGACGGCACTGCTCTGCCAGATGATTAACCAGCCCGAGCGCCAGTTCGCGAGGGTCGGCGCTATAGTCGCTATAACCAGCCTCACGCAGGCTGTCGGGCATGCTTGGGCACAGGCAGGTGTCGCCGCGCTGGGTCCAGACAAGTGCGTTCTGACGTTTAAGGTACGCAGCCGCCGCACTGCCGTCGCTGCCCATGCCACTAAAGACGATCACGCCGCACTGATTGCCAAACTGCTGCGCCAGATTCAGCATCATCTGGTCAATGGAAGGGCTGTAAGGCTCGGGCCAGGCACGCTCGCTAATGTGCATTGCACCGTCGCGGTCAAATTCAAGTTCACGGCTGATTGGCACCACAATCACTTCCCCGCAACGCACAGTGTCGCCGTCGCGTGCCGGGTTCACATGCCATTGGCTGTGCCGGCCAACCGCCTGCGGCAATACTGACTCAAAGCTGGCATCGATGTGCTGCGCGTAAATAAACCCCACCGGCAAGCCGCCGGGCAAGGCATCCAGAAAAGCCTTCACCGCTGCAGGGCCACCCATTGAGGCCGCCAACAGCCAGACCTGTTGCGCCGGTTCTCCCATAACCAATTGCGAATCAGCCAGTACTTGTGGCAGCTCCAGGCGCGTTGGACGCTGCGCCTCGGACAGCAGCGCCTCAAGCGTCGGCCCAACTGCTTTTGACGGATCGCCCACCAGCTTTTTCAGCTTGGCAAACAGGCTACGCTCCCAACGCGGGTAGTTCTCGGAGTGGCGTTCAGGCGCATGACCTTCACCAAACAGCACTGGCGCAGAGGTGGTTTCGAGCAGGTTGTCGACCAATGGCGAGTCTTCTGACTGGGCCAGATCCACCAGCCACAAGTCAGCCTCGCAAGCCAGCAACGCCTCTTCATCAAGACGCGCCGGATCACTGTTCATCACCACTTCATAACCACTGCCCGCCAGCGCCTGTTGCAACACATGACGCTGCAAGGATGTATCAGCAATAACAGCGATGCGAGCGGTGGTTTTCTCGGTCATGTGCGCTTAACCAACTGATTGATGCTCTCGAGCAAGAGTGACTCTTGATAAGGCTTGCCCAGGTACTCGTTAACCCCAATGCTCAGTGCCCGCTCGCGGTGTTTTTCACCGGTACGCGAGGTGATCATGATGATCGGCAAGTCTTTGAGGCGCGAATCGTGGCGAACCAGGGTCGCCACCTCGAAGCCATCCATGCGCGGCATTTCGATATCCAGCAGCATGATGTCCGGCTTGTGCTCTTGCAGCAGCGAGATGGCATCGACCCCATCCTTTGCAGTCAGCACGTTCATGCCGTTACGCTCAAGCAAGCGGCTGGTTACCTTACGCACAGTTACCGAATCGTCGACCACCATCACCAGCGTTGGCCGATCCGCTTCAATCTCGGCTTCGCTCGCTTTGTGGCTGACCAGCCGCGGTTGCATCTGGTTGAGCAAGTGGGCGTGCAGCACACGAATAGTTGCCAGCAGATCGAGAATCACCACAACGCGACCGTCACCAAGGATGGTCGCCCCGGAAATACCATGGACACCGGCAAATTGCGGGCCGAGGCTTTTCACCACGATCTCACGAGAACCGGCCAGCGAATCAACCTGCACCGCGACCGTATGCTCGCTCGACCGCACCAGAATTACCGGCAACGGCAGGCTTTGTCCGACCAGCTTGGGTTGCTGGCCGTTGTTGAGCAGGTCACCGAGATAACGCAACTCATAAGCCTGGCCGGCGTACTCGAAGCGTGGCGCATCCGGTGCGTAATAGGCTTCGAGCTCATAAGGTGAAACGCGCACGATACCTTCAATGGTGTTCAGTGGAATCGCGTAGAGATCCTCACCGGAATACACCATCAATGCGCGGTTGACCGACACGGTAAATGGCAGGCGAATCAGGAAGCTGGTGCCAACACCCGGCGTCGAGTCGATACTCATCGAGCCGCCGAGTTGCTTGACCTCTGAATGCACCACATCCATGCCGACGCCACGCCCCGAGATCTGCGTGACCTTCTCGGCGGTGGAGAAACCCGCCTCGAGGATAAACTGCAAGACTTCATAGTCGCTAAGGTCGGAATCAGCATCCATCAGGCCACGTTCAATGGCTTTACGACGCACCGCATCGCGGTTGATGCCGCCACCGTCATCGGTCAGGGTCAAGGCAATATCACCGCCTTCACGGCCCAGGTTCAGGCGGATGGTGCCTTGCGCGGGCTTACCGGCTGCACGGCGCGCATCGGCTGATTCAATACCGTGATCCACAGCGTTACGCAGCATGTGCTCAAGCGGTGCAACAATGCGCTCAAGAACGGTACGGTCCATCTCGCCATCGGCATTACCGACGACGAACTCAACCTGCTTGCCCAACTCGCCCGCAACCTGGCGGACGATACGCCGCAGACGGGGTATCAAGCGCTCGAACGGCACCATGCGCGTACGCATCAGGCCTTCTTGCAGCTCGGTGTTAACCCGCGCCTGTTGCAGCAACAGGGTTTCAGCGTCGCGGTTACGGGCAGCCAGGGTTTCTTTCAAATCGAGCAAGTCAGACGCCGACTCGAACAAAGCACGCGACAGGGTTTGCAGCTGCGAGTGGCGGTCCATTTCCAGCGGGTCGAAATCTTCGTAACCGGAACGCTCGGCCTCAGCCTGATAACTGCTGAGGATTTGCGCCTGGGTTTCGGTATCCAGACGTCGCAATTGGTCACGCACCCGGTCAATGGTCGCTTCCATTTCGCTGAGGGTGAAACCAAAGTCGCTGACCTGCTGCTCTACCCGACCGCGGAAAATCGAGGTTTCACCCGCCAGGTTAACCAGGCCTTCAAGCAGCTCGGCTGGCACCTTGACCAGCTCTTGTGGAGCCCGGCGCGATGCGGCTTCCTGCGCGGCTTCCTGAGCGCGGCGAACAAAAGGCAAGACCTTGTTCACCAGCTCCTGGGCCGGCATGGCGCTGGCAGCGACAATAGGCGCAGACAGGTTCGCTTGGTAATCAGCCGCAGGCGCAGCCGGAGCAACTTCAGCCGGTGCATCCAATGGCTCGTTGGCCAGGCGCTCACGCAGTAGTTCGACTTCGCTCACCAAGCCTTCGTAACCCGACTGCACATCGAGGAAAATACTTTCTGGCCAAGGTGCAGGCTGTTGCTGCGCTTCGCTCAGGTGCTGTTCGAGGTCGTGCGCCTGATCACCCAAACGCTTCTGGCCCGCCAGACGCGCGCCGCCCTTGAGGGTGTGCAAGACACGCAGGATGTCATCAATGGCGCTGGAGTCATCGCGATTAACATCCCAACGGCCAACCGCAACTTCCATGGCTTCCAGCAGATCGTCAGCTTCCTCAAGGAAGATATCGAGGATGTCTGACTCTTCTGCGGTATCGCTAGAATCGTCAACCGCCTGCAGATGAATGCTGGACGGCATGCTCAACTGTTGGCCAGGGTTGCTGCGGAACTGCTTGATGGCCTCGATCAGCGCCTCGCCATTGGGCACAGGACGCTGATCACGCACCGCTTCAAGCATCGCCGCCAAGCTGTCGTGAGCAAGTTGCAGCAAGGCAAATAGCTCAGGGCTCGCACGCAAGCGACCGTCACTCAGGCCTTCATAAAGAAATTCCAGCTCATGGGCAAGATCGCCAACTTCTGCGATCTCGGACATCCGCGCGCCCCCTTTGAGGGTGTGCAAATCGCGCTGCAGAGATTCCAGCTCAAGGCTGTTATCGACATCGTTGATCCAACGCTGCAACGCCGCCGCCGAGCTGTCGAGCAGATCAAACCCTTCCTCAAGGAAAATCTCGACCAGCTCCTGATCGCGCTCTTCAATGAGCGGGGTGGGCGCCACAGGTTCAGCGTCGGGTTCGGCGGCCATGCTCAGTTCAGGTAACTGCGGCTCGTCCGGCTCAGTTGACTCCTCTTCATCAGATTCGCCATCCAGCGCTGCGAAATCCGCTTGCTCGGCCGCGCCATCATCGATTTCCAGCGGCTCGCTGTCGGTTGTCTCGGCATCGCGCTCCTGATCATCCAAGTGATCAAGCGCTGGAGGCTCTGGCTGATTGAGCTCATCGTCGATCTCAGCCAACGGCAGGTCGTGCCCAGGCTCGGCAGGTTCACGACCGTCGTCCACAGGCGCATCGAGCGCTGGGTTATCCACGACCGCTTGCTCACCCCGAATGAAGGCGGCAATGGCAGCAATCAAATCATCTGCCGATGCGATATTGGCTCGCGCTTGCATCTGTTCGACTTGCACGGCCAATCGATCATGGCTTTGCTGGAGTAAACCGGTCAGCTCAGGCGCGACATCAAGCCGACCATCGAGCAGGCGCTCATAAAGGGTCTCTAGCTCATGACCAAGGTCGCCCACTGGCTTGATATTGGCCATACGCGCGCCACCCTTGAGGGTGTGCAGATCGCGATATAGCGCTTGCAGCGGCGTTTTATCCTCAGGATTGGCCAGCCACTGATCGAGCGAAACACTGGCGCTCTCCAGCAGGTCGACCGCTTCCTCAAGGAAGATCTCAACCATTTCACTGTCCAGGGCCTCATAGGCATTGGCGTCCAGTGATTGCTCATCAAACTCTTGCTCGGGGGCGACTTCAGCCGTGATTGCAGGCAACTCGTTGCTGGGCGCTTCTAAAGAATCGGCCAGGCTGTCTTCAGCCTCAGTTTCATCTGCCTGCGACTGCAACGCGGCGGTGGCGGCATCCAGTTCGACAATGTCGATACCGTTATTATCGGGGCTCGACAACAGCGCCAGCTTGGAAGGGTCGAGCGCCTCGCCAAGCAAGAGCCGCAAGGCTTCGACGCGCTGCGGTTCGGCACTGACCTGCAAACCCGCGGCGACCTGGTCCATCATCCCGATCAGCGCTTCATGGGCAAGCTCTGCCTCACTGAAGAAACGCTCGCTAACCGCCAGGCTGCCTTCTTCGACTGCGCCATAGAGATCAAGCAATGCTTCGCACAGCTCATCAATTTGCGGCAACTCGGCCATGTCGGCGCCACGTCCAAGCATGGTCAGTTCATCAAGCAATGCGCTGAGTTCCTGACGCTCAAACGGATGCTCGCGCCAGTTGCTCAACAGCTTCTCGGCATCGAGCAGGATGTCCATGCCTTCAGCCAGGAAGATGCTGATCAACTGGGGATCGCGCACCTCGCCCAACTCGCTTTTACGATTGTTTTCAGCTGTGTCCAGTCGCTCCTGATGCAGCTTTTGTACATCATCGAGAAAGTCTTGCGCGCCCGGCAACACGGCCAGCGGATGCTCTTCAAGCTGGGCAAGCGCGAGGCGGAACAACTGCTCGGCGCGACGCAACAGGTCAGCTTCGGACATATCCAAGGCGATCAGGTTGGTCTTGAATTCCTTGACCAGTTTTTCCAGCGGCGCTGCAATCTCGGCGACCGGCAAAATGCCAGCCATGTAGGCGCTGCCTTTAAGTGTGTGCAAGGCCCGCTGCAAATCATCGGTAACCGGTTGCGGCAACTCACGCTCGCAATCTGCCAGGAAGCGCAGCAAGGTCTCAAGATGGGTTTCAGCTTCGCTGCGGAAGATATCCAGCAACTGCGGGTCGAGCATTTCATCCCGCTCGCCTGAGGCCTCGGCCATAGACGGCACATCTGCTGTTGCAACGAGCTCAACAGGAACCGTGGCTGCGGGCGGGCTAATACGTTGGCCTTTGGCCAAGGCATGGGCGGTCATCGCAAGCAGGTCGACATCGTCGCGTTGGCGCTGCGCCTTGTTGGCATATTCGCTGACCAGCTCAGGTATCAGCTTGATCACTTCGCTGATCACCTGCTGCACATCCGCATCGGCTTCGATACTGCCGTCCAACACGCGATTGAGCAGGTTCTCAACCGACCAGGCCAGCTCGCCAATCACCAGCGCACGGACCATACGGCCACTGCCCTTGAGCGTGTGGAAAGCTCGGCGAACCTCAATCAAGGCCTCTTTGTTCTGTGTATCGGCGCACCACAGCGGATAATACTCAGCGATGGTTTCGAGCACTTCACCGGCTTCCTCAATGAAGACTTCAGCCAGCTCGTCATCGAAAGGCTCTTCATCGGCGGGTGGCGGCAACAAGCTCGGCGGCACATCGTGCGCAGGCGGATTGACCACCTGCGCTGGAGCCGCCATGACATCAGCCATGGACAGTGGCTTTTCAGCCTCGTCGGCAGAGGCTTGTTCAGGCTCACTCAGGCTCGGCAGCTCAACATCTGGCAGGCCCAGCGCGGCGATATCTTCATCATTCCAGCTGGCTTGCGGCTCCAATGAGTCGAGACTAAAAGCCTCAAGCTGCAAATCTGGGTCGTCCAATGAAAATGCCGGGCTTTCATCCAGCTGCAACCTTGGCAGTTGCTCATCGGCTGGCGCATCTGTTGGCTCAAGCTCCAGCTCGCCAAAATCAAAGTCGACCAGCTCGATATCGTTTTCGCTGTTGTCCTCGACCGGGGTGATCTCGGCCAAATCGAAGTTCAGCTCATCATTAACCGAGTCGAGATCAGCGAACTCAGCATTCAAGTCGTCAGGCGCTGGTTCTGGCTTTGGCATTTCGGCATCGAGTTGCTGCTCGAGCGCGGCATCAAAGCTGTCGCTCGACAGGTCGATATCCAGTGGCGCGCCTGGCTCAACGAGTGAGTCAGCGCTGATAACTTCAATATCGTCCAGCGGGTTGGCCAAAGGCTCAAAATCGGTCTCACCGAGGTCCAGGTCGTACTCTGGCAATGCAGCCTGCGCGTCAGGCTCAGCGTTGCTGTCGAGCTCAGGTGAGGCTTGCGGCTCGGGCTCAGCAAGCGCTTGCGCTGCATCAGGCGCTGCTGGCTGGTCGAGAATCGAAGGCTTTTCCTGCAGTGGATAACCCAGGCTTTCGAGGCTTTCTTCAGCCACGTCGAGAATCAAGTTGCCTTGGCTGGCGTGATCATCGCCCAAGCGCTCAAGGTAATACTCGACGCTGGTAATTGCATCGGCCAAGGTGTCCAGGCTCTGCCAGTTGGGCACAGCCTTGCGCGCCAGCAGTTGTTCCTGGATGTAGCGATTGCAGGCATTTAGCAGTTGCGCGGCTCGCTCCAGCGGAATCATCGCCAAGCCACCGCGCACTTGCGTCAGCAACTCTGGCACGCGGGCCAGGTGATCGTGATTCCACTGCGAAGCAATGAATTCGATAATTGCATCTTTGGCTTGTTCGAGGCCGGTACGCGCCTCTTTGATCACCAACTGGTGAATTTGCCCAACGTCGGTCGTTGGCAGGTGGTTTTCTTCACTGGTGCCTTCTTCCGAGGGACCCACCATACCGGCCAGCGTCGCCTCGACATAGAGCAGCGCACCCGCCACATCCATCAACACGGCATCGCTTGGGTCACGCAGGCCCTGAGCCAAGCCCTGCACCACGGCGATCTGGTCGATAATGACTTTGCGCGGCTGGGCAAAGCCCAACACCGCCAAGGTGTCCGAGATCTGCTTGAGCGGCGCGAGCAAGGATTCCAGCTCGACAATTTGGACGCGATCGCTGCGCACAAACAGATCGAGACTGTCTTTAACCCGGACCAGTTCTTCACACAGCGCACCGACCACCGAACGCATGGCGTTGCGGTCTGGGCCTGCGAGGCTCGCCCGTTCGGCATCAACGGTTTCATCGTCCGGCAATGCTTCATCCAGACGGAATTGTTCTTTCAACGCGGCAATACGCGGGGTTTTGCCGCTGGCTTTGGCGACATAGAACAACAGGTTCTTGATCAGCTCATCAGGCGCGGCCTGATTGAAGCCATCTGCACCCTGGGTCATCAAGCGCTTGAGTTCTTTATCGACCTCACGCAACAGGCTGCGCACCGAACTGCCATTGGAGATACTGCCGCTGGCCAGCCCTTCGACGACACCCGAGGCAATCTGCCATAACGCACCAAGTGGCGCGTCCTTGCACAAGGATTCGAGGCGGGCAAATACCCGCGCCATGTACCCCAGGTTGGTTGGCAGGTCTTGATTACGCAGCACACCCACCAGCGCCATCTGCAACATTTGCCGCAACTTACGCAGTAATCCCGGCAGCTCAGCATTGTAGCGTTGCGCCAAAGCCTCACTCGACAGCGCGGGCGCCAGTGAGGACATGTCCGGGGCGAACAGGCTGGTCTCTGAAAGCAGTTTCTCGCCGCGCGCCGAACGCAGGTCATTGAGCAAAGGCAGCACGACCATTGGCAGATCACGGCGCGCCGTTTGGATTCGGTCCAGGTAAACCGGCATCTGCAAGATAGCCTGCATCAGCACTTCCAGGGCTTCGCCCTGATTGCCGACACGACCTTCCATCAACGCTTGCGAAAGGTGCTCCATCTCTTCCGCGAGCAGTGCCGCGCCGTGGAATTCAACCATCTGCAAGGTACCGTGCACCTGATGCACGTAGGTCAAGCAGAACCGCATGCGCGTTGGGTCTTGAGGGTTCTCGACGAACGACTCAAGCGCCTGACGTGCCTGCTTCAGGGTTTCTGCTACTTCGCCTTTGACCCACTCCAGGGCGACATAGTCGTGCCGATCACCCATAGTCACTCCGCTCATAACTTGCCCTTACGGGTAAACGCCAGAACTCGCTCGTCGGCGACCGGTATCAAATCCGGATGCTGCCAACCCGCCACTTCGCCAACTCCAATAACCAGCAGACCACCCGGTGCAAGGCGCTCTGCCAGGCAATTGAGGATCTCGCGGCGACGCCAGCGACGAAAATAAATCAACAAGTTCTGACAAAAAATAACGTCCATACCGGCCATTGGCGCCTTTGCCAACTCCAGTACATTGAGCTTGGCGCAACATACTTGCGACGCCAGTTCCGGTAATACCTTGAGGCTGCCATCGGGCTCAGCGGAAAAATAGCGCTGAGCTATATGTGCCTCTAATTGCTCAAGCTTGCGCGCCGCAAAACGCCCTTCACGTGCCTTGCTCAACGCGTTGAGGCTGATATCGGTACCGGTCACCGCATAATGTGCAGGCAATCCGGCAGCCTCCAGCACCTGGGCGGCAGTGATGGCCAATGAATACGGCTCTTCACCACTGGAGCAACCCACACTCCACAATTCCCATGGCTTATCCAGCGACTGCTGCAACCGAGATTGCAGGTAACGCTCAAGCACATCAAATGAGGCACGATGGCGAAAAAACCGGGTCTCCTGAACCGTTAACCGATCCAGCAGCACAGACCACTCAACCGCGCCACGCGGGCCATCAGTCACCTGACGATAGTAGTCGGCGTATTCACTGACACCCAGTTCGCGCATGCGCGAACTCAGGTTAGTCTGCAAAAACGCCTTGCGCTGCTCCTGAATCACAACCCCCGTACGATCCTCAAGCAAAACCTGCCAGCTGTGGAATTCGTCGTTAGACATTTCCAAGACTGGCTGCAAGGCCCACGCACCATGCGGGTTGTCGTGACGTTCGGTCATAATCCTGGGACTCCGGGCAGCGACCTTTGCAAGCCGCTGCGCAGCCATCGATTAAGCCTGCTCCCCTTCCGGCAAGGTAAAGCCGGATACCGACTTACGCATCTCACTGGCCATTTTCGCCAAGTTACCAATGCTCTTGGCGGTTGCGGTTGTACCGGACGACGTTTGCGAGGTGATCTCCTGAATCACGTTCATGGTGTTGGAGATGTGACCGGCAGACGACGCCTGTTGGCGTGCGGCGTTGGAGATGTTCTGGATCAAGGCCGCGAGGGTCTTCGATACTTTCTCGATCTCTTCCAGTGCAACCCCGGCGTCCTGCGCCAGACGTGCACCGCGCACCACTTCAGAGGTGGTCTGTTCCATCGAAATTACAGCTTCGTTGGTGTCAGTCTGAATCGTCTTAACCAGTGCCTCGATCTGCTTGGTTGCAGCAGATGAACGTTCAGCCAGGCGTTGTACTTCGTCCGCTACCACGGCGAAGCCTCGGCCTGCATCACCGGCCATGGAGGCCTGGATTGCAGCGTTAAGGGCGAGAATGTTGGTTTGGTCGGCAATGTCGTTAATCAGGCTAACGATGTCACCAATCTCCTGGGACGACTCACCGAGGCGCTTGATCCGCTTCGAGGTGTCCTGGATCTGCTCACGAATGTTATCCATGCCGGTGATGGTGTTGTGCACCACCTCGTTACCCTTGTTGGCAATGGCTACCGAACGTTCCGCTACCGCAGAGGATTCAGAGGCGTTCGCCGATACCTGGTCAATCGACACCGCCATTTCGTTGATTGCCGCCGAAGCTCCGGCAATTTCTTGCGCCTGGTGCTCGGAAGCTTCGGCCAGATGCATGGCCGTTGCCTGGGTTTCCTGAGCAGCACCGGCCACCTGTACGGCGGTCAAGTTAATGGTTGCAACCAGGTCACGCAGTTGGTCGATGGAGTAGTTGATGGAGTCAGCAATGGCACCGGTGAAGTCCTCGGTTACCGTTGCCGCCACCGTCAAGTCACCGTCCGCAAGGTCTGCAATTTCATCGAGCAGTCGCAAAATCGCCGTTTGGTTACGGTCATTCTTTTCAGCCGTTTCAGCCAGTCGACGGTTAGTCGAACGGACCATCACGATACCGATCAGGATGATCGAAGCCAGTACCAGCAAGCCCAGCACGTAACCCACCAAGGTATTGACCTGACGGCTGTCGGCCAGGCCTTCAAAACCCAGGGACAGGTCGGAGGCTTTATCAAGCAGGGTTTGCGAAACGGTAAAGATGGAGTTCGCCGATTCACGCACCTGGAACAGCTCTGGCGAGGTTTCGAGAATCTCGTCCACCGAGCCCGATACGAACTCGAACAGCTCGGAAATCTCACCCAGACGATCCAGCGCTTCGCTGTCTTCTACCTTGGTGATTTCCATGGCAGCGTTGCCTTCGAGCATCGCATTCAATACGCGACCGAACAGGCTGGCGTCACGACCGAAAGTATCGGCGGCCTGTACCGAGTCGGTGTCACCAGCAAGTACCTTGTTCACCGAGCCCAGGATACGTTCTGCCAACAGCGACTGGCGCTGGGCAACCGACACCTGAGCCGCTGGCGCGCCACTTTCCAGCAGGATGTCGACAACTTCTTCGTACTCGACCTGCAACTGTGGAATGGTTTCAGCCAGCGTCGCAGCTACTTGGTGCAGCGACAGAACCGTTTGCTCGCTGGCCAGAATGGAGTCAGTGTTTTTACGCAAGCTGTCCCAATCTTTCTGCACAGCCGCCATTTGTGGTTGCACCAGCTCGGGAGCAGGTGGCAAGCCACTTTCAGCATTGCCATCGGTCAGAATAGCCCAGCGCTTTTGGAAGTCGTTACGTGCATCACGCAACAAACCAAAGGCCTCAGGTGTGCCTGTTGCTGCTTCCGTGGCGTTTTTCGCAATACGCTGGGACAGAACACGCAGCTCACCGGAGTGGCTGATGTATTCAGTGTCGTAGTTGGACTGGGTGTTGATATAGGCGAAGTTAGCGAACAGCAACACAACTGACACGATCAGGACGATAAACAGCCCCAAAATCAGTGTACTGCTACGCGTACCCGCGAATAATTTGCCTGCATTTAGTTTTTTCATTATCTGGCCCCCGCCTGGACCGACCGCACTACGGTTCCCATATAACGCCAAAAGGCCGGCAAAGCCGACCCAACCGAAAATCTTATTAAAATGCTACCGCTAGGAAGTCTGGGTTTTGTGCCAGCGCAAAAGGGCTGAACACCAACCAAGCTTGCTCACGTTGAAAGACGCCATGAATAAATGGCGCTACCGATGTTTCCAGTGGAGGCAGATCTTCGGAGAATGTATCCACCGAAAAATGCTGCATACCAAAGACCTCGTCGACCGTCAGGCCAGCAAAGATCTCTTGATGATCCACCACCAACACCCGCCGCTGCTTGCGCAGTGGCGACAACTCATTGCCTAGAAAGCCGCACAGATCCATGACTGGAAGCAAGCGACCCCGTACGTTTGCCACACCCTTGACCCAGCTCTTTACGCCTGGCAACAAGGTATAACGCGGTTCATGCAAAACCTCACCGACCTCACCCATCGGCGCCACGAACAAACGCTCCCCCATCCGGAACCCGATACCGCTCCATGTCTGTTGCGCGGCTTGCTGCATAGGCAAGCCAGCCGCAAGCACACGACAGCGCTGATCGATCTCGAGAAGTTTTTCAAAGGGTGTTTGTGCGTCGGACATGCCCACTGCAGCCTTTTGGTTAGAGTTTGCCTACTGGCGCGGAATTAACCGGCCAGTACAGCGTTCAGCGTTTTCAGCAGCGTGTCTTCATCAATCGGCTTGGTCAGGTAATCTTTAGCGCCTTGGCGCTTACCCCAGACCTTGTCAGTTTCCTGATCCTTGGTGGTCACAATGATCACTGGAATGTGATTGGTGTCCGCATCTTTGGTCAGTTGACGTGTCGCCTGGAAGCCGTTCAGCCCGGGCATTACGATATCCATCAATACCGCGTCTGGTTTTTCCTGGCGAGCCAGGGCAACGCCATCAGCGCCATTTTCCGCCTTCAATACTTCATGACCGTGCTTTTCCAGCATTGCGGTCAGCTTGTACATCTCGGTCGGCGAGTCATCAACAATCAGAATTCGAGCCATGGTGCGTCTCACTACTTAAAGGACATTGGTACTGGTACGAATGTCAGGATGCTTGTTCCACCGGCATAAAGTCAGGCACATGGTTTTTGATCGCACCGAGCAACTCTTCCTTACTGAAGGGTTTGGTCAGGTACTGATCGGAGCCCACGATTCGCCCTTTGGCTTTATCGAACAGCCCATCCTTCGAGGACAGCATGATCACCGGCGTGGATTTGAAAGCGCTATTATTCTTGATCAGGGCGCACGTCTGATAACCATCAAGACGCGGCATCATGATATCGACAAAAATAATGTTCGGATGGGTATCGGCAATTTTTGCCAAGGCATCAAAACCATCTACTGCAGTAATTACATCGCAACCCACTTTCTTGAGCAGGGTTTCTGCGGTTCGACGAATCGTTTTCGAATCGTCAATGACCATTACTCTCAAACCCTCGGAATGCTGTTCCATGTGTGCCCTACCATCGCCTCGGTGAGTCATTATTTTTTCTGCTGGAGCCAGTTCAGCTCGACCGCCCATCTAATGATGTCGCGTCAAAACACAATAGACTTCAGCCACCCCATCACCTTATCTAGTCGGTGCCAGGCGACCTATCGCGTGTGAGCAGTGCGGACACAGCCTTTGAACAGGCTCCTTGGATTGACGACTGAACATCTGACGCCAATAGATTGTTACCCTGATCATTCGGCCTTTTTAGCACACTCTCCAGATGCAAGCTATAAGCTACCGACGCCTAAGGTTTTTTCCTTGAACGACTACACAATCAGCGCCAATTAAAGGCTCGTGTATAGTCTCCAACATCTTATTAACAGCTCACATTGTGACTTTACGGAGAAAAATACATGACCGTTCGTGTTGGCATCGTCATGGATCCTATCGCGCAGATATCCTTCAAGAAGGACAGCTCCCTGGCCATGCTCCTTGCAGCCCAGGCCCGCGACTGGTCGCTGTTCTACATGGAAGTCAAGGATCTGTACCAGGCCAAAGGCCAGGCCCGCGCCCGCGTTTGCCCGCTCAAGGTGTTTTACGACCCCGAGCACTGGTTTGAACTCGGCGCCGAACAAGACATGCTGCTCTCGGACCTGGACGTGATCCTGATGCGCAAGGATCCACCGTTCGACAATGAGTTCGTTTATGCGACCTACCTGCTTGAACAGGCCGAGAATGCTGGCAGTTTGGTAGTGAATCGCCCGCAAAGCCTGCGCGACTGCAACGAAAAACTCTTTGCCACCCAGTTTCCACAGTACACCCCGGAAACCATCGTCAGCCGTCGCGCCGATATTTTGCGCGACTTTGCCAAAGAGCAAGGCGATGTCATCCTCAAGCCACTCGACGGCATGGGCGGCTCGATGATTTTCCGTCATCGCCAAGGCGATCCAAACCTGTCGGTGATCCTGGAAACCCTGACCGCCCACGGCACCCAGCAGATAATGGCGCAAGGCTATCTTCCTGCAATCAGCGATGGCGATAAGCGTATTCTGATGATTGACGGTGAGCCGGTGCCTTACTGCCTTGCACGAATCCCCGCCGCAGGCGAAACCCGTGGCAACCTGGCCGCTGGCGGACGCGGAGAAGCGCGACCATTGAGCGCGAGGGACCTGGAGATTGCCCAAGGCATTGGCCCGACCCTGCGCGAAAAAGGCTTGTTGTTCGTTGGCCTGGATGTGATTGGTGACAACCTGACCGAGATCAACGTGACCAGCCCAACCTGCATCCGTGAAATTGATGCCGCCTATGACACCAAGATCGCTGAGCGACTGATGGATGTCATTGCTGGAAAACTCAAGGCTGGCAAATAATCCCAAGCCTCTTCAATGACAAGCCCTGAATCGACGCACATGGCACCCCGATTCAGGGCTTTAAAGCCTTTTGGCATTGCCACATCAGGGCGTAAATTAAGTAGCACCCGCCAATACACAAGTTTGAAGCAGGTAGCAGCTTTGCACTTGAAACTTGCAGGCCATGGCCTCTAGTCGGCAGACTGCGCGGCATTCCGAGCTGAACCTTATTCCATGAAATCACCAGCCAAGACCACACACACACCTTCTTCTGCGGTCAAGCCAGCAGACCGACTGGGCTTCACGCTGTTTCTGGCAGCCGTGTTGCATGTCGCGTTGATACTTGGCTTGAGCTTCAGCCTGGCTGACCCGGTCACCATCAGCAAGACCCTGGAAATCACCCTGTCGACCTTCAAGAGTGAAGAAAAGCCCAAAGAGGCCGACTTCCTTGCCCAGGACAACCAGCAGGGCAGCGGCACGCTGGATCACAAGGCCGCGCCGAAAACCACTGAACAGGCGCCCTTCCAGGACACCCAGGTCAAGCACGTGACGCCCCCTGCGGCGCCGCAACCGCCACCTGTTCCCAAACAAGAACCGAAAAAGGTCGTGGCCACCAAGAAGCCGCAGCCACAGAAAGTTCAGGCCAAGCAAGAAAAGGTCAAGCAGGTCGAACCCACGCGCGAGGCGCCGACCTTCGACCGCGAGCAACTGAGCAGCGAAATCGCCAGCCTTGAAGCAGAGCTGGCGCAAGAAGTTCAGCAATACGCAAAGCGACCGAAGATTGTGCGCCTCAACGCCGCCTCGACCATGCGCGACAAAGGTGCCTGGTACAAGGACGAATGGCGCAAGAAGGTTGAGCGCATCGGCAACCTCAACTACCCGGACGATGCCCGGCGCAAGCAGATCTACGGCAGCCTGCGCATGCTGGTATCGATCAACCGTGACGGCAGCCTGCATGAAGTACTGGTATTGGAGTCATCCGGCCAGCCGCTACTCGACAAAGCGGCGCTGCGAATTGTCCGCCTGGCTGCGCCCTATGCGCCCTTCAGTGGCGACCTGGCAGACGTAGACCGCCTGGAAATCATCCGCACCTGGCGCTTTGAGCGGGGCGACCGCTTGTCGAGCAATTGAGGCCGGTTCACTTTTTTACACCCTAGCCCAATGTTTTATAGCAACAAGACTGTTTTGGCTTCCCGGCTCAGGTCGCAGGCTTTAAGCTAGCGATCATGAAAGATGCCAGCCCTAGCTACCTCAAACACCAGTTGCTAATCGCCATGCCACACATGGACGATGAGCATTTTGCGCAAACCGTCACCTACATCGTTGATCACAACGAGCAAGGCGCCATGGGCTTGGTCATCAACCGCCCAAATGGCCTTAACCTGGCGGACGTACTCGAACAACTCAGCGAAGACAGCGAGCCACCGGCCATCTGCGAGAGCTTGCCGATCTTCAGCGGCGGCCCCGTACAGACTGACCGCGGCTTTGTCCTGCATCCTGCCGGCGACAGCTACCAAGCCACCCTTGAGCTTGGCGAGCTGGGCCTGACCACCTCGCAAGATGTGCTGTTTGCGATTGCCGCCGGCACCGGCCCTGACAAATATCTGATCACCCTCGGCTATGCCGGCTGGGATGCTGGCCAACTGGAAGCTGAAATCGCTGATAACGCCTGGCTGACCTGCCCGGCGACGCAGAACATCCTGTTCGACCTGCCCTATGACCAGCGCCTCAATGCCGCTGCCTCGCAGCTTGGCATCAACTTGAGCCTGCTCACTTCACAAGCGGGCCACGCTTGATGGAGCCAATCTGTGAGTAACCCGCGCCCGCTACGTTTATTACTCGGTTTCGATTACGGCACCAAGCAGATTGGCGTTGCTGTCGGCCAGGTGATTACCGGCCAGGCCCGCGAATTGTGCGTACTCAAGGCGCAAAATGGCGTGCCCGACTGGCAGAAGGTCGAAGCGCTGATACGCGAATGGCAGCCAGATGCAATTGTCGTCGGCCTGCCGCTGAACATGGACGGCAGCCCAAGTGACATGAGCGAGCGTGCAGAGAAGTTCGCGCGCCGCCTCAATGGCCGTTTTAATCTGCCCGTTCACACCCATGACGAACGCCTGACGACCTATGCGGCCAAAGGCGAGCGCTTACAGCAAGGCCAAAATAGCGGTTATCGCGAACGTCCGGTGGATGCACTGGCCGCCGCGCTACTGCTCGAAGGATGGCTAGAAGAACATATTTCAGGCTGAGCCCAGCTCAATGCCCAAGGAGCTTGTGATGAACCTACCCGATCCCGCTGAATTGCTGCCTGAAATGGCCAGCGCGCTAATCAGCCACCTGAATAAGCGGCAGATCAGCACACCGCGTTTCATCGGTATTCGCACCGGTGGCGTATGGGTTGCGCAGGCCCTGCTTGAAACCCTCGGCAATAAAGAGCCGCTGGGCATTCTGGATGTCTCGTTTTACCGCGACGATTTCACCCAGAACGGTTTGCATCCACAAGTCCAGCCGTCTGAGCTACCGTTTGAGATCGAAGGCCAGCACATTGTGTTGATCGACGACGTACTGATGAGCGGACGGACCATACGCGCCGCCATGAACGAGCTGTTCGATTATGGTCGCCCGGCCAGTATCAGCCTGGTTAGCCTGCTAGACCTGGATGCTCGCGATTTACCGATTCGCCCGGATGTAGTCGGCGCAACCCTGTCATTGCCTGCCACGCAGCGGGTAAAATTATCAGGCCCGACCCCGCTCACTCTTGAGCTGCAAACGCTCACAAACTGAGACCCCTACCGCGATGACGCCGACAGAAGCCAAACGACCTCTGCAACTCAATGACCAAGGTCAGTTGCGCCATTTCCTTTCGCTTGATGACTTACCGCGCGAGCTACTGACCGAGATCCTCGACACCGCCGATTCCTTCCTCGAAGTCGGCGCCAGAGCGGTGAAGAAAGTCCCACTGTTGCGCGGCAAGACGGTGTGCAACGTGTTCTTCGAGAACTCGACACGCACCCGCACCACCTTCGAGTTGGCGGCGCAGCGCCTGTCCGCTGACGTGATTACCCTGAACGTCTCGACCTCCTCGACCAGCAAGGGCGAGTCACTGTTCGACACCTTGCGCAATCTTGAAGCCATGGCGGCAGACATGTTCGTGGTGCGCCACGGCGACTCAGGCGCAGCGCACTTTATCGCCGAGCACGTGTGCCCGGACGTGGCGATCATCAACGGTGGCGATGGCCGTCACTCGCACCCGACCCAAGGCATGCTCGACATGCTGACGATCCGGCGCCATAAAGGCAGCTTCGAGAATCTCTCGGTCGCCATCGTCGGCGACATCCTGCATTCGCGTGTTGCGCGCTCGAACATGATTGCCCTGAAAACCCTCGGCTGCCCGGACATCCGCGTAATAGCACCCAAAACCCTGCTGCCGGTCGGCATCGAGCAATTTGGCGTGACCACCTACAGCGACATGGACGCCGGGCTTAAAGATGTCGACGTGGTGATTATGCTGCGCCTGCAGCGTGAACGGATGCAGGGCGGGCTACTGCCCAGCGAAGGTGAGTTCTACCGCCTGTTTGGCCTGACCGAACAGCGCCTGAAACTGGCCAAGCCTGATGCGCTGGTCATGCACCCGGGCCCGATCAACCGTGGTGTGGAAATCGAGTCAGCGGTAGCTGATGGCCCACAATCGGTGATTCTCAATCAGGTGACCTACGGCATCGCCATTCGCATGGCGGTGTTGTCGATGGCCATGAGCGGGCAAAACACTCAACGTCAACTCAACCTGGAATCCGAGGAGCAGAACTGATGCGTACCCGTATCCTCGGCGCCCGCGTAATTGATCCGAACAGCGGCTTCGACCAAATCAGCGACCTGTATATCGAGGGTGGCTTGCTGGTCGCCATTGGCGACGCACCCACTGGTTTCGTAGCCGAAAACACCCTTGACGCCACGGGTTTGGTCGCCGCCCCCGGCCTGGTCGACCTCAACGTGGCGCTGCGCGAGCCTGGCTACAGCCGCAAGGGCAGCATCGCCACCGAAACCCTGGCAGCGGCGGCAGGCGGCGTCACCAGTTTGTGCTGCCCGCCGTTTACCAAACCGGTACTCGATACACCAGCAGTTGCCGAGATGATCCTCGACCGCGCCCGCGAAGCCGGGCACACCAAAGTCTTCCCTATCGGCGCACTGAGCAAGGCTCTGGAAGGCGAGCAATTGGCCGAGCTGGTTGCATTGCGCGATGCTGGCTGCGTGGCGTTCAGCAATGGCCTGGACTGTTTCCGCAACAGCCGCACCCTGCGCCGTGCAATGGAATACGCCGCCACGTTCGACCTGACCGTGATATTTCACTCGCAAGACCACGATCTGGCAGAAGGCGGCTTGGCCCATGAAGGCGCAAGAGCCAGCTTCCTTGGCTTGCCCGGCATTCCCGAGACTGCCGAAACCGTCGCCCTGGCCCGCAACCTGCTGCTGGTTGAACAGACCGGTGTGCGCGCCCACTTCAGCCAGTTGACCAGCGCACGTGGCGCAGAGTTGATTGCCGAGGCGCAAGCACGCGGCCTGAAGGTCACCGCCGATGTTGCGCTCTACCAGTTGATCCTGACTGACGAGGCGCTGCAAGGCTTCTCCAGCCTTTATCACGTGCAGCCCCCGTTGCGCACCGCAACAGATCGCGATGGCCTGCGCCAAGCCGTCAAGGACGGTACGATCCAGGCGATCAGTAGCCATCACCAACCGCATGAAGCCGACGCCAAGCTGGCGCCCTTTGGCGCGACAGAGCCAGGCATCAGCAGTGTCCAGCTATTGCTGCCACTGGCCATGACCTTGGTGCAAGACGGCTTGATTGACCTGCCGACGCTACTCCAGCGCCTGACCACCGGCCCTGCCACAGCCTTGCGCCTACCGGCCGGTATCCTTGCCGTGGGCCAGGCAGCAGACATTCTGTTGTTCGACCCACAGGCCTCAACCCTGGCGGGTGAAACCTGGTTCTCGAAAGGCAGCAACAGCCCGTTTATCGGCCATTGCCTGCCGAGCGCAGTGCGCTACACCCTGGTCGACGGGCATATCTGCTACCAGGCCTGATGAGTCGGTGGTCGCACTGGCTGGATGCGGTTTCCCCAGCCAGTGCAACTCACTGACAATGCCACGGCAAAGCGCAGCACCAGCCCGTCAGTGCTTGACCCACTTCCAATAAAAAAACTGCCATTGGGTGGTTTTTTGCTTTTTCAGCTCGACAATGCCAATAGCGGTCTAAGCTGAAACCTTATTCGAATAACCGACTCTGATTTAATTGTGGCGCAGCGATTCAATCCGCCCGCCAGATCAATTTCCTCCAAGCCAGCTTCAAGCGTTTCCAGCCATAACCCAATCAATTTCCCAGCCAGCCGTAACGTTAGCCCTCAGCCAGCCTCAACAATGACCAGCCTAAACAGCGGAGACAAAAGTTGATGAGCAGCACATTAAGAGCTCTAAACCCAAAGCACACTCAAAATCCGTTACTTGATCGCTACCTCGCTGTCAGGGGCCGCACCGAATCCTTGATTGCACCGCTCAGCCATGAAGACATGGTGGTTCAATCAATGCCCGATGCCAGCCCGGCCAAATGGCACATTGCTCACACAAGCTGGTTTTTCGAGACATTCCTGCTCGCCCCACATCTCGACAACTACGGCGCATTCGATCCCAGCTTCAGCTACCTGTTCAACTCCTATTACGAAGCCGTCGGCCCGCGCCACCCCCGCCCACAACGCGGCCTGATGACCCGGCCCAGCGCTGAGCAAGTGCTGGCCTACCGCAAGCATGTCGATCAGCACATGGCTGAGCTGCTGCAAACACCGCTCGCTCCTGCACAGCACAAGTTGATCGAGTTGGGCCTAGCCCACGAAGAACAGCATCAAGAGCTGTTGTTGATGGATATTCTCCACCTGTTCAGCACCTCCTCGCTGAAACCGGTTTATGACCGGCGCTGGAGCAAAATCTCACGTGGGCGCAAGGGCCAGTTCAAGGCCCATGCTGGTGGCCTGGTGGAAATCGGCCACCAAGGCCAGGGCTTTGCCTTCGACAACGAAGGCCCGCGGCACACCACCTACTTGCAGCCATTCGAGATCAGTGATCGCCTGGTGACTAACGCGCAATGGCTTGAGTTCATGGATGACGGTGGCTACACACGCCCTGAACTGTGGCTGGCTGAGGGCTGGGACATGGTGCGCAGCCAGGACTGGCAATCACCGTTTTACTGGCAGCCCAGCCAGGACGGCTGGAGTCAGATGACCTTGGGCGGCCTGGAGCCAGTGGATCTCGACGCGCCAGTGACCCATATCAGCTATTACGAAGCGGCCGCCTTTGCCTGCTGGGCTGGCGCCCGCCTGCCGACCGAAGCGGAATGGGAAGCGGCGGCCCAGTCGGGCCACCTGCAACAGGTCGATGACGTTGCCTGGCAGTGGACACAAAGCCCTTACAGCCCGTACCCGGGCTTTCGCCCAGCCCCCGGCGCCGTTGGCGAGTACAACGGCAAGTTCATGATCAATCAGATGGTCTTGCGTGGCGGTGCCAGCTTCACCAGCCCCGGCCATACCCGCCTGAGCTACCGCAATTTTTTCCACCCGGAAAAACGCTGGGTCTTGAGCGGGCTGCGATTGGCACGCGACAGCCACAAAGCCCTGACCGACGAGCACAGCTCATTCCGACGCGATGTACTCAACGGCTTGGCGGCAGACCACAAGAGCATACCGCCCAAATACTTCTATGATGCGGCCGGCTCAGCCCTGTTCGAGGACATCTGCAAAACCGCTGAATACTATCCCACCCGCGCAGAGACTCGCCTGCTGGGCGATGTTGCCGGAGAAATAGCCGCCACCTTTGCCCCCGGCAGCGCGCTGATCGAATTCGGCAGCGGTGCCAGCGATAAAACTTGCCTGCTGCTTGATGCTGCCCCGCAACTGGGTGCCTACGTGCCCATCGATATCTGCCCGGATGCCTTGCAACATGCTGCGCAGCGCCTGACCGAACGCTATCCAGCCTTGAACGTGGTTCCTCAAGTTGGCGACTTCACCCGCACCCTGGCCCTGCCAGCAGCCATAAACCAACGCCCACGGATCGGCTTTTTCCCCGGCTCGACCATCGGCAATTTCAATCAGCAGCAAGCGGTGGCGTTCCTCAAGTCGGCCAAAACCATATTGGGCAATGAGGCGCAATTTATCGTCGGCGTCGACATGGTCAAACCTGTCGATATCCTTGAAACAGCCTACGACGATGCAGCGGGGGTGACCGCCAGCTTCAATAAAAACCTGCTGGTGCGCATCAACCGTGAACTGGACGCGGATTTTGACCTGAGCAACTTCGCCCACCAGGCGCTGTGGAACCCGGTCAAGCAACGCATGGAAATGCACCTGCTCAGCCTGGTCGCACAAACCGTGACCATCGCCGGACAACGCTTCACCTTCGCCGAAGGCGAGAGCCTGCACACCGAAAACTCGCATAAATTCAGCGTCGAATCATTCACGGCAATGGCTGCTGAAGCTGGCTGGCATGTTGCCCAGTATTGGATCAGCGAAGCGCCACAGGTCGGCTTGTTCAGGCTTAGCCAAAAGGTTGCTTGAGCACTCAATGCCAAGCTAAAGCGCCCGATGGCAAACATCGGGCGCCTCACCAGTGAGCGGCTTGCCTTTTGCCTGCGCGGCAAGCCATCCCTTGCACCAAAAACGCCCACTTTCCGATAACACAACCCTTGGCGAATAACATTTGTGGCATGACGACTTTAGCTGCCAAAGATTGAATACAATGCGCTCGCATAAAACCCGGCAGGAAATACTACTTGCTCAAAGCGGCTCCACAAACGCTGGGGCGAGCGGTGCTAAAGTAGCCCGATAATTGCTTAAAAATTCCAGTACTGACTCAAGCCACCTAAGGCCACGCAACAGCCGCTTTAGCCAGCACTGAAATAACCCAAAAGGTGAATATGTAATGAACCCAGTTTTGCGATCAGAGATTCAGGCAGCCTTGGCCATTGACCGAGGCATCATCGATGAGAGCAGCGCCAACGCCGAAATCACTCGCCGCATTGAGTTCATCAAAGGCGTACTGCGCAAATCCGGCGCCAAGGCCTTGGTGCTGGGGATCAGCGGCGGTGTCGACTCATCAACCGCCGGTCGCCTGTGCCAACTGGCCGTCAGCCAAATGCGCGACGAGGGCCAGGCCGTCAAGTTCGTCGCTGTGCGCTTGCCGTACAAGACCCAGGCTGACGAGCACGACGCCCAGGCAGCGCTGGGCTTTATCCAGCCGGATATGTCGACTGCGGTGAACATCGCCGATGCCGTCGATGGCTTGATGAACAGCATCCAGTTGGAAGGCATTGAGCCAAGCCCAAGCCTGACCGACTTTGCCAAAGGCAACGTCAAGGCCCGCACCCGCATGGTTGCGCAGTACGCCATCGCTAACTTTGTCGGTGGCCTGGTTGTCGGCACCGACCACGCCGCCGAAGCGGTCATGGGCTTCTTTACCAAATTTGGTGACGGTGCTTGTGACCTGGCGCCCTTGTCTGGTCTGACCAAGAGCCAGGTTCGCCTCCTCGCTCAGCAACTGGGTGCGCCAGAGTCCCTGGTGCACAAAGCGCCGACTGCGGACCTGGAAGAACTGGCGCCGGGCAAACTCGATGAAGTTGCCTACGGCTGTACCTACAACGATATCGACAACTACCTGCTCGGCAAGCCAGTCTCGGATGCTGCCGCCGAGATCATCGAATCGGCTTATCTGAAAACAGCGCACAAGCGCGAGTTGCCGATCATCCCGAGCTAAACTCGGCCGCTGGTCCCTGAAAAGCCCGGAATTCCGGGCTTTTGTGTTTTTGTCATTGGCCGCAATGGCTTTGTGACAGTTTTGTTTCAATCCCCTGCTCAGCTATGCGATGCTGGCGTCATTGCCGTAAACCAACTACAGCTTAAGTAACAACTAGAACGTGTACGGCACCGTCAGCTTGCCCATCAGGGTCTAAACAGCACAGGGAGCCAGCATGCTTACCCTGCTTAATTTGTTATCTGCCGTGGCCTTGTTGATTTGGGGCACACATATAGTCCGAACCGGCATCCTGCGGGTTTATGGCTCTAATCTGCGCCATGTAATCAGCCAGAGCATGTCCAAGCGCTGGCTGGCGTTTATCGCCGGAATAGGCGTCACCGCACTGGTGCAGAGCAGTAACGCCACCGCCATGCTGGTCACCTCCTTTGTCGGCCAGGGCCTGATGAGCCTGACCCCGGCGCTAGCAACCATGCTCGGCGCTGATGTAGGGACTGCGCTGATGGCGCGGGTGCTGACCTTTGATTTGTCATGGCTATCGCCCCTGCTGATCTTCGTCGGGGTGATCTTTTTCTTGTCGCGCAAACAAACTCGGCTTGGGCAAATGGGCCGGGTCTGCATCGGACTGGGACTGATCATTCTGGCGCTGCAATTGATCGTTGAATCGGCGACGCCGATCACGCAGGCCCAAGGTGTCAAAGTGATCTTTGCATCACTGACCGGCGACATTCTGCTCGATGCGCTGGTGGGCGCCCTGTTCGCAATGATTTCCTACTCCAGCCTTGCAGCCGTGTTGCTCACCGCAACCCTGGCAGGCGCTGGCTTGATTGGCCTGCCCGTGGCCATCGGCCTGGTGATTGGCGCCAACATCGGCAGCGGTGTGTTGGCCTTCCTCAGCACCAGCATGCAGAACCCGGCAGGCCGCCAGGTAGCGCTTGGCAGCCTGCTGTACAAATTGATCGGCCTGTTGCTGATTATCCCGGTGCTCGACCCGCTGGTGGCATGGATTGACGGCTTCGACTTCAGCCATCAGGAAATCGTCATTGGTTTCCACCTGCTGTACAACACCACACGCTGCCTGCTGCTCCTGCCAAGTGTCGGGCCGATGGCCAAGCTCTGCGCCTGGTTGCTGCCGCAAAAACCAGAAACCAATGGTGCAGCCAAGGCGCGGCATCTCGATCCGGCAGCGCTGGCCACACCTAGCCTGGCGCTGGCCAATGCGGCGCGCGAAACCCTGCGCATCGGCGACTTGATCGACAATATGCTCGAAACCATGCGCGATGTGCTGCACAGCAAGCAGAGCGCGGTCACTCAGGAAATACGCCGCCTGACCGACGACACTGAAACGCTGTACAGCGCCATCAAGCTGTATCTGGCGCAGATGCCACGGGAAGACTTGAGCGATCAGGACAGCCGCCGCTGGGCAGAAACCATTGAATTGGCGATCAACCTCAAGCTCGCCAGCGACCTGATCGAACGCATGCTGCGCAAGGTTCAGCAGCAAAAAACCTCGCAACGCCGGTCATTTTCCGAAACCGGCCTGGAGGAGCTGGCCGGGCTGCACAGCCAGCTTATTGCCAACCTGCGCCTAGGCTTGTCGGTGTTTCTCAGCTCCGACAAGGAAAGCGCCCGCCAATTGCTTAAAGAGAAGCGCCGCTTCCGCGCTCAGGAACGACGCCTGGCTCACGCCCATGTAAGCCGCCTGCAACGCAAGATAGTGCAGAGCATCGAAACCAGCTCATTGCACCTGGAGTTGATCGCCGACATGAAGCGCTTGAACTCACTGTTTTGCAGCAGCGCCTACGCCGTACTGGAAACCACGGATACCGGCGCGCTGGCGGTGGATGACTTATCCGAAATCAAGCATTCGACTTGAATACAGGACCAGGCAGGTTAACGCCTGGCCCTTGCTCGTTTACTGGATATCATCGGGCTTGACGATGACCCAGTTTTTGTCAGCCGTCACTGGCAAACCTTCCTTGGCTTGCGCCTCGGCGTTGGTTTTTATCATGCCGTTGAGCTGGTTCATGTACTTGTCTTTGCGGTTGACCCACAGGTGAATCCCGCCTTTGTTGACATCGACGCCGTGAAACAGCATGTAGCCGTCGCTGTCTGGGGTATCGCCAGCCACCAGAATCGGTTTTTTCCACTGATCGATATAGGTCAGGATCGCGCCTTGTTTGCCTGCCATCCAGGTTGCTGGCGTCCACAGGTACGGAGTCAGTTCCAGACCGAGGTTGGCCTGATCGTCATATTTGCCTGCAGCTACCTGCTTACGCGCAGTCGTCAGTTGGTTGGTTTGACGATTCTTGAGCAGCAGCGAAACGCCGATTACGTTCTGCGGTTTGACGTTGTAGCCGTATTTGGGGTCTGAAGCGACCATGCGCACCAACTCTTCAGATGCCGCGCTCACCACATAGACTTCAATGCCGTTTTCCATCAGCTTGTTGTACAGCTCGGTCTGACCGGCAAACACCTTGGGCGGCTGGACTTCGATGGTCTTGACCTCATCGCCATCATAATAAGTACTTGGCACGGGCTTGCCCAAGGCCATCAACTCGTCCACGTAGCCTTTGAGTTCCTTGAGAGTGAAGCCGGAAAACACCTGCGCAACCCACGGATAGCAGACCATGTCGTCTACTTCGCAAAGCCGGTAGTAATAGCTGAACAGGCTTTCCTTGTGGTCAGCGGTGTCCTTGAACGGCATCAGTTTGAGGGAGGGATCGAGCTTTTCTCGGGTGATCAGCCCTTTATTCTCCATGAACGGCAGCAGTGACTCTTCCAGGTCGTTACGATAGCTGGTGTTGTCCATGTCAAAGACCGCGAAATTACCTTTATGGGCGTTTGCCGCGATCATGGCATTGAGTTGCTTGGCTGCCGGCTCTGGCCAGTGCTTGAGCTCGGTGGAGAACGCCTGTCCCGTCAGAGTTAGACCCAGGCAGAGTGCAGCGGCCAGCAATTTTGGCGCGAGCTTCATAACGGTTCTCTCTTTTTAGTAGAAGAAACAACCGTAACAAAAAACGACCGAGAGGTTTGTGCATTAACGACCCGATGCTCGCTGACGGCGCCACCTGGCCCCATCAGCTGGGCGCATACAGGGCCAGCGGTTCTCAGGCGCGCGAGGCGTTTTTCAGTGACACCTGGGTGTTGAGCGTCCAGAAGTCATAAAGCACGCCGACAAAGAACAGGCCTCCGGTGAACAGGTAGATGATCCCGGTAATCCATTTGCCTTGGTACATGCGATGAACGCCGAAAATGCCGAGAAAGGTCAGCAGAATCCAGGCGACGTTGTAATCGGTTTCGCCTGCGGTAAAGCGCAGGTCAGCTTCCTTGTCCATGGCGGGAATCAGGAACAGGTCGATGATCCAGCCGATAAAAAACAAGCCCAAGGTGAAGAACCAGATGGTTCCCGTCACAGGCTTGCCATAGTAGAAACGGTGGGCGCCGAGAAATCCGAAGATCCATAACAGATAACCGATTGTCTTGCTGTGGGTGTCCTGTTGCTGCATAGCTGCTCGCCTCCTGCTTGCATGGAAAAAATTGAGACAACCGCGCGGCGGGTTGAGTGCCGTCGCGCTGGATAAATTTCGCTAAACCCCTTGCTAGCGAAAGCTGCGGCCCGGGTTATCGTCGTTGCTGACTTCCAATGACAAGCCTTGCGCCATGCTGGTCAGGTGGTCGCCATCGGTTTCTGAACCGAGCTTGATCATCAGGCGCAGGTCGTTCGCCGAGTCGGCATAGAGCAAGGCATCTTCGTAAGTGATTTCGCCCTGGCTGTAGAGGTTGTACAGCGCTTGGTCGAATGTCTGCATGCCCTGCTCGGTTGAGCGCTTCATCAAGGCCTTGAGCTCATGCACATCGCCTTTGCGAATCAAGTCTGCGGCCAGTGGCGTGTTGATCAACACTTCGATTACCGCGCGCCGACCTTTGCCGTCCGGGGTTGGAATCAGTTGCTGGGCAACGATTGCCTTGAGGTTGAGCGACAAATCCATCCACACCTGGTTCTGCCGGTCAGCTGGGAAGAAGTTGATGATCCGATCCAACGCCTGGTTTGCGTTGTTAGCGTGCAAGGTGGCCAGGCACAGGTGACCGGTTTCAGCGAAGGCAACGGCGTGATCCATGGTTTCGCGGGTACGCACCTCACCAATCAGGATCACATCGGGCGCCTGGCGCAGGGTGTTTTTCAGCGCCACTTCAAACGACTCGGTGTCGATACCCACTTCACGCTGGGTAACGATGCAATTCTGGTGTTGGTGGATATATTCGATCGGGTCTTCGATGGAAATGATGTGGCCGCTGCTGTTCTTGTTGCGATAGCCAATCATCGCCGCCAGGGAGGTCGATTTACCGGTACCCGTCGCCCCGACGAACAGCACCAGGCCGCGCTTGGTCAGTGCCAGTTTTTTTAGGATTTCCGGTAACTGCAAGTCATCAAGCGTCGGGATATTGGTTTCGATCCGGCGCAATACCATGCCCGCCAGGTTGCGCTGGTAAAACGCACTGACCCGGAAACGGCCAACACCCCGGGCGCTGATCGCAAAGTTGCATTCGTGATTCTCGGTAAACTCGCGGCGTTGCTGCTCGTTCATCACCGAATGCACGGTTTCACGGGTTTGCTCAGGTGACATGGCAGTCTTGGTGATCGGCATGATCTTGCCGTTGACCTTCATCGACGGTGGCACGCCCGCAGTAATAAAAAGGTCAGACCCACCTTTCTCGACCATCAGGCGCAGCAGTTTTTCAAAGTCCATTGTGTTCTCTCACCGTCGCAGTCACGCGTTTACATCATAAGTGACGTCAATGCGCGTGTGCCATCGACGCCTGGGCTCCGGAGCACAGGCGGCCCAGAGGTTTTGAGTATAGCCAGTGGCGTTTCTTTAGAAATTCTCAGGGTTCTTGGATTTCTCACGCGCGCTTTCGCGGCTGACCAAGCCTTTTGCCACCAAACCTTTAAGGCAGGCATCAAGGGTCTGCATGCCCAGCGAGCCACCGGTCTGGATTGATGAATACATCTGCGCCACTTTGTCTTCGCGGATCAGGTTCCGAATTGCCGGGGTGCCGATCATGATCTCGTGTGCAGCCACCCGACCACCGCCGATTTTCTTCAACAGGGTCTGGGAAATAACCGCCTGCAATGATTCCGAGAGCATTGAGCGAACCATGGATTTCTCTTCAGCCGGGAATACGTCAACCACCCGGTCGATGGTTTTGGCGGCTGAAGTGGTGTGCAAGGTGCCGAAGACCAAGTGCCCGGTTTCCGCAGCGGTAAGCGCCAGGCGGATGGTTTCAAGGTCACGCATCTCACCCACCAGAATGATGTCCGGGTCTTCCCGCAACGCCGAGCGCAGTGCTTCGGAGAAGCCCAATGTGTCGCGATGAACTTCACGCTGGTTGACCAGGCACTTCTTCGATTCGTGAACGAATTCGATCGGATCTTCGATGGTCAGGATGTGGTGATACTTGGTGGCGTTGAGGTAATCGAGCATTGCCGCCAAGGTGGTCGACTTACCCGAACCTGTTGGACCTGTCACCAGAACCAGGCCACGTGGCACGTCGGTGATCTTGCGAAACACCTCGCCCATGCCGAGGTCTTCCATGGTCAGAACCTTGGAAGGAATCGTCCGGAATACAGCGCCAGCACCACGGTTCTGGTTAAAGGCGTTAACCCGGAAACGCGCGACACCCGGCACTTCGAACGAGAAGTCGGTCTCCAGGAATTCTTCGAAATCCTTGCGCTGCTTGTCGTTCATGATGTCGTAGATCAGCGCGTGCACCTGCTTATGGTCCAGTGCAGGCAAGTTGATGCGACGCACGTCACCATCAACCCGAATCATCGGTGGCAGCCCCGAAGAAAGGTGCAAGTCTGAAGCCCCTTGCTTGGCACTGAACGCCAGCAGTTCTGTGATATCCATGTAACTCCCCAACAGGCTGCTTAAATAACGCTGCACCCGGTTATGCAGTGTTTAAATCAAATCAAACGGCTCAACTAGCACGCGTCGTTGCAGGCAGAATGACGCGCCCTGTCACGTTAGTTTTTCTCAACCAGCGGCCATTGACGTTAGAATGCCCCACACGCAGAGCGAACGGGCCACAGAGCGTAAGTAATGTCCACGATAGCAGAGAATATTGCAAAGGTCGGAACTCGGATCCGTGAGGCGGCGCAAGCCTGCGCACGTCAACCCGAGACAATTGGTTTGCTTGCAGTAAGCAAAACCAAACCAGCCAGCGCCGTTCGCCAAGCTTATGCGGCTGGTGTACATGACTTTGGTGAAAATTATCTACAAGAAGCGCTGGATAAACAGCACGAATTATCCAATTTGCCATTGATTTGGCATTTCATCGGCCCCATTCAGTCAAATAAGACCCGCGCCATCGCCGAAAACTTTGATTGGGTACATTCAGTCGACCGGCTCAAGGTGGCGCAACGCTTGTCAGCACAGCGACCGCCGCACTTGCCCGCATTGAATATCTGCTTGCAGGTCAACGTCAGCCAGGAGGCCAGTAAATCCGGCTGTAGCCCTGAACAATTACCGGCATTGGCAGCGGCCGTAAAGGCCTTACCGAACTTGCAACTAAGGGGGCTGATGGCAATTCCAGAGCCAAGTAATGACCCGGCGCAACAAAGCGCGGCATTCGCCTTGTTACGCGAGCTGCAGCAAGGTTTGAATCTTGATCTCGACACATTGTCCATGGGCATGAGTCACGACCTTGAAGCAGCTATTGCCCAAGGCGCGACTTGGGTTCGAATTGGTACGGCACTCTTTGGTGCCCGCGACTATCGTTCTGAATCAACACAGGAAACTCCGCTATGACTTCTCCTCGCATCGCCTTTATCGGCGCAGGCAACATGGCCGCCAGCCTCATCGGCGGCATGCGCGCGCAAGGCTTCGACGCCAGTGCCATTCGAGCCAGTGACCGCGGTGAAGAGCAACGCGCGAAAATTTCTGCCGAGCACGGCATCAGCACTTTTGCCAGTAACGCCGAGGCGATAGAAGGTGCGGACGTCATAGTGCTGTCGATCAAGCCACAGGTGATGAAAGAGGTCTGCACCGACCTCGCCCAACACCTGCAAGCGGGACAACTGGTGGTTTCCATCGCCGCCGGTATCAACTGCACCAGCCTTGAAAACTGGCTCGGCGAGCGCCCCATAGTGCGCTGCATGCCCAACACGCCAGCGCTATTGCGCCAGGGCGTTAGCGGCTTGTATGCCAATGCCCGCGTTAGCCCAGAGCAGAAAGACCAGGCCGAACAATTGCTCAAGGCCGTCGGCATGACCGTTTGGCTCGAACAAGAACAGCAAATCGATGCGGTAACCGCCGTTTCAGGCAGTGGTCCCGCTTATTTCTTCCTGTTGATCGAAGCCATGACGGCCGCTGGCGAAAAACTGGGGTTGCCACGCGAAACCGCTGCCCAACTGACGCTGCAAACAGCCTTGGGCGCCGCCCATATGGCCGTCGCCAGCGATGTCGACGCAGGCGAACTGCGGCGCCGGGTGACCTCGCCTGCTGGCACCACCGAAGCTGCAATCAAAACCTTCCAGGCTGGCCGCTTTGAAGCCCTGGTTGATGACGCATTACACGCTGCTGCTCGCCGTTCGGCCGAGCTGGCTGAACAGCTAGGCAAATAAGGAGCAAATAATGATTGGTTTGAACACTGCAGGCGTCTATATCCTGCAAACTATCGGCAGTCTCTACCTGTTGATCGTGCTGCTGCGATTCATCCTGCAATTGGTTCGCGCTGATTTCTACAACCCGCTCAGCCAGTTTATCGTGCGCGCGACCCAGCCGTTGCTCAAACCCATGCGCAAGCTGATCCCGAGCATCTTCGGCCTCGACACCTCTTCGTTGATACTCGCCGTGATCGTCCAGTTCGTGCTCATGGAGCTAACCCTGATGTTGATGGGCTACGGCTTTGGCGCACCGCTGCTGGTATTGGTCTGGTCGATCATTGGCGTCACCGCACTGTTCCTCAAGGTGTTCTTCTTTGCCTTGATCATCAGCGTGATTCTGTCGTGGGTCGCCCAGGGTAGCCATAACCCAGCGGTTGAACTGGTGAACCAGATTTGCGAACCCCTGTTGATGCCTTTCCGGCGAATCCTGCCAAACCTCGGCGGCCTAGACCTTTCGCCGATCCTGGCATTCCTGGTGCTCAACCTGATCGACATGCTGGTTATCCGCAACCTGGCGGTCATGACCGGCATGCTCTCGGGCCTGAGCCTGGCGATCTAACTAAGGCTTGGCGCTGAGTCGACGAGGTTCCCCCGCCTTGCCGACGGCGCTTGAATAGACCCTGACGCTATACAACAACTGGCCCGCCCGGGCCGGTTGGCTGGGCAAAACGACCGTTTATAGACAGGCTAATTGACGATTCGTACAGTCTAGGCATAATGCCATCACTGCAAGGATTCAATACAAGTGAGTCGGCTTTCACATATCGGCTGAAAATGCCCGGCCTGGCTTGTAAATATAGTCATAATGGATTGATAGCAAAGCCTACAGGTCGATGCGGGACGTGCTAGATGCTTCAATTCGTTAAAGGATGGAGTCAATGAGCATGGAACGTCTCACCCAGCAGATCGACGCCTATGTGGCGTGGAAACGCGAGCTTATGCGTGAAATCACGCGCTATCGCAGTTGGCTCGAAACCAACCGTTTAAACTCGGATAACGTTGCCGCCAAACTTGAGCGCGCACTTCGGGTTTTGCGTACCGATCACATCACCCTGGCGTTCGTTGGCGAGTTCTCGCGCGGCAAGACCGAGCTCATAAACAGCCTGTTCTTCTCTTCTTATGGCCAGCGCATGCTGCCATCGCACGCCGGGCGCACCACCATGTGCCCAACCGAGCTGTTCTTCGACCCACGCTCCGAGCATTCCTATATTCGGCTACTGCCGATAGAAACTCGCGCCTCGGAAGCCAGCGTTGCCCAGTTCAAGCGCGCCCCGCAACACTGGGTGAACATCCCGCTGGATGTTACGGACCCTGGCAACATGATTGCAGCGTTCAACCAGGTGTCGAAAACCAAGCCGATGAAGGTTGAAGACGCCATCCAGCTGGGCTTCCATCCAGACACCCTGGAAAACAGCGACAAACCCGGTGTGGTCATGGTGCCAGCCTGGCGTCATGCCTTGGTCAATTTCGACCATCCACTGCTGCGCCAAGGCTTGCGCATTCTCGACACGCCAGGCCTGAATGCGCTGGGTTGCGAGCCCGAACTGACCCTGTCGATGTTACCCAGCGCCCAGGCAATCCTGTTCCTGTTGTCTGCCGACACGGGCGTGACTGCAAGCGACATGGCGGCCTGGCAGCAACATATTCATCCGCTTGAAGAAGACAGCCACGCCAGCTTGTTTGCCGTGCTGAACAAGATCGACGTACTTTGGGATGACCTGGCCGGCGAGACCTTCGTGCAGAACAGCATCCGCCAGATCCAGACCATTACCGCCAAGCAACTTGGCATCAAGCCGGACGATGTATTGCCGCTTTCGGCCAAGCAGGCGCTGTTGGCTAAAGTGCGCAAGGACTCGGCCCTGCTTGCACGCAGCCAAATGCATAACCTGGAAACATTGCTCTGCGAGCGCATCGTCAAGCAAAAAGAACGCTTGATCGAAGATCATGTGGTTAATCAGGTGCTGGGCTTGGTGCAAAACAGCCAGCACGTACTCAACTTGCGCCTTGAACAAGTGACTCAGCAACAAGCCCTGCTTAACGCTCACCAGCAAGATAACGGCCAGATGCTGTTTGAGCTGACCGCCAAAACCAAAGAAGATCACAGCCAGCACCACAAGCGGCTGCTGGGCTTGAAAACCAATCAGCGCCTGCTCAAGCGCCAAGGCGATATGCTCCGTGCGGCGGTGCGGCCCGAGCAGCTTGAAAAGCACATGGAGCGCGCCCGCAAGGAGCTGACCAGTTGCTGGACAACCCTTGGCATCAACCAGGCCATCCTGCATTTTTTCAGCTCAATCCAAAACGACTTGCACAGCCTGAGCTATGAAGTCGAAACCGCCAACACCATGGTCGCAGCGGTTTATCGCCGGCACAACGAAGAAAACCCGCTCAATGGCGTTGATGCACCACAATTCAATGTGGAGCGCTATCGCCGCGAACTCAAGCAACTGCAGGTCAAGGCAGACCAGTTTCGCTTGCACTTAAAGTCCTTGTTGACCGAGCAGAAAAGCCTGGCAAAACGCTTTTTTGCCACGCTTGCCCAAGAGGTGGTTGGCATGCACCAGCGGCTGCGCCAGGATGCGGACCAGTGGGCCAACGACGCCTTGATGCCCCTGATGCAGCATACGCTGGAACATAAGCAGCTCCTGGAAACCCACATGCTGCGGCTCAAGGCGCTGGCTCAGGAAACCCAACACACCCGCCAGCGCACTCAACAATTGGCCCGCTACCGCGCAGACCTGAGCGCACAGCTCAACGAGGCGGCTGACATGCTGCGTAACCTGCGCCGTCCTGCGCCCATCCATCGCCAGAGCAAGGTAGTCAATCTACCGCTTGCGGCACGCAGCATGAGCGCCAACGAATAAACCGGCCCCAAAACCGGTTCGCTGGCGGCCCAGAACCCGCATCCACTTTTGTATCCGGGCTTTACTCAAACGCTCAAGACACCGCCCCATCGCTTGCCGCAGGGGGCGGCGCTCTTTAGACTGCATGACTTTCTTTTTCAACTCTCAACTTTGCGAGCAGGGTCGATGTCGACTGCCTTTCCACAAGATTCTGTTGGCTTGGTGACACCCCAAGTACTGCATTTTGCCGAGCCGTTATCACTGGCTTCCGGGCGAACCCTTGCCAACTATGACCTGATATATGAAACCTACGGCGAACTAAACGCAGCACGCAGCAACGCCGTTTTGATTTGCCATGCGCTGTCCGGCCATCACCATGCTGCGGGCTATCACAGCGCTGAAGACCGCAAGCCCGGTTGGTGGGACAGCTGTATCGGCCCCGGCAAAGCCATTGATACCAACCGTTTCTTTGTGGTCAGCCTGAATAACCTCGGTGGCTGCAACGGTTCTACCGGCCCATCGAGCATCAACCCGGAAACTGGCAAGCCCTTTGGCGCCGATTTTCCGGTGATGACCGTTGAATGCTGGGTTCATAGCCAGGCTCGACTGGCCGATGCACTGGGTATCGAGCAGTGGGCAGCCGTGGTCGGCGGTAGCTTGGGCGGCATGCAAGCCATGCAATGGACCATCAGTTATCCACAGCGCGTACGCCACTGCGTTGCCATTGCCTCGGCACCGAAACTGTCGGCACAGAACATCGCTTTCAATGAAGTTGCGCGCCAGGCCATCCTGACTGACCCGGAGTTTCATGGCGGCCACTTCCAGGAACAAGGCGTCATCCCCAAGCGCGGCCTGATGCTAGCGCGCATGGTTGGGCACATCACGTATTTGTCTGACGACGCCATGGGCGAGAAATTCGGGCGCGGCCTGAAAAGTGAAAAGCTCAACTACGACTTCCACAGCGTCGAGTTCCAGGTCGAAAGCTACCTGCGTTATCAAGGCGAAGAATTTTCCGGACGCTTTGACGCCAACACCTACCTGTTGATGACCAAAGCGCTCGACTACTTTGACCCAGCCGCGGCAAATGACGGCGACCTGGCGAAAACCCTGGCGGCGGCGCAGGCAGACTTCTGCGTGATCTCATTCACCACTGACTGGCGCTTCTCGCCGCAGCGCTCACGCGAGATCGTCGACGCCCTGACCTCTGCGCGCAAAAACCTGTGCTATCTGGAAATCGACGCGCAGCAAGGTCACGACGCATTCCTGATGCCGATCCCGCGCTATCTGCAGGCATTTAGCAGCTATATGAATCGAATTACCTTGTGAGGCAGGCATGAGAGCCGATCTGGACATTATCCAAGACTGGATTCCCGCAGGCAGCCGCGTGCTTGACCTTGGCTGCGGCAACGGCGAATTACTCGCCTGGCTGCGCGACAATAAACAGGTCTTTGGTTACGGCCTGGAAATCGACCCCGACAACATTGCCGAATGCGTGGACAAGGGCGTCAATGTTATCGAGCAAGACCTCGACAAAGGCCTGGGCAACTTTGCCGATGGCAGCTTTGACGTGGTGGTCATGACTCAAGCGCTACAGGCCGTGCATTTCCCGGATCGCATCCTCAAGGAAATGCTCCGCGTCGGTAAAACCTGTGTCATCACCTTCCCGAATTTTGGCCACTGGCGCTGCCGCTGGTACCTGGCCAGCAAGGGCCGCATGCCGGTTTCCGACTTTTTGCCCTACACCTGGTACAACACGCCGAATATTCACTTCTGCACATTTGAAGACTTCGAGCGTCTGTGCCTGGACCAGCAAGCGACCATTCTTGAGCGCCTGGCGGTTGATCGCGACCACCGGCACGGTTGGGCCAGCAAAATCTTGCCTAACCTGTTAGGTGAGATCGGCATCTATCGGGTCAGTGGCTATACCGCCATGAACAGCAACGACCAAGCCAGCTGACTTTTAAAGGAGATCCTTATGCGTCGCCTCGTCGTATTACTTATGGCTCTGTGCCTGAGCCTGCCAGCCTTCGCTGAACGCAAGAAAACCTACGGTGACCTGGACATTCACTACAACGCCTTCAACTCCGGGTTCTTGCAGCCGGATATCGCTGCAGCCAATGGTTTGGTGCGGAGCAAAACCCAAGGAGTGGTCAATATTGCCGTGCTTAAAGGCGGCAAGGCCAGCGCCGCCAACGTCACCGGCTCGGTAAAGGACCTGCTGGGCAAGAACTACGCGCTGAACTTCAAAAAAGTCAGCGAGCCGGGCGCGATTTATTACCTGGCGCAGTTCCCTTTCGAGCAGCGTGAAGTCTTGCGCTTCACCATTAATGTCACCGCTGGCGATGGCACGGCGCACAGCTTCGATTTCAACCAGGAATTTTTCCCAGACGAATGATCCAGCTTACTGAACTAGTACTGGCCAGCCATAACGCTGGCAAACTCAAAGAACTCCAGGCCATGCTTGGCGACTCAATTCGAGTACGCTCGGTAGGTGAATTCAGCGCCGTTGAGCCTGAAGAAACCGGCCTGTCCTTCGTCGAGAACGCCATTCTCAAGGCTCGCAATGCCGCACGCGTATCAGGCTTGCCCGCGCTCGCCGATGACTCAGGACTGGCTGTGGATTACCTCGGCGGCGCACCCGGCATCTACTCGGCGCGCTATGCAGACGGGCAAGGTGATGCTGCCAACAATGCCAAGCTGCTTGAAGTGCTCAAAGATGTCGCCCCAGAGCAACGCGGTGCCCAGTTTGTTTGCTGTCTGGCCTTGGTCCGCCACGCCGACGACCCGCTGCCGATCATCTGCGAAGGACTGTGGCACGGGCGTATCCTGCCAGCGGCACAAGGCGTTCATGGCTTCGGTTACGACCCTTTGTTCTGGGTGCCAGAGCGCGATTGCTCAAGTGCCGAACTCACCCCTGCCGAGAAGAACCAGCTCAGCCACCGCGCGCGCGCCATGGCGCTGTTCAAGCAACGGCTGGGTCTATGACAACAGCGCCAAACGCTGGCCAGACCATCGCCAGCGACCGCAGCCATCACCTGGTTGAAGGCTTTGTGTTACCGCCATTGGCGTTGTATATCCACATTCCCTGGTGCGTTAAAAAATGTCCCTATTGCGACTTCAACTCCCATGCAGCGGCGCCAACCCTGCCAGAGGAAGAGTACGTTGACGCCTTGCTGGCCGATCTCGACGCCGACTTGCCTGCTGTACACGGCCGTGAACTGACGTCGATCTTCTTTGGCGGCGGTACCCCAAGCCTGTTTTCAGCCAAGGCCCTCGGGCGCTTGCTGGCGGGCGTTGAAGAGCGGATCAGGTTTGTCGACGGCATTGAGATCACCCTTGAAGCCAACCCCGGCACCTTTGAACAGGCCAAGTTTTCGGCGTACCGCAAGTTGGGGATCAACCGGCTGTCAATCGGCGTACAAAGTTTCCAGTCAGCCAAGCTGCAGGCGCTCGGCCGAATCCATGATGGCGATGAAGCCGTACGCGCCGCCGACATGGCCCGCGCAGCTGGCTTTGACAACTTCAACCTCGACCTTATGCACGGCTTGCCCGATCAGTCCATTGACGATGCCCTGGCAGATCTGCGCACCGCCATTGCGCAGCAACCGACGCACCTGTCCTGGTATCAGCTGACACTTGAGCCCAATACGGTGTTCTGGAACCAGCCACCAACCTTGCCCGAAGACGATACGCTCTGGGATATTCAGGAAGCGGGCCAGGCACTGCTTGCCGAACATGGCTATGCACAATATGAAGTCTCAGCCTATGCCCAGCCAGGCAAGGCGGCGCGGCATAACCTGAATTACTGGAGCTTCGGCGATTTCATCGGAATTGGTGCGGGCGCTCACGGCAAGCTCAGCAGCCCCGATGGCATTATCCGGCGCACCTGGAAAACCCGCCTGCCCAAGGACTACCTCGACCCAAACAAGCGCTTTAGTGCAGGCGAGCGCGTTCTAGGGCAGGATGAGTTGCCGTTCGAGTTCTTGATGAATGTATTGCGCCTCACCGAAGGTGTGGCTAGCGAGCTGTTCAGCCAGCGCACTGGCCTGCCGCTCAGCCTGCTAAGCGAGGCACGTAAAGAGGCGCAACAACGCGGCCTGCTGCAAGACAACCCTGATCGCCTGACTGCGACAGCAGAGGGCCAGTTGTTTCTGAATGACTTACTGCAACAGTTTTTGCCTTGATAGGCAGTTGATGAGCCTTTTGCTCTAAGGACACCGCATGGACCTGCTACTTGACCTAACCGCCACACTGTCACGCTGGAGTCGCAGCCACCTGTACGATATCTCGCTGGCGATCATGGCGACCCTGTTCGTACTCTTCGGCCCAGCGATCAATGCCTGGGTCCAGCGCAGCATTGGCGGCCTGAACTTTGTCTTTCGCACCATCATTTTCGTGGTCGTGTGCGCCGTGGTGTATGGCTTGGCCATCGTATTCCTGACGCCTTACCTGAGCGCAGGGCTCGGCCAATTCAACAACTACACCTTGGCGCCAGTGTTGTTGCTGGTGTTCTTTTTGATCGGCGTGCTGGCTGATCGCAGCTAAGAAACGTATTGCTTTCAATGGTGGACGGAAAAACACCATCCACCCTACTAATGCGTTTAAAGGCGCTGCCAGCCTTCAAATACATAAGGCGGGGTTGTTTCAGTGGCGGGATGCGCCTCGCTTGAGGCCAGTTGCCAGGCAGCGGCATCAAACTCAGGAAACCAGGCATCACCGTCCGGGCTGAGATTGATCCGCGTCAGGTACATGCGCTGTGCCTGCTCAAGGCCTTGGGCATACAGTTGCGCGCCGCCAATCAGCATCAACTCATCCACACCCTGCTCACGCGCCCAGGCATCGGCACGGGCCACGGCCTCTTCCAGCGAAGCAAAGACTTCAGCGCCTTCAAGTTGCAAACCGCTTTGGCGGCTAACCACCAGGTTCAGGCGCCCCGGCAAAGGTCGGCCGAGCGAATCCCAGGTTTTGCGCCCCATGATGATCGGCTTGCCCAGCGTCAGCGCCTTGAAGTGCTTGAGATCCGCTGGCAAGTGCCAAGGCATTTGGTTATCGAGGCCAATCACGCGGTTGTCCGCGAGCGCCGCAATCAGACAAAGAGGAAGAGTATTTTTCATGCGGGCGAGCATAGCAAAGCTTGGGTGCAGGGTGCGACAACGCGCAGCTTGTCCACTGAGGTTCAAGCCCCGTTAAAACCACGGATGCAAAGCGCTGTAACCAAAGCGTCACCAAGCCAATTGCAGACTATCCTTTTAGCGAGCACCTCGCACAAGGACGACGCGCATGCCTACACTCAACCACCTATTCGCTGATCACCACTCCCGCCTTGGCGCTTTAGCCTGCCTGTTTTGCTTGCCCTTTATGGCGACCGCAGCGCCTGAATCGCCTGCGCACGCGGCCAAGGCGCAGCCTTATCCACTGGTCATCGGCCACCGTGGCGCCAGCGGCTATGTACCCGAACACACGCTCGGCGCTTATGCATTGGCGGTCACTCTGGGCGCTGACTATATCGAGCCTGATCTGGTGATGACCAAAGACGGACAATTGGTGGCGCGGCATGACAATGAACTGGGCTTGACCACCGATGTGGCGGATCACCCGGAATTTGCCGAACGCAAACGCAGTAAAACAGTTGATGGCATCGCGCTGAATGGCTGGTTTAGCGAGGACTTTACCCTAGCTGAACTCAAGACCCTGCGCGCCATTGAGCGAATCCCCAATGTCCGCCCCGGCAACGCACGTCTCAATGGCAGCATGCAGATCCCGACGCTGCAGGAAATCATCGACCTGAGCAAAGACCTACAACGCAGCCAGCAACGACAGATTGGCCTGTATATCGAAACCAAGCACCCAAGCTACTTTCAGCAACAAGGCTTGAGCATGGAAAAACCCTTGCTGAAAGTCCTCAAGGAAAATGGCTTGGACAGCGCCAAGGCGCCGGTTTATATCCAATCGTTCGAGGTCAACAACCTGAAACAGCTCAGTCGTGACAGCGATATCCGCTTGATCCAGTTGTACGGCGAAGGCCAGCCATTTGACCAAGCCAGCAGTGGCAACACGCTGACCTACGCACAAATGACAACGCCGCAAGGCTTCAAACAGGTCGCCGAATACGCCGTTGGCGTCGGCCCACACAAAAGCGCAATTATCCCGCTCGACAGCAACGGCGTGCTTGATCCAGCCAACACCACCCGTTTTGTTGCCGATGCCCACGCTGCCAAATTGAAAGTTCACCCCTATACCTTCCGCGCCGAAAACAGCTTTTTGCCTGTGAATCTGCGCAAAGGCGATGACCCACAAGCCCGTGGTGATATCGAACAGGAGATCAATATCTTCCTCGACGCCGGAATCGACGGGCTGTTCAGCGACCAGCCAGACATTGCAGCCAAGGTCAGAAGCCTGCGCAAATAAACCGATGCCGTAGTTGAAACAGCGTCCAGCGGTTATGCTCAGCATTCAATCCTGAAGCGAGATACCGCGTGACAGCTGCCGCCAATACGCTGAGTAAACTGCAAAAGCTCTGGCTCACCGAGACCATCCGCTTGCGCGAGGAGCACACCGGGCCGCTCGAAGACAGCGAAGCCAACCGCCGTGTGCAAATCAGCGGCGGCGATTTTGCCGAGCGCCTGCAACAGCGTGCTTTATTACTGGCCGAACGTGACGGCCAGCGACAAGCCTTGAGTCATTGGTACCAAGGCTCACGACTGGCGGTTCTGGCCATGCTGGTATTGGCCGTGTTCAGCGGCATAGGTTTGAGTGTTGCCGCCCTCGGCGATGGTCTGCGCCCGGTCAACGTGTTCTGGGCGCTCGGCAGCATGCTTGGGCTCAACCTGTTGATGCTGGTCGGCTGGCTGCTTGGACTTTTACTTGCGGGTAATAGCGCCGGAGCACTGGGCCGCTTGTGGTTGTGGCTCAGTGAGAAACTGGCGCGCGATGCGCAGGTGGCGCAACTGGCACCGGCCTTGCTCATTTTGCTGCAACGTCAACGGCTCAGCCGTTGGGTGCTGGGCATCATGAGCAACGGATTCTGGCTGGTCGCGCTGCTCAGCACGTTGTTGAGCATGTTGCTGTTGCTGGCCACACGACGCTATGGTTTTGTCTGGGAAAGCACCATTCTCAGCGGTGAAACCTTTACCGTACTGACACAAAGTATCGGCGCCTTGCCTGCGCTGTTCGGCTTCAGCCTGCCAGATGCCGAACTGATCCGCATCAGCGGCGACAGCGCCATGCTCAGCGAAGCCGCACGACAAAGCTGGGCCGGCTGGCTGGTCGGCGTATTGCTGGTTTACGGCATCATTCCGCGCCTGCTGCTGACGCTTGCCTGCTGGCTGCTCTGGCGCAAAGGACGCACCGCCCTGAAACTCGACACCAGCCTGCCCGGCTACAGCTTGCTGCGCGAACGGCTGCAACCGAGCAGTGAGCGCCTTGGGATAAATGACAGCGCGCCGGATGCGTTGCATCAACCCGCAGCAGGCCACAACACCAACCCTAGCGAAGAAGCGGTGTTGATGGCCATCGAGCTGGATACCCAGCGCCAATGGCCACCGACCACACTGCCAAAAATCGTGCGTGATGCCGGGGTGATCGACAGCCGCGAACAGCGCCAGCGCTTGCTCGAACAATTGACGCGCTTTCCCCCGGCCCGCCTGGTGATTGCCTGCGACCCGCGCCGCTCGCCCGACCGCGGCGCCTTGAGCCTGCTTGGCGAACTGAGCCGCTGCGCGGGCGCCACACGCATCTGGCTATTACAGCCGCCAACGGGCGAGCCGCTCGACAGCGCTCGTTTAAGCGACTGGCACACAGCGCTCAACAGCCTGCAACTGCAACACAGTGATTCGGCGCCGCTACGCTGGCTGGAGAACGGTCATGACTAAGTCCAAAGCGCTGCGCCTGGCCGTCGTCGGCCACACCAATGTCGGCAAGACTTCACTGCTGCGCACCCTGACCCGCGACGTCGGCTTTGGCGAGGTATCACACCGCCACAGCACCACCCGCCATGTTGAGGGCGCGCGCCTGTCGGTCGAGGGTGAAGCGCTGCTGGAACTTTACGACACACCGGGGCTGGAAGATGCAATCGCCCTGCTCGACTACCTGGAACGTCTTGATCACCCCGGCGAACGGCTCGATGGCCCGGCGCGGCTGGAGCGTTTTCTGCAAAGTAGCGAGGCCCATCAGCGTTTCGAGCAAGAAGCCAAGGTGCTACGCCAGCTTCAAGCCTCCGACGCCGGTTTGTATGTGATTGATGCACGCGAGCCGGTACTGGCCAAGTACCGCGACGAGCTCGAAGTGCTGAGCATGTGCGGGCGCCCCTTGCTACCCGTATTGAATTTTGTTGCCGGCACTGCTCATCGCGAATCCGAGTGGCGAGAAGCACTGGCCCGCATTGGCTTGCACGCACTGGTGCGCTTCGACAGCGTGGCGCCGCCCGTTGATGGTGAACGGCGCCTCTATGAAAGCCTGGGCCTGTTACTGGAAAAAGCCGCGCCGCAACTGCAGCGCCTGGTCGACGATCATCAGGCCCAACGCGAGGCCCGCGTCCTGGCTGGGCTGCAGCTGATTGCTGATTTGCTGATTGATTGCGCGTCCTATCGACGCAGCGTTGCAGCTGAACCTGCACTTGAAAAGGCGGCGATCAATTCGCTACGCGAGAACATTTGCAAGCGCGAACAACGTTGTGTTGAAGACCTGCTCAAGCTCTATGCCTTCCGTAAAGATGACGCCACGGCTGAAGATCTCCCCCTGCTTGACGGACGCTGGGGCGATGACCTGTTCAATCCACAAACCCTCAAGCAGCTCGGGATCAAGGTCGGTGGCGGTATGGCGGCAGGCGCGGCAACAGGCGCCGGGATCGACCTGCTGGTTGGCGGCATTACCCTTGGTGCAGCTGCTGCCCTGGGCGCATTGATTGGCGGCGGCGCCCAGACCTTGCGTGGTTATGGCCAGCGCCTTAAAGGCAAGTTCAAAGGTGAACGCGAGCTAACGGTCGATGATGCCGTGCTGCGTCTTCTGGCCCTGCGCCAGCAACTGCTGCTGGCAGCCTTGGATGAGCGCGGCCATGCGGCGATGAATGCAATCAAGCTCGCCGCTCCTCAAGACAGTACCTGGCGCCAAGGCAAACTGCCCGAAGCCCTGCGCGACGCCCGCGCCTACCCGCAATGGTCAAGCATCGATAATCGCAGTTGGCGCAACAACAGCGAACGCCGCGAAAGAGTCGAGGCTCTGACCAAAGAGCTGCTTGATCAACAAGTCAGCAAGGGTTGAAGCTGATTGATGCGACCCTGACCAATCGCTCAGGGTCGCTCATGATGTTGAAGGCAGGGAGGCCTGACAACTACTTACTCAGGTACACATCCTTGAGTCGCTGCCACTCGTCGCCATTGGTGATGCGCAGGATTTCCTGGCTGATCGGCTCGCGCAACTGGCTGCCACTGGCGACTGCAAAGGCATATGACTGATTGTCAAAGGTGCCCGGCAATATGTCCAAGCCACCGCCGTCCAACTCTGTATTGCGATACTGCAAAATCGGCAGATCGTAGACAACCGCGTCAGTCACCCCCTCTTGCACCGAGCGCATCGCACTCAATACATCCGGGTAGACGGTGTTGCGAATGCGTTGATTGGTCAGGTATTTCTCACCGACTGTGCTGCCAATTGTCGCAACATGCGCACGCCGAAGGTCTTCGGAACCCTTGATGCCGCTTTGCAGATTGCCAACGGTCAGCGCACTGGTGACCGCAGCAGTAAAGGTCGACACCATGATCAAGGCGCTGAACATCCAGATAATGGCGATCAAGCGTCCGCCAAGTGTCACTGGTGCTTTGTCGCCATAGCCAACGGTGGTCATGGTCACTGCTGCCCACCAGAAGCTATTGCCCAACCCTTGCGTTGGCTTGCCGCCAAACTGCTCGGTGTTGCGCCGGCGTTCGAATATCCAAAGCAATGCGCCCACCAGCAATAACAAGCCAGCCAAGCCAAGCACCGCGCTGGCGAACTGCCAAGACAGCAAGCCCTTGAGTGTCGCCCAGCCACTTTTGTCACCGCCGTGCGGCACGGCAATAGCCAAGCCCGTCTGATAAATAGGATGGGTAAAGTCGAACTTGCTTTCGCGCTCGGCGGTCATGGTCAAGGCACCGATCACCACATCGAGATTACCTGCCTCAAGGCTTGGCAACAGCTCGCCAAACTGCATGGGTTTATACTCGAACTTGTAGCCCAAGGCCTTGGCGATATCATTCCAGAGATCGACGCTTATCCCGCGCCACTCACCATTATCATCATGAATGACAAAGGGCGGAACTTCGCTCAGTCCTACGCGCAGAGTGGTCTTTTCTGGCTCGTCTGCAACGGCTGAAAAACCACACAAACACAAAATAAACACCGCAATAATCCTATGCACCTCAACGCTCCATGCTTAGCAACAAAGGCATCAGGGTAACAAACTTTGGCCAATGTCCTGACACTGAGGTGCAATGGATAGTTTTGCGGGCTTAGGGATTGGGGCCCGTAACCGCTCTGAATCGGGCCCTAAAGAGCAGTTACATTTATGCAGCCTGAATGCTCGGCCATGCACTTTCGCCCAGCATTGCAGCAACAGTGCGTTCCCCCAAACCTAAACCGACACTCATGCCCAACCCGGTGTGCATCAGGACGGCCTGCACCCCTTCATCAACGCGAAGCACACTGAATGGTCCCGGCCCTCGCGCACCATAAACACCTTGCCAGCGCTCAACGACCTCAATAGGCGCACCCAAGGTATGCTCGGCCAAATTGATCATTATTTGATCAACAGCTTCACTATTGAAGGGCTCGATATCACTGCCGTAGACATGGGAATCACCAATGATCAGCTCGCCGTAGGGTGTCGGACTGATCAACAAGTGAATACCATGGGCTTCAAGCTCCGGTTGCTGTTGGGAAATTTGCGCACGGATAGCATCCGCCTCGGGCAAGTCGGAAAATGCACCGTAATGCACACAGCTCAAACCGGTGAGTAATGCATGCTGCAACTGCAGAGGTTGCTGCAAGCGCGCACGCAACATCTGCAACCCGCAGACTTGCGGTTGCAATGCGCTGATCTGCTCTGCCAGCAAGGTCTGGTAGTCGTGACCTGAACAAACCACCACTCGCGGGCTGCGAAAGATGCCGCTGGTGGTTTTAACCAGGCCGGGCTGAATATCTTGCACCAAGGTCGAGAAGTGAAACTCTACGGAGTAACGCTGTTGTAAGTGCTTAGCCAACTGCGGAATGGCTTCACGCGAATAGATCTGCTGGTCATCCAAGCCATGCAGTGCTGCACGATGATGCGCAAAGCGGCCCTCATACAAATCGCCCAGCGCTGCACCACGCAGCAAATCAACCTTATAGCCGTGCTGAGGCGCCCGCCCTTTACAAAATGCCTCAAGCAGCGCCTCCTCGGCTTCGGTACGGGCAAACAGCAACGAGCCTTGCTGCTTGATCGATAAACCGGCATCAGCCGCAAGACCGGCCCACAAGCCACGGCTCAAACGGGCAAGATCAAGCATCGGTCCGGGCGCCTGCCCGGTCACCAGCGCTTGCCCAAAGTTGCGCACGGAAGCCCCAAGCGGTGTGTGGCTGCGCTCGAACACCTTGACCTTAAGGCCGCGCTTGGCCGCCGCATAAGCATGGGCCAGGCCCAGAATACCGGCGCCTACAACCAGCAGGTCACAATCTTGCTGACTCATTAAAAATCCTCAAACTCAGTGTTTAATTCACCCTAACTGGAAGCGCACGCCTTGCGGACGCGCACCCTGCAGAGCTTTTACCCAATCAACCGCACCACAAATCGAGCGCCAGGCAGCGGCGACCTGGGTAGACGCGCGTACGCGCAACACCGCCAGAGCGTCGCTGCCGGCTGCATCACTGAGCCACAGGCTCTGATTTGCCGTCATAGCGCTTGCGCCATTCGGCGAGGATCTTGTCGCGATTCTCCGCTGCCCAGGCAAAGTCGTTCTTGATCAGGCGTTGCTCGTAGTCGGCTGGTAACTCCTGGAAACGCTCAGCGATACCCGGCTGGGCCAGTACCGCGAAGTTGCTCTTGTACAATTGCATGGCGTCGCTGCTGGCAGAAAAGTCAGCCAGCTTCTTGGCCGCGTCCAAGTGGGCGGTGCCTTTGATAATGCCGGTCGCCTCGATATCCCAGCCCAGGCCTTCTTTGGGCAGGACGATATCCAGCGGCGCCCCTTTGCGTTGCAACTGAACGGCTGGGTATTCAAACGAGATACCAATCGGGAACTCGCCAGCAGCCGCCAGCTTGCAGGGCTTGGAGCCTGAATGGGTGTATTGGCCGATGTTCTGATGCAGGCGGTCCATATAGGCCCAACCTTGTGGCTCACCGAATGTCTGCAGCCAGGAACTGACATCCAGATACCCGGTACCGGACGAAGCTGGGTTAGGCATGACGATTTTGTCTTTGTAGATCGGCTTGGTCAGGTCTTCCCAGCTAACCGGTTTCGGCAGGTTTTGCTTCTGCGCCTCGACCGTGTTGAAGCAAACAGTCGCCGCCCAGACGTCCATCCCAACCCATGCCGGAGGATTGGTTGCATCGCGGTAGTTGGCACTGATCTTGTCGAGCTGCTCTGGCGCATAGGCCTCAAGCATCTGCTGTTTGTCGAGCACGGCCAGGCTGGACGCTGCCAACCCCCACACCACATCTGCCTGTGGCCGGTCTTTTTCAGCCAGCAGTTTGGCGGTGATGATGCCCGTTGAGTCACGCACCCATTTAATTTCGATATCCGGGTTCTTCTTCTCAAACGCTTCTTTGTAAGCCTTGAGTTGCTCAACCTCGAGCGCGGTGTAAACGGTCAACTCGGTTGCAGCACTGGCGTGCAGACTAAAACCGGCAATCAAAGCGGTGGCTAGAGCAGTGCGTTTAAACATGTGAAGCTCCAATATCAAAGGTTTTATGGGTTGGCAGAATCAGATTTCAGGCGATCAAGCTGCACAGGCAGGCTTTAAAACTCAGTCAGAGGTAGTCGTTTTGCATCGGTATCACCGCCTCAATCACCCGCCTGGCGCCAGGCTTGCGAACGCAGCAGCAACCCCCGCGAGGCGCCGGCCAGTAACACCGATACCCCAGCTGAGGTCAGTAAAATAAGGGTCGACATGGCAGCCGCACCGCCGACGTTGCCTGCGTCATCCATGTTCAACACGGCAACGGCGGCGAGCATGCTGTCGGGGCTGTAAAGAAAGATTGCGGCTGACACAGTGGTCATCGCCGAGACGAACAAGTAGCGAATGATGTCGAGCAAAGCGGGCAGGCAAATAGGCAGCGTTACGCGCAGGTAATGCTTGGCCAGCGGCATTTTCAGCGACAGCGCAGCGGCTTCAAACTCACCGTCCAGCTGACGCAGCGCCGTGCTGGCGGTCATCTGTGCAGTGGTCAAAAAATGCGCAATGGTGCACACCACGAGCAAGGTCAGGGTGCCGTACAAACCACTCAGCGGGTTGCTGGGCAGGTTGAAGAAAAAGACATAACCCAAGCCCAGCACCAACCCCGGCACCGCCATCGGAATAAAGCTGAGCATGCGCAGGATCTGCGTCAATGCGTTTTGCCGGGTTTTCTCCATCAGGTAGGCGCCGGTAAAAATCAGCAAGCTGCCAAATACCGCGCTGCACGTGGCAAGGATCAAGCTATTGCTATACGCCGACCAACCACCGGGCAAATCAGAGAAGCTGTAGTGATCCAGCACCAGCGACAGGTTGTAAGGCCAGAACTTGACCAGCGATGAGAAAATCGCCATGCCAAACACCAGCAATAACGCGGCACACAACAAGATGACGATGCCCAGGAAAATACCGTCGCGCAGACGCGAGGGTTGCGGGTGATACACCTGAGCGCGCCCACTCATGCTGTCTCGCGAGCGTCGGCGCAGCCACATATCGACACCGAAGCTAAGCAACGCCGGGATCAACAAGACCATGCCAATCAATGCGCCACGGCCAAACTGTTGCTGGCCAACCACGGCTTTGTAGGCCTCCAGCGCCAGCACCTGATAATCACCGCCGACCACCACCGGCACGCCAAAATCGGTAATCGTCAGGGTGAACACCAGGCAAAACGCCGCAAATACACCCTGGCGGCTACCCGGCCAGGTGATGCTGCGAAATGCACGCCAGGGTGAAGCGCCCATGCTCGATGCCGCATCAAACAGCCGGGCATCAGCCAGGGAAAGGGCCGAAATCAGGATCATCAACGCGTGGGGAAAGGTGTAAATCACCTCGCCGAGCACTATCCCCCAGAAACCGTAGATGTTGTCGGCGAACAGCCCGCGCAAGATGCCCTGATTGCCGAACAGATAGATCAAGGCTATGCCCGGCAGCATCGATGGCGCCAGCAGCGGCAGCAGTGAAATCGCCCGCCACAGGCCTTTGCCCGCTATCAATGTGCGTTGCAACGCATAGGCAAACAGGTACGCCAGCGGCACCACGATCAGCGCCACAGTGGTCGACACTTTCAAGCTATTGAGTACCAACCAGCGGAAATTGTCGCTGGAGAACAACTCATATGCAGCACTAAGGCCACCGCCCTCACCGCTGAAACCGCGCCAGAGCATGGCCAGCAAAGGCAACAACACGGCAACGATCAGCAGCACCAGCAACACGCCTTTGCCACCCTCAACAAACAAGCGGTCAGCCCAGCCTGCGTGGCTTTTGCTGGCGACATGCTTGCTCTGGGCAGGCGCCTGCAGATTGATATGCTGTTGCACCGTCATGTTAAGCAAACACCTGCAGACTGCTTGAAGGCAACGCGATCCGAATATCCGAGCTCGACAGGCGCGGCATGGCCTCTGGGGACAACTCGGCCTGCAGGGTCAGCCCCGGCAATTCCGTCAGTTCGAAATTCATTCGGCAACGGTTGCCCAGGAAGGTGACATCACGCATTTGCGCGTGAAACTGATTGTCGATCCCTTCTTGCGGGTTTATCACCACCGCTTCAGGACGACAGAACAAGCGCCCTTGTTGCAAGGCTTGAGCCTGCGGCAAATGCAGGTGCAGACCACCCACCCGGGCACTGCCATCTTGAGCGCAGGCAAAGGGCAACCAATTGCCTTGGCCGACGAACTCAGCAACAAATGGTGTCGCGGGCTGGTTATAGATCTGTTGCGGCGTGGCGTATTGCTCGACATGACCCTGGTTCATCACCGCGATGCGGTCAGCCATCAGCATTGCTTCATCTTGATTGTGGGTCACCATCAAGGCGGTCACGCCGAGGGTCTTCTGTAACTGACGCAGTTCGCCGCACAGATGCTCACGCACCCGCGCATCCAGTGCCGACATGGGTTCATCGAGCAGCAATAGCGAAGGCTTGGGCGCCAGCGCGCGGGCCAAGGCAACTCGCTGTTGCTGGCCGCCGGAGAGCTGGCCCGGATACTTTTTCTCGCTGCCGAGCAGGCCAACCAGCTCAAGCATCTCGCTGACCCGTGCACGCACGACTTCACGGCTATCGCCGCTCAAGCCGTAGGCGATGTTCTGTGCCACGCTGAGGTTGGGAAAGAGTGCGTAAGACTGAAACAGGATGCCGTAGTCGCGGGCTTGTGGCGGTAAATTGGAGACATCGCGCGAGCCAATGACAATGCTGCCACGATCCTGCTTCTCCAGCCCGGCAATGCAGCGCAACAAGGTGGTTTTGCCGCAACCCGACGGCCCGAGCAAGCACACCAGCTCTCCGGCTTCGACATCCAGAGAAACACCATCAAGCGCCTGAAAAGCACCGAAGCCTTTGTGGATACCGCGAACCTGCATGTTGTGTTGAGTCATCTGCCACCTCACTGAGCAAATTGCCCGAATGAGGTTGATGCTAAACAGGCTATGCGAAGGCTTTATGGCAGTTAGGCAAAAGCTGCCGATAGTGGCATCGGTATATTTGGGAATGCTTGGCCGGTAACCCGGACCGAAGTTGCCTAGTCGCCAATAGTGCCGTGTGCCAGCGTCAGGAAGGCGGCAAGCAAACGCGCCTGGCGACGCTCCTTGAGGCAATACAGATGTTCGCTGATCATCGGCGCCTGCTCCAACTCGACCACCCGCAGGTCAGGGTGATCCGGCACTTCCTGGCGGGCAATCACACTGATGCCGATATTGCGCACCACCGCTTCACGGATGGACTCACGGTTACCAATCTCAAGCAGCCTGGCGACGCTGACGCCAGCCTGCGCCAGCATTTGCTCGGTCAATACCCGTGTTGTCGACCCTTGCTCGCGCATCAGCAGGCAATGGCTGGCCAGTGCAGCCACGTTAACCTTTTCCTGTGCGGCCAGCGGGTGTTCACGGTGCACCGCCAGCACCAGCGGGTCCTGGCCCAGGGTCAGGTGAGTCAAGCGGGCATCGGCGTTGAGCTGCGAAGAGGCAGCCAGATCGACACGATAATCCTCAAGCGCCTCGATAACCTGTTGGGAGTTGCCAATCTCCAGGCTGACTTCGACCTGCGGGTATTGCTGATGAAAGCGCTTGATCAGGTCGAGCATGTAATAGGGCGCCGTCGCGGCAAGGCGCAGTGTGCCGTGCGCTTGCCCGCAATTACGCAGGAAGAACTCGATATCAGCTTCTTCCTGCATCAACTTCTTGACCATTGGCAACAGCTCGACGCCCGCCTGCGTCAGGGTTAAGCGCCGACCACCGCGGTAGAACAGCTCGACGTTGTACTGGCTCTCAAGGCTGCGTACTTGAGTGGTAATAGTTGGCTGGCTGAGGCCGAGCTTTTTCGCCGCCTGGGTAATGCTGCCCAGGCGAGCGACCATGTAGAAGGCCTTTAGCTCAGCGCTGTGCATCAGACCGCTACAGGCGCTTTGATATGCGGATGGGCTTCGTAACCGACCAGTTCGAAGTCCTCAAACTTGAAGGCGAACAAATCCGTGACCTCTGGATTGAGCTTCATCTGCGGCAATGGCAACGGCTCACGGCTAAGTTGCAGGTCAGCCTGCTCAATGTGGTTGGCGTACAAGTGGCAGTCGCCGCCGGTCCAGATGAACTCGCCTGGTTGCAAGCCGCAAACCTGCGCCACCATCAAGGTCAGCAGTGCGTAGCTGGCGATATTGAAGGGCACGCCAAGGAAGATATCAGCCGAACGCTGATACAACTGGCAGCTGAGCTTGCCGTCCGCAACGTAGAACTGGAACAGGGCATGGCAAGGTGGCAGCGCCATCTGCTCGACCAGCGCCGGATTCCAGGCCGAAACGATCAGGCGGCGCGAATCCGGGTTGGTCTTGATCATCTCGATCAGCTTGCTGATCTGGTCAACCGACTCCCCATTAGGCGCCGGCCAGTTGCGCCACTGATAGCCGTAGACCGGGCCGAGATCACCATTTTCATCGGCCCACTCATCCCAGATGCGTACGCCGTTTTCCTTGAGGTAACGGATATTGGTATCACCCTGCAAGAACCACAGCAGTTCGTGGATGATCGACTTGAGATGGCACTTCTTGGTGGTCACCAGCGGGAAGCCTTCGGCCAGGTCGAAGCGCATCTGATGGGCAAACAGGCTGTAGGTGCCTGTGCCGGTGCGGTCGCTTTTGAACGTGCCGGTCTCGCGAACCAGACGCATCATGTCCAGATACTGTTTCATTGCACGGCTCCTTGAGCAGCTTGGCGACGGTAGGCGTATGCGATCAACGCCATGCCACCAATAATCATCGGCAGCGACAGAATCTGGCCCATGGTCAGCCAACCCCAGGCGAGATACCCCAACTGCGCATCCGGCACTCGCACAAACTCGACAATGAAACGGAATATGCCGTAGCACATGGCGAACATCCCCGACACCGCCATGGTTGGCCGCGGTTTGCGCGAGTAGAACCACAAGATGGCGAACAGCGCCACGCCCTCAAGCGCGAACTGATACAGCTGCGACGGATGCCGGGCCAGCTGCTGCGGGTCGGTCGGGAACACCATTGCCCAAGGCACGTCAGTGGCCTTGCCCCACAGCTCGGCGTTGATGAAGTTGCCAATACGTCCTGCGCCCAGGCCAATCGGCACCAAGGGCGCAATAAAATCCATCAACTCGAAGAAGGTCTTGTTGTTACGCTTGCCAAACCACCAGGAAGCCAGCATCACGCCGATGAAACCACCGTGGAACGACATGCCGCCCTTCCATACTTCGAGGATCAGTAGCGGGTTGGCAATATAAGCGGGTAAATCATAAAACAGCACGTAACCCAGGCGGCCACCGAGTATCACTCCCATGGCGCACCAGAACACCAGGTCCGAGAGTTTTTCTTTGGTCCAGGTCGGCGCAAAGCTATGCAGACGACGCGATGCCAACAGCCATGCACCGCCGATCCCGACAAGATACATCAGGCCATACCAATGGATTTGCAACGGCCCGAGGGAAATCGCAACCGGGTCGATCTGGGGGTAAGCCAGCATCAAAAAACTCCTAAGAACGCGTTAAATCAGGAAATTCAAGCCCACGCAAAATAGCAGCAGGGCAAATAAACGCTTGAGTACGAGCGGCGATAAACGATGCGCCAGGCGCGCGCCCACTCGTGCAAAAAACATACTACTCACGGCGATTCCGGCCAATGCAGGCAGGTAGACAAACCCTGCACTCCATTGCGGCAACTGCGGCTCGTTCCAGCCGATCCACATAAAGCTTATGGCACCGGCCAGCGCAATGGGCAGGCCGCATGCCGATGAAGTTGCTACCGCCTGTTGCATGGGCACGCTGCGCCACATCAAAAACGGCACGCTCAGCGAGCCACCGCCAATGCCAAAAATCGCCGACGCCCAACCAATCACCACACCTGCCACGGATAATCCGGGCTTGCCTGGGACACCACGGCTGGCCTTGGGTTTCAAACCGAGAATCATCTGCAGCGCAACACTAATCGCAAACACCCCGATGATCTTCTGCAGCAGCGGGCCTTGGATCTTACTCGCAGTCAGGGCGCCCAGCGCTGCGCCAAGCAATATACCCGCAGCCATCCAGATAAACAGCGGCCAGCGCACCGCGCCTATGCGGTGGTGCTCAAGCACTGAGTTGATCGAAGTAAAGATGATGGTTGCCAGTGAAGTGCCCACCGCTAGATGAGTCAAGACTTCTGGAGCAAAACCATGTGCAGCAAAACTTGCGACCAGCACCGGAACAATGATCAAACCGCCACCGACACCAAACAGGCCGGCCATAACGCCAGCTGCAGCGCCAAGCATCAGATACAGCAGCAGCTCCATCACCACCCCCGAAATAAAGGCGCATGGTAACGGATGCAGCCATTTGCCTCTACTCAAGAGCGATGGATGCCATGGTCGGCATTGCGTAAAGTGGCAGCATCATCAACCAAGGAAGCAATCATGTGCCTGATAACCTTTGCTTGGCGCCCGGAGCACGCCTATCCCCTGGTGGTTGCCGCCAATCGCGATGAATTCTATGCGCGCCCCAGCGCCGTGCTGAGCGAATGGCATGATGCACCCGGAATATTTGCCGGACGCGACCTCGAAGCAGGCGGCACCTGGCTAGGCATTACCAGTAGCGGCCGCTTCGCTGCATTGACCAATATTCGCGACCCTCGCCCACCTGCAGGCTTGCGTTCGCGCGGCGAACTGCCAGCGAACTTTCTCCGCGGTCGACTGAGCGCTTGCGACTATATCGAAACACTTATAGCCAATGCGGCTGATTATTCAGGGTTTAACTTGCTGGTCGGCGATGGTCAGCAGCTGTGCTATTTCAATTCGCACAGCGGTGAAGCCCGAACACTCAGCGCAGGGGTTTACGGCTTATCCAATGCCGAGCTCGACAGCGCCTGGCCCAAAGTGGATTACGCCAAACAGGCGCTTGCACAATTGCTTGAATCACCACAGCCGCAAGCCTTGCTCGAACTGCTTAGCAATAACCAGGTACCAGACGACAGCGACTTGCCTGACACCGGCGTCGGCATTGCCACAGAACGCTTGCTTGGCAGCGCATTTATTGCCAGCCAAACCTACGGCACACGTGCCAGCACTGCATTGGTTGTCAAGGCGGACGGACATTGGCAAATAATTGAACGCAGCTTTGGCGCACATGGCGCTGAGTTTGGCGAAGTCAGCCTGCAAGGCTGACTGTGGATAAGCGCCTGAGCCTAAGCCGCAGGCTTAGGCCTGAATATCCGAAGCAGGGTTAATCATGCGGCCCAAGCCAAGGTTACGCAGCGCCAAATGCAAGGTGCTGTCGATAACCTGCGGGTTGTCGATGGTCATCACTTGCGCCAGCAGTTCGCGGGCCTTGGTCATGGTGATCTGACGCAGCAACCACTTCACCTTGGGTAAGTTGGTGGCGTTCATCGACAAGCTATCAAAGCCCATCGCCATGAGCAGCACCGCCGCAGCTGGATCACCGGCCATCTCACCACAGATACTCACCGGCTTGCCTTCGGCATGTGAGTCATCGACGACTTTGCGCAACGCTTGCAAAACCGCTGGATGGAAGAAGTCGTAAAGGTCTGCGACCCGTGGATTGTTGCGATCCACGGCCAGCAGATATTGCGTCAGGTCGTTAGAGCCGACCGAAAGGAAATCCACTTGCCGCGCCAGATCACGGGTTTGATAAACCGCCGCAGGAATCTCGATCATCATGCCGATGGGCGGCAATGGCACATCAGTGCCCTCATCACGCACCTCACCCCAGGCACGGTGGATCAGATGCAGGGCTTCTTCAAGCTCCTGCACCCCGGAGATCATCGGCAACAAAATCCGCAGGTTGTTCAGACCTTCGCTGGCCTTGAGCATGGCCCTTGTTTGTACCAGGAAGATTTCCGGGTGATCGAGGGTCACACGAATGCCGCGCCAGCCCAGGAAGGGATTGTCTTCCTTGATCGGAAAGTACGACAGGCTCTTGTCACCGCCAATATCCAGGCTGCGCATGGTGACTGGCAGCGGATGGAAAGCCTCAAGCTGCTCGCGGTAAATCGCCAGCTGTTCTTTTTCGCTGGGGAAGCGTTCCTTCATCATAAAGGGCACTTCAGTGCGGTACAGGCCCACACCTTCGGCGCCGCGCTCTTGCGCGCGGGTTACATCTGCCAGCAAGCCGGTATTGACCCACAGCGGCATACGGTGCCCATCGAGCGTCTCGCACGGCAGGGCACGCAACGCATCAAGGCCCTGGCTTAGCTGGCGTTCTTCCTCAACCACATCAGCGTATTGCTTGCGCAGCATCTCGCTGGGGTTGGTGAACACTTCACCGTGATAGCCGTCGACGATTAGCTGGATGCCGTCGATCTTCGAATAGGGTAAATCCACAGCGCCCATGACTGTCGGGATGCCCATGGCGCGGGCAAAGATCGCTACGTGGGAGTTGCCCGAACCCAGCACCGAAACCAGGCCGACCAACTTGCCTTCCGGCACTTCGCCAAGCATCGACGGCGACAGTTCCTCACTGACCAGGATGGTGTTATCAGGATACGTCAGGTTTTGCTGACGGGCTTTTTGCAAATACGCTAGCAAGCGTCGACCCAGATCCTTGATGTCCGACGCCCGTTCACGCAGGTAGGCATCGTCCATCAACTCGAAACGGTTGACGTGATCCGTCACCACTTGACGCAACGCACCCTGCGCCCACTGGCCGGTTTTGATGACCTTGACCACTTCGTTACCCAGCGAGGCGTCTTCAAGCATCATCAAGTAGACATCAAACAGCGCACACTCTTCCGGGCGCAACTGTGTGGCCATCTTCGCCGAAAGTGCGCGCATGTCTGCACGAACGCCTTCAAGAGCCGTATTGAACAAGGCCAACTCGGCGTCGATGTTTTCAATGGTTTTATCGGGCACCACTTCAAGATCAGCCGGCGGCAGCACCACCAGCGCAGTACCCACCGCCGCACCCGGTGAGCCGGGTACGCCGACAAACTTGGCTTCCTGAATGCCCTTGCCTTGCTTGCCCAGGCCGCGAATCGAGCCCGTGGCCTCGGCGTGGGCAATAACCCCGGCGAGCTGGGCGCTCATGGTGACCAGGAAGGCTTCTTCACCTTCGTCGAACTGGCGACGCTCTTTTTGCTGGATAACCAGAACACCCATCACCCGACGGTGGTGAATGATCGGCGAGCCCAAGAATGAGGCGTAGCGTTCTTCACCGGTTTCAGCAAAGTAACGATAGCGTGGGTGAGCGGCTGCGTTCTCAAGGTTCAGCGGCTCTTCGCGCGTACCCACAAGACCAACCAGGCCTTCATTTGGCGCCATGCTGACCTTGCCAATCGAACGCTTGAGCAGGCCATCGGTGGCCATCAATACGAAACGGTTGGTTTCAGGGTCGAGCAGGTAAACAGAGCAGACGTGGCTGCCCATGGCCTCTTTTACGCGCTGCACGATAATGCCCAACGCCGCCTTGAGATCTTTGGCGGCATTCACTTCCTGGACGATCTTGCGCAGCGTATTGAGCATGGCTCGACTCTAGTCTATGTCAGTCCCGCGTCAACAAACGCGGTGCGAGTTCTTTAAGGGCGCGGCGATAAACTTCACGCTTAAATGTAACGACTTGACCGAGAGGATACCAATAACTGACCCACTTCCAGCCATCAAACTCAGGTTTATTGGTGAGGTCCATGCGTACGCGCTGCTCATCAGAGGTTAGGCGCAGCAAAAACCACTTTTGTTTCTGACCGATGCACAGCGGTTGGCTGTGCGTACGCACTAACCGCTGAGGTAGACGATACCTCAACCAGCCCCGGGTGCAGGCGAGAATTTTAACATCGCGCCGCTCAAGCCCGACTTCTTCATTCAATTCACGATAGAGCGCGTCTTCCGGCGACTCATTATCGTTGATCCCACCTTGTGGGAATTGCCACGCGTCCTGGTTAATCCGGCGCGCCCATAGCACTTGCCCGGCATCATTAGTCAAAATAATGCCGACGTTCGGGCGGAAACCATCGGAGTCGATCACAGCGCACAACCTCGTTAACGCATGAATCGGCATTGTTCCACAAAGCCTGCAACAGCGGCAACGCACTAAATGGTGTCATAGGAATGACTGGCAAAAGCAGCTATTCTGCTGATCCTTAAGCAAAACCGGTGAAGGTGACCTGTGCGTTTGGCTTTATTTGATCTCGACAACACCCTGCTTGGCGGCGACAGCGACCACGCATGGGGCGACTATTTGTGTGAGCGCGGCATTCTCGATGGCATCGCCTACAAGAACCGCAATGACGAGTTCTATCAGGACTATCTAGCTGGCACCCTGAACATCACCGACTACCTGAATTTCACCCTGGACATACTCGGGCGCACCGAAATGAGCCAGTTGCAGCAGTGGCACGATGATTTTATGCGCGATTGCATAGAGCCGATCATCCTGGCCAAGGCCGAGGCTTTGCTCGAACAACACCGCCAGGCAGGCGACAAGCTGGTGATCATCACCGCAACCAACCGCTTCGTCACCGGCCCCATTGCAGCCCGCCTTGGCGTGGACACCCTGCTGGCGACCGAATGCGAAATGCTCGATGGGCGCTACACCGGACGGACAACCGATGTGCCCTGCTTCAAGGAAGGCAAGGTCACCCGGCTTAACCGCTGGCTTGAAGAAACCGGGTACAGCCTTGAAGACAGCTATTTCTACAGCGATTCAATGAACGACCTGCCGCTGCTCGAGCAAGTCAGCCATGCGTTCGCCGTTGACCCGGACCCACGCCTGCAAGCCGAAGCTGAAAAACGCGGCTGGCCGGTGATTTCGCTGCGCTAAGAAACCTCTGTGCTAATCGGCAGGCACAAAAAAAGGGTTACGGCACGCGCCTGTAACCCTTTTTAGAATGCAGCGCTTAAACCGGCTTAGCGCCCATCAGCCCCATGATCGCAATCAGCACGATAATGATCAGCAGCGCATAAGCCATGCAAAAGCGCTTCAAGCCTGCTGATGCGGGCGTCTCACCCAAAGCCAGCCAGACGCGCAGGCGACCGGAAAGCAACAAGCCCAAGATCACCAGCACAGCAAACAGCACACTACTGGCCAACAACCACATCTGGCTCAATGGTAACCCGGTCATGTCGACCATCCAGTAACCACTGAAAGGCAGCGTCAGCGCCAGCAGGGCCAACACCGGCATGCTGATAAAACGTGTGCGCTTGAGCTTGCGCTGCAGCACGGCAGCATCACCGCTACGCTGGGCTTTCCAGAGCATAAATACATGCGCCAGCAAACCTAACAACACAAGCACTGCAACAGCGCTGTGGGCAATCTTTACCAGTTGATAATGTTCCATCGTGTTTAGGGCCTATCCAAGGAAAAGTGTGTACGCCGGGTTCTCACTCTCATCCCAGTAGGGATAGCCGATCGCGTCAAGTGCTGCCGGGACCAGATGGCGCTCGTGTTGAGGAACTTGCAGCCCCGCCACCACACGGCCATCCGCCGCCCCGTGGTTACGGTAATGAAACATCGAGATATTCCAGCGCCCGCCCAACTTGTTGAGGAAGTTGAACAGCGCACCCGGACGCTCGGGAAACTCGAAGCGCAGGACTATTTCGTCACTGACCTGCTCGGCACGACCGCCAACCATATGGCGTATATGCAGCTTGGCCAGTTCGTTGTTGGTCAAATCGAGAACCGGGAAGCCCTTGCTTTGCAGGCCCTCAACCAGCACCTTGCGCGGATCGGTTTCGGGATGCGTCTGCACGCCAACGAAGATGTGCGCCTCTTTAGCCGCATGGTAACGATAGTTGAACTCCGTGATCTGGCGCTTGCCGAGGGCCTCGCAGAACGCCTTGAAGCTGCCAGGCTGTTCCGGAATCGTCACGGCAATGATTGCCTCGCGTTTTTCACCCAGTTCGGAACGTTCAGCGACGTGACGCAAACGATCGAAGTTGATATTGGCGCCCGAGTCGATGCCAATGAGCACCTGGTCCCGAGTGCCTTCACGTTCAACATACTTCTTGATGCCGGCCACACTCAGCGCACCAGCAGGCTCGGTGATGGAGCGCGTGTCATCGTAGATATCCTTGATCGCCGCGCAAATTTCATCGGTGCTGACGGTAACCACTTCATCGACATAATCCTTGCAGATATCGAAGGTGTGCTTGCCAATCTGGGCAACTGCAACCCCATCTGCAAACAGCCCGACCTGCCCCAACACCACACGCTCACCGGCCGCCATGGCGGCTTGCAGGCAGTTCGAGTCATCCGGCTCAACACCGATAATCTTGGTTTCTGGGCACAGGTATTTGACGTAGGCCGCGATACCCGCGATCAGGCCACCGCCACCAACTGGGACAAACACCGCATCGATCTTGCCTTGATACTGGCGCAGGATTTCCATCGCCACTGTGCCTTGGCCAGCAATGGTGTCCGGGTCATCGTAGGGATGAACGTAGGTAAAACCCTGCTCTTCGACCAGCTTGAGTGAATGCGCCAGTGCTTCGGGGAAGCTGTCGCCGTGCAGCACTACGATTCCGCCACGCGAACGCACGCCATGGACCTTGATTTCCGGCGTAGTCTTGGGCATCACGATGGTGGCTTTGATCCCAAGGTGCTTGGCCGCCATGGCCAATCCCTGGGCGTGGTTGCCGGCCGAGGCCGTGACCACACCGCGCTCACGCTCAATATCACTGAGCTGGACAAGCTTGTTGTAGGCGCCGCGAATCTTGAATGAGTAGACCGGCTGCAAGTCTTCACGCTTAAGCAAAATCTTGTTGCCCAGACGCTCTGAAAGTTGAGGAGCGACTTGCAACGGCGTTTCCACCGCTACGTCATAGACGCGCGAGGTCAGGATTTTCTTAACGTAATGTTCGAGCATGATCTCTAATCGCTGGCGGTTTTCAATGGAGCCCACGAGTCTACCCCACGGCAGCCGTGCTAGACCACACGGAATCGGGGGATTTGGCTGCAGCGTCGCGACTCATTCGCAGCAGATTAGTGGCAGGGTTTTCTTGCACATGCCGCTATAATTAGCGCCTACCAATCTTCAACTTAGGCTCAAAACCGTGATGACTCAGGACCAACTCAAGCAAGCTGTGGCGCAGGCTGCTGTCGACCATATCCTCCCCAAGCTCGACGCCAAGAGCATTGTGGGTGTGGGCACAGGCTCCACCGCCAACTGCTTTATTGATGCGCTGGCCAAGCACAAGATGGAGTTTGATGGTGCAGTTGCCAGTTCTGAAGCCACTGCCGCACGCCTTAAAGGCCACGGCATCCCGGTTTACGAGCTAAACACGGTCAGCGACCTGGAGTTTTACGTCGATGGCGCGGATGAAAGCGATGAGCGCTTGAACCTGATCAAAGGTGGCGGTGCTGCCCTGACTCGCGAAAAAATCGTCGCGGCCGTAGCCAAGACCTTTATCTGTATTGCTGACGCCAGCAAGTTGGTGCCGGTGCTAGGCGCCTTCCCCTTGCCGGTCGAAGTGATTCCCATGGCGCGCAGCCATGTCGCCCGTGAGCTGGTCAAGCTCGGTGGCGACCCGGTGTACCGCGAAGGCGTGGTCACGGACAACGGCAACGTGATTCTTGATGTATTCAACATGCAGATCGTTAATCCCAGCGAACTGGAAACGCGCATCAACGCAATCGTCGGCGTAGTTACCAACGGTTTGTTCGCAGCGCGTGGCGCCGATTTATTACTGCTGGGAACCAGCGAAGGGGTTAAGAGTCTGACTCGATAGGAGACCTAGACTGGTCGGATGGCAAAGACCAGCTAGTCTTGGATTGTCCCTATCCCGACCAAGGAGGTCAAAATGGCCAGCAAATTTCACCTGAAAAAAGCCAAAGACGGTCAGTTCCACTTCAACCTGCTCGCAGGTAATGGTGAGATCATCCTCACCAGCGAGATGTACAAAGCGAAGGACTCGGCACTTAACGGCATTGAGTCGGTGAAAAAGAATTCGGCGCGCGAAGGCGCTTTCGAAGTCAAGACCAGCAGCAACGACAAGCATTACTTCGTGCTCAAATCGACCAATGGCCAAGTGGTTGGCCAGAGCCAGATGTACGCCTCTGCAGCAAGTTGCAAAAACGGTGTTGAATCAGTGCAGAAGAATGCGCCTGGCGCCGTGCTAAACGACGAAAGCTAAGCATTGGCCTCGAAACGCCGGTGCCTTATCAAGGCCCGGCGTTTTTTTGAGCCAATTAATCGGTTTGCTTCTCGAACACATAGAACAAATTTGGCTCGCTGATCAGATAGAGCACGCCATTATCATCCATGGCGATACCTTCAGCCTGCGGCACCGACGCGCTCAAGCCATGCTGTCGGCGCAGCAAGGACAAGGTACTGATCGGTTTGCCCTCGACATCGAGCTCAATGACAAGGCTCGACTCATCCGAAAGCGCCAATAAATGGCCAGTCCTTTCGTCAAACTGCAGGCTGGACAGGTCGCGCACGAACAAACCCTTATCGCGCTTGATGTTATCCACCACATGCACCGAATACTGCTCATCGGCATTGGCTTCGGCAAAACCGGTTATCTCAAGAATCCGCACAGGGTCACGCTCTTTGGCAACATACAAACGCTTGCCAACCGAGTCATAAGCCAGGCCTTCAAACCCCTTATTACCGCCCCCACCAACACTTAGCGAGAGCTGCTTGGCCTGATTAGCGTTGATCTGCTGAGTATTATCATCAATTTCTATCCGCAGCAGACGTTGGAGCCGCTCATCGGTGATCACGAACACATTGGGACGAATGTATTCAACTGCCTCGGGATCACCAAAGCCCACTAGGTCAATACGGCGCAAAACCTGGCCATCGAGCGATAACTCAATCAACTGTGGTTGCGTATTGGTGACAGTAAACAAGGTGCGCCTATCGGGATCGAAAGTCAGCGCGGAAATATCATCATCAAGGCCTTCAATTTTCTTGGACTCAAGGCTGACCCGATAGTCTGACAGCCAGATCGCATCCGTTTGACTGCTGCTGGCAGATGTTGCGTTAAACCAAATTCGTTCAAACAAACGATACTGCTGTGCAGCGACCGCCAGCAATATCAGCATCAGTACCAATAAGGTCAACAGCACACGTTTAACCGAGAACAAGGAGCGCATGTTTTGTACTTCTCAGAAATTGCGCATAAAAAACGCCGCCCAAGCTCAGCTTGCAGCAGCGCATCCACCTTTGAGCTTGGCTCCGGGCGCATTCAATCAAATGCACCCGGAATGCCAATCACAACAAGCTAGCAAGCTTTACTTGACCAGTTCTACGCGGTCGACTTCAACTTCAACACCGCTACGGCCTTGATCAACTTCACCGGTCAGCTTGACGGTGGCTTTATCGTCGACGCTCTGGCTCGGCCAGTCTTCATCATCGATTTCAACTTCGACGGTGCCGGTCGAGTCCTTGAATGTGTAGTGCTCACCGCGCAGACGCTCAACAATCTGACCTTGCAGCACAACCTGGGTGTCGTCGGCAGCCTTGAGTGCTTCAGCGACTGTGGTCACTTGGACATTGGCGCTAGGACCGTTGTAGCTTTGAGCCATGACAGCAGTCGAAAACAGTGGAGCAAGCAGCAGTGCGAGAGTAGTGCGTTTCATAGTCTGAATCTCTAATCAGTGAATGACAGGGTCAGATTAACCAGCGTAGCTGAAGCCTTGCTGAATTTTGCCTTAAGCCAAACTTAAAATAATCCGCTGCACTACAAGCCACTAAAGAATAAGCGCTTCTCCAGTGGCTATTTAGACAGCACATAGAACAGGTTAGGCTCACTGATCACATAGATGCTGCCATCAGCACCAATGGTCACACCCTCGGGCTGCTTGATTCCCCAACCCAAGCCATTACGCCCGCTGGCAAAGCTGATAAAGCTGCGCGGCTTGGCGTTGGCATCCAGTTCAACCAACACCCGCGACTCGTCAGATAGCATCAGTGAATGCCCGGTACGTGGATCAAAACTCACGGAAGAAATATCGCGGACAAAAACATCATCGATATTAAGCTCAAGCATGCCCTGGGCCGGGCCGCTCTTGCTTGGCAGTGGCAAGCTATAGAAGCCTCGGGGGTCTCGTTCTTTAGCCAGCAGTATCAGTTTACGGCGACTGTCCCAGCCAAGCCCTTCAAAACCTTTGTTACCGGCCTTGGCAAAGCCCAGGTCGACCTGAATTTGCTGCCGGGCATTGATCTGGGTAGTAGCAGCAGTCAACGGGAACACCGTGAGCGTGCGCTGACGCTCATCGACAATGGCCATCAAGTCACCGGAAAGCACTTCGACACCTTCGGGGTTTTCAAGCCCTGTCACCGGGATACGCCGCAACACATCGCCAGTCAGTGACAACTCGACCAGCTCAGTATGCTTGCCCAGGATAGTAAACAAGGTGTTGCTACTGGCCCGGTAAGTCAGCCCGGACACTTCACCCTCTTCAAGCCCGGCGATCGGCTTGCCGGCCAAGGTCACGCGGTAACTGGGCAACCAAATGCTTGCCGCTTGCACCTCGGCACTGGTTTGCAGCTCTTTGATCAGGAACAGCGCACGTTCATCCCAACGCTGATAGAGCCCGACACTGACAAACACCACAAGCATTAAAACCAGCAGACTGCGAAATACAGTGCTGAACACCTTTGAGCTTTGGGGCACCGCTGTTACTCAATGAAAACGATACCGCTCAAGCTAGGCGTATCCTCAGGTTGAAATACCGCTCAACGCGCATCCCTGCACATACTAAGAAAGGTGGTTCAGATCATTTATCAAAGGACTTGGCTGGTAAAACTGCTTAACCCAACCAGCTCAATCTGCAGTTGATCACCTTTGTTCAGAGGGCCGACTCCGACGGGAGTTCCGGTGAGGATGACATCGCCAGGTTGCAAATTGAAGTGAGCGGCCATGTTCTGGATCATTGGCAGGATCGGATTGAGCATGACGCTGCTGTTACCGTCCTGGCGGACTTCACCATTAATGCACAGACGAATGCCAATGTCGGTCAAATCAGTGATTGCATCACCACTGACAAAAGGTGCAAGCACGCAGGCACCGTCAAACGATTTGGCGATTTCCCACGGGTAACCCTTTTCCTTGAGCTTGGCCTGGACATCACGCAGGGTCAGGTCCAGAGCTGGCGCGAAACCTGAAATCGCATCACGCACTTCTTCGCTGCTCGGCGAGCGGGACAGCGGCTTGCCAATCAACACTGCGATCTCGGCTTCGTAATGCACCGCGCCACGGTCCGCTGGAATACTGAACCCACTATTGAGCGGCACCACGCAACTGCCCGGCTTGATAAACAGCAGCGGTTCAGTCGGGACAGGGTTGTTCAACTCTTTGGCATGCTCGGCGTAGTTGCGGCCTATGCACACCACTTTCCCCATGGGGAAATGGATAGTGGTGCCGTCGATATACTGATGCTGGTAGCTCATGAATAGTCCTCAAAAGGCAATGCATGCAAATCAATGTGGGCTCGACAACAGGGCCAGGCAATAGTGAGTGCTGTTACGTCCTGGCCTGGCGATTACTCAGCAAAAATCTTACCTGGATTCATGATGCCATTGGGGTCAAACACCGCCTTGATGGCTTTCATGTAGGCAATTTCGGCTGCAGAACGACTGTATTCCAAATAGTCACGCTTGGTCATGCCCACGCCGTGCTCAGCTGAAATCGATCCGTTGTATTTCTGGACGATCTCGAACACCCACTTATTAACGGTGGCGCACTTGGCGAAGAATTCGTCTTTGCTCAAGTTCTCGGGCTTGAGGATGTTCAGGTGCAGATTGCCGTCACCGATATGGCCGAACCAGACAATCTCGAAATCCGGGTAATGTTCACCGACGATTTCATCAATATCATGCAAAAACGCCGGGACTTTCGAAACAGTCACCGAAATATCGTTTTTGTATGGCGTCCAGTGGGAAATGGTCTCGGAGATATATTCGCGCAGCTTCCACAGGTTCTGCAGTTGCGCCTCGCTCTGGCTCATCACGCCATCGAGCACCCAGCCTTGCTCAACGCAGTGCTCGAAGGTCTCGAGTGCAGCATTGGCAACTTCTTCGGTGCTGGCTTCAAACTCAAGCAGCGCGTAGAAAGGGCAATCGGTTTCGAACGCTGGCGGCACATCGCCACGCGCCATGACCTTGGCCAGGGCTTTGTCCGAAAAGAACTCAAATGCGGTCAGATCGAGCTTATTCTGGAAGGCATGCAGCACTGGCATGATCGAGTCGAAATCAGCGGCGCCCAGCACCATTGCGGTGAGGTTCTGCGGGGCGCGATCAAGGCGCATTGTCGCTTCAACCACAAAGCCCAGCGTGCCTTCGGCACCGATAAACAACTGGCGCAGGTCGTAGCCGGTGGCGTTTTTGATCAGGTCTTTGTTCAGCTCGAGCAATTCACCGGCGCCGGTCACAACCTTGAGACCAGCGACCCAATTGCGGGTCATGCCGTAGCGAATAACCTTGATCCCGCCGGCATTTGTGCCGATATTGCCGCCAATCTGGCTAGATCCTGCTGAAGCGAAATCCACCGGATAATACAAGCCTTGCTCTTCAGCAAAGTTCTGCAGCTGCTCGGTAACGACACCCGGCTGGCAGACCACGGTGCGGTCAAATTCGTTGAAACCAAGAATTTGATTCATGTAGTCAAACGAAACCACCACCTCGCCATTGGCTGCGACGGCAGCAGCAGATAATCCAGTGCGGCCGCCCGATGGCACTAAAGCGACCTTGTTCTGGTTGGCCCAACGGACAATGGCCTGCACCTGCTCAACGCTTTTGGGAAAGACAATAGCCAGCGGTGCCGGGGCAAAGTGTTTGGTCCAGTCCTTGCCGTAAGCATCAAGGGAATCGGCATCGGTCAGCACTTTTCCGACTTCGACTAAGGACTTCAACTCGTCAATCAGGGCAGGATTGGTCATCTACAGAACTCTCAAACGATTCATGGTCACCCTGAGCACGCTTCATCTGCCAGGATAGGTGTTTCGCGGGGCACGTATGCTAGCATACGCACCCCGTTAATCAGTGCCCAGCACTAACCCACGGGCGTATCAGCAGTTAATGCTGAGAATTTTCCTGACACTCTATTGTGGGACAACAGGTACTCCGATGAGCAAGACCTCTCTCGACAAGAGCAAGATCAAGTTCCTTCTTCTCGAAGGCGTCCACCAAAATGCCGTGGATACCCTCAAGGCTGCCGGCTACAGCAATATCGAGTACCTCACCGGCTCGTTGCCTGAAGCCGAATTGAAGGAAAAGATCGCCGAGGCCCATTTTATCGGCATCCGCTCTCGTACCCAGCTGACGGCTGAGGTATTTGATTGCGCAAACAAACTGGTTGCCGTCGGCTGTTTCTGCATTGGCACCAACCAGGTGGATCTCGATGCGGCCCGCGAGCGCGGCATCGCCGTATTTAACGCACCGTTCTCGAACACTCGCTCGGTTGCTGAACTGGTGTTGGCGCAAGCGATTTTGCTGCTGCGCGGTATCCCCGAGAAAAACGCCTCTTGCCACCGTGGCGGCTGGATCAAGAGCGCAGCCAACTCATTCGAGATCCGTGGCAAGAAGCTGGGCATTGTCGGTTACGGCTCGATTGGCACGCAGCTGTCGGTGCTTGCAGAAGCGCTGGGCATGCAAGTGTTCTTCTACGACGTAGTGACCAAGCTGCCGCTGGGCAACGCCACTCAGGTTGGCAAGCTGCATGACCTGCTCGGTATGTGCGACATCATTTCGCTGCACGTTCCTGAGCTGCCATCGACTCAGTGGATGATCGGCGAAGCAGAAATCCGTGCGATCAAGCAAGGCGGCATCCTGATCAACGCCGCGCGCGGCACTGTGGTTGAACTTGATCACCTGGCAACCGCGATCAAAGAAGAACGCCTGATTGGCGCGGCCATCGACGTGTTCCCGGTTGAGCCACGCTCGAACACTGAAGAGTTTGAAAGCCCGCTGCGCGGCCTGGATCGCGTAATCCTGACGCCGCACATCGGTGGTTCGACCGCCGAAGCCCAAGCCAACATTGGTCTGGAAGTGGCTGAAAAGCTGGTCAAGTACAGCGACAACGGCACCTCGGTGTCTTCGGTCAACTTCCCGGAAGTGGCCTTGCCGTCGCATCCTGGCAAGCACCGTTTGCTGCACATCCACGAAAACATTCCGGGTGTGATGAGCGAGATCAACCGCGTATTCGCCGAAAACGGCATCAACATCTCCGGTCAGTTCTTGCAGACCAATGAGAAAGTTGGGTACGTGGTAATCGATGTCGACGCTGAGTATTCCGATCTTGCATTGGAAAAACTGCAGCACGTAAACGGCACTATCCGCAGCCGCGTTCTGTTCTAAACCAGAGCCCGACTGCGCTGTACTAAAAAGGGAGGCTTAAAGCCTCCCTTTTTAATGGCCAGCATTTGGCTTTCAGCTTGAAATCCAAGCCATCTATTTAACCGTTACAGTGATTTTTTTCGATAGCACTGGCGGGTCAAATGGCACATGGTTCTTATCGCCCAAGAGCAATTGCAACGTATGCTTGCCCGGGGCGAGGGTCAGCTCGGTTTCGGTCTGGCCCTTGCCGAAGTGAACTACATTCTCGGTCGCCGGCAGCGGGCCATTCATTGCAGGCAGTTGGTCGAGGTCGATCAACAAATGGTGATGGCCGGTGTCTGGCGCGTCCACACCCGCCGGAGCAACGCCCATACCCTTCAAGCCAAAACGTACGGTAAAGGTTTTATCGACCGTGGCGCCATCCTTTGGCTCAACGATATACACCGAGGCATTTTCCGGAGCGGCTGTACGGGGCACTTCAGCGATGGCGGCAAAACTGGCGCCGAGCATGCAAAAACTCAGGGCGAAGGCAGGCACTAACTTCTTCATCATGAACACCTTGTGGATTGATTCATGGGATTGACGCTGTAATAAACAGGTTTGTTCCCTGTAATCAGCAGCTCTAGTCTAGTTCAAGCTGAGCAAGCGCCTGGGTTGCCGCATCCAATTGCTCTTCGTTAAACACTGCAACGCCCGCGCGGCGTAGCAGAGCGGCTGTTACCCCTTCACCAGCGACCTTGTTGCCGCTGAAGCTGCCATCATAATTCTCGATGTTTCCGCATGACGGACTGCGCGCCTTGAGCAGCGCGATCGCAATACCGTGCTGCTTGACCAACGCCAGGGCCTGCTCGGCTCCTGATACGAATTGGGCAGTGAAATCCTCTCCTTCAATGCTGACGACAGGCAACAAGCCATCCAGCACTTGGGCGCCTTGACCACCTGGAATTTCTGCAGCTGGGCGCGGTGTTGGCAAACCACCGGCGACTTCCGGGCACAGGGCAACAACCCGACCTTGCGCTTGCCAGCGCGCCAGCACGTCATAAGGCCCATGCGTACCACCGTCATAGCGCACGCGATGGCCCAACAGGCAGCGGCTGACCAGGATCTTTTGCATATCTATCTCCACTTACCAGCCCTAAAGGACCGAGTCACCACGCCGGCGAAACCAACCTGTTAACGATAGGCGCTCACGCTGGGCGGGCAACACCTCATGGGGCATATCGGCGGACAGGAATACAACCAGCACCCCGGCTTGCGGCGCTAGATCACGCACCTCACCGTCCGGCAGGTGCAAGCGCAACTCGCCACCTTCCCCGGCTTGCCACTGCTGATTGAGATACAGCACCACTGAAACAGCGCGCCTGTCATCGTCACGAAAGCGGTCCAGGTGCTTCTTGTAGAATGCACCCGGCGGATACAGGGCGAAATGGCTTTCGTAATCCTCAAGGCCCAGATACAAACCTTGATTGATGGCTTGGCGCAGCGACTCAAGTTTAGCCAAGTACTGGTCACAGGCTTGCGACTGGCCCGGCTCCAACCACTGAATATGGTCGCCGCGGATACCTTCCTGTACCGCTAGGCCTTGGCCACGGCCTATACTCGCAGGCACTAATGCGCCCTGCGCTGCACGTTTACGGCACTCTTGAGCCAGTTCGAGGGTCAGAGCCTGTGAGACAAATGCAGGCTGCAGTGACCAGCCCTGCTCTGCCAGGTCGTCGACAATGCTCGAAAGCTGCTCTAGGGAAGGATATTCAGACATGCCGATATTCTATCAGCGCCGCTTCTGCTTCTCGACAAGCATCGACTGGCCAATGAAAATAGCCGCACGCCAGACAGGAGTCCTTATGCGCGCCCTATGTGTTGCACTTTTTATGTTTATCAGCCTGCCAAGCCTGGCAGCGTCTTCGGTCGAATTGTATAAGGTTGCCGGTTGGCCTGAGCAGCGAGCCAATTTCAATGATGCCCTGAACGCTGCTCAGGCGCGCTATCGCAGCACTCTGCCGCCCGCGGTTTATAAGGCTTTGGTCGATAACAGCAATAAACGCTTTGCGCCACAAGCTATGGATCAGCGTGCGCAACAAGCCCTGCAAGACAATCTGCCGGACTCCACGCCAGCCGTCACATTCTTCAACTCCTCACTGGGCAAGAAAATAGTGGCTGCAGAAACCCTTGCCACCCGCAAGGATCAACTTGCCCGTTACGCCAACGGTCTGCCACAAGTCGAAGCCTCCGACACCCGTCGTTTACTGATTGGCCACCTGGCGCAAGCCTTGCCAGCCAAGGAAGCCGGTGCTGAAGTGAGCCTGGCACTGGCCGGTGTGGCAGCAGACAGCCTCAGCCAGATGATTCCCGGCTTGCTCGGTGGCGGCACCGCCCAGGCGCTGCTCAGCTCGCAGCGGCAGAACCTGATGAGCCAGATCGGTGCGGAACTGGATAACACCTTGCTGTTTGTCTATCGCGACCTCAGCGATGCAGAGCTGGAGGAGTTCGTCAGCTTCGCCCAGTCAGATGCTGGTAAAACCTATTACCAAGCAGCGCTCGCCGCGATGCGCGCAGGCTTGGCCGTCGGTCAGAACACAGCAGATCTGGCACCCGCCCCGCAAGGTATCTAAGCCCGGCTAGCCGCAGGGAGCCAATGGCGCCTTGCGGTTAGGCTACTTGCGCAGTTGCTCGGTCAGAAACGCAAAGTACTGATCCCGATAGAGCTGCGACTCATTGGCCATGTGATGCCGCGCCTCGGGTAAAAGCAGAATCTTCGGCGCCTTAAATTTCTCTTTAAGCACCTGTAGATTGTGCCGCCAATCGACCGTCATATCGCTTTCACCCTGGATTATCAGTGGGCTTCGCGAGCTGGGCGGTGCCATTTCGATGTGCAGCACCCAGCGGGCCAGCGAGCCAACCCAAGCGGTGGGCAAGCACTGCGGCTGGAGTGAGTCGTGGTGATGCAGGAAGTCGATAAATTCAGCATCGTGCGAATTCTCGGTAAAGCGCCTTGAGATCTTACGCACAAAGGGCTTGAGCAAGCGATAGCTCAGCTTCGACCAGCCCCATGCACGGGGCCGAACCAAGGGTGAAAACAGGATGCTCTGGCCAATTTCAGGGCCAGGATTACCCGTGAGCAGATAATCAACCACAATCGCCCCGCCGGTGCTCTGGCCAAACAGGTGCCAGGGCTGCGGCAAGTCTAATTGCCCAACTTGTGCCAAAGCGGCCTTGAGCACGGCCTGGTACTCAGCAAAATCACCAATGCTGGCGCGCGCGCCACTCGATAAGCCATGCCCTGGCAGATCAAATGCAAACACAGCGAAATCCATGCTCAACGCCCACTCGATGACATGGCGATACAGTGCCAGGTGATCGTAATAGCCATGCAGCAGGACCAGCGTTGCCTTGGGCGCTTGTGGCCACCACACCTGGGCCGCAATGCGGTAACCGGCGGCATCAAAGAAGCCAAGGCGCACCTGCTGCGCCGCTAGCTTGTCGAGCCGATAGAACGAGCGGTACGCCTGCTCGTGCGGCAAGCTCATGGCAGCTGCGGCTATGGGTCGCAGACCGGCGACCACGCAGTCAGGGGTGAAACGCTCTGGCATTGGGTTTTCCATGATTAATTGGCATGTGCGGCGATTATTTCACGTCACTGGTTACACTGCGGATATTTTGCTGCCGGGCGCATCGTGGCAAGCTATACGGCCTTGTATAGACACCTCACCATGCCAGCTGCCCGTCATAAAATCATCATTGCCAGTATTGCCGTCGCCGCAGTGATCGTTGCGCTATTGTCGGCATTCCTCTGGTTTGAAGCACGTTACCTGCGTGCATTCAGCGAGCGCACCGCTATTTTCACGGGTGCAGATATTCGTTTGCCCCCTGATATCGCAGGACCCGGACCGATTCGACTGGTGCATTTCTGGGACCCCGCATGCCCCTGCAATGTCGGCAATCAACAGCATTTAGCCGAGTTAGTCGAACACTTCTCCGCGCAAGGCGTTGAGTTTTACGCGGTGCAAAAACCGGGAAGCAGCGGCCAGTTGCCCGACACACTCAGCGCATTGAAGCCCTTGCAGCAACTGCCTGGCGGCGAAAAATTGCCTGCAAGCCCGGCAGTGGCAATTTGGGATCGAGCGGGCAATCTCGCCTACTTTGGCCCATACAGCTCGGGGCTGACCTGCAATTCAAGCAACAGCTTTATTGAGCCGATCCTTAATGCGCTGGCTGAAGGGCGCTCGGTCAACGCCAGCAATAATATGGCGGTGGGCTGTTTCTGCGACTGGAACACGAGCGATAAGTAGCCAAGGGCTCAACGCAGTTCCTTATGTTTTGGGGTGCAGCCCTGCCAACGCCTGAACGCCCGATAAAATGGCGACAGCTCAGCAAAGCCGCAGGCCCGGGCAACATCGCGCGTGGCCATGCCTTGTTCCAGCAGCCCCAGCGCACGCAGCCTGCGAACCTCATCGTGGAGCTGGCGAAAACTACTGCCTTGCGCTGCCAGCTCCCGCTGCAGTAGCGCTGGCTTTAGATTCAACGCCGCCGCGCAAGCCTGCAAACCGCACAGTTGCTGCCCGAGATTTGCGTCCAGCCAGTTGCGCACGCGATCGAGCAGCAGGTTCTCGCTCAACTCGGCCAACTCAATCGTTGCCTGCTTGCTCAGCAATTCAAACAATCGCGCATTAGCGCTGCGCGAAGGCCGGGCAAGCAATGCCTGGGGAAAGATCAAAGCATCGTGACGCTGACCGAACTGCGGTGTGATACCAAACAGACGCCGATGCTCACTGATGCGGCGCGGCGCCGAATGACGAAACTCAATGCCACTCAGGCTGAATTCATCGTCTGTCACACTGCTCAACTGCTTGCGCCAAAGCAGTGCCAAGCACTCAATTTGCTGGCGCAGCGAGCCAACGCCCCGGTAATTAAGGTCGATCACCAGCCGCACGCTGTCGCGCTGTTCCTCAAGCCGCGCAGCAAATCCGCCGGAGAGAATGTGCTGGAAGCGCACAAAGCTTTCCAGCGCTTGACGTAAATCGCGACTGGCCAATAGCAAGTAACCCACCACGTCCATCGGTCGCGGCTTCATCACCTCGCCCAGGTGCAGGCCGATATCCACATCCCCGGTTAATTGCTCCAGCGCCTGCCAAAAGCGCGGCGCATGGTCATGCTCCTGACGGCCAGCAAGCAATGGCGGCGGCAGGCGCGCCCCCTCATAAGCACGTCGAAAAGTATCGGTCGGGTCAAAGCCCAGGCTGCTCAACCCCTCGTATAACAGACGGCGCATGGTGGCTGAGTGAGTCAGGCTGATGGTGGCTGACAGCGGCTGTTCGACGGTCATGTGCGCCTTGTGGATAAATCGCGATAAATTGACCAAATAATTTCAGCAATGTTGTATTTGGTCAATGCCGTATAACGGCCCAGTCCGCACAATAGAGGCATAAGACGCGGTTAGAACCGCAAGACAATAATAAGGATGATTGAATGAAGCGCTCCCTCACTGCACTTGCCGTCATTGTTGCCCTAGCCGCTGCTGGCGGCGGTTGGTATTACACCAGCAAGCAACCCCAGCGAGAGGGAGAAGTCGCCCTGCAACAGCTGCAAGCCCCCGTCAGCGTGCGCTACGACGAGCGCGGCGTGCCCCATATCAAGGCTGAAAACGAAGCAGATATGTACCGTGCCTTGGGCTATGTGCATGCCCAGGATCGACTGTTCCAAATGGAACTGATGCGCCGCCTGGCGCGTGGTGAGCTGGCAGAGGTTTTGGGCAGCAAGCTGGTTGAAACCGATCGTTTGTTCCGCACCCTGGAAATCCGTCAGCACGCCGATGAATACGTGCAGAAGATGGATAAAAGCAGCGCATCATACAAAGCGCTACAGGCCTATCTCGACGGTATAAACCAGTATCAGGACAACAATCCGGCCCCTGTTGAGTTTGACCTGCTGGGCATTAACAAGCGTCCATTCACCGTGGCCGACACCATCAGCGTTGCCGGTTACATGGCTTACAGCTTCGCTGCCGCGTTTCGCACAGAACCTGTGTTGAGCTACGTGCGCGACCGACTCGGCGCCGACTATCTCAAGGTGTTTGACCTGGCCTGGCATCCGCAAGGCGTGATGCAGCAACCGCTGGTCAGCAACGACTGGCAAGATCTCAACAGCATCGCCCGCCTGAGCAATGACGCGCTCGCCGAAGCGGGTTTGCCGCAGTTTGAAGGCAGCAATGCCTGGGCGGTATCGGGCAGCCGCACAGCCAGCGGCAAACCACTGCTGGCGGGCGACCCACATATCCGTTTCTCGGTGCCTGCAGTCTGGTACGAAGCGCAGTTGAGCTATCCTGGGTTCGACTTGTACGGCCATCACCAGGCGCTCAATCCGGTTGCATCCCTGGGCCACAACAAGGACTTCGCCTGGAGCATCACCATGTTCCAGAACGATGACCTGGACCTGATTGCCGAAAAGGTGAATCCCGACAACCCCAATCAGGTGTGGTATCACGGCCAATGGACAGACCTGCAAAGCCGCACCGAGACCATTGCTGTCAAGGATGCCGAGCCGGTCACCCTGACCCTGCGACGCTCACCCCATGGCCCGATCATCAACGACGCCTTGGGCGAGTCCGTCGGCAAGACACCCATCGCCATGTGGTGGGCGTTTCTAGAAACCGACAACCCGATTCTCGAAGGTTTTTATCAGCTCAACCGTGCCGACACCCTTGAGAAAGCACGCACAGCGTCAGAGAAAATCGAGTCGCCTGGCCTTAACGTAATCTGGGCCAACGCCAAGGGTGATATCGGCTGGTGGGCTGCGGCCAAACTGCCGCGCCGTCCTGCCGGGGTCAACCCGAGTTTTATCCTCGATGGCGCGACGGAGGAAGCGGACAAACTCGGCTATTACCCATTCAGCGATAACCCGCAGGAAGAAAACCCACAGCGCGGTTATATCGTCTCGGCCAACTTCCAAACGGTTTCGCCAACCGGCATAGAAATCCCCGGTTATTACAACTTGCCCGACCGCGGCCAGCGCTTGAATCAGCGCTTGGCTGACAACTCGGTGAAGTGGGATTTGAACAACAGCCAGGCCCTGCAACTTGATCCGGGGACTGGCTACGCGCCACGCTTGCTGGCGCCAATCATCGACGATTTGCGCAAGGCCGCAACTGATAAGCAAGAGCAAGCATGGGTTGAGCAACTGGTTGCCTGGAACGGCGACCATACACTCGACGCAACCGCGCCGACCCTGTTTAACCAGCTTGTATATGAATTAACCAAACAAGCCATGGGCGATGAGTTGCAAGGGCCGTTTTTCGAGAACCTGCTCACCACGCGGGTGCTGGATGTCGCACTGCCGCGCCTGACGGCAGATGCTAACTCGCCATGGTGGGATAACCGCAGTACCGAAATCGTCGAAAACCGCGCACAAACGGTCAAGGCTGCCTGGCAAGCGAGCATTACCCACCTCAAGCAAACCTTGGGTGATAACCCGGAAAACTGGCAATGGGGCACGGCCCACACCCTCACGCACAATCATCCGCTGGGCCAGAAAAAACCCTTGGATCGCCTGTTCAATGTCGGCCCGTTCGCAGCGCCAGGCGGCCATGAAACGCCAAACAACCTGTCCCACCGCGTCGGACCTGCGCCATGGTCGGTGGTTTACGGCCCATCAACCCGGCGCCTGGTCGACATGGCCGATGCCAGCACAGCGCTCGGGATCAACCCGGTCGGCCAGAGTGGCACGCCATTCGACACACACTACAGCGACCAGGCCGAACGCTATATGCAAGGCGTTTACCTGCCCATGCACCTGAGCGACAGCGATGTCGCCGCACACACCAGCAGCACCCTGACCTTCAAGCCTGCGCGCTGATCAAACTGGCGCGCCGTCATAGGCGCGCCAGGCTTGGTATAGTGGTTGTCTTTAACAAAGCATTGAGGTTCTGATGACTTGGACAATCTACTTATCCGGCGAGATTCATACCGACTGGCGTGAGCGCATCATCAATGGTGCCGCCCAGGCCCAGCTCGACATCAAGTTCACATCGGCCAACACCGATCACGAAAGCAGCGACGCCGCCGGTGACGTGCTTGGCGCTGAAGCAGAAAGTTTCTGGCGCGATCACAAATCATCCAAGGTCAACGCGATTCGCACCAAGACACTGCTTGAACAGTGCGACGTGGCGATCATCCGCTTTGGCGATAAATACAAACAATGGAATGCCGCCTTTGATGCAGGCTTCTGCGCCGCACTGGGCAAGCCCTATATCACCCTGCACGCGGACGACATCATTCACCCACTCAAGGAAGTCGACGCTGCCGCAATGGCCTGGGCGCAAACACCCGAACAAGTGGTTGAGCTACTGACCTACGTCACGCAAAAGTAATTACGCCACAGGAACACTGGCCAGCCGTCTGGAACTGGCGGCGGCCAGCGCAGGTTGTTATTGGCCGCTGACCGCCAATATCACTGACGCAAGGCACCAGCACAGCACCCAAAACCGAAGATAAAGACTCAAACACACAGCTAATAACCGTCAAGACTTAATCGCCTTATTAAACAAGCACACCCGCTTATATTCACCCCAACTAAACAAGTAACTTGCACTTACCTCTTTAGTTTTACTTAACTCACCCCAAACAAAACTCAATAGTCAGACCGCGTTAAGTTATGGCCAACTTGTTTATGCCTTGAGTTTATTCAAACTCACATAAAACAGGATCACAGCCATGACAACACTTTTGCATATTGACGCCAGCGTTCGCTCTGGACGCTCCCTGAGCCGTAAACTCTCGCAGGCATTTGTCGATGCCTGGGTTGAACACGATGACAATGCACAGGTTATTGTGCGTGACATTGGCCGCAACCCGCCGCCGTTTATAACCGAGGACTGGATTGCAGCGGTATTTACCCCCGCAGAGCATATGACTGATGCAAAACGCGAGGCGCTGCGTATCTCTGATGAGTTGATCGAGGAACTAGACCGCGCTGATGTCATTGTCATTGGTACGCCAATGTACAACTACGGCATGCCAGCTCAACTCAAATCCTGGTTCGACAACGTGATTCGTATCGGCAAGACCTTCAGCTTTGACCTGGGGCGCGGTGATTACCCGCTGGAACCTATTATGACCGGCAAGAAACTGGTCATTTTGTCGTCCCGTGGAGAGTTCGGCTTTGGCCCAGGCGGCATTCGCGAATCCATGAACCATCTGGACACTCACATCCAGACCTGCGCGCACTATTTGGGCGTGAATCAAACCCACACCATTTCCATCGACTATCAGGAGTTTGGTGATACTCGACATCAAGCCTCCATCACCGAGGCTTTCAACACTGTCCCGAGCTTGGTGAAGCAACTGGTTGATGAGAAAAAGCCTCAGCTTTCGCCAGCCTGAGTGCCTGTGTCGTTGCCCGGCATTCCTGCCTCATCCAGGACGCCTTCCCTGAATGAGGCGGCTTCACCCAGCAGCCAGTCTTTGAACAACGCAAGACTGTTGTGCGAGGCATAAGCTGCGCCCTCGACCAGATGGTAAGAAAAACCTGGCAGGCTTGGCCCTTCCAGCCGACATATCTGCCCGCTGCGTAACCCATCCTCAATCAGCACTTTGCTGCACAGCAATGGGCCCAATCCTTGCTCAACAGCGTGCAGCGCCAGGGTTTCCTCGCTGTACCAAGAAGTGCGCAATTCAAGGGAGCTATCGTGATCAACCTGAGCAAGCCAAGCAGCCCACGACGGAACTGACAGCGCCTGATTCTTCCACTTGAACGCCAACAGTGGGCGATTATAAAAATCGTCAATCCGCGCCTGTCGACCGGCAGGACAGATGCTTTTGTGCGCCACGGCAATGTAGCTGTCCGCAAACAGCACCGTCCCCCGAGCATCGGCATCGACCGGACCATAGCGAATCGCTAGGTCCGCCGCAGCGCTGCGCATATCGACAACCTTTTCCGATGCATGAATCGACACCACAAGGTTGGGATAAATCGCGTTGAACCTGGCCAGGCGCGGCATCAGCCAGCGCTCGGCAAATGCGCGAGTGGTAGACACCTCAATGGTGTCCTTCGCCTTTGGCGCGGCGAGCAGGGCAAAGGCCTGGGCGATCTGATCAAAACCATCACGCAACAACGGATAGATCGTCTTGCCAGCAGCTGTAAGGCTGACCGAACGGCCTCTTTCCAACAGCTTTTGCCCCAAGCCATCTTCAAGCTGGCGAACTTGATGGCTAACCGCCGCAACCGTGACAGAAAGTTCGTCGGCCGCAGCAGAAAAACTCTGGTGACGCGCCACAGCCTCGAATGCACGTACGGAGTTCAATGGAGGTATTTTGCGCATCGATTTTTCCTGGCAACTGACTGTTTAGAATGACCTACAAAGGTAATTTCTGCCCAGCGCTAAACCGCTCCACGCTAACCTCGCCTGATTGCTCTGTGTAGATGTAGGCATAGGCGTTCGGGAGACTGGTAAGCACTTGAGCGACGCCATCTTGCCAATAGATTGCCGCACCATTATCGCAAGCAATCGCCCTTTCACCTGAGGTGCGCACTAACTCTAGCAAAGGGGCATGGCGCTGCTCTTTATCCAGATGTGGACAAAATACACCAGGCAGAAAACCCAAGGCGTCCAGCCGTTTGAGCTTCCAGTTCGAGTCTGCCGTGAAACGATCCGAGTCGCTTAGCCCGGCTTCATACCAGCAAATTGCACCAGCGCTTAATCCTGAAAGAACGGTGCCGCGCTCTCCAGCCTGGCGCAAAGCCTCAACAATGCGAAAGTCTCGCCATATGGCAAGCATTCTCTGGGTGTTACCGCCGCCGACGTACACCAAGTCGCAATCCAGAATCTTCTGTACGGCTTGTTGATGAGAAAAGCCTGGGCCTGTGGCCAGCAAGAAATCGACTTCGCAGCCCAGGCGGTCACCATAGATACGCTGGAAAGTCTTGCAATAGCCATCGGCATCGCCACTTGCCGTGGGAATAAACAGCGCTTTTGGATTGGACTTGCCTGTCTGGCTGCAAATAAACGCATCCAAATCCAGCGTTTCCAACTCAGAAATTTCACCACCACCAATGGTTATAACCTTCACGCTGGATGTCCTTGATTCAACAATGATAATCGGGGCTGGCGCCAGTGTAGCGTCCAGCAACATCAGTTGTATGGGGTCGTTCAAGCCACGAACTATTTTCCACCTGAGCTATTCGCAGGCTTATCGACCATCCCAGGTGTCGATGCGCGTTGCTTAACCTGAGCCTTTCCCCCTGCAAGCAGTGGCTTAGAAGCCTATAGCCACGAGGCAAAGCAGCTTTTAGATAAGCAACAACGACAAAAAACATAATTTCGCTAATCCGCCCCGGTGGACAGAATGCAGCTGTAGGCAGTTCGGCGCCGTCAGTAAGGGCCGCGTCTTGACCTGAATCAGTCCCGCCTTCCACATGGGCTCAGATATGACAGTTGAACACATTCAAATCGATACGCTTGTCGTTGGCGCTGGCCAAGCAGGCGTGGCCATGAGCGAACACCTGAGCAAGCTTGGGGTGGAGCACCTTGTTTTGGAGCGCAACCGTATCGCCGAGGCCTGGCGAACAGGGCGCTGGGATTCACTGGTGGCTAACGGCCCGGCATGGCATGACCGTTTTCCAAACCTTGAGTTTGATCTCGACCCCGATGCCTTTGCACCGAAGGAACAGGTGGCGGATTACTTCGTCGAGTACGCCAAAACCTTCAACGCGCCGATCCGCACGGGCGTGGAAGTCAAGCAAGTGGTGCGCAATAACGGCCGCCCCGGCTTCACCATCGAAACCTCTGAAGGCGTCATCGAAGCCAATCGCGTGGTTGCCGCAACAGGCCCTTTCCAGCGTCCGGTAATCCCGCCAATTGCGCCTAAAGATAGCAACATCCACCAGTTGCACTCGGCAGACTATCGTAATCCGCAACAATTGCCTGAAGGCGCGGTGCTGGTAGTTGGTGCGGGCTCCTCCGGGGTGCAAATCGCCGATGAGCTGATGCGTTCTGGCAAACAGGTTTACCTCTCGGTGGGTGCCCACGATCGTCCGCCCCGCAGCTATCGCAACCGTGATTTTTGCTGGTGGCTGGGCGTGCTTGGCCAGTGGGATGCAGAAGCCGCGCAACCGGGCAAAGAGCACGTAACCATTGCAGTAAGCGGCGCGCGTGGCGGCCAGACCATTGATTTTCGCAACCTGGCCAACCAAGGCATGACCCTGGTTGGCCTGACCAAAGCCTTCAATAATGGTGTTGTAACCTTTCAACCAGACCTTGCCGAGAACCTGGCGCGCGGCGATGAAAACTATCTGGCCCTGCTTGACGCTGCCGATGCCTATATCGAACGCAATCAGCTCGACCTGCCGCAAGAGCCCGAGGCACGCAAGAAATACCCGGACCCGGCATGCGTCACCCAGCCGATTCTTGAGCTGGACCTGGCTGCGGCAGGCATTAGCTCGATCATCTGGGCGACTGGTTATGCAGTTGATTTCAGCTGGCTAAAGGTTGATGCCTTCGATGCCCAAGGCAAGCCCCGGCATCAACGCGGTGTCTCCAGCGAACCGGGCATCTACTTCCTTGGCCTGCCTTGGCTGTCACGTCGCGGTTCGACCTTTATCTGGGGCGTTTGGCACGACGCCAAACATATTGCTGATCACATCGTCACGCAGCACAAATACCGCGACTACCGTGATGCCGCGCAGCGTCAAGCTGAAGGCGACTCACACGCGCAATCCTTTCGTATCATGGGAGTCAGCTGATGCCGACACACACTCGCATCCGCATGTTCAACACCAAAGACACCTACCCCAACCAGTCATTGGATAACGACCTCTGCCAGGCTGTGCGGGCGGGCAACACCGTTTATGTACGCGGTCAGGTTGGCACCGATTTTGACGGTAACCTGGTGGGTATGGGCGATCCGCGGGCACAGGCGGAGCAGGCCATGAAAAACGTCAAGCAACTGCTTGAAGAGGCGGGCAGCGACATGAGCCACATCGTCAAGACCACTACTTACCTGACCGATCCGCGCTTTCGTGAGCCGGTGTATCAGGAAGTCGGTAAATGGCTCAAGGGCGTATTCCCGATCTCAACCGGACTGGTGGTTTCGGCACTTGGCCAGCCGCAGTGGTTGATGGAAATTGACGTAATTGCGGTAATCCCTGAGGAGCAAGCATGACCTTTTCAATTGTCGGCCGTTGCCCAGAAACCGGCCAGTTGGGCATTGCCATCAGCTCATCCAGCATCGCGGTCGGCGCACGTTGCCCCTGGCTGAGAAGCTCGGTTGGCGCGGTTTCCACCCAAAATATCACTTTGCCTGCACTTGGCCCGGAAATCCTTGACCTGCTCGAAGGAGGCGAATCTGCCGCCAGCGCGCTGGACAAGGCGCTTTCACGCCACGGCTACAGCCAGTATCGCCAAGTCACAGTGATCGACATGGACGGTGAAACCGCACACTTCACCGGCAGCAAGGCACTGGGGATCAACCATGCTCTGGCGGGTGAAGGTTGCGTAGCGGCAGGCAATCTTTTAAGTAACCAGGCGGTGATCGAAGCCATGGTTCGCGCCTTCGAAGACAGCGCGGGCGAAGCCCTTGCCGATCGCCTGTTAAGTGCGATGAGTGCGGCAATGAGTGCCGGTGGCGAAGCAGGACCGGTGCATTCGGCTGCATTGTCGGTGGTAAGCGACCTGCTCTGGCCAATTGTTGATCTGCGAGTAGACTGGTCAGAGCAAGACCCTATTGCAGACTTGAATAAGCTCTGGCAAGCCTATCGCCCACAGATGCAGGACTATGTGATCCGCGCACTCGACCCGACCAAAGCCCCGACCTACGGCGTACCCGGCGACGAGTAACGCCAGCTTCGGGAGAGATTAGCCATGCAAAGCAGCCGTCAATTACTGGCCCGGTTGATTGAGTTCAATACTGTTAGCCGTGAGTCAAACCTGGCGCTGATCGACTTTATCAGCACCTACCTCAAAGGCTTCGATATCCCATGCCAGCTGTTCTTCAATGCCGAAGGCAGCAAGGCTAATCTGTTCGCCACAATTGGCCCGGATATCGCGGGCGGCGTGGTGCTTTCAGGGCACACCGACGTGGTGCCGGTCGAGGGTCAGGCCTGGACCTTGCCGCCCTTCTCCATGACCGAACGCGACGGCCACTTATTTGGTCGCGGCACTGCTGACATGAAGGGGTTTATTGCCTGCGTACTGGCCGCAGTGCCGCAGTTTCTGGCCGCACCACTGAAGCAACCCGTGCATTTTGCGTTTTCTTACGACGAAGAGGTTGGCTGTTTGGGCCTACGCTCCCTGCTGGCTGATTTGCAACAACGACCGCATAAACCCAGCGTTTGCATCATCGGTGAACCCACCCTGATGAAACCGGTGCTGGGGCATAAAGGCAAATTGGCCATGCGCTGCAATATTCAGGGCGCGGCGTGTCACTCGGCCTACGCGCCGCAAGGCGTCAACGCCATCGAATATGCAGCAAAGCTGATTGGCAAGCTCGGTGAAATCGGCCAGCACTTACGCGCGCCGCAGTTGCACGACCCACGTTTCGATCCACCATTCTCCACCGTGCAAACCGGTATGATCAGCGGTGGGCGAGCCTTGAACATCGTCCCTGCCGAGTGCCAGTTTGATTTCGAAGTCCGCGCCCTGCCATCCGACGACCCGCAAACAGTCGCAGACCAAATGCAGCAGTTCGCCAAGGATGAGTTACTGCCGGAAATGCAGGCCGTGGATAAGCAAACGTCCATCGAGTTCAGCCAACTTTCCGCCTATCCGGGCCTGGCAACCGACGCCAAAAGTCCTGCCGCACAGTTGATTGCCCTGCTCAGCCAATGCGATGACTTCAGCACGGTAGCCTTCGGCACCGAAGGCGGCTTGTTTGATAAAGCCGGAATTGCCACCGTGGTCTGCGGCCCCGGCAGTATCGAGCAAGCGCACAAGCCAGACGAGTTCATCAGCATTGCACAGCTTGAACAGTGCGACGCCATGCTCAGTCGTTTGGCACAGTGGTTAAAAGCAGCGTAGGGCGGATAGCGCTTTTTTATCCGCCATTAACAGCCACGGACATCTGTCATGGTGGCTTGAGTTGTAGAACTTCAGCGTGTACCTAGTGGTGGGCAAGCTGCGCGTTGACCACCCTACAACGACAATTCCCGTAGGGCGGATAGCGCTTTTCTATCCGCCACTTGTCACAGTCGGTGGCGCGAGATGCGCCTTGCAGTAATCGACAAACAACTGCGCCGGTTTGGTTAGCTGCGCCCGTTTCAGCCAGGCGGCGACCAAGCCTGAGCCGGTGACCGTTTCACTGATATCAACCATCACCACTTTCTGGCCGTCGTAGGTGCATTCCGAACGCGGCCGGGTGACCAATATCGAGAAGCCAAAGCCCTGGCCAACCATGCCACGCACCATTTCGATCGAAGGCGAGCTAAAGCCAATGTTCGGGCTCAGGCCAAGCTCCTCGAACAGGCTGACGAAATAGGTACGGCTGGGCTGCACATCCAGCAGAATCATTGGTTCCAGCACCAAGTCACGCAGGGAAACCTGTGCCTGCTGGGCAAAGCGGTGGTTTTCAGGGAGCAACGCATAAGGCGGCTGCGGCGGCATCAGCGGCTCAACTTCGATGGTGCCATCGAGGTCGTGCTGATACAGAATCGCCAAGTCAAAGCGACCGCCCGTCAGGCCTTGCACCAAATCCTGCTGCTCACCATCAAAGATACGGATTTCCACGCCTGGATAAAGCGTGCGAAAGCCCGCAATCAAACCCGGCAAATACAAGGGCGCGACGGTTTCAAAGCAACCGATATCAATCTGTCCGCAGACCACGTCGTTGTCGGCCAACGCGTTCTGCTCGAACTCGTGTGACATGCGCAGTAGCTCTTGCGCCTTGCGATAAAAGCGCGCGCCGCTCGGTGTCAGCGATACGCCCTGGGCGTGATGACGAATAAATAGCTGCACGCCAAAGCTTTCTTCCAAGCCCTTGATCGCGGTTGAAATCGAGGGTTGCGCGATGTAGAGCTTGCGCGATGCCTCGGCCACGCTGCCACACTCGACGGTGGTTACGAAATACTTCAATTGACGCAGGGTATAAGCCGCCACGATAAACCTCGTCTGGCCATCCGGTCGAACCAGGATGGGGCAATGCAGTGTTTAATTACTTAAGATTCAAGCATCGGCCTGTGCAAGCAATTTACACGCCCTGCCTGGCTGAAACGCAAATAACTCACTGCTTTTATTGATTATATTGACCGTTCAAGCCAGCCACACGCTGGCCGGGCGTATAACCGCAAGGCTAAAAACACCGTCCGTCAACCTTACTGCACAATCGCCATGCATGGCGCTCCTTATTGGTGCTGGCTTAACCAGCTTTTTCATATACCCCGAAGACATATTTAATAATTTTCCTCGACGCGCGCATCAGCCACCATCGTCCCACTGCAATCAATAACGCCTATTAAGTCTGGGCGGTGAGCGAGGGTTAATCCGGTGTTTGAACTCAGTGACTGGCAACAACGTGCGCAGCAGCAACGTTTTATCACCACCGCGCTGATTGCAGGCCAACCGGTCACCCCTGCATCCGGCGCAACCTTCAGCGCCATCAACCCTGCGACCCAACAAGTGCTTGCCGAGGTGAGTGCCTGCGGTGAAGCCGAGATTGACCTGGCCGTTCGTGCTGCGCGCGAAGCATTCGAAACTGGCCCCTGGGCGCGCATGGCGCCGGCCGAACGCAAGGCCGTGCTGCAAAAGCTTGCTGCACTGATGCTGGAAAATCGCGAAGAACTGGCACTGCTCGACTCCCTGAACATGGGCAAGCCGGTCATGGATGCCTGGAATATCGATGTACCGGGCGCGGCCAATGTATTTTCCTGGTACGCCGAAAGTATCGACAAGCTCTACGACCAAGTCGCGCCCACCGCCGCCAACACACTGGCGACCATCACCCGCGAGCCGCTCGGTGTCATCGGTGCCGTGGTGCCCTGGAACTTCCCGCTGGACATGGCCGCGTGGAAACTAGCACCCGCCCTGGCGGCCGGTAACAGCGTGGTGCTCAAGCCCGCAGAACAATCGCCCTTCTCGGCCCTGCGCCTAGCTGAACTGGCGCTTGAGGCGGGGCTTCCCGCTGGCGTACTCAATGTGGTGCCGGGCTTGGGTGAAACCGCAGGCAAAGCCCTGGGCTTACACCCGGATGTCGACAGCCTGGTGTTCACCGGCTCAACCGAGGTGGGCAAGTATTTTATGCAATACGCTGCGCAGTCCAATCTCAAGCAGGTGTGGCTGGAGTGTGGCGGCAAGAGCGCCAACCTGGTATTTGCTGATTGCCAAGACCTGGAACTGGCCGCTGAAAAGGCTGCCTTTGGCATCTTCTTCAACCAGGGCGAGGTCTGCTCGGCCAACTCGCGACTACTGGTCGAGCGCTCGATTCATGATCAGTTTGTTGAGCTGCTTATCGCTAAAGCCCGCGCCTGGCTGCCGGGAGATCCGCTTAACCCGGCAAGCGCTGCCGGGGCCATCGTCGACTCACGCCAGACCCAGCGCATTCTCGATTACATCGCACAAGCCCGTGAGCAAGGCACGCAAGTCGTCTGTGGCGCCAATCAACTTGAGTTCAACGGCTCGGCCAACTTTATCGAGCCGACTATTTTGTGCAACGTCAGCAGTGACATGCAGATCGCCCGCGAAGAGGTGTTTGGCCCCGTGCTGGCGGTAATCGCCTTCGACACCGAAGAACAAGCCATCAAGCTCGCCAATGACAGTATCTATGGCCTCGCCGCATCGGTGTGGAGCGATGATCTAAACCGCGCCCACCGAGTCGCCAAGCGGCTCAAGGCAGGCACTGTTTCAGTCAATACCGTGGATGCGCTGGATGTCACCGTACCCTTTGGTGGCGGCAAGCAATCCGGCTTTGGCCGTGACTTGTCGCTACATGCATTCGATAAATTTACCCAACTAAAAACAACTTGGTTTCAGCTGCGCTAAGAAGCCGCTGAAAAAGGTAGCGCAGTAATTTTTCAGAGGTTTCTAAGAGGAGTTTTGCAATGACTGCCCCCTTCACCCCCAAACGCACAACCGAGGATTATCAGGCACTGGATGCGGCTCACCACATTCATGCATTCCTCGACCAGAAGGCGCTGAACGCAGAGGGCGCGCGCGTCATGGTCAGAGGCCAGGGCCTGAACCTGTGGGACAACGACGACAAACGCTACCTCGATGGGATGTCTGGCTTGTGGTGCACCAACCTGGGTTACGGCCGCAAAGACCTCACTGCGGCGGCGACCCAGCAGCTTGAGCAGCTGCCTTACTACAATATGTTTTTCCACACCACGCACCCAGCGGTAATCGAGCTTTCCGAGCTGTTGTTCAGCCTGTTGCCCGCTCATTACAGCCACGCGATCTACACCAACTCAGGCTCCGAGGCCAACGAGGTGTTGATCCGTACCGTGCGTCGCTATTGGCAGATTCTCGGCAAGCCGCAGAAGAAGATCATGATCGGCCGCTGGAACGGCTATCACGGCTCGACCCTGGCCAGCACCGCATTGGGCGGCATGGGTTTTATGCATGAAATGGGTGGCATGCTGCCTGACTTCGCCCACATTGGTGAGCCTTACTGGTACGCCGAAGGCGGCGACCTGAGCCCAGCCGAGTTCGGCTTGAAGGCTGCCCGTGAACTGGAAACCAAGATCCTCGAACTCGGCGCTGAAAACGTCGCGGCTTTCGTTGCCGAACCTTTCCAGGGCGCTGGCGGCATGATCTTCCCGCCTGAGTCCTACTGGCCAGAAATCCAGCGCATCTGCCGCAAATACGACGTGCTGCTTTGCGCCGATGAAGTGATTGGCGGTTTCGGCCGCACCGGCGAGTGGTTTGCCCATCAATATTTTGGTTTTGAGCCAGACACCCTGAGCATCGCCAAGGGCCTGACCTCGGGCTATATCCCGATGGGTGGCTTGGTGCTGAGCAAACGCATGGCTGAAGTGCTAGTCGAGCAAGGCGGCGTTTTCGCCCATGGCCTGACCTACTCCGGACACCCGGTTGCCGCAGCCGTGGCCATTGCCAACCTCAAGGCGCTGCGCGATGAGCAGATTGTCAGCCAAGTCAAAAACGACACAGGCCCTTATCTGCAAAAGGCCTTGCGTGAGGTGTTTGCCGACCACCCTCTCATCGGTGAAATTCAAGGTACGGGCTTAGTTGCTGCGCTGCAGTTTTGTGAAGACAAAGCCACGCGCAAACGCTTTGCCAACGAAGGCGATATCACCTGGCAATGCCGTACATTCGGATTTGAGGAGGGCGTCATTATTCGCTCGACCCTTGGCCGCATGATCATGGCGCCAGCACTGGTTGCCGATCACGCAACCCTGGATGAACTGGTCGAGAAAACCCGCCGCGCAGTGGATCGAACTGCACAGCAACTGGGTTTGCTTTAACGCTTTAAAAGCCCCGTAGAGGGTCAGGAAACACTCCAGCGCCAGCCTCAATGGCTGGCGCAACGGACGCTTATCGGTCAAATGACCAGCCCTGCCACTAAACCAACAACAAGCCGACAGGCTGTGGGAGTGCTCCATGAACAAGTCCTTGCGCAATTGTTTGACCCCAACGTTGCTCTGCGCTGCATTGGCAGCCGGAGCCACAACCGCTCAAGCCGGCACCTTGTCGATTGGGCACACCACCTGGGTCGGCTACGGCACCCTGTATCTGGCCCGCGACCTTGGCTACTTCAAAGAACAAGGCCTGGATGTTGAGCTGACCACCATCGAGGAGGCGGCCATGTACATGGCGGCGCAAGCTTCTGGGCAATTGTCGGGCTCCGCTTCGACCATCGATGAAGTGCTCAAATACCGCTCCAAGGATTTCTGCTTCAAGGCTGTTGCGGCACTCGATGAAAGCGCTGGCGGTGATGGCGTGCTCGTCGGTAATGATGTGTCCAGCCTGAGTGATTTGAAGGGCAAGTCAGTTGCGGTCAATGAAGGCTCGGTTTCACAGTTCTGGCTGTCATACCTGCTCAAGCAAAAAGGTATGAAAATGGCTGATCTGGATATCCAGAACATGACCGCTGACGACGCCGCCACCGCCTTTATTGCCGGGCGTATTCCCGCAGCCGTGACTTGGGAGCCGCATCTTTCTATGGTTCGCGCCAAGAACCAGGGCAAGGTCTTGATCGACAGCAGCCAGACGCCGGGCGTGATCGTCGATGTGGTTGCGTTGAGCTGTGATGTCATCGACAAGCAACCTGACGACGTCAAGGCGCTGGTCAGCGGCCTGTACAAAGCGGTTGAGTACACCAAAGAACACCCTGCTGAAGCCTACAAGATCATGGCCAAAGGGGTTGGCGGTTATCTTTCCGATCCCAAGGAACTCGCTGAAGCCGCTAAAGGCGTGCGTTTCTACGACCAGGCCATGAGTGAAAAGCTGCTCGGTACAGCTGAAGCAAAAGGTGACATCGCCGGCATCATAACCTTGGCCAATGAAACCTGGAGCGAACTGCAGGGCAAGCCGTACAACGTCAGCTATGACGACTTGGTCGATACCCGCTTCGTCAAGCCATAGCCTCTTTGCCCGCCCTTTGTTACGGCAAAGGCGGGCCTTCTGACACTTGCGTATTGCTCCGGAGACGCCGCATGGCAACTCAAAAATCCACCTTGCAAAGATGCCTGACGCCAAAAGTCGAGCTTCCCGCAACCCTGACCCTGAGCGCCAGCATCGCCTGCTGGACTCTGGTCTTTGGCTTGTGGGCAGCACTCTCGTATGGCGGCGTGGTGCCAACCATGTTTTTACCGACCCCCGGCGCGGTAATGGACGCCGCGATGCGCCTAAGCGCCGATGGCACATTGAGCAAACATGTGCTGGCCAGCGTTGAAGTGGTGGTCATAGGTTTCGTTGTTTCCTCATTGGTCGCTGTACCGCTGGGGCTGCTGATGGGCAGCTTTCGCATTGTTCAGGCACTGCTCGAGCCTTTGGTGAACTTCATCCGGTACTTGCCGGTAACCTCATTCGTACCGCTGTTTATTTTGTGGATCAGGATCGGCCTGGAACAGCGCGTGACGGTCATCATCTTTGGGGTGTTCTTTCAACAGTTGGTGATGATCGCCGACGTGTCAAAAGGCATTTCCAAGGACTTGATCAATGCCAGCTACACCCTCGGTTCCAGCCGCCGCGATGTGGTCATGCATGTGCTTGGGCCAGCCTCGTTGCCGGGGATTCTCGATACCCTGCGCGTAACCATGGGTTGGGCCTGGACCTACCTGGTGGTTGCAGAGCTGGTGGCGGCCTCTAGCGGCTTGGGCTACATGAGCTTGAAGGCCATGCGTGGCTTTCAGGTCGATGTGATTTTTCTGGCGATCGCGATAATCGGCCTGCTTGGCCTGATGACCGATCAACTGTTCCGACTCTTACGCTTAAAGGTGGCTTCATGGGCGCAGTAGCTGCAGTGCGACGCGACATTCAGGCACCAATAACAGAACCCAACAATTCAATTGCCAGGCTGCGGGTGGATAACGTCAGCCTACGTTACGACACACCGTCAGGCGGCGTTTTTACGGCACTGGATTCAGTCTCATTGGAAGTTCCGGACCAGCAGTTTGCAGTGATTGTCGGCCCGTCGGGATGTGGCAAATCCAGCCTACTGTATCTGACTGCAGGGCTTGCTGAACCCAGCGATGGCGAAATATACGTGGGCGGTCAGCGTGTTGACGGCCCTGGCGCAGACCGCGGCATGGTGTTTCAAAGCTATACGCTGTTCCCCTGGCTGACTGTACGCCAGAACATCGAGTTCGGCCTCAAGCGCAAAGGCATGCCTGGCGCCGAGCGCAAAGAGGTGGTGGATTTCTATCTCAACGAGGTTGGCCTGACGCCCTTTGCTGATAACTATCCCAAGCAACTCTCGGGCGGCATGATGCAGCGCGTGGCAATTGCGCGGGCACTGGCCAATGACCCGCAAATACTGTTGATGGATGAACCCTTCGGCGCGCTCGACAGCCAGACCCGCATGCAAATGCAAAAGCTGCTGTTGCGCATCTGGGAACACAGCAAGAAGACAGTGGTGTTTGTCACGCACGACATTGACGAAGCCATTCTGCTCGGTGACCGGGTGTATGTGATGGGCGCGCGGCCTGGCCGGATCAAGCAAACGCTGGATGTACCCATGCAGCGCCCGCGTGACCTCGACATGGTAATGGATCAGCAGTTCATCGGCATGAAACGCCAGATCCTCGGCCTGCTACACGACGAACTCGAAGAAGCTCACTGATCGCCACTGCATCCATCGCATGGATGCAGTGATCTTTTGCTGTGCTCTTATTGCAGGCGTAATGAGTTACTGAAATGGCTGATGGCATCCACCACATGCCGTGAACCTTGCTGAATTTCGACAATCGCCTCACCGGCCTCATTGGCCAACTCAACACCTTGTCCGGTCCTGCCGAGACTCGATCGCATGCTTTCGACCGCACTCAACGAGAGTTCATGGTTCTGGCGCACAACCTCGACAATCTCAAGGGTGGCCTTGCTGGTACGGGCAGCAAGGCTTCTGACTTCATCGGCGACGACTGCAAAACCACGACCATGCTCACCCGCTCGTGCGGCCTCGATCGCAGCGTTGAGGGCAAGCAAGTTGGTTTGGTCGGCAATGCCGCGAATGGTCTGCACAATATTGCCGATCAACTCGGACTGCTTGTTAACCGCATCGATACTCTTGGCTGCGTCATTCAGGTCCTTGGAGATGTCCTCAATTACCTTGACCGTTTGCTGAATCACCGAAGAGCCTTTCTGCGCACAGGTATCGGTTTGCAGGGAGGTGGCATGGGCAGCCTCAGCAGCACTTTGCTGGCCAATCACTTGCTCGGTGATATCGCTGGCGAACTTAACCACTTTGTAGAGGCGATTATTCGCATCAAAGAGCGGATTGTAGGAAGCCTCTAGATAGATTCGTTGCCCCCGGCTGTCGACTCGTTGAAAGCGTCCGGAATGGAACTCCCCCCGATTCAGCGAGGCCCAAAAATTCTTGTACTCGATCGACTCGCTTTCACTGCGGTCACAGAAAATCCGGTGATGCTGGCCTTTGACCTGGTCGAGGCTGTAGTGGGTGGTTTTCAGGAAGTTTTCATTGGCATTGAGGATGTGTCCATCCGGCGAGAACTCAATCACCGCCATCGAACGGCTCAAGGCATTGATCATGCTCTTGCCTTCACGTTCTCGGTGGATCTGCTGGGTTACATCGGAAGCAATCTTGATCACACTCACGACTTGATTGTCGGCATTCTTAACTGGCATGTAGCTGGCTTCGAGCCAAAGTTCACGGCCCGACTTGTCCAGGCGCATAAAGGTATCGCTGATCGCCTCGCCCCGGGCCAAATCAGCCCATAACTTGGTATAGGCATCACTGCGGTAATAAGACTCCTCACAGAAAATGCGGTGGTGTTTGCCACGAACTTCTTCTGCGCTATAACCCATGGCCTTACAGAAGTTCTGATTGGCATCGAGAATGATGCCGTCAGGGAGAAATTCAATCATCACCATGGAACGGCTGATGGCGGCCAACTTGGCGTTGACCTCAGCTAAAGCACAGGTGGCGCGCTCTTGTTCGAGTCGATCTGTTTTACGCATTGAATTAAACATGAAAAGCCCCTCACCGGCCCCGCATTAAATTACAAGTTACTGCCCCTGTTACTGCATGACTGCGTGCACACTACTTTTGAATTAACACGTTTGAGTTAATCCCTTAACCGCCCTATCAAAACAGAATTTAACGCGAAAAAAACAGGCGTACGAACAGCAACAAAACCTATACAGCCTGTATAACCGTGGCTCCAGCCAAGTGCTATTGTTTAGCCATTACCCACTATTTAACTATGCGTCCTGAATTAACTTTCGTCAGCAGTACAATAGTATTAATCCACTCAACTACTGAGGAGGCACCTATTTATTAATCGACACCCAACAGCAGATCTTTATATGCAGGCATAAAAAACGGGCCAATTAGGCCCGTTTAAATCCAGCAATTATCAATCAGCTTTCAGCACTGCTTGGTGCTTGCTTCCAAGTCGCTTTTGCGCCTTCATCAATTGCTTGTTGAACCGCTTTCTTACGCGCGTTTTCCGCACGTCGAGTCAGTGCCCAAGCCATGAAGGTTACCAGCGATACCGACAACAGAATCAAACTGGCAATGGCATTGATCTCAGGCTTGACCCCTAGGCGCACGGCCGAGAACACTTCCATCGGCAAGGTGGTTGAGCCTGGCCCGGAAACGAAACTGGCCAGTACCAAGTCATCCAGCGACAGCGCGAAGGACATCATGGCGCCAGCGGCCAATGATGGCGCGATCATCGGAATGGTGATCAAGCAGAACACCTTCAAGGGTCGTGCACCAAGGTCCATGGCCGCCTCTTCGATCGACAAGTCCAGCTCACGCAAGCGCGATGACACAACCACCGCTACATAGGCAGTACAGAAGGTGGTGTGGGCAATCCAGATGGTGGCAATGCCACGCTCTGACGGCCAACCGAGCAACTGAGCCATGGCCACAAACAGCAGCAACAGCGACAGACCGGTAATCACCTCCGGCATGACCAAGGGTGCGGTGACCAACCCACCGAACATGGTGCGGCCCTTGAAGCGTGTGACGCGAGTCAGCACAAAGGCCGCCATGGTTCCCAGTATCACCGCAGAAATCGCGGTGTAGAAGGCGATTTCCAGCGAGCGCAGTACCGCGTTGATCAATTGCGTGTTGTCGAGCAACCCGACATACCACTTCACCGACCAGCCACCCCAAACGGTCACCAGGCGCGAACTGTTGAACGAGTAGATAACCAGGATCACCATCGGCAGGTAGATGAACAAGAAGCCGACCCACAGCATGATGTTGGAGAAACTAAAGCGCTTATTCATGCCCTGCCCTCCATTTCTTTTGCCTGGTTACGGTTGAACAGAATGATTGGCACGATCAGCAACGCCAACATCACCACAGCCAACGCCGAGGCTACCGGCCAGTCGCGGTTGTTGAAGAATTCTTGCCAGAGCACTTTACCGATCATCAGCGTTTCCGGGCCGCCCAGCAGCTCTGGAATGACGAACTCGCCTACCGCCGGAATAAACACCAGCATGCAGCCCGCAATGATGCCGTTCTTGGACAAGGGCACGGTAATTTTCCAGAAGCTGTTGAAGGTGCTTGAACCGAGGTCCGAGGCAGCTTCGAGCAGGCTATGGTCGTGTTTTACCAGGTTGGCGAACAGCGGCAGGATCATAAATGGCAAGTACGAATAAACAATACCGATGTACACCGCAAAGTTGGTATTGAGTATTTGCAGCGGCTCACTGATCACCCCGATCGACATGAGGAAACTGTTGAGAATGCCGTTGTTGCTGAGAATCCCCATCCAGGCATAAACCCGAATCAGGATCGCAGTCCAGGTCGGCATCATCACCAACAACAAGTAGACCGTCTGCATTTCCTTGTTGGCGCGAGCAATGGCATAAGCCATCGGATAGCCAATAAACAGGCAGATCAGCGTACTGATAAAGGCCATCTTCAGCGAGCCCAGATAGGCCGCCAAGTACAGTTCATCTTCAGTCAGGAAGATGTAGTTACCCAGGTTGAGAATGATCGACAACTGGCCTTCAGCCCAGGTGTAGATCTCGGTATAAGGCGGAATCGCGACATCTGCTTCGGCAAAGCTGATTTTCATCACGATGATGAAAGGCAGCAGGAAGAACAGAAAGAGCCAAATGAACGGAATGCCGATTACGACATGCCGGCCCTTGGGCATCCGGCGACTGATGCTTCGGGATATGTTCATGAGCGCAATGCCACCCCGCTATCGTCCTCCCACCAGACGAAGACCTGGTCGTCCCAGGTTGGCCGTGCGCCGCGACGCTCAGCGTTGGCAACGAAGGACTGGACGATCTTGCCACTTGGTAATTGGACGTGGAAAACCGAATGGCCACCAAGGTAGGCGATATCGTGGACAGTACCGCGTGACCAGTTGTATTCGAACGATGGCTGCTCCGTGGTCACCAGCAGTTTTTCAGGACGAATCGCGTAGGTAATGCTCTTGTCCTGGACCGAAGTACTGACGCCGTGACCGACAAATATATTGCGCTCAAGGTCTGGGCTGTCGATCAGGGCATGGGCCTCATGATCCTCCACCACCTGGCCTTCGAACAGGTTGACGTTACCAATGAATTCACAAACCAGACGGCTGGTCGGGGTTTCATAGATATCAATCGGGCTGCCGATCTGAGCAATCCAACCCAAGTGCATGATTGCGATGCGTTGGGCCATGGTCATGGCCTCTTCCTGATCGTGCGTTACCATTACGCAGGTCACGCCTACGCGCTCGATAATCTCGACCAGTTCCAGCTGCATCTCCGAGCGCAGCTTTTTATCCAGTGCGCCCATCGGCTCATCAAGCAGCAGCAACTTCGGGCTTTTTGCAAGCGAGCGAGCCAGTGCAACACGCTGGCGCTGACCACCGGACAATTGATGCGGCTTGCGCTTGGCATACTGGGTCATGTGCACCAGCTTGAGCATCTCGGCAACACGCGCCTCGATGTCAGCCTTTGGCATTTTGTCTTGCTTGAGGCCGAAGGCGATGTTTTCAGCCACTGTCATATGCGGGAACAGTGCATAAGACTGAAACATCATGTTGATCGGGCGCTCGTAGGGCGGCATGTCGGTAATGTCTTCACCGTCGAGGAAGATGCGCCCCTCGGTCGGTCGTTCAAAACCGGCAAGCATGCGCAGCAGGGTTGATTTACCCGAGCCAGAGCCGCCCAGCAAGGCAAAGATCTCGCCTTTATTGATAGTCAGAGAGACGTCATCAACGGCAACCGTTTCATCAAACTTCTTGGTTACACGCTCGATTTTAACCAGCACCTCTTTCGGTTGCTGATCGCCCTCAAGAACCCGTTTATAGGTACTAGAAGCAACTGCCATTACCAAAACTCCCGCGAAATCGCGCCCGCCACCTTGGCGGCGGGCTGCTTAAAATTATTGTCCCGACTTGATCTTCGTCCAGCTGCGTGTCATCAGACGCTGGATCTTACGAGGCATTTCTTGCTGGATGTACAAGCGATCCAGTACTTCTTGAGGGGGGTAAACCGATGGGTTGGTGCTAACTTCCTGGTCCATGAACTTGGCGGACTTGAGGTTAGGGTTGGCGTAACCCACGTAATCACTTACCCCGGCAATGACTTCTGGTTGCAGCAAGTAATTGATAAAGGCGTGGGCTTGTTTGACATTCTTCGAATCCGCAGGGATTGCCATCATGTCGAACCACAGGTTGCCACCTTCCTTGGGAATCGCATAAGCGATATCAATGCCCTTGCCTGCTTCTTCAGCACGGTCTGCTGCTTGCAGTACGTCACCGGAGAAACCCGCAGCCACGCAGATATTGCCGTTAGCCAAGTCACTGATGAATTTTGATGAGTGGAAGTAGGTCACGTATGGCCGCACTGCAAGAAGCTTCTCTTCGGCTTTCTTGTAGTCATCCGGGTTCTTGCTGTTTGGATCGAGGCCCATGTAGTTGAGCACCGCCGGGATCATTTCATCGGCGGAATCAAGGAACGACACACCACAGGTGGTGAGCTTCTTCATGTTCTCTGGCTCAAACAGCACCGCCCACGAATCAATGTGGTCAACGCCCAGTACTTCTTTGACTTTCTCGACGTTATAGCCGATGCCGTTGGTACCCCACAGGTACGGCACGGCATACATGTTGCCCGGATCATTGGTCTCTAACTGCTTCATCAAGCGCGGGTCTAGATTCTTCCAGTTAGTCAGTTGGCTGCGATCCAGCTTCTGGAACGCGCCAGCACGAATTTGTTTGCCCAGGAAGTTGTTGGACGGCACCACGATGTCATAACCGGTGTTGCCTGACAGCAGCTTGCCTTCAAGGGTTTCGTTGGAGTCGAATACGTCGTACACCGGTTTGATACCAGTGGCTTTCTGGAAATCGGCCAAGGTGTTCTCGCCGATATAATCACTCCAGTTGTAAATGTGTACGGTCGACTCAGCGGCTTGGGCTGCGGCCGCTACGCCGAGTGCTAGTAAGCTGGCTGTTAGAGTTTTGCTTATTGAGAATCGCACACGTATGTCCTCTTATTTTATGGAGCGGCCAAAAAAAGGCCGGCACTGTATCGGATAAGATCGCTTCTGTTCAGTGGTCTTTTGCTTGTCAGGCTGAACAACACGGTTTTTACCGCGCTCTCTGGCGACCAAATCATCAATCGCGAGACCTCAAACTGAACGCGCTTTGCGGCGAACAGAAGAATTGAACAATACATGCAAGCTTCCTTTTCCAGTTGACCGGGCACAGTCAATGCTCGGAAAACTGTATCCATTTCTGATACCACCAGTGGATTACAACTTCTGCATCAGGCGGAGAGTTCCGCCTGATGCAGGACTACAGTCTTAAATCAACAACGCCTAGCGGCCCGACTTGACCTTGGTCCAGCTACGGGTCATTGCACGCTGCACCTTCGGCGACAGCTCAGAGAAGGTGTACAACTTCTTCGAGGCTTCCTCGGTTGGGTAGATGCCTGGGTTGTTGCGGATTTCTTCCGACACCAGTGGCGTCGCCGCAGCGTTACCGTTCGGGTAGGCCACATAGTCAGAAATAGGTGCAATAACCTCTGGCTTGAGGATGTAGTTAAGGAAGGTATAGGCCTCCTCAGCGTTTTTCGCATCAGCCGGGATAGCCATCATGTCGAAGAATGCCGCGGCACCTTCTTTAGGAATGACATAGCTGACTGGCACGCCATTCTTGGCCTCTTCAGCACGAGCCTCTGCCTGGAAGACATCGCCGGACCAACCCAGTGCCACGCAGATGTTGCCGTTAGCCAGGTCGGAGATGTACTTCGATGAGTGGAAGTAGGTGATGTCTGGGCGGACTTTGAGCAGCAGCTCTTCAGCCTTTTTCACGTCCTCTACACTTTGTGCAATCGGATTCAGGCCCAGGTAGTGCAGCGCGGCAGCGTACACTTCCTCAGGTGCGTCGAGCATGGAAACGCCGCAAGACTTCAGCTTGTCCATGTTCTCTGGCTTGAAAATGATGTCCCAGGAATCAATCTTGTCAGTACCCAACGCTGCTTTGACTTTTTCCGGGTTGTAGCCGATGCCCGTGGTGCCCCACAGGTACGGGAATGCGTACTGATTGCCTGGATCTGCGGCTTCGAGCGACTTCATCAAGTCAGGGTTGAGGTTTTTCCAGTTTGGTAGCTTGGACTTGTCCAGCTTCTGGAAAACGCCAGCCTTGATCTGTTTGGCCAGAAACTGGTTGGACGGCACCACGACGTCATAGCCCGAAGTACCGGCAAGCAGCTTGGCTTCCAGTGTTTCGTTGCTGTCGAAAACGTCGTAAACCACTTTAATACCGGTTTCTTTCTGGAAGTTTTCCAGCGTGTCTTCAGCGATGTAATCGGACCAGTTGTAAACGTGTAGAACCTTATCCTCAGCTTGTGCTGCTCCCACTACAGCAGCCGTCAGGGACAACGCGAGAAGGGTTTTGCCGAAAAATTTCATGCGTAAAGCTCCTGTTGTTTTATAAGTATTCCAGAAGGTGGCGCAGCCTGTTTGCACCACCTTCCGGCGAGCCTGGCCAACGCACTGGCGCAGTCTGGCAACTTCATCGACATTTTTAAACACTCAACTGATTACAGCTGCGAGTTTAATTATCGCAATGCTTTAGCCCAGTACCTCGGCAGCCGTCAGATCGAGACATTGACGGGCCTTGGTTACCAGCTCATCGATCTCGGCCTTACTGATAACCAGCGGTGGTGAAATAATCATGGTGTCGCCTACGGCACGCATGATCAAACCATTGCTGAAACAGTGTGTACGGCAAATCATGCCAACACCTTTATCACTCGGATAACGCTCACGAGTGGCCTTGTTCTTCACCAGTTCAATGGCGCCGAGCATGCCAACACCGCGAACCTCACCCACCAACGGATGGTCAGCCAGCTCACGTAAACGTTTCTGCAAATACGGTGCCGTTTCTTCCTTGACCCGTTCAACAATTTTTTCTTCGCGCAAGATACGCAGGTTTTCCAGGCCTACCGCTGCCGCAACAGGGTGACCGGAATAGGTGAAACCATGGTTGAAATCACCGCCCTGATTGAGCACCTCAACGATTTCATCACGGACAATCAAACCGCCCATGGGGATGTAGCCGGAGGTCAGGCCCTTGGCGATGGTCATCATGTCTGGCGCATTGCCGTACAGGTCACTGCCGAACCATTCGCCCGTGCGACCAAAGCCACAAATCACTTCGTCAGCAACAAACAGGATTTCGTATTTGGCGAGGATCTCACGTACTTTCGGCCAGTACGTATCTGGCGGAATGATCACACCGCCAGCGCCCTGGATAGGCTCGGCAATAAAGGCACCGACATTGTCGGCCCCGACTTCGAGAATTTTCTTTTCCAGTTGCTCGGCCGCCCAAATACCGAATTCGTCCGGCGTCATGTCACCGCCCTCGGCGAACCAGTACGGCTGCGCGATATGCACGATACCTGGAATTGGCAGGTCGCCCTGCTCGTGCATATAAGTCATGCCACCCAAGCTCGCACCGGCCACGGTTGAACCGTGGTAACCATTGAGGCGGCTGATGATGACCTTCTTGTTTGGCTTGCCCTTGATCGCCCAGTAATGGCGGACCATACGCAGCATGGTGTCATTGCCTTCGGAGCCTGAACCGGTGAAGAACACATGGTTCATGCCTTCCGGAGCCAGCTCTGCAATCGCCTTGGCCAGCTCGAGCGCTGGTGGCGTCGCAGTCATGAAGAACATGTTGTAGTAAGGCAATTGCTGCATCTGTTTATAAGCAGCTTCGGCCAACTCTTTACGACCATAGCCCACGGCTACACACCACAGGCCCGCCATGGCATCGAGGATTTTATTACCTTCGCTGTCCCACAGATAAACACCTTCTGCGTTGGTGATGATGCGCGGCCCCACTTCCGCCAATTGCTTGAAGTCGCTGAACGGCGCGAGATGATGCTCGCGGCTCATCGCCTGCCATTCACGGGTTTTTGGGTTAGTCGCCTGGTTAGTCATATCCACCTCTAAAAATGCATGTAGCGCGCGCCGGACAGGTTTTGTCCGGCGCGCGTTCAATTACACGGACAGCAACAGGAATTCACGCTCCCAAGAGCTGATCACCCGCTTATAGTTTTCATGCTCGGCACGCTTGACCGCAACATAGCCGCTGACAAACTTGCGACCCAGGTACTCCTCGGCCACCTTGCAGTTCTCCATCCGTTCCAGCGCTGCTTCCAACGTCAGGGGCAGACGTAGGTTGCGACGCTCATAGCCACGCCCTTCAACCGGCGCACTTGGCTCGATCCCCTCGACCATACCGATATAACCGCACAACAGGCTGGCAGCCAGCGCCAAATAAGGGTTGGCATCGGCACCGGCCAAACGGTTTTCAACCCGGCGGTTCTCTGGAGAAGCATCAGGCACACGTAAGCCAACGGTGCGATTCTCTTCACCCCACTCAACGTTTACCGGAGCCGAGGTGTCCGGCAGGAAGCGGCGGAAGGAGTTGACGTTCGGCGCGAACAGCGGCAACAACTCAGGAATCAACTTCTGCAAACCACCGATGTGGTGCAAGAACAACTCACTCATAGTGCCATCTTCATTAGAGAAGATATTTTTGCCGGTGTTCTTGTCGATAATGCTTTGGTGCACGTGCATCGCGCTGCCTGGCTGGTCGGTAATCGGCTTGGCCATAAAGGTCGCCGTTACATCGTGCTTGAGCGCAGCTTCACGCATGGTGCGCTTGAACACCAAGACCTGGTCGGCCAGATGCAGCGGCTCACCATGACGGAAGTTGATTTCCATCTGCGCCGGGCCTTCCTCGTGGATCAGGGTATCCAGGTCCAGGCCCTGAATCTCGCACCAGTCATACATGTCTTCAAACAGCGGGTCGAATTCGTTCGCCGCATCAATGGAGAACGACTGGCGACCGGTTTCCGGACGGCCCGAACGGCCCAGCGGGGCTTCCAGCGGGAAGTCAGGGTCGGCGTTGCGTTTGGTCAGGTAAAACTCCATTTCTGGCGCCATGATCGGCTGCCAGCCTTTGTCGGAGTAAAGCTTGAGCACTTTCTTGAGAATGTTGCGCGGTGACAACTCAATCGGATTGCCTTGCTTGTCATAGGTGTCATGGATCACCTGGGCAGTCGGCTCAATCGCCCAAGGCACAAGGAATACAGCACTCTCATCAGGACGGCAGACCATGTCGATGTCCGCCGGATCAAGCAGGTCGTAATAGATGTCGTCCTCGACATAGTCGCCCGTCACGGTTTGCAGCAGCACACTCTCGGGGAGGCGCATGCCTTTTTCCGCGATGAACTTGCTGGTTGGCGAAATCTTGCCACGGGCAATGCCGGTAAGATCGCTGACCAGACACTCAACTTCGGTGATTTTGCGTTCTTTCAGCCAGCTGGATAGCTGGTCTATTTTGGTACTCATAGAGACCTCAGGGTTGGTTGAGCCGACTATTAATTGAGTCGACCTCAGCGTTGCCCCGCCCTCTTCCTGCAAGCCTCACCAAAGGCCTGGAAGATGGCGAGATAATTCGGATTAGATCGTACCTGCCATTCGGGGTGCCATTGCACCCCCAAAGCAAAGCTTTTAGCACCTTCGACAGAAAAAGCTTCGATCAATCCGTCAGGCGCCAGCGCTTCAACTCGAAGGCCCGGCGCCAGACGCTGAACGCCCTGACCATGAATGGAGTTGACTTCAATCTGCGCTGGCAAGCCGATGCCAGCGAGAATGCCACCAGGCTGCACATGCAGCGCATGACGAGGCGCATATTGCACCTCAAGCGGCTCATCTTGCGGCTCGCGATGATCCATGAAGCCTTCGACTTCGTGCACCTTCTGGTGCAAAGTGCCGCCGAAGACCACGTTCATTTCCTGAAAGCCGCGACACACACCAAGTACAGGAAGCCCCGCCGCGATAGCAGCCTTCAACAGGGGCAAAGTGGTGCTGTCACGCGCAGAATCATGCAGAGTGCCGGGCTCGCTGGCCGGGCCACCGTAATGATGCGGTTCAACATTGGATGGCGAGCCGGTGAACAGCAAACCGTGCAGATTATTGAGCAGGGTAGGCTGATCCAGCAGTTCGCCAAGTGATGGAATAATCACTGGCAAACCAGCAGCACCCAGAACCACTGCGCGAACGTATTTGTCGCCGGTAACGTGGTAAGGATGAGGGCCAATCTGTTTTGTATCAGAGGTAACGCCGATTATCGGCAGGCCTGACATGGGACACCCGTTTTATTGCTGTTAGTGGGTTTGAACCGAGCTTAGCCTTGTTCATTTTTTTTCACAATAGCCATGTAAAAAATTGAACACACCCCACTGAGCACCGCACAGCCAAAGGGCTCAAGAGCCCCTGAAATCCCTCGAAACGCCCTAAAATTGGCCGCACAGCCCTGTTTTGGGGCAAAATACGCCTCTCTTGACAGCGCCAGGTGTTTAAGATTGACTCACACCTGTGCATTCGCATGATTGATATTTTTAACAAGAAAGGTGTTGCATCATGTCGGTACCCCCGCGTGCCGTTCAGCTTAATGAAGCGAACGCGTTCCTTAAGGAACATCCTGAGGTCCAGTTCGTCGACCTTCTTATTGCAGATATGAATGGCGTGGTGCGTGGTAAACGCATCGAACGCGCCAGTCTTCATAAAGTGTACGAGAAAGGTATTAACCTTCCCGCTTCTTTATTCGCACTCGATATCAATGGCTCAACGGTAGAAAGTACCGGCCTGGGCCTGGATATTGGTGATGCGGATCGTATCTGCTTCCCGATTCCCGACACGCTGTGCAATGAGCCATGGCAGAAGCGCCCAACCGCGCAACTGTTGATGACCATGCACGAACTCGATGGCAAGCCATTCTTTGCCGATCCACGAGAAGTGTTGCGTCAGGTAGTACAGAAGTTCGACGAACTAGGCCTAACCATCTGCGCCGCTTTCGAATTGGAGTTTTACCTGATCGACCAGGAGAACGTGAACGGCCGTCCACAGCCACCACGCTCACCTATTTCCGGTAAACGCCCACACTCGACTCAGGTTTACCTGATCGATGACCTCGACGAATACGTTGATTGCCTGCAAGACATGCTCGAAGCTGCAAAAGAGCAAGACTTGCCTGCTGACGCCATCGTCAAGGAAAGTGCCCCGGCGCAGTTCGAAGTCAACCTGCATCACACCAAAGACGCGATCAAGGCCTGCGACTATGCCTTGTTGCTCAAGCGCCTGATCAAGAACATTGCCTACGACCACGAAATGGACTCGACCTTCATGGCCAAGCCCTATCCAGGTCAGGCCGGCAATGGTCTGCATGTGCATATTTCCCTGCTCGACAAGAAGACTGGGCAAAACATCTTTACCTCGGAAGATCCGCTGGAAAATGATGCGTTGCGTCACTCGATTGGCGGCATCCTGGAAACCATGCCAGCATCGATGGCGTTCCTCTGCCCTAACGTCAACTCGTACCGTCGTTTTGGCGCACAGTTCTACGTGCCAAACGCGCCGAGCTGGGGGCTTGATAACCGTACAGTTGCAGTCCGTGTACCAACGGGTAGCCCAGACTCTGTGCGGATTGAGCAACGCGTTGCCGGTGCTGACGCCAACCCATACCTGATGATGGCCTCGATTCTGGCCGGTATTCACCATGGTCTGACCAACAAGATTGATCCGGGAGAGCCGATTGAAGGCAACTCCTACGAGCAGTTGGAACAGAGCCTGCCGAACAACCTGCGCGATGCCCTGCGCGAGTTGGACGACAGCGAAATCATGGCCAAGTACATCAGCCCTGAATACATCGACATCTTCGTCGCCTGTAAAGAAAGTGAGCTGGCTGAATTCGAGCATTCGATTTCAGACCTGGAGTACAACTGGTATCTCCACACCGTATAGCTCAGGTAACACCAGACGCCGGCCTTGAGCCGGCGTCTTTTTGAGTCACGCATTAAGACGTGAAGGCTCACCACTGGCCGTTTTGACCGAACACTTAGTTGTTGCTAACCGGCCTACAGGCCTCAACGGTGAATACCAAACTAAAGTATGTTCAGTTAAACGCTGTGAGTGGCGTCTCAACACAGCGATACATTGCGTAGTAGTTTTCGTCCGACCTGCCAAGTACCCACTTTCCAGCCGTCGCTACTGGTGCGGTTGATAATGTTTACAGGAACAGATCTATGCCTCGTTTGTACGCTCTACTTCTACTTGTATTGACGCCCTTGACTGTCAATGCCGAAGAGATGATTCGCGTCTACAACTGGAACGACTACATAGCACCGCAAGTGCTCAAGGACTTCGAGGCAGAAACCGGCATCAAGGTCGAATACCATACCTTCAGCACAGCGGAAGAGCTGAGCAAAGTCATGGCCAGCGGCGAATCCATCGATGTTGCCGTGCCGTCCAACGACACCATCCCCGAATTGATCAAAGCCAAGGCCATCCTGCCCTTGGACATGAGCCTGCTGCCCAATCGCACGCACCTCGACAAACAACTGCTGAGCAAGCTTGCAGCTGTCGATCCCGACAATCGCTATGCAGTCCCTTACCTGTGGGGCTCGGTTGGCTTGGCAATCAATACGCCCCAGGCAGAGGCTGCCTACGGCGGCCCGTTACCGGATAGCTGGAGCGTCCTGTTCGACCCGCAAAACAGTGCTCGCCTTAGCAGTTGCGGCATCAGCGTCCTGGATGCATCGGACGAGGCGCTATCCTTGGTCCTGAACTATCAAGGCCGCGATTTCTCGCGCAGTGCCCCGAGCCGCATTCGCCGCGCAGGCGAGATACTGAAAAACATTCGCCCCAACCTGCGCTACGTCGACAGCGAGCGCTACATCGAGGACCTCAACAACGGCAAGTTGTGCATGGCCATGGCCTGGGTAGGTGATGCGCTGGCCGCCAAGCAGGCTGGCCAGCCAATCAACTTTATCGTACCGGCGGAAGGCTCGGTGCTGTTTATCGACAACCTGGTTATTCCAAGCACAGCACGTCGCGCCGACTTGGCACACCGCTTCATCAACTACCTGATGCAACCTGAAGTCGCTGCCGAAATCACCACTGAAACCCTCTACCCGAACGCCAACAGCGACTCCAAACAGTTCCTCGATGCCTCTTTGCAAGCGATGCCTGATCTGTATCCGAATATCGACATTAAACGCCGCCTGTACACGCTCAAAACCCTTTCTGAAGAGCAAAAAGCCGTGCGCGACGAGGTGTGGCAAGAGTTCACCTCGCAATAGCTGCAATTGCAAGCTGCCGGGCAACGGCTATGGTTACTCGGCAGGGCTGCATTTCAGTTCGCTGCGCCGATCAATTGACGCAACCGCGCCGACTGACCTATTGTTGACAGCTACTGTCCTGCGCAATGGAATGAACTGGAGCACTCATGAAAACAGCACATCTACTCTTGGTCATCCTGCTTGCGAGCATCCTTACAGGCTGCGGCTACAACGACATGCAGCGCCAGGATGAATCCGTCAAGGCCGCATGGTCCGAGGTCGTCAACCAATACCAGCGCCGCGCCGACCTGGTTCCCAACCTGGTCAATACGGTCAAGGGCTATGCCCAGCACGAAGAAAAAGTCTTTGTCGAAGTGACCAATGCGCGCGCCAAGGTTGGCAGCGTGCAGATCAACAGCGACTCGCTCAACGACCCACAGAAACTCCAGCAATTCCAGGCTGCCCAAGGCGAGCTGTCCAGCGCCCTGTCACGCTTGATGGTGGTCAGCGAGCGCTACCCTGAGTTGAAAGCCGATGGCCTGTTCCAGAATCTTCAGGCGCAACTCGAAGGCACCGAGAACCGCGTGACAGTTGCACGCAACCGCTACGTCCAGGCGGTGCAGCAATACAACACCCTGATTCGCACCTTCCCGAACAACCTGACGGCGATGGTGTTGAGCTATGAGGTGAAACCAAACTTCAGTGTCGAAAACGAGAAGGAAATCTCCACGGCACCGACGGTAGACTTCGGCAACAGCACAGCACCTGCCTCGCAGTAACATGAAGCTATTTCACCACTGGATTAAGCGCCTTTTCCTGGCGCTGATGCTTATCGCCCCGGTTTTGGTCCATGCCGCCGAAGTGCCAATGCTCAAGCGCCATGTCACCGACCAGACCGGCACCCTGACTGCCGAGCAAATCGAGCAACTCGACCAGCAACTGGTTGCGCTGGAGAAACGCAAGGGCGCGCAAATGGTGGTGCTGATCGTATCGACCACCGCGCCGCAAGATATCGAGAGCTACTCATTAGCCGTTGCCGAGGCCAACAAGATTGGTCGCAAGGGCACCGATGACGGCTTGTTGCTGCTGGTCGCCAAGGATGATCGGCGTGATCGTATCGAAGTCGGTTACGGCCTTGAAGGTGCGGTGCCCGACGCAGCTGCCGCACGCATCCAACGCGAGTTCATTGAGTCACGCTTCAAACAAGGTGACTTCTTCGGCGGCATTAGTGCCGGTGTTGATGCACTGACCAAGCTGATTGATGGCGAGGCCCTGCCGCCGCCCGCTCTCGATGCCGATAACTCAAACTCAAACTCAAACCCGTTGGATATCGGCGTATTTGGCTTGGTCATTGCCATGTTCTTTCGAGGCATGGCCAGACGCATCCCGACATTGCTGCGCATGGGGCTGGGCGGCGTTATCACCGGTATTCTCTGTGCTTTTATTATCGGTACCCTTGGCGCCGCGCTGATTGGCGCACTGATTGGCGCTGTGATCATGCTACTGCCGTTCGGCGGCATCAGCATGGGAAGCGGCAGCTCAGGGCGTAGCGGCGGCTTTGGCGGTGGTGGTTTTGGCGGCAGGGGCGGGGGCTTTAGTGGCGGCGGCGGCAGTTTCGGGGGCGGCGGTTCGTCGGGTAGCTGGTGATGACAGTGATAAAACGCGTATTGATCCACCTCTTCTCAGGCTGGTTTCAGCTTCGCCGCAGTTTTCCGGCGCCCTTGCTAGCTGAGATCAGCCAGGCCATAGGCGCCAGTGAAAAACTGCATATTGGCGAGGTGCGCTTTGCCATTGAGTCGCGCCTGCCCTTGGTTGAGGTATTGACCGGCGTCACGTCGCGCTCGCGTGCCGAGCAGGTTTTCGCCGAACAAGGCGTATGGGATACCGAGCACAACAGCGGTATCTTGATCTACCTGCTGCTTGCCGAACATCGCGTTGAAATCGTTGCCGACCGAGGCATTTCGCGCCACGTCGAACAAGCGCAGTGGGACGCAATCTGTTCGCGCATGTGCGAACACTTTGCCCAGGGCCTGTGGCGCCAAGGCAGCCTTGAAGCCATTACCCAGGCCCACAGCTTGCTCGCGCAGCATTTTGCAGCGCCGAGTACAGGCAACCCTAATGAGCTGCCCGACAAGCCGATTATTCTGTAACCTGCCTGGCCAGGCGAATAAACCGCTAATGATTCCTTGACCTGAGCAGACCATGCCACGCCCGACGACTGTCCGTAAACCTCGCGCCAGCAGCCAAGCCCGTATCGCTGCGATTCTTGCGGCTGCCCGTGAGTTGCTTGCCGAACAAGGGGTGGCTGGCCTGTCGATCTACAGCGTTGCCGAACGCGCGCAGATTCCCCCGTCATCGGTTTACCACTTCTTTACCAGCGTCCCGGCTTTGCTTGAAGCCCTTACAGCAGATGTTCATGCGGCCTTTCGCGCCTGCCTGCAGCAGCCGATTGATCATCAACAACTTCGCAGCTGGCGCGACCTTTCAGCCATAGTCGAACAGCGCATGCTGGCGATTTACGCAGATGACGCCGCAGCCCGCCAACTCATTCTCGCGCAACATGGCTTGAGCGAGATCACCCAGGCCGACCGGCAACACGACATCGAGCTGGGCCAGTTGATGCAATCGCTGTTCGAGCGGCACTTCGCCCTGCCAACCCTGCCCGATGATATCGATGTGTTCGCACTGGCCATGGAGCTTGGTGATCGCGTCTATGCACGCTCAGTGCAATTGCACGGCCACATCAGCCCGCGGCTTGCCGAAGAGGGCAGGCGCGTATTCGATGCCTATTTGGGCCTGTATCTGCCCAGCTGCCTACCTAAGCGCCCAACAGCTCTGTAATCAACCCCAAGCACCTTGCGACTGCCGCGTGGCAGCCTGTTGCGTTGCATTTTTTACAGTAAAAATATCGATATTTATCGACTAAAACACCGAAATAAAACATATATTCTTAATAATAAGCTTTTAAAGTAGATTTTTATCGATTATAAATACATCCAGTCAAGGCCAACTCGCCCTGCTTCAAGCCACCTCGATGCGAAGGTTGAAGCTGGGCGCCGAACGTTTTTACGAGGTGTCCAATGTCACGTACCGTTACCGTCGCCGCCACGCAAATGGCTTGCTCCTGGGACCGCGCAGCCAATCTCGGAACTGCTGAAAAACTGGTGCGTGAAGCAGCAGCCAAAGGCGCTCAGATCATCCTGATCCAGGAACTGTTCGAAACGCCCTACTTTTGCCAAAAACCCAACCCGGATTTCCTGCAACTGGCGACCAGCGTTGAAGCCAACGCAGCCATTGCACACTTCCAGCAAGTCGCCAAAGAGCTGCAAGTGGTGCTGCCAATCAGCTTCTATGAACTGGCCGGTCGGGCGCGCTTTAACAGCATCGCGATTATCGATGCCGACGGTAGCAACCTGGGGATCTACCGCAAAAGCCACATTCCAGACGGTCCCGGCTATCACGAGAAGTACTATTTCAACCCCGGCGACACCGGCTTCAAGGTCTGGAATACCCGCTACGCCAAGATAGGCGTGGGCATCTGCTGGGACCAGTGGTTCCCCGAATGTGCGCGGAGCATGGCCCTGCTTGGCGCCGAGATTCTGTTTTACCCCACCGCGATTGGCAGCGAGCCGCATGACCCCAGCATCAACTCGCGCGACCACTGGCAGCGCGTACAACAAGGTCATGCCGGTGCCAACCTGATGCCGCTGGTCGCCAGCAATCGTATCGGCCGTGAAGAGCAAGACGGCTCAGGGATTACATTCTACGGTTCATCGTTTATTGCCGATCAATTTGGCGCTAAAGTTGAAGAACTGAATGAAACCGAAGAAGCTGTGCTGGTTCATAGCTTCGATCTCGACAAACTTGAACACATACGCAGCGCCTGGGGCTCTTTCCGTGATCGTCGCCCTAACCTGTACGGGCCATTAAAAACCCTCGACGGCGTACTCGAGTCCTGAATTAATCACACACCGCTGCCGGGCGCCCACCGGGGAGCCTGCAGCGGCTGTTTCTAACGTCTATATGCAGGTGCTTGTAATGACAACCCTAAACACCAACCCTCGTGCAGATGGCTTTCGTATGCCGGCCGAATGGGAAGCCCACAGCAAGACCTGGATGGTCTGGCCGCAGCGCCCGGACAACTGGCGCTTGGGCGGGAAACCTGCACAGCAGGCATTCACTGCGGTGGCCAAGGCAATTGCCGAGTTCGAGCCGGTAACGGTTTGCGTATCGGCCCAGCAATACGAGAACGCCTGCGCACGTCTTGATCACAGCAATATCCGCGTGGTCGAGATGAGCAGCGATGATGCCTGGGTACGCGATACCGGCCCGACATTTGTCATCAACGACAGTGGCGATGTACGCGGCGTAGACTGGCAATTCAACGCCTGGGGCGGTTTCAACGGCGGTTTGTATGCCCCCTGGAACCGTGATGACCAAGTGGCCAGCAAGATCCTGCAGATCGAAAGCTGCGCACGTTATCGCACCGAAGGTTTTGTCCTTGAAGGCGGCTCGATTCACGTTGATGGCGAAGGCACCCTGATCACCACAGAGGAATGCCTGCTCAACCCTAACCGTAACCCGCACATGACCCGTGAACAGACTGAAGCCTTGCTCGGCCAACACCTGGCAATTGATAAGGTCATCTGGTTGCCGGACGGCTTGTACAACGATGAAACCGATGGCCACGTTGATAATTTTTGCTGCTACGTGCGCCCCGGCGAAGTCATGCTGGCCTGGACCGATGACGAGCAAAACCCCAATTACCCTCGCTGCCAGAAAGCCATGCAGGTGCTGGAAAACACCCTAGACGCCAAAGGCCGCAAACTGGTTGTGCATAAGATGCCAATTCCGGGGCCGATGTACGCAACTGATGAAGAATGCGCTGGCGTGGATTTGGCTGATGGCTCACAAGATCGTCACCCCGAGTCACGCCTTGCAGGCTCTTACGTGAACTTCCTGATCGTCAACGGCGGCATCATTGCACCCAGCTTTGATGATCCGCGAGATGAAGAAGCCAAAGCCATTCTTGGCCGGGTGTTCCCAGAGCACCGCGTAGTGATGGTGCCCGGCCGTGAAATCTTGCTCGGCGGCGGCAATATCCACTGCATCACCCAGCAACAACCTGCTCCACAGACGCGATAACCCCGGCAGTTAGAGCTGCAAAAAAAGCCCGGCATCTGTATCCAGAGCCGGGCTTTTTTGTTGCTATAGAACGTTGCTCACCCTTACAGCAATGGCAGGGTGTAGCTCACGATCAGACGGTTCTCGTCGATGTCCTTGGCGAAGTTCGAGCGCACCGCTGCATTACGCCAGCGCACGCCCAGGTTCTTCAAGGCGCCTTCCTGGAACACGTACATCAACTCGGTATCGCGCTCCCACTCTTTGCCTTCGCTAGCGTTGGCGGTAGCCAGATCAACATTATCGCCGCTGAGGTAGCGAGTCATGAAGGTCAGGCCCGGGATGCCAATGGAGGCAAAGTTAAAGTCGTAACGCGCTTGCCAAGACTTTTCGTCCTTGTTGGCAAAATCGCTGATCTGAACATAGTTGACCAGGAACGGATCAGTATTGCCGACATAGGCAAAGCCGCTGTCGCCGGTCATGCTCTGATAACCCAAGCCAAAGCTGTGACCGCTGACACTGTAAGTGGTCATGATGCCGTAAGCATCGTTGTCGATAGTGCTGCGACCGTCATCAGTCGAGTGTGCATAGCGCACATCGGTCTTCAGGGTCTGGCCTTCAGCAACCGGCCATACATGCACCAAGTTGAAAGAGTTCTGCTTATAGAAGTCTTCCAGGTTGGAGTAGTAGTAGCCTGCTGTCAGCTCTTTGGTGACCTTATAGGTACCGCCGATGTAGTCAAATGAGTCGGTCGTGCCGCTGCCAGTTACCGCGATACCACGGGTCTTGCCGCTGGTGACCGTGATGTCTTCGTAGTCATTGGAGTTACGGTTGTTAACTTCACGGATATGCGCAGCATCAAGGGTCAGGCCTTCGATTTCTTGCGAAACCAGTTGGCCACCGCTGAACACCTGCGGCAACAGGCGACCATCGCTCGACGCGATTGCCTGGTTCTTGTACTGCAGGCTGCCGATCTTCAATACGGTCTTGGAGATCTTGGCTTTACCGGCAACAGCCAGGCCCGAGGAAGTGTCCTGCGAACCGCCAGATGAGCGATCTGGAACCAGCAAACCGCTACCTGCGGTGCCGTCGCCCGAGTCCAACTTGAAACCGAAGGTGCCAATCGCATCAACACCAAAACCTACTGTGCCGTCGGTATAACCCGAGTTTGCACGCAGGATGAAGCCTTGAGCCCACTCTTCTGACTTCGACTGGGGCGCACCCGAATCGCGGAAATCACGGTTGAAGTAGAAGTTGCGCGCCTCAAGAGTTGCCGTGCTGTCTTTCAGAAACTCAGCGTGGGCAGTTTGGCTCAAGGACAAGCCCAAAGTGCTGGCAGTTACGGCCAGCGCCAAGGAGGTTTTTCTCATTATGGTTTACTCCAGTGTTATAGGGACACACATCAACACACGCACACCGTTCAGGGATAAAGACGCCACGCATGCCGAATCCTTGCCAAGTCCACACAGCAACGCGCAGGCAGCCGGATAGGCGCCAGCAAAGCGTTAGCGGTAGGACTTAAAAATTAGGGGATTAAGGCTGCGGGCCTGAATATCAGTGTGCTACAGAGCAGTTTTTGCGACAGACAGAAATTCTTCATGGCACAGGTCTCTTCATTTTTATTGTCAGCCGGCAAAAGGCGCCGGACTCACTTATGAAGCTGTCGTTACAGATTTTGTGCCAATTATTTAATAAAATATTAAAAACCTTATAAATCATATAGTTATATGGTTTTAATTCATGCAAAATCAACAGGGAGCCACCAGCATGGGCGCTTTCTCGCCTAGCCCAACCTAAAGTTAGGCGGAATACCGCCAGCTCGGTTCAGGTTAATTACCAGCATGACAATCAACCTATGACGACCTGATCCTTGCCTTGATTTTTGGCTTTGTACATCGCCTCATCTGCGCGGGCAAACAAGCTGTCCAAGGTCAAATCTGCACTATTGATGCTGGTCAGCCCCTGACTAACAGTGACGCCAAACTGGATATCTGCATGATTGAAGCGCAGCTGCTTGATCTCACGCTGCAGGCGTTCGGCAATTTGCTTGGCCAAGGCCGTCTCGCAACCTGGGAATAACGCAGCGAACTCTTCACCACCAACGCGCCCGAACAAATCGCCCCGGCGCAATACCGAGACGCCGCAAGCGGCCATCCTGCGCAGTACCTCATCGCCCATCTGGTGCCCGTACTGGTCATTGATTTGCTTGAAGTTATCGATATCAAGCAACAAGAATGACAACGGCGTACCGAACTTGCGCGCATGCTCGAATTCTTTCTGGGCACACTCGAAAAAGTGCCGGCGATTACTGCTCTCCGTCAGCACATCAGTGGTGGCCAAGCGCTGCAACTCACCTTCAAGCTGCTTCTTCTCGGTGATGTCTTCGGCAATCCCGACAACGACCTTTGCGTCACCCTCATGACTCAAACGGCCCATAAAGCACTTGTCGCTAAGCCAGCGCAGTTGCCCGTCTGCACGAATGATCCGATATTCGCGTGACTCGACAGAACCGGTTTGCAGCACCTTAGCCAGGCTATTGGCGGCGTACTCGACATCATCGGGGTAGATCGAGTTGCGCCACTCACCATAGTCCGCCATCAGTGAAGCCGCAGGACGGCCAAATACGACCTCGTATGCCGGACTGACGTAAATGACTTTTTGCGTATTCCAATCAAGCGCCCAGACCACGGCGTTGATACTGCCCAATAATGAGCTGATCAGTTGCTCACGTTCGCGCAGGCGCGTGACCTCTGAACGGCTGTGCAACAAGGCCAGCGTTAACTCTTCAAGCTCTGTCGGCAGACGACTATTCTCATCCATGGAGGTATTCCTAGCCCGGGGTTGTACTAGTAAAGGCCTAGATAAGAGATAAAACTTGTTACTTAGTTCTAATAAAACCAAAAAGCCCGCCAATTGGCGGGCTTTTTAGACGAACGAGCAGGTTAAACGCTGGCAGTTGGCCGCAGCGAGTAGGTTTTCAACTGCGCCGCAAAGTCACGCAACGATTGGATACCACTGACTTCGGCGTCATGCACCCAATGCTTGATCGCTTCGAGCATTTCGTGGCCGTTAGAACTGGTTTTAGCCCAGATCAACTGCAACGCCAAGCGCTTTTCATAAATCACTTTCAGCGCTTGGCTCTGCTCAAGCATCGCGTCAATGCGCAGCTGGTGCTGATCATTGAGCAGGCTGGTCTCACGTGACAGCAAACGCTTGGCCCGGTGGAAACGGTCGCGCACCGATGCGTCGGCCTTGGCCAGTTCTTGCTTGACCAATGGGGCGATCACCAGCTTGCGATACTGCGCCATGATCTGGAAACGGTTGTTGAGAATCGCCATCGCGGTATCCATATCGAGGCTGTGCTTGCCTTCAACACGGTGCGCAATAGGCGCGACACGCTGGACCTTGGCCAATCCGAAAAAGCTGAATAGCTTGATCCATGCCCAACCCATGTCAAATTCCCACTTGCGCACCGAGAGCTTGGCCGAGTTTGGATAGGTATGGTGATTGTTATGCAGCTCTTCGCCGCCAATCAGAATCCCCCAGGGTACAAGGTTGGTCGCAGCATCACGGCATTCGAAGTTACGGTAGCCAACTGCATGGCCAAGGCCATTGATCACACCTGCCGCCCACACCGGGATCCACATCATCTGTACAGCCCAGACAGTAATACCGGCCGCACCGAACAATGCCAAATCGATAACCGCCATGATCGCCACGCCGCCCAGGCGGAAACGTGAGTACAGATTCCGCTCGATCCAGTCTTCCGGGCAATTCTTACCGTAAATACGCAGCGTTTCCGGGTTGTCCGCTTCCTCGGCATACAACTCGGCGCCCTTGCGCAATACAGTGCTCAACCCCTTAATTACCGGGCTATGCGGGTCATCTACGGTTTCACACTTGGCGTGGTGCTTGCGGTGGATAGCCGTCCACTCACGGGTGTTCTGCGCCGTGGTCAGCCACAGCCAGAAGCGGAAGAAGTGCTTGAGCGCGGGGTGCAGTTCAAGAGCACGGTGCGCTGAGTAACGGTGCAGATACACCGTTACGCTGACGATCGTAATATGCGTCATCAGCAGAGTGACCGCGATCAGTTGCCAGACCGACAAGTCAAGAATACCGTTGTACCACATGCGTTAGAGAACCTCTCTGAAGGTAAGTGCACCGTGCTGCATTATGTCTAACTAAATGCAGAAAACCAGACGGACTTTTGCATACGAATGTTACGGGACCGCAAGCGCTACCGCTACTGGCCGGGTTATCGCAAAAAACCCTTGATAACCCGCGGGTTTGCGGGCTGCTCGCCCATATTGGTCGACAATCGAGCAAGTCAGCGAATTGACGACCGGTCAACCTGGGCAGAGTGCCTGGCGCTGGAAACTGACTATTTTGCGGTATCCGGGAAGCGCTATTTGGGCACCATCAACGGCTGCCAAGTAACTGCTTTCGTAACCCAGGGTCACGGGTTTTCGGATCCAGCCAAATGGCAAAGAATGCCTTGGTAAAGGCACTGTCACGCACTTCATGATGCAAGCGGCCATCAACGTAGAACTGACTGCTTTGGGTCAAATTAACCCCGGTGATACGCTGACCTTCCTGGACATCGACGAAAGCACGCTGCATTTCGCTGCGCCAGGCCTGCAACTGCGACTCACTGACCCGACCTGCGGATGTGCGGCGTATTTCATCAAGGCTGGCGTCAACAAACTCTTGGCGACTGATTTCGCGGTGATAAATCAACTCAAGGGCAAAGGGTTTGCTGCCATCAAAAGGCTGCTGGGCGCTCCACAGCCGGGCCGTATAGATGCGAAAGCCCCAGATGCGCAAATCACCTTGGCCAACCAACTCAGCATCAGGCAAAACATTGCGCCAACTGGCTGACGCGCTAAGCGGAATAATGGCAATACAACAGCTGATCCAGAGCGTTCTGCACAGGTTAGCGAGGGTGGCGCTAGTCATCAGAAACTCTCCCTGCGAATAAGATGGCTGTCGGTTGATGATCCTGCGCAATCGAGGACAAAGCCACTGCTAATTTGCTTGAGTAATCAACTGGCGCGAAATAAATGCACCAGCAAGCCACAACAGGCACTCAGCGCAATCACCTGAATAACCCCACGCTTATAGCGCAACAAAGCCACAGCCGCAGCCATGGTAATTAGCGCCGAGGGCCAGTCAAAGGCTGCGTTCAAGCCTTGCGGCCAGAGGACGTGATAGGCGAAAAACAACGCCAGATTGAGAATAACCCCAACCACCGCCGCGGTGATCGCCGTCAACGGCGCAGTAAATTTCAGTTGATTGTGGGTCGACTCCACCAACGGCCCGCCCGCCAGGATAAATAAGAACGAGGGCAAAAAGGTAAACCAGCTGACTAACACTGCCGCCACCGCTCCAGCCAGAAACATCTGGTCTGGGCCAAATACCTGCTGCACATAAGCCCCAATAAAACCCACGAAGGCAACGACCATAATCAGTGGCCCCGGCGTGGTTTCACCCAGCGCCAAGCCATCAATCATCTGTGCTGGCGTCAGCCAGCCATACTGCGTGATCGCGCCTTGATAGACATAGGGCAACACTGCATAGGCGCCACCAAAGGTCAGCAGCGCGGCCTTGGTGAAGAACCAGGCCATCTGCGTCAGCGTGCCATCCCAACCAAACGCCAGCATCAGTGACGCCATCGGCAGCAACCAGAGCAAAGCTCCCACCAAGAGCAACTTGATCAGGCCAGTCAGGGTAAAACGCGCATGGGCTGGTGTTGGAGTATGGTCATCAATCAACGCGCCTGAAGCAGCCGGGTTGAGCGTGTCGGCATGGGTTGGGCCGCTAAACCAGTGAGGCCAGATACGCCCGGCAAAATAGCCAGTCAGCGCTGCAGCCAGGACGATCAGCGGAAAAGCGACCTCAAGGGCAAAAATCGCCACAAACGCAGCAATGGCGATCAACCAAAGCGCAGGGTTGGTTAGCGTCCGGGAGCCAATACGGTAGGTCGCTTGAATCACAATTGCCGTGACCGCCGGTTTTATCCCGTAGAACAGCCCTTCAACCAGCCGTTGGTCGCCGAAGGCGATGTATAGCCACGACAATGCGATGAGGATAAGCAACGAAGGCAGGATGAATAAAGCGCCCGCAATAATCCCGCCCCAGGTGCGGTGCATGAGCCAGCCGATGTAGGTCGCCAACTGTTGCGCTTCTGGCCCGGGCAGCATCATGCAATAGTTCAGAGCATGCAGGAATCGTCGCTCAGACAACCAGCGACGGCGTACCACAAGCTCTTCATGCATGATCGAAATTTGCCCGGCCGGACCGCCAAAGCTGATCAGCCCCAGTTTCAGCCAAAAGCGGAAGGCGTCGAACAAACTGACAGATTGTGGCGCTTGGCCTTGGGGTGTTGAACAAGACATAGAGCCACTGATAGTAGACCGGCCCACCACCGCAATAGACAGTGGCAAGGCACCCTAAGAAACGCCTCAGAAGAACTGAGGCACCAGCATCTGTTGTGGAACAGGCGAGCGCAGATAATCTGCATTATATACCCGTGCAGGCAACACAACTTCCGGTTGCTTGGTCTGGCCGTATGGGATTTGCATCAGCAAATGCTGGATGCAATTAAGCCGTGCACGCTTTTTGTCGTCAGCCTCGACTATCCACCACGGCGCTTGTTCGGTGTGGGTGCGCGAGAGCATTTCTTCCTTGGCCCGGGTGTAATCTTCCCAGCGGCGGCGCGACTCCAGGTCCATGGGCGATAGTTTCCACTGTTTGAGCGGATCATGGATGCGCATCAAAAAGCGTCGGTATTGCTCCTCATCGGTGATCGAGAACCAGTATTTGACCAAGATGATGCCCGAGCGGATCAGCATGCGTTCAAATTCAGGCACGCTGCGGTAGAACTCTTCGTATTCAGCATCACTGCAAAACCCCATGACCCGCTCGACACCCGCGCGGTTGTACCAACTGCGGTCAAACAGGACCATCTCGCCAGCGGCGGGCAAATGCGCGACATAGCGCTGGAAATACCATTGGCTGCGCTCCCGTTCACTGGGCGCTGGCAAGGCTGCAACCCGGCATACGCGCGGGTTCAAGCGTTGGGTAATGCGCTTGATAGCACCGCCCTTTCCTGCTGCGTCACGCCCCTCGAACAGCACCACGACCTTGAGTTTCTGCTCGACGACCCATTCCTGCAACTTAACCAGTTCGGACTGCAAACGCAGCAGTTCACGCAAGTACAGGCGCCGGTCCATATCCACCGGTGCCACGTGCCCCAACTCCTTGAGCACAGGATCAAGGCGAACATCGTCGAACTCCATTTCCAGCTCTTCATCGAAACTGTCGAGGATATCGGCATGCAAGCGAGAGGCCTGCTCGGCAAAATCCAGGTTCGCGTTATCGGTCATGACAGATCCTCGGGTTAAGTCCGCATCAGAAGAGGCTGCGCAGGGCAAGGAAGGCAACGGCGGCAAGCACTGCCGCAGCAGGCAAGGTAATCACCCAGGCCAGGGCAATGGGCTTCATCAACGACCAGTTGGTTTGCCGGTTGACCAGGCCAATGCCCAGCACCGCACCAATCAGAATATGCGTGCTTGATACCGGCAGCCCCATCACCGATGCCAGCATCACCACGGCTGCCGCCGCAAGCTCAGCGGAAAACCCCGAGGCGGGATGCAACGCAGTGAGGTTGTGGCCCACGGTTTGAATCACCTCTTTGCCGATAAACCATAAGCCAGCGATCAAGGCGACACCAAAAGTAACCATCGCCGCCGTCGGAATGGCTGCTTCTGAACCGATAGCGCCGGTGCGCAATACTTCCAGAATCGCCACAAACGGCCCGATCGCATTGGCGATATCGTTGGAGCCATGACTGAAGGCAAAGCCACAAGCGGTAAAAACCTGCATCCAGCTGAACATGACAAAGGTCGCCCGGCTCAGCGACTCGTCCTTCAGGGTCTTGGCAAAGATAAAAGTCGCCAGCCAGACCAGCGCACCAATCATCACCATGATCAAGTAGCTGTTAAGGGTGCTCAGGCCCAGGTGCATGTTCTTCAAGCCTTTGAACAGCAACATGGATGAAATGATCACCGCACCAAGCGCGGCAATCACCGGCACCCAGGTTTCCAGTGCATTATGGGTACGTAGCTGGCCACGCTTGTTCTCGATTTTCTGCAGGTCGCGGTAGTAATCGGACTCAAGGTCTTCGGCTTGAAAATCGCGGTCGTTGATTACCTGCATGTCGCGCGTCATGGCGTGGGTGTAGGAAATCTTCTGGATCTCAGACAACCGCTCGAATGCCTCTTTGTGCCGGCGCTGGTGGTTGCGCTTCTCTTCTCGGATCTGCCTTATCTGGCTTTCCGCCTCATCGTTGTAAGTGAGGATGTATTTTTTAATCTGCGCGTACAGCAGGTAGGCCACGACGCCACCGAGTAGAGGCGACAGCACCCATGAAATCGCGATTTGGCCGATTTTGTCCCACTGCACCAACGCCAGCGCCGTATCAGTACCGTTGAGCAGGATGCCCAAGGTGATCGAACTACCGACGATCGCACCAATAATCGAGTGGGTGGTGGAGACGGGATAGCCCTTCTTGGTCGCGTACAGCAGCCATATACCCGCTGCAATCAGCGCCGACATCATGATGTAGACAAAGTCCATCGGCGAGACTGCCATGGCGCCCAGATCAACAATGCCGCCACGTATGGTTGAGGTCACTTCACCGCCAGCGATTACCGCGCCGCTGACCTCGAATACCGCCGCTACCATCAGCGCCTGGCGTATGCTCAAGGTGCCCGCACCAACGCTGGTACCAAAGGAGTTGGCGACATCGTTACCGCCAATGTTGAAGGCCATGAAGATGCCAAACAAAGTCGCCAGGATGAACAGCAGCGCATAGTTGCTGTGGGTGTACTCCAGCCCCCAAACCATGAAATACAAGGTGACCGCTATGAGCATCGCAGCGAAAACCAGACTGATTTTCGAGATACCCCCTGCCGGAGTCACTAAGACGTTACTCGATGTTGGGGAGCCAGCCATTTGTATCCCTCCAGACTTAAGCGCAGTGCCCCAAAAACGGGGAGATCGTTCTGGCTGATAATTTATTCATCCGAAGGTGACAGGCTGATGAAGCTAAGGTGACCAAACATCAAGCCGCTGTGCGTGGTTTGGCGTATTGGCCGCCTTGATAATTGGCGCTCACTTTCTGAAAATCGCTGTATATTTTTGAATATAACGGTATAAGCTAACTGTAGAAACGCCGAGTTGCGTAGGCAGTTCTTCGCCTACCGCTATATAGAAAAACATATAACGACAACCAAAACCCAGGGGAAACCCATGTTTCGTCATCGCCTCAAAGCCTTTTGCGCCCTCCTCGTTACCAGCGTGGTAAGTAGCCATAGCTTCGCCGCAGACGTTAATGTCGCGGTTGCAGCCAACTTCACCGCCCCACTCAAAGCGATCGCCGCAGAGTTTGAGAAAGACACAGGCAACAGGGTTATCCCGGCATTCGGCGCAACCGGGCAGCTGTTCGCGCAGATCAACAATGGAGCGCCATTTGAAGTATTTTTCAGCGCTGACGACAGCACCCCAGCCAAGCTTGAACAGGCGGGCAAGAGCGTTGCCGGCTCACGTTTTACCTACGCCACTGGCGCCTTGGTACTGTGGTCAGCCAAGCCCGGTTACGTCGATGAGCAAGGTACAGTGCTCAAGCAGAACGGCTTCAAGCACTTGGCGATGGCTAACCCCAAAGCCGCGCCATATGGCCGTGCGGCCACAGAAACCTTAGAAAAACTGGGCTTGAGCGCTAGCCTCAAGGACAAGATCGTTGAAGGCCAAAGCATCACTCAAGCCCTGCAGTTCGTCTCCACCGGTAATGCCGAGCTGGGCTTTGTTGCACTGTCGCAAGTGTATAAAGATGGCAAAATAACCAGCGGCTCTGCCTGGCTAGTGCCAGACGCCTATTATCAACCCATTAAGCAAGACGCACTGATCCTCAAGAAAGGCGCGAATAACCCAGCGGCCAAAGCCCTGACTGATTACCTCAAAGGCCCTAAAGCCCAGGCGATCATCAAGTCTTATGGCTACAAGATTTAACCCCGAGCCTGAGCAATGCCCCTGAGCAACGACGACTTAAGCGCCATCTGGCTGACCCTCGAACTGGCATCGCTGACCACCGTGCTATTACTGCTGATCGGCACGCCAATCGCCTGGTGGCTGGCACGGACAGATTCATGGTTGAAACGCCCGATCGGCGCCATAGTCGCCTTGCCGCTGGTCTTACCGCCCACGGTTATCGGCTTTTACCTGCTGATTGCGCTGGGTCCCAATGGCTACATCGGACAACTCACAGAAAGCCTGGGCTGGGGAATCTTGACGTTCAGCTTCACCGGGTTGGTGATCGGTTCGGTGTTCTACTCCCTGCCCTTTGTTGTACAGCCATTGCAAAACGCCTTCGAGTCGATAGGCAACGCCCCGCTTGAAGCCGCTGCTACGTTGCGCGCCAGTCAGTTGGATACATTCTTCAGCGTGGTCATACCGCTGGCACGACCCGGCTTTATCACTGCCTCGATTCTAGGTTTCGCGCACACCGTTGGTGAGTTTGGCGTGGTGCTGATGATTGGCGGCAATATCCCGGGCAAGACCCAGGTTGTATCGGTGCAAATCTATAACCATGTCGAAACCCTGCAATACGCGCAGGCCCATTGGTTGGCTGGCGGAATGCTGCTGTTTTCATTTGTCGTGTTGCTCGCGCTCTACTCCAGCCGCCAGGCAAAACAAGGCTGGCAGTCATGAGTGAGCCCCTACCGCCGCAAGATTCAGCGTCAGGGTCAATACAGGCGCGCTTCAAGCTCAGCCACGAGAGCTTTGCCCTGGATGTTGACCTACAGTTGCCGGGCAAAGGTGTCAGCGGCTTCTTTGGCCACTCCGGATCAGGCAAAACCAGTTGCCTGCGCTGCATTGCCGGGCTGGAAAAACCTCAAGAGGGTTACCTCAAGGTCAATGGCGAGGTTTGGCAAGACAGCCAGAACGGCCTGTTCATGCCCCCCCATAAGCGTGCGATTGGCTACGTGTTTCAGGACGCTAATCTGTTCCCGCATTTAAGCGTGCTGGGCAACCTACAATACGGCTGGAAGCGTGTCGCCAGCACCTTACGCAAGGTGCCTCTGCAGCAAGCCGTCGAGCTGCTGGGTATCGATCATCTGTTAAAGCGCATGCCCGACAAGCTGTCTGGCGGTGAACGCCAACGCGTGGCAATCGCCCGCGCACTGTTGTGCAGCCCCAAGCTGCTGCTGATGGATGAGCCTCTGGCCGCACTCGATCCCAAGCGCAAATCTGAAGTGCTGCCCTATCTGGAACGGCTGCATGGGCAACTGCAGATCCCGGTGATATACGTCAGCCATAGTGCAGATGAAATCGGTCGCCTGGCTGATCATCTGGTGGTTCTCGAAGACGGCAAGGTGCAGGCGGCGGGGGCGCTGAAGCAGACGCTGGTGCGCGATGACTTGCCCTTTATTTTCGAGGCCGATGCCGAAGCGGTCGTTGATGGCCAGGTCAGTGGTTTTGACTCGCGCTACCGGTTGTTGAGCATCCGTTTAAATGGTTGCGATAGCGTGCTGAAACTGCCGCATACCATGCTGGATAATGGCCAGCCGGTGAGGGTCAAGATCAAGGCCAGGGATGTCAGTATCAACCTGCAAAAAGCCCATGACAGCAGTATTCTCAACCTGATTCCGGCACAAATCGTCAGCATCGTCTCGCTTGAGGAGCAAGCGCAGGTGCTGGTCCATGCTGCTGTGGGTGAAGAGCACATCGTAGCGAGAATCACCCGTTACTCGTTCGACAGGCTCAAACTCCTGCCGCAGCAACAAGTTTGGCTGCAGATCAAATCAGTCTCACTGCTCGGTACTGCCTAGCTAGCCGCCCACTTTCTCCAAACCTTAGTTGGCTTGATAGAAAAGGAAAACATGGCGACTTGCCACTATCGCTTAATAAAATCCGCCCTGCTCTGAAGCCTTGTTTTATCCGAGTAGCTGTTGCATCTTTGCTCAAATGCATCGTTTGTCTGTTATCTAGGGCACTTAAACAGGCATTTTCGGCCATCTGCCTGCCTTTAAACTTGCCGATCGACTGCCATACAACTCACACAACTTATTTATACGTAAAGCCCACAGAGGCTGCGTGCTAAAGGACATAGCGTATGGCTGTAAAATGGGGATTACGGGGTAAGTCTGCGCTCGCAGTTTTACTTGCATGCGCTATTGCGCTGGTTCCTGCCGTGATGTTTGGCTGGCGTGCGCTTGGCGATATTCGTGGCCACTTTGGCGAAGCCTACGCACGTAACTTCACCCTTTTGCATCGTCAACAAATCGCGGCGCCCTTGAGCCGGGAACTGGCACTGTCCAAGCGCTTAGCTAACTCACTTAGCACCCGGCAATGGCTGCAAAATGAAAGCAGCTCAGTCCACCGCACGCGTTTCTTTGATGAAGCTGAAGGTTTTCGCAGTGATTTTCTGGATAAATCCTATTTCATCATCGTCGACTCATCACTGAACCTTTACCGCAACGATGAAGGCAGCCCGGTCAGCCAGATTCGCCGCTACACCCTTAGCGAAACAGATCCAAAAGACGCCTGGTACTTTGCCCTGCGCGATGACCCAACTGACTACAGCCTGGGTATTGAGGTCGACGAGCAGGATAATGCCAGCAAGATCCGCTTCAACGTGCGCGTACGCAACGCGCAAAACAAACTCCTCGGTATCACCGGCAGCGAGCTGAACCTCAAACCCTTTATTGATGAACTGCTCAGCAAAACCGAGCCAGGTGTGATGCCGATGCTGTTCAATCACGACGGCATCATTCAAGCCCAGCCCAAGCAAGCCAATGCGCCACACAGCAATGACATATTCGAGTACCTGAGTAATCGCGACGACCGTCAATTGATGCGTCAGATCATGCTGCAGGCGCAAACCGAGCCGAATCGAGTCAAGACCATGGATGCCATGGTCAGCGGCAAGCCACGACTGCTGGCACTTGCCTACATCGAGCCACTTAAGTGGTACGTCATGACCTCGGTTGATCTGCAAGCAGCCAATGTAGTCGATAGCCGCTGGCTGTGGCTGCTGCTTATCAGCTTTGTTGCATTGCTTGGCGTGCTTTTGCTGGGGTTTGCCTACGCTGTAGAAAGCTTGGTGGTGAGGCCAATCAAGGGGCTGCGGCGCTCGGCACTGGCAATTGCTGCCGGGCATTATGAAGAGCCCCTGCCTGATGCGCGCGATGATGAAATAGGCGAGTTGACGCAAGCCTTTTCGAGCATGGCCGATCAGGTGCTACAGCACACCCGCGAGTTGGAAGGCAAGGTCCAGGAGCGAACCCATGCGCTGGAGCAGGCGAATCGGGAAATGGTCGCGGCGCATAAGAAAATTGATGACTCAATTGATTACGCGAGCCTGATCCAGCGCGCGATTCTGCCCGACCGTCAGCTCAGTGCATCGCTGGGCCAGCAGCAGTTTGTGCTTTGGCAGCCGCGCGATACGGTCGGCGGTGACTTTTATGTGTACCGCCAGCACCAAGATGGCTATTTACTTGGTGTATTTGATTGCGCAGGGCACGGTGTCCCTGGCGCGTTGATGACCATGCTTGCCCGCGCCGCAATCGACCACGCCATTGGTGTGGCCGGCGCAGATGATCCCGCTGCGATTCTGCGCGAAACAGACCTCGCGCTACGCGGCATGCTCGCCGATGCGCAATCGTCCCGCGCGTTGGCCACCAACACGGACGCCGGTCTGGTCTGGGTCAACCCCAGCCACAACAGATTGCTATTTGCCGGGGCCAAGATTGGCTTGTTCGCCACTGACGGCGAAGCGATCCAAGAGTTACCCGGAGGCCGCAGGGCCTTGGGTGACAAGCGCAAAGGTGAATACCAGAACATCGAGCTGGCATTGATGCCCGGCTGGACCTACTACATGTGCACAGACGGATTCCTGGACCAGGCTGGCGGCGAACATGGCTTCGGGTTTGGTAACAAGCGATTCACCGCTATGCTGCAAAAGCATGCGAAATTACCGCTGGCCGAGCAGGCTGAGCTTTTTGCGACAAAACTCGCAGAATATCAAGGCGAGTTACCGCAACGTGATGACATCACTGTGCTGTGCTTTCGCTTCGATCAGAACAGCTGACTGCTAAATTGAAATGCTGAAGAGAAAGAATGGGGCGATACGCTCCGCTCATGTTCACCAGAGCAGACAATAACAAGGGCGCCTATGGAATCGTTAGATCTACTTGCAATGCGTGAAATCTACAATCGGCAGCGTGTCATGCTCTGCTTCAATGGCCCGATATCACGCAGCCTGATCGAGGAAATTGGCAATGCTTTGCGTAACTACTTGCAGGCGGAGCAAGCCAAGCCTTCGGCGGCGATGGACGTATTTGCGGTTTACATCGAGATGACCCAGAACATCAGGCATTATGCCACGCAGAAAGGCTTTAGCGACCAAGACGCCTCTGCTACCGTAGCCATTTCTCGCGATGACGAGGGCCGCTATGTAGTATCGGCAGGCAACCTGGTGACGGAGCAAGACGGCCGTGAATTAGTCGACTTTGTCGCACGGTTATCTACGCTGGACAAAGCCCAACTCAAAATCGCCTACAAAGAACAGCTACGCAAACCGCGTGAAGATGGCGCCAGCAGCGGCGCTGGTCTTGGCTTGCTGGATATTGCCCGCAAGTCCAGCTCGCCTATGCGTACCAGCTTGCGTGAGCAACAAGACGGCAGGTTCTTTTTCAGCCTTAGTGCCGTTATTTGAAATAAGGATATTGAGAGTAAAATCATGAGCGAACTTAATATCGCCAGCACGCAATCCACACCCTTCATTCATGGAGACTGGCAAGCTGGCGTCCTGGCAATGCAAGGCGATTCCTACCCGGAAAACTCATTCGAGCTGTATGACCAGGTCATCCAGTGGGTTGAACGTTTCCTGGCAGAAGAACCACGGCCCCTGGCGCTACAACTAAAGCTGCTGTACCTCAACACCAGCTCGATCAAAGCCATGATGGATATCTTCGACCTGCTTGAAGAGGCGCACAACCAGGGCCGGGAAGTCAGTGTCACCTGGCTTTACGACAGCCGTAACGAACGTGTTGCGGAGCTCGCCGAAGAGTTTCGCGAAGACTGCACATTTGCGTTCACTATCAGTACCCTTGATGAGTAGCATATGAACCGCGAGCGCGATCTGGATAGCTTGATAGACAGCTTGTTGGCTGATCCTGCGTATAGGGACCATCCGCTGCGCGATGCCCTGCAACGCCTGCACCAGCAGAATGTTGAACACCTGGGTCGAATCGAACGCATTGCGCGCATCTCTGATGGCTATCAATCCCTGGCCCGCGAACAGAACTTGTCGTTGTCCGAGCGTTATCACAAGCAACTGCGCAAACTGGAAAAGGTCGCCCGCATTTCTGACCGCTACCAGCAGATGATGCGCGACCTCAACCTGGCTCTGAAAGAAGCCTCCAACCGCGACCCACTGACCGCCCTGGCCAACCGCCGTATGTTGATTGAGCGGCTCAAGGAGGAAGTTTCACGGGCCACACGCCAGAACAAGACCTTTGTCCTGGCGATGGTTGATGTCGACCACTTCAAGCAGATCAATGACAACTGGGGCCACGATATCGGCGACCGCATGCTCGAAGAAATCGCCCGGGTATTACAAGCCGAGGTTCGCAGCTACGACCTTTGCGGGCGCTGGGGTGGCGAAGAGTTTCTGATTTTATTACCCGACACTGACCTGGATTCGGCCGCGCAGGTTATCGACCGCGTACGCAGCGGCCTGCGCGCCCTCGCCGTGCGGGTCAGCACCGAGTTGCTGAGCGTGTCCGCCAGTTTCGGGGTCGCAGAACACCGCGCCGATGAAAGCTACTCGCAAACCCTCAACCGGGCAGATGCCGCCCTGTTACAGGCCAAGCGCAACGGCCGCGACCGGTGCATCTACGCATCCGATGAGTCGCTCGACAACGCCGACCCCAAGGCACTGCCCTAATACCCAGGCAGTTGTTGCCAGCACCTGCAAGGCTGATGGTCAATCGTCGATAAAATCACTCTTTTGGTTAATTTCATAACGCCCGAGGAAAAGTAATCTATACCTAGCGTATTGCTGCGCAAAGTCTTATCCGCACTGCTCACAACAATAATAAGGAGCACCCCGGAATGCGTTCCAAGCTTATGATTACTCATGCTTTTATTTTTTTGATTGCACTCGCGGCGAGCTTCCCCGCAAGCACCTCAGCTGCGGCGCTCAGCCCCGCCGAGCTTGCGCAGGTGTACGCCTGTCGCGCCACCAGCAGCTTGCTTCTGTTACGCGGTGAAGGCTTCCAGAAGACGCATCAACAGCGCCTGGAAGCAGACCTGCAAGCTCTAAACGGCGCCATGCAAGCCATTTCACAGCCAAGCGACGGCCTACTGGCGACGCGCCAAGCGCTTGTTACCCAGTTGCGTAACGGTGTTTCCTATGGCCCCAACGAAGACAACGTGCCGTGGCGATATCCAGAGGAACTGAGCAAGGCTCTACGCGAGTTTCTGCATGAAGCACGGCAAATGCCGCAAGGCAGTGACAATGAGCTGCCCGCCGAGGTCGAATACCTTGCAGTGCAGTACCTCAGCCGCGCCTACATGGGCACCTTTGAAATTGCCCGTGAGCAACCTGATACCTATCTGGGACAGGACGAACGCCTGCTGCTGCCAAAGATTGACCAACAACTCAACGCGGCGGGCTTAACCGATGATCCGGCGCTGGGCAGGCTTACTGCTCGCTGGGAGTACCTGAAGAGCGCACTGGCCGACATGAACAGCAAGAGCAACACCCTGCAGAGTGTGTCAGGCAGGCCCTTTGCCCCCATTACGGTTGACCGGCATTCGCGCACGCTGACGCAAAACTGGATAGAGCGCGAGCAGGCCTCGCCTGCTGTAGCGGCGCAGTAGCACGCTGGACAACGCAAGTTGTCCAGCCAGGTGTTAAATCGATTGTTGGCCGCTCTTGTGCCTTACCGGTCCGGCGCGGTCGACCACCTGCTGCTCGACCTCTGCGCGCAACCCCAGCAAGAACGCAGCTTCAGCCACCACAAACAGCGGGCCGATTGCCAAGCCCATGACATCGTCAACAAATGCAGGTTTGCGGCCTTCAAAATAGTGGCCAACAAACTGGATCAACCAACCCACGACAAACAAGCCGAGCCCTGAGCTCAACCACAGCATCGTACTTTGCTGCGCCAGCAGCGCACCGACCCAGATACACAACAGCAGCCCGATGCTCATGGCGAGGCCAAAGCGCAGGTCAAGGCGAAGGTAGAACACAGCAGCAACAAGGCTCACAAGCGCCGCGCCAGACCACCAAAGCCCAAGCCACTCAACACCCGGACGAGACAACAAAACCGCCACTGCCAGCACGATCATCGGGATACCGACAAAGTGGCTGATGATATTTCGCTGGTCGCGGTGATAAGCCGCGTATTGCGCCAGGTGATCGACCAGGGTTTTCATTATTATTCTCCGCTGCAGGTGCATTTACAGCAGCGATAATAACCCGACAACGACCAATCAGCGCAGCTTCTCAAGCAGTTGGTAATACCACATCCCGACCGCCAGCATCGGGTTACCAAATACATCGCCAAATGGCACTTTAATGTGCGAACAACCGGCAAAGGTGTCGAACTTCTCCAAAGTACCGGTCAACGCATTGGCCATGACTTCGCCCATGATATGCGTCGTGGCGATGCCATGGCCGGAATAGCCCTGGCAATACCAGACGTTGTCCGAAAGCTTGCCCAGTTGCGGAATACGGTTAATCACGATGCCCATGGCGCAACTCCACTGGAAATCGATATCAACGCCTTTGAGTTTAGGGAATGTCTGCTCAATACCCGGACGCAACTCGGCAGCGATGTCACGAGAGTCGCGCCCAGAGTAGTTGGCGCCACCACCAAACAACAAGCGCTTGTCTGCGGTCAGGCGGAAATAGTCGAGGACAAACCGGCAGTCATACACGGCCAGGTCTTGCGGGTTGATCTGGTCGGCCAGCTCACCAAGTGGCTCGGTGGTGACAATTCCGCCCATGGCCGGGAAGATCATGCCCTTCAGTTTTTTCGGCTCAAGCTGGTGATACACATCGCCGGCCAGCAGCACTTGCTTTGCATCGACCCGGCCTTGTGCGGTCACCACGGCTGGTTTATCGCCGTGAATGATCTCCAGCACCTCGGAATGCTCGAAAATCAGCGCGCCCAGGCTTTCAGCGGCCTTGGCTTCACCGATACACAGGTTCAGGGGATGCAGGTGCATATTGCGCATGTTCTTGATTGCGCCATAGTACAAGTCGCTGTCCAGAAGATTGCGCACGGCACTGCGGTCAAGCAGGGTCACTTCATCACCCATGCCACGGCGTACGGCTTCCTCGTAGTCAGCCTTCAAGTCATCCATGTGCGCAGGCTTGTAGGCTGCATGCAGGTGGCCGTATTTGAGATCACAGGCGATCGAATACTTATCCACACGCCGCTTGATAATCTCGTGGCCGCGCCAGCGCAGGCCCCAGATGAAATCATCAACCTCGCTACCGAGCTTCTTGCGCATTTGTTTGCGCATGGCGCCATCGCCCGAGAGACTGCCGGTGACTTGGCCGCCGTTACGGCCGGTTGCGCCCCAGCCAATTTTCTTGGCTTCGACAATCGCAACCTTCAGGCCGCGCTCAGCCAGCTCAACCGCACTGGCGACGCCGGTAAAGCCGCCCCCGATAATCACCACATCGACACTGACCTGGCCTTGCAGGCTTGGGTAATTGGTTTCCTGATTAAGCGTGGCCGTGTAATACGACTTACAGCGCTGCGCAGCAACATCTACTCGAGCATTCATACAAGATCCTTGGTTAAACGGTTTGCTGTCAGGCTTCAGGCGTTCGTCAGGTACCAGCGCCAGTCTTGCTCACCCACTTCAGCCATAAACTGGCGATGCTCTTCGCGCTTGACCGCGAGATACACATCAAGAAACTCGCTACCGAGGGCCTCACGCGCCCAGCTTGAGTTTTCAAGTGCGTGCAAAGAGGTCAACCAGTCCGTTGGCAACAGCTCTGTAGCCTGTGCATAACCATTGCCCGTGACCGGGGCGCCCGGATCAAGCTCGTGGCGAATCCCGTGATGGATAGCGGCAAGAATCGCCGCAGCCGCCAGATAAGGGTTGGCGTCGGCACCACAAATACGGTGTTCGACATGGCGTGTATTGGCTGGACCACCCGGCACACGCATGCTGACAGTACGGTTATCCACACCCCAGGTCGGTGCCAGGGGCGCATAGCTATTGGCCTGGAAACGGCGGTAGGAGTTGGCGTTAGGGCAAAACAACAGCAGCGAATCGAGCAGTGCACTGAGCATGCCCGCCACCGACATTCCCAGCAGCGGCGTGCCCGCCGGGTCTTCGCTGGCATAGAGATTATTGCCCTGTGCGTCCGCCAGGCTGACGTGCATATGCATGCCAGTGCCCGCCAGATGATCATAAGGCTTGGCCATAAAGCAGGCCTGCATGCCGTGCTTGTGGGCGACCCCCTTAACGATGCGCTTATAGCGAACCGCTTGATCCATGGCCTCTAACGCATCGCCATGCTCCAGCGTGATTTCAACCTGGCCCGGTGCGTATTCGGAGATGGCTGTGCGCGCCGGGATACCTTGGGTCTTGCAGGCGCTGTAGAGGTCGGCTAGAAAGGGTTCAATCTGCTCAAGTTCACGCAAACCGTAGACCTGGGTGCTACGCGGACGACCACCATCAACATCCAGCGCCGGTTGCGGTCGACCCTGGGCATCGCGCTTTTGATCGAGCAAATAAAATTCCAGCTCACAGGCCATGACCGGGTAATAACCGTCCGCCTTCAGCCGTTCGATCACCTGCACCAGCAGATGCCTTGGATCAGCGACAGTGGCCGGCAAGCCTTCAGTCGGGTGCATGCTGACTTGCACTGCCGCGGTAGGAATCTGCCGCCAAGGCATGCGGGTCAAGCTGCCGGACAATGGATAGGCGCGACAATCAATATCACCCACTTCCCAGACCAGGCCCGAGTCCTCAACGTCATCGCCATTCATGGTCAAGCCGAGAATGGTGCTTGGCAACGGCCGCCCGGTTTTGTACACCGCGAGCAACTCGTCACGGTGTAGCAGCTTGCCGCGTGGTACACCGTTGGCGTCAAGAATGAACAGCTCGAACATCTCGATATCAGGATTGTCGGCTAGAAATTTTTCAGCTTCTTGCACTGGAGCAAATTGCATGGGATCTCGATAGCGCAGTAGCGCGAATAAGTCAGTTGCCATGTGGCAAGCGGATAAGCAATAGCGCGGCAGTGCCAGGCGACTGCCGAAGGTCGATAATCGGTGTATGCGCTAGCGCATAGCGATTAACACGTCGCGGGAAGGGCTGTATCCGGAGGGCGCGCATGTCGGCAGTGCCAAAGCGCCCAGAAGGCTAGTATTTTTGGGAAGAGAGGGTTCACCCGGTTTGCAGCAAAACAGAGCCGCTCCCGTAGCAACGGGACAAATACAGTCTGCTTGGAAAGAAGCGCTGGCGAACTCATAGAACCAAAGACTCGCACAGCGCACAATGTTTGTTAAAGCAGATTTTTTACATGTTTAGATTATTTATGGCTAAACAATCTGGCGGGTCATCCTGAAAACCGATGTCGGCGGATAAAGCTTTGGTCAAGGTAATCCTTCCAGCGCCCATAGACTTGCCCGCCGGCACTGATACCGCGCCACGCCAACAGCGCACCACCGTCGCCCGTGGCCAACAACGCCAGGCTCTGCTTTTGCGGGCGATAGTTTTTCAAGGGCTGCTGATGCAAGGCGGCCATCAAATTGCTCGCCAATACCGGTCCCTGACGCACTGAATAAACACCGCTTTTGAAAGCGCCGGGCAAGCTGGCGCAATCGCCCGCAGCAAAGATTTGCCCATGTGACTGACTCTGCAGCGTGGAAAGTACCTGCACAAAGCCACGCGCATCACAGGCCAGGCCACTTTCTTCGAGCCAGGGTAAAGCCTGCGCGCCCGTTGCCAGCAACACCCGCTCGCCCCGCCAGACCAATTCGTCCTGACTGAATAACTGGTCATCTTCAACGCGGCTGATCGGGCTGTATTCACGCAGACGCACTCGGCGCTGGCGCAACGCGCCTATCGCCCGCAAATGCAAACCCGGGTTATGGCCTGCGAGCAGTTTGCCCGCGCAGAACAGTGACAACTGCGGCACTTTGTCGGCAAGCGCCAACGCCAGCTCAACACCCGCAGCACCGCCGCCGACAATGGCAATGGGTTTTGGCGAATGCTGCCAGGCCTGCCAACGCGCCAGGAATGGCGCAAAGGGTTTGATCGCCAGGCACTGCATGGCATCGCCTTGTTGCGTCAACGGCGCAACCTGGCCACCAACATTGAGTGACAGCCAGTTGGCACTCAACTGGCGACCATCGCTGAGTTGCAACTGGCGCTGTTCCGCCGAGAGGGATTCGACCTGCGCGGTAATTAACTCGACCTTGGCGGCGCGGCAGATCGGTTGCAGTTCAACACTGCAATCCTGTGCCGAATAACGACCCGCCAACAATCCGGGGAGCATGCCCGAATACCAGGCATGGGTGTCGGCGCTGACCAAGGCGATACGTCCAGACGGACGCTCAAGCATGGCCCAGCGACGCAACACGCCAAGATGCGCATGGCCTGCACCGACCAAAATTAAATCGTAATCACTCATAACGCGTTCTAGTCTTCCTTGAAAGTCTCACGGTATTGGCTCGGCGTTTGTCCGGTCCAGCGTTTGAAGGCGCGACTAAAGCTGCTGACATCCGAAAAACCGAGCAAGTAGGCTATCTCGCTAATAGAGCAATTGCCCTCGCGCATGTGCTCTAAGGCCAATGCCTGGCGCGTTTGCGCCAACACGGCTTCATAACTTGTTCCTTCATCGGCCAAATGCCGTTGCAGGCTGCGCAAGCTCAGGTGCAGGGCTTGGGCAATGCGTTCCGCCGAGGGCTCACCCTCTGGCAACTGCGCCTCCAGACGAGCACGTACCTTACGTATCCAGATCGGGGCCTGCAGTTGCTCCAGGTTACGCTTGAGCGCCACTTCGTTGTGCTCGGCCAGTTCAGGGTTACCATCATCAAGCGGTTGCTCAAATTCTGGCTTGGCAAAACGCAATAGATTTTCGGCTGCCGAAAACACCAAGGGCGCACGAAACACCGCATGCCAGGGCTGGCTATCTTCAGGCTCTGGCCGCTGTAGATACACCGCCAGCGGCGCAAAATCGCGGCCCAGTCGATTACGGCAACTGCGCACATAGATGGCCGCAAAAGCATCGAGGGCTTCGGCGGCGGGAGGCTGGCTGCCAGGGGCTGTGCGAAAGCAAAACTCATAGCAATCGGCGCATTCGCGAAGCTCAAGCTCCATCACATCACTGATGACCTGGTAATACCTGACCGTGCGCTCGAACATTTCGCGCATGCTGCAACTGGCTATCAGCGCATAACCCAAAGCATGAAAGGTGGTTGGGCTGACAAACTGCGAGGTCTTGAGGCCCAACGCAGGGTCCCCGCTGGCCTCGACAGCCAACTGCCAAAGCCGGGTGGTAACCGACAGCGGACAACGTCCATTGGGATCGTCCAGCGCGCCAGGCGCAAAGCCTGCTTGCTGGCACAGCTGCTCACTATCAAGGCCCAGCGCATCCAGCTGCTTACGCAGGGCGCGGGTCCAGCTGGCTAAAGTCGTCGCTTCATTGGTCATGCAAGTTGGCGCATCCAGTCAACAGGTTGGCGTACTCGGTTGGGCACATACATAACAAATGACGCATGGTTATGGCACTCACCATAAGGTTTTGCAGCCGATAATTAAGAGGATGGGGTTATGTCCAACGATTCTGCAAGCGTTGACACCATGAATGATCAGCAACGATCAGCGCATATTCGCCAAACAGTGCTGGCCCACGGCGTTGAACTGCGCCAGCGCTTTCCAATTTTATTGCATCAAGATGCGTTGGGCGCCAGCATTTTAGCCTTTGCCCTGCTGGGCATGATCGGCTCTGCAGCACTGTACATGGCCGGCTATATGCCGTGGTGGGCATGTCTGTTACTGAATGCTTTTCTAGCATCTTTGACCCACGAACTTGAACACGACCTGATTCACTCGATGTACTTTCGCAAGCAGCGCATTCCCCACAACCTGATGATGGCGCTGGTATGGCTGGCGCGGCCAAGCACGATCAACCCCTGGGTCAGACGCCACCTGCACCTTAATCATCATAAGGTTTCAGGCACCGAGCAAGACATCGAAGAGCGCGCCATCACCAATGGCGAGCCTTGGGGTCTGGCACGCTTGCTGATGGTGGGCGATAACGTCATGTCCACCGTTATTCGTGCGGTTCGCGCACCTAGCGCTGAAATTCGCGGGAAAATCATCAAGCGTTCATTGCTGGTTTATGCACCGCTGGCATTGCTCAACTGGGGAACCTGGTATCTGTTTCTCGGCTTCCACGCTATTGACCTCCTCTGCCGTGGCCTGGGCATGCCGATCGACTGGTCGAGCAGCACCTTGCAGTTCTTCAATGCGGTAAATATTGCGGTGGTGGTACTGGTCGGCCCCAATGTTCTGCGCACCTTCTGCCTGCATTTTGTCAGCTCCAACATGCACTATTACGGCGATGTCGAGCCGGGCAATGTGATCCAGCAAACCCAGGTGCTCAACCCTTGGTGGCTGTGGCCGCTACAAGCATTCTGCTTCAACTTTGGCAGCAGCCACGCCATCCATCATTTCGCGGTCAAGGAGCCCTTCTATATTCGCCAACTGAGCGTCCCTTTCGCCCACAAGGTGATGCGAGAAGCAGGTGTACGCTTTAACGACTTCGGCACCTTCAGCCGCGCAAACCGCTGGCAGCGCAAGGACCAAGCCCAGGAAGATTCAAGCGCACAAACGGCCTAGGCTGCTCAACCAAGACACAGCGGCCGAGGCCGCTGTGTTGTTTATTTCGCCTGTAAGTCCAAGGTCGGCGCAGCAAAATAACTTTCAGCCGACTCACCGGTATTATCGCTATCAGCAGCAAACACCACGCCGATAATCCGTTGCGGCGCCGCGCCAAAAGCAGCAATTGCATCGGCGCGCAGGTCACGCTTCTCATCAAGCCAGGTCGCCAACGGCGCTTGCGGACCGCGCAATACCTTCATCTCGACTTGGTCGGTATAGGCGCTGCGCGCATGCGTACCGGGCGCCGCCTTGTTATCCCACACATAAGCCAGTGTGGCAGCGGGCAGCTCCGGGTCATAAAAAGTTCGCGCCAAACGGATCTTTTGCCGGGTCAAAAAGGGTAGATCATCCAGCGGATAGTCCAGCAGCACATACACCCGCGCGGCGTAATCATCACCGTCACGGGTGGCAAATGCCGCTTTGCTCAAACGTTTTTCCGTGCGCCACTGCCAACTCAATATCCAGGGCTTATCGCCGGCAAGGTCCAGCGGGTGCAGCAAACCGCCCGCGGCGGCATCAGCCTTGATATGCAGAACCTTGCGCCCATCCTGAGCCTCCAAGGTGCGGCTCGAGGGCTTGAGCTTGGGAATATCGGCCAACCGCCAAGGTGCCGACCAATCACCTGCAGGCGGGCCGGAGGTCCATGCCTGCAACTGATTCTCTGCCTGTGCCACGGCGACCTGCGCCAAGGCACAGGCCAGCACCAGCATGCTTGGCAAGCGTTTCAACCGCGCCTCCAGCCATGGAATTTCTCAACCCAGCGCAACAGGCCTTGCGGCGCATGGGCACGCTTCCACTCGCCTGCCGCATACTTGTTTGCCTCAGCCATGGTTGGATAGCTGTGCGTGGTGCCAAGGATCTTGTTCAACCCCAGGTTGTGCTTCATCGCCAACACGTATTCAGCCAGCAACTCACCAGCATGCTCACCAACAATACTCACACCAAGGATGCGATCCTTGCCGGGCTCGGTAAGCACTTTGACAAAGCCATGGGCGGCTTCATCGGCAATTGCCCGGTCCAGATCATCAATCTCGTATCGGGTAACTTCATAGGCGATGTCCTGCGCCTTCGCCTCAGTCTCAGATAAACCCACCCGCGCGATTTCAGGAGATGTGAAGGTGCAATACGGAATTACCCGGTAATCCACCTTGAACCGCTTGAAGCCGCTAAACAGCGAGTTTACAGCCGCGTACCAGGCCTGATGCGCAGCCACGTGGGTGAACTGGTATGGCCCGGTTACATCGCCCACCGCATAAATGTTGGGGAAGCGCGTGGCGAGGTATTCGTCGGTTTCCAGCGTACCGTTTGGACGTACCGTCAATTCGAGGTCTTCAGCGCCATAACCGCTGACATTTGCCACACGCCCCAACGCCATCAGCAGGCAGTCAAAGGCGATGGTGACTTCCTCACCGGTATCCATGCGCCGCGCAACCATGCGTTGTTCACCGTCGACCAGCTCGAAACGCTCGGCTTTATGCAACAAGCGCACATCAACACCATCGTTACACAGGCTGTTGAATACTTGCTCGCTGGCATCCGCATCTTCGCGCGGCAGCAAACGGTCAGCCAGTTCGACCTGAATCACCTGACAGCCCAGGCGCTGGAAAGCTTGGGCCAGCTCACAGCCGATTGGGCCGCCGCCTAATACCAACATCCATCGCGGTTGCTGACGCAAATTCCAGATGGTGTCGGAGGTGTACATCTGAACTTGATCGAGGCCCGGAATATTGGGCACCAGAGGCCGTGCGCCAGCGGCAATAATCATGCTGCGGGCACTCAGCGTCTGGCCATTGACTTCAACAGTCCACGGCGAAGTAATTTTCGCCTCACCGGTAATCACCTCAACGCCCAGACCAGTGTAACGCTCCACTGAGTCATGGGGCTCGATATCGCTGATAACCCGCTGCACACGCTCCATCACCGCAGGAAAATCAATCTCGGCATGCGCCGCGCGAAAGCCCAGGGCATCCGCCTTTTTCAGCTCGCCAGCAAACTTTGCCGAACGCAGTAATGCCTTGGAGGGTACGCAACCTGTGTTGAGGCAATCGCCGCCCATTTTGTGCTTTTCAATCAAGCTGACCTTGGCTTTAACCGCCGCCGCAATATAGGCGCTGACCAATCCGCCGGAACCGGCGCCAACCACCACCAAATTACGGTCGAAAGCATCTGGACGAACCCAGTTCTTGTAGATGCGCCGCGCCTGAATCAAGCCGAGCAACTTGCGCGCGATAATCGGGAATATACCCAGCAGCACAAACGCACCGATCAAACCCGGCGACAGAATGCCACTGAGTGATTCAAGCTGACCCAGCTCGCGGCCGGCATTCACGTACACCAAGGTGCCTGGCAACATGCCCAGCTGGCTGACCCACCAGAACGTGCGTACCGGCAAGCGTGTAAGGCCCATTGCCAAGTTGATCAGGAAGAAAGGGAACAAGGGCACCAGGCGCAATGCGAACAAGTAGAACGCGCCCTCTCGCTCGACACCTTGGTCAATGCTGGCCAAACGCTTGCCGAAGCGCTTTTGCACCCAGTCACGCAACAAAAAGCGGCTGCTGAGCATGGCCAGGGAGGCGCCCATGGTCGAGGCAAAGGAGACCAGCAGGAAACCCTCACCAAGGCCAAAGAGCGCACCGCCAAGCAGAGTCATCAGCGCGGCACCAGGCAGCGACAACGCGGTCACGGCCACGTAGATGACAAAGAATATCCCGGCGGCCAGCAAGGGTTGCGCCGAGACTTGTGCGTTCAAAGAGGCTTGCTGGGCCTTGAGCGCCTCAAGGTTGAGGTATTGGCCCAGGTCAAAAACAAAGAAGCTGGCAATTAGCGCCAGGATCACGCCCATTAATAAAATTTTGCGGCTATTCATTAAGTAAGCGCCTCCATGGCGCATAGGCTCTGACACAAGCTGAAGCCTTTCAATAGAGCATTCGACACCGGTAACAGTGCCTGCCCCTGGATACGTGGACGATACGACAGCGCCGCCGGGCTAGACGGCGGCCACTGGCGATCGAAGTCATTGATAAATTGTTCGTGATCGTAATTCAGCGCCAAGGCTTCGATAAACAAACCGCTACGCTCGGCGCGGTAAAACGCTGCTGCATGTGGCGTGGTGGCAATGCGCGTGATGACGCCATAGCGCCCACCACTGAAGTTCGGCATGCCGGCAGCGCCGTTGTTGATCATGGCGCCATGTTGCAGGCTAAGCGCAACCGCCGCGCAACTATGGCTGGTGGCCAATACTTCGCATTGGTGTTGCAGCAACCATTGGTCAAGTTCCAGCTGCCGTGCTGGCTCATCCAACGCCTCACGCGAGCACTGCCAACCCGCCAGCGATTGCTCGTCGCCATGGCTGATTGCTATGCGCCGCCCGCCAACCTCGACCACTGCCGTTGCAGGCCGCGCAGCCAATTGCTCAGCCATACCAGGCAAAGCTTGCACGGTTTGCTTGAGTTGTTGCTGCATGGTATTCGAACGTTCGACCACCTGCTCATCAACCGTCATCGGATAGGCACAACCACAGCCTGCACCGCTATCACTGGCCCGCCCGAGTTCAGTCTCAACATTGCCGCGCAGCAAGGTGTAGCCACTCAAGCCTTGCTCAACTTGCAAAAAGACCTGCGGATCGCAATCGAACCAGTGCGCATCACCATTGAGGACGACCCGGGCACCTGGCTCGGACTGAACCCTGCGCTGCAGTGCCGCCATGGCCTGACGATTACCGTACAAACCGCCGACCACATACAGCGTGTCGCAGCTAAACAGCGGCTGCGCAGCGAACGCCTGCGCAGGCAAGCGGTAATCCAAGGGACAGTCACGGCCCGCGCGCAGTGACATCAGGCTTCGCCGCGCGCTGGGTAGTTGTTGTTGATCACGTACTCGACCGCTCCGAGCAACTCATCAAAATGCGGACGTGCAAACGGCATGGTGTTTACCGAAGACATATACAAGGTGCCATCCGGGCGAACCAGGAACACGCCCGGCTCAGCGAAAATCTCAGGCTCCTGCGGGCCTGGCTTACCCTCGGAAATAAATAACCCCCAACTACGCGCCTCCTCGATGCTCAGGCCATAACCCAAAGGCACATTACCGATGGTCCAGGTAGCCTGGGTCTTCTGCGCACGCTCATGGCTGTCGGTCGACAGTGCAATCACCTCAACGCCCAGCGCTGCAAAGCGTTCAACCAAGCCATTGAGCTCTTGCAATGACTTGCGGCATAGCGGGCAATGCAGGCCGCGATAGAACACCAACATGGTGAAGTTTTTCGGCGCATTGGCATTCAAGGTCCATTGACCTTCAGGCATCAGCTTAACGCTCAATGCAGGTACGGCTTGGCGCGGGATCAATTGGCTCATGTTCAGCTCCTAGTAGAGGCGGATGACGCGTTGGGCGCCGAGCACAGAAGCCCCGGTAATACATAGCCCAGTGTGCAAAGAATAAGGCCGTAAAGGTTGGTGCCCAGCAATAACGCATAGTTACCGTCGCCAATCGCCCAGCTTTGCGGTATCCAGCCAAGGCTCAATGCAAGGCCCAGCAGCAAGCCGCACCAGAAACTCAGATGAAACCCAAGGCGCGTTGGTTTGACGATGCCGTGGAGAATAAAGACCGGTGCCAGGCCAATCACCATGGTGCCGCTTATGGTGGTGGCTTTGAGAATGTCAGTGCCAGCCAGCATCGGCAGGTTGCCGAGCAGGGCAAACACCACCATCACCGCCATGCCGACGCCAATTGCTTTCTGGCCAAGGTCGCGCCCGGCCAGATTAGGCAATTCGCGGCCCGCCAACTTGGCCAGGCTGGAAAAGGTTGAGTCCAGCGTAGAACCGGCGGCAGACACCATGACCACGGTCATGACCATCAAGGCGGCAACACCCATGGATTTGGCCAGGTCAGCCGGCACATTACTCGATGCAGCCAGCCCCGTAAGCTGCGCATGGACGCCAATCAAGCTAAAGGCGAGAATTGCGAAGAAGCCCAGTACGCCCGCAATCACAAACGCCCGGCGCATGGTTTTCTCTTCGCTGATAAAACCACGATCAGTCATGACCGGATCATGGAAGCCGTAGCTGAACACTTGCAGGCCCGCGACCAGGAGTAGATCCACGCCGCCGCTAAAGGCCCAATGGCTGGTACTGGCCAATTCGGCGGCGCTGTGCTGCGGCAATACCAAGCCAAGCACCCAAACCAGGGCCACAACGAAGATCGCCGCTTGCGCCGCATCAGTCAGAATCGAACTGCGCAAGCCGCCACGCAGGCTGTAGGCCAATGTCACCGCAGTAAACAGCAAGGCAGCCGTGATAAACCCGGTGCTGCCGGAGTCACCGTAATAGCCGCCAACCACAGCGGTATTACTCCAGACCTCGTTAAACAGGCGAATCAAGATCGCAGCAGTAAAGGCCAATGCCGCGCCGCGTCCGTAATGCGAACTCAGAAAGCTGACCAATCCAGTTGCCGCAAACTTGCGCCGCAACCGATAAATCACAAAGCCGGTCAAGGGAATCGCCAACCAGTATGTGGCGTAGGCCAAACCACCGATCAAGCCGTAGCTAGCGCCAAGATTGGCGGCATTGGTCACCGACTTGGCGAAGATCCAACTAATGAAAATACTGGAGGTCAGCAACCAAGGCGCCGCGCTACGACCCTGGTTGTCTTCACCATGAAAGAAACCACCGATGGTGACGGCGCGCGGCGACAGCATCACCATCAATACCCCGTACAGCACCAGAAATCCCCAAAAGAACAGGCCAAGAGCGCTGTTGGGTTGCATAGGTTACTTCCTCAGGAATTAAGCGCACCGCCGCAACTGGAACCTTGTCCAGCCGTGCAAGCGAAGCAATGGTCACGGGTAACGATGGAGTTGCCAGCCAGTGTCGCATTGAGCAGGTCGCTCAAGTGCGGACGCTGGCGGCTGATCACCTGGCTTTGCAACTCCAGCGGCAAATCGAGCATCTGGTTGAAGTCGCAGTCGTACAAATAACCTTGCCAGTCAACGCTGACCAACGAACGACACATCAAGCCCTCAACATTCTCGGCACGGTAGCTGTCGCGCAGTAGCTGCATGTAATCGTTGAACTGACCCTTGCTGACCAAAGTGCTGCCAAAGCGGGCAATCGGCTGGTTGGTGATGGTCAGCAAGTGGTTAAAGGCGATACCAAAGTCTTCCTGTAAATGACGCTTGTAGTCGGCCTCAAGGGCTTGCTGAGGTGGCGGCAAACTGGCGCCTTGCGGGTTGTACACCAGGTTCAGGACCAGGCCGCTGCCCTCTTTGCCATAACCGAGCGCGTTGAGCTTTTGCAAGCCAACGATGCTGGCATCGAAAACACCATCGCCGCGCTGCTTGTCCACGTTGTCACGCGAATAGCAAGGCATTGAAGCGCTGATTTCAACTTGGTGCTCGGCTAGAAACTGGGCCAGATCCTCATAACCGGGTTCGCTCAAGATCGTCAGGTTGCAGCGATCAATGACCCGTAAGCCTTCGCGCCGCGCATGCATGACAATTTCACGGAAACGCGGATGCATTTCAGGCGCGCCACCGGTCAGGTCAAGCGTATGCACGGGATGCGCATCAATCACCTGATGCAGCAGCGCAAGGCTTTCATCGGTCATGGACTCTGTGCGCGTAGGCCCCGCATTGACGTGGCAATGCAGGCAACGCTGGTTGCACACATAGGTTAGATTGACCTGCAAAGCCTCAAGCTCGCCGCGAGTTAGCGCGGGGAATGCCAGGCGATCGAGCAGCGGTAACATCGCGTGCACAGTGGGCTCCAATGAAAAGTATGGTTTATAGAGCTATTTGCCCAGACTTTGTTACAGCCAGCGCCCAGCAATAACTTACTGTATTGTTATACAAAGTTTGTACAAAGTCCGCGCTGGTTAATCAAGCTATCCTAGGAGCTTCGCATGACGCGTATTGTCTTGTTCTTTCTCGCCGGTTTTCTTGCAGTACCCTTCTTCCACCAACCTATTCTGGGCATATTGCACGCCACCGGCATCGTACCCTTTGCGCCGTTCAACATGGCGGCAACCCTGCCACTTGGGATACCAGCGTTGATCTCAGCTTCATTCTGGGGCGGGGTTTGGGCAATAGTGATGCTGAGCGTATTGCGTTGGGACGCACAAAAACCGCAGCCCTGGATTAAAGGTCTGCTGTTTGGTGGTATCGCTTTAACTCTAGTCGCTCTGCTGGTGGTTTTCCCGCTAAAGGGCATGGGCTTCGATATGGCCCAGTTGCCAGGCCGTTTCCTGATTGGCTTCCTGGTCAACGCCGCATGGGGTGTGGGTACGCTGATTTTTGCGAAAACCTTCATCGCCCGCTGAACGGTAGGGTGTGACAACGCGAAGCTTGTCCACCAGCTCGACCCGCAAGCTGAGTTTGGACCAAACAACTGCGGACATATAAAGCGTTGCTCTACCTACAGATGCAAAAAAGCCCGCTTCGGCATTTCGCCAAAGCGGGCTTTTTGCACTATGGCTTACGCCAGCTCGTCAAAGCACTCAGCGATAATCGCCAAGCCCTTGTCCAGCAATGCATCTTCCGCAGTCAGCGGCACCAGCACGCGCAACACGTTGCCGTAAGTACCGCACGACAACAGGATCAAGCCTTTGTCGCGGGCCTTTGCCACCACTTGGCCAACCAGCGCTGCTGCTGGCTTGTGGTGATCACCGCCTTCAAACAGCTCAACGGCGATCATCGAGCCCAGCGCACGCACATCACCGATGGAGTTGTGCTTGGCCTGAATGGCCTTGAGGCCAGTGACCAGACGCTCGCCAACAGCCTTGCTGCGATCCAGCAGGTTTTCTTCTTCAAACACTTCCATGACCGCCAGAGCCGCCGCACACGCAATCGGGCTACCGGCATAAGTGCCGCCCAAACCGCCTGGCGCGATAGCGTCCATGTATTCAGCCTTGCCACACACACCCGCCAATGGGAAGCCACCGGCAATCGACTTGGCGAACGTGGTCAGGTCAGGCACAACACCCATCTGCTCCATGGCGAAGAAGGTACCGGTACGGCCAGCGCCGGTCTGGACTTCGTCGGCGATCAACAGAATGCCGTGCTGGTCGCACAATGCGCGCAAGCGCTTCATGAAATCCTTCGGCGCAACGTAGAAGCCACCTTCACCCTGAACAGGTTCGATGATGATTGCAGCGATGTCTTTTGGCTCAGCGTCGTTCTTGAAGATGCGCTCGATGCTGGCGATTGCATCATCAGTGCTGACCCCGTGGATCTCGCACGGATACTGCGCGCGGAACACGCCGCCCGGCATCAAGCCCATGCCTGCCGAATAAGGTACGACCTTGCCGGTCAACCCCAGGGTCATCATGGTGCGACCGTGATAACCGCCGGTGAAGGCAATAACGCCCGCACGACCGGTTGCGGCGCGCGCAATCTTCACTGCGTTTTCAACGGCTTCGGAACCCGTGGTGACCAGCAGGGTTTTCTTGTCGAAATCACCTGGCACCTTGGCATTGATCTTCTCGCACACCTCAACGTATGGCTCGTAAGCCAACACCTGGAAGCAAGTGTGGGAAAGCTTGGTCAACTGCTCTTGAACAGCTGCAACGATTTTTGGATGCAGGTGGCCGGTGTTGAGCACCGCGATACCGCCCGCGAAGTCGATGAACTCGCGCCCTTCAACATCGGTTACCGTCGCGTTTTCCGCTTTTGCAGCGAAAATCGGATGGATCTGGCCAACGCCACGTGGAACAGCGGCGGTACGGCGTTGCATCAATGATTCGTTAGTCTTGCTCATGTCTTCCTCATTCGCCGCTCATCGTGCGGCGTGGTTCAAGGACTGCGCAACCAGCGTCAAACGCAGCAGCATACGATGATCGACTGCTGCGCCCTCCCCGGTCACAGGGTTATTTAAAACAAGGTGATGACCAAAAAACCCGGCTGACTCTTGCCAGTTAACCTTTCAGCCATCACCTGCGCGCTATCAAGCCACGCGTTTAAGGATTAGACACTCAGGCACAGGTATTTGATTTCCAGATAATCTTCAATACCGTACTTGGAGCCTTCACGGCCCAGGCCAGAGGCCTTGATGCCACCAAATGGTGCGACTTCATTCGAGATCAAGCCTGTGTTGACGCCGACCATGCCGTACTCCAGCGCCTCGGCCACACGGAACACACGGCTCATGTCACGGGCATAGAAGTACGAGGCCAGGCCAAACTCGGTGTCATTGGACATGGCGATCACTTCAGCTTCATCTTTAAAGCGGAACAGTGGCGCCAGCGGACCAAATGTTTCCTCTTTGGCGACAGCAGCGTTAAGGGGCACATCAACCAAAATGGTTGGCTCAAAGAAGGTGCCGCCCTTGCTATGTGGCTTGCCGCCAGTCAGCACCTTGGCGCCTTTGCTGACTGCATCTTCAATGTGCTCTTGCACCTTGGCCACCGCTTTGTCGTCAATCAACGGGCCAGTGGTGGTGCCTTCAGTCAGGCCATCACCAATATTGAGCTTGGCAACTGCTGCCTTGAGCTTGTCGGCGAAGGCATCGTAAACGCTGTCCTGTACATACAAACGGTTGGCGCAGACGCAGGTCTGGCCGTTGTTGCGGTACTTGGAAACAATCGCGCCTTCAACTGCGGCGTCGAGATCGGCGTCATCAAACACGATAAACGGCGCGTTGCCGCCCAGCTCCAGCGATACTTTCTTGATGTCCTTGGCGCACTCAGCCATCAGCTGACGACCAATTTCGGTCGAACCAGTGAACGACAGCTTGCGCACGATTGGGTTGCTAGTCAGCTCGCCGCCGATATCGCCAGCGCTGCCGGTCACCACGCTCAACACACCTTTAGGGATACCCGCACGCTCAGCCAGCTCCACCAAGGCCAAGGCCGAGAACGGTGTCTGCGACGCAGGCTTGATCACCATGGTGCAGCCTGCAGCCAACGCCGGACCGGCTTTACGGGTAATCATCGCAGCCGGGAAGTTCCACGGCGTAATAGCCGCAGTCACACCAATCGGCTGCTTAATAACGATCAGACGCTTGTCTGGCTGATGCCCAGGAATCACATCGCCATAAATACGCTTGGCTTCTTCTGCAAACCACTCGATAAACGAGGCCGCATAGGCAATCTCACCCTTGGCTTCCGCCAGTGGCTTGCCTTGTTCCAGCGTCATCAGGCGGCCCAGGTCGTCCTGGTTTTCGATCAGCAGCTCAAACCAGCGGCGCAGCTTGTTTGCGCGTTCCTTGGCAGTCAGTGCACGCCAGGCCGGCAGCGCACGGTCAGCCGCTTCGATCGCACGACGCGTTTCTGCTGCGCCCATCTTTGGCACAGTACCCAAGGTCTCGCCGGTCGCGGGGTTGGTCACCTTGATAGTCTGGCCGCTGTCGGCGTCCAACCAGGCACCATCGATATAAGCCTGCTGACGAAATAGCTGAGTGTCTTGCAATTGCATGGCAGTCTCCTGAATACCGGCGCTAAAACCGGGAGGTTGTTATGGGAGCCTAGGCGTGTGCCCAATGTGAAAAAATGTCGGACGAATGGCCGCGCGGATCAAGCATTAACCTGGCCTGTAAGGGTTTCGAGCAGCAGGGGGCTGTCGAGTTCCGATCAGATTCAGGGCGTGTGTTTGAAATCTCAAACGAATCCTAGGGTCGCGAGGGGTAAAGGGCAATAGTCTGTTCGAAAAAATTAACGATTTAAGCCGTTATTTATTCTTTTGACAGACGAGTGACTGTCCGCCGTACAAATTTTGTGCAGAATCACGAACAAACCATGCCCATGGACGCCCGCGAACTAGATGCGTATCATTGCGCCCGCAACGCACCAGTAGCTCAGCTGGATAGAGTACTGCCCTCCGAAGGCAGGGGTCGTGGGTTCGAATCCCGCCTGGTGCGCCACATACAACAAAGGGCTTAGGTGAAAACCTAGGCCCTTTTGTTTTTCATGTGTCCATTCTGTGCCCATCCAAATTGGCACTCGGAATGTAGCGACTGAATCGCCCCTAGTTTCGTAGACACCTTCAGGCCTCATAATACGGCCCATTAGGAGGTGCCATGAGCAACCCGCGTTATCCCGAAGAATTCAAAATCGAAGCCGTCAAACAGGTAACCGAACGAGGTCTGCCGGTAGCTGAGGTAGCTGCTCGTTTGGGCATGTCGACACACAGCCTGTATGCCTGGGTGAAGCGTTACAGCAAGCCCCAAGAGCAACGCGCGCAAGAGGACGACCAACACGCTGAGCTACGTCGTTTGCGGGCTGAACTCAAGCGCGTGACCGAGGAGCGAGACATCCTAAAAAAGGCCGCCGCGTACTTTGCCAAGGAGTGCGGCTAAAGTACGCCTTCATCAGTCAGCTATCCGCAGACTATTCGGTTCGCCGCCTGTGCCTGACCCTGAAAGTACATGCCAGCGGTTACTACGCCGGGCTGAGCCGAAGTCGGCACGAGCTAAGGATGATCAGCGGCTGCTGGGTTTGATCAAGCACTCGTGGCTCGAGAGCGGTGGCGTCTATGGCTACCGCAAAATCCATGACGACCTGCGTGAGCTTGGAGAACAGTGCGGTAGTCATCGCGTTGCTCGATTAATGCGTCAGGAAGGACTGCGCTCGCAGACAGGGTATCGGCGCCGGCCGGGACGTTATGGTGGCAAGCCACCAGTGGCTTCACCAAATCATCTGGAGCGTCGATTCAATGTCGTCGAACCCAACAAGGTCTGGGTCACTGACATAACCTACATCCGCACCTATGAGGGTTGGTTATTTTTGGCGGTGGTGCTCGATCTGTTTTCGCGGCAGGTCATCGGCTGGTCAATGAAGCCGCAAATGACCAGCGATCTGGCTATTGATGCATTGTTGATGGCGGTTTGGCGGCGTAAGCCAAAGCAGGAAGTGATGATTCATTCCGACCAAGGTAGCCAGTTCAGCAGCGGCGACTGGCAGAGCTTTCTGAAAGCCAACAACTTGCTTGGCAGCATGAGTCGGCGTGGCAACTGCCATGACAATGCGGTAGCGGAAAGCTTTTTCCAGCTGCTGAAGCGGGAGCGGATCAGGCGAAAGATCTACAGCACCAGGCAGGATGCTCGCGCTGATGTGTTCGATTACATCGAGATGTTTTACAACCCAAAACGCCGGCACGGTTTCAACAACCAGCTGTCGCCGGTAGAGTTTGAAAAGCGCTATTTCCAGAGGCTGGAGAGTGTCTAGAAAACCTGGGGCGATTCAGATGACCTCTCCGGCCGCCTCGAGATTACGTAGCTGTTTTGGACAGCTAAGCGCCCAGCGATCAAGTATCTGCCAGCCACGGGCGTGATAAGACGGAGAGCGGAGTACAGATTGAATGGAGGAGCTTGCCAACACGTTGGCGGCAATTGATAGCGGCGCGCGGTCACTGAGCATGTGTATCTCCCACTTTACGGAGGCGTGTGATCATTCTTGTATTTTGAGCGATGGAGGAAGACCGGAAGCCGCCCTGTTGCTTCAGCTTCTCTGCATAGCGTTGATCCACACACCAGAACAACCATGCCCCCCCAAAGAAGTAGATGGCCAGAGCCCAGAATAGCCAACGAACAGCAGGGTCGGCGTCGCCAGAAAACCCCAAGAAGAACGGCAGACTGAAACCGCACAGAACCACCACAACAAGCAGCAACGTGCCAACAGGCAGACACCCGACAGCCCAAAGCACTCGAAATAACTCCCACACCTGCCTCATCACTTTTCCTCAGGCCACCATCTCGCACCTAAAATATCTGATAATCAGATATCTTAAAAGCAGATATAGCGTGGTAAGCCGGTTCAACTGATACGCGGCCATGACCAAAGCTATTTACCGAAATGAGCACGAGGTTTTTCTTCTGCTGCTAAAGCGTCTGCGGACCGAGTCAGGACTGACTCAAGCAGCGTGTTCGACCGCCCTCGGCCGACCACAATCGTTTATGAGCGATGTGGAGCGTGGGGTGCGACGACTCGACATCGTTCAACTTAGAGATCTCTGCATAGTTCTGAATACTACGCTTCCTATTTTTACGCAGCGTTATGAAGATGCTTTAAGTAAAAATTCTTAAACACCTTTTGAGCATTACTCTAGCGCGCTCGCGCTCGACTTCACGAATGGATACAGACCCAATGGCTAGGCCGAAAACAGCAAAACCTGTCAAAGAAGAACCTCTCGAGAAACAGCTTTGGAAAGCCGCTGACAAGCTGCGTAAAAACATCGACGCTGCGGAGTACAAGCATGTTGTACTGGGCCTGATCTTCCTCAAGTACATATCTGACTCGTTCGAAGAGATGTACGCCCGCCTAAAGGCAGGCGAAGGCGAGTATGCCGGAGCAGACCCAGAGGATAAAGACGAGTACAAAGCCGAGAACGTTTTCTTCGTGCCGCTTGAAGCCCGCTGGTTCTACATAGTGAGCATGGCCCGGCAGCCAGATATCGGACGTCACGTGGACGCTGCCATGGATGCCCTGGAGAAAGAAAACCCCCCACTCAAAGGTGTGCTGCCAAAGGTATTCGCTCGACAGAACCTTGACCCAGCAAGTCTCGGTGGCCTGATTGATTTGGTCGGGAACATCGCCCTAGGGGATGCCAAAAGCCGCAGTGCAGATGTGCTAGGTCATGTATTTGAGTACTTTCTCGGTGAGTTCGCCTTGGCCGAAGGCAAACAGGGTGGCCAGTTTTATACCCCTCGTTCGATCGTCGAGCTATTGGTGACGATGCTCGAGCCCTACAAGGGCCGTGTGTTCGACCCTTGCTGCGGCTCCGGCGGTATGTTCGTGCAGTCAGAAAAGTTCGTTGAAGAGCACCAGGGCCGTGTCAACGACATATCGATTTACGGCCAAGAAAGTAACCAAACTACTTGGCGACTGGCGCGAATGAACCTCGCCATTCGCGGCATCGACTCCTCACAAGTAAAGTGGAATAACGAAGGCTCATTTCTCAACGATGCGCACAAGGATCTAAAGGCCGACTTTATCATCGCCAACCCTCCGTTTAATGTCAGCGACTGGAGTGGCGAGCTATTGCGGGGTGATGGCCGCTGGAAATATGGCACCCCGCCAGAGGGCAATGCCAACTTCGCTTGGTTACAACATTTTGCCCATCACTTAGCACCTAATGGCCGCGCAGGCGTAGTCCTAGCTAAGGGGGCGTTGACAACCAAGAGCGGTGGTGAAGGCGAAATTCGCAAAGCATTAATTGCTGACGGCAACCTCATTGATTGTATCGTTAACCTTCCCGCCAAGTTATTTTTGAATACTCAGATCCCCGCAGCGCTGTGGTTTATGAATCGCGCCAGGACAAATGGTCATCCAAGAAAGGGCGAAATACTCTTTATCGATGCACGCGACCTTGGTCACCTCATAAACCGACGCACGAAGGAACTCAGCGCAGATGATATTCAACGAATCGCCGATACCTACCATGCCTGGCGTACCGGGGAAGACGGGTACGAAGACATCAAAGGCTTCTGCGCTTCGGTAGCACTGGAGCGTGTTGCTGAACTTGATTATATAGTCACACCTGGCCGCTATGTTGGCTTGCCTGACGAGGAAGACGATTTCGACTTTGCAGAACGATTTGCCGCGCTAAAATCTGAATTCGAAGAGCAATTGTTAGAGGAAGCAACACTCAACAAAGCGATCGCAAAAAATCTTGCGAGGCTAGATAAATGAGAGAGTGGCAGGAAACAGAGATTGGCCCTATCCCTTCTGAATGGTCACTTACGACAGTCGGCCAACTCGTAGAGGATGGGGTAATAGCTAAGCCGCTAGACGGGAACCATGGAGAAATACATCCCAAGGGTTCGGATTTTGTATCCGAAGGAATTCCGTTTGTCATGGCAACTGATATCAATAACTCGAAAATTGATTTGATCGATTGTAAATTTATTCCGCAAGTGCTTGCCGACTCGCTAAGCAAGGGATTTGCGATTGAGGAAGATGTTCTATTAACACATAAAGCAACACTAGGGCGAACCGCCATTGTCGGGCAGATTAAAACCCCATACATAATGCTAACACCACAGGTTACGTACTATCGAGTCATCAATAAGGAGCGACTACACAACAAGTTCCTTATGTATTATTTTAACTCGCCACTATTCCAAGATACGTTGGTAAACCACGGAGATAGCGGTTCAACTCGTGCATATGTAGGCATAACTGCACAACGAGATTTGCCTATAATTTTACCAAACGACGTCAATGAACAAAAAGCCATAGCGGCAGTCCTCAGCAGCATAGACGACAAAATTAATTTGTTGGACCGTCAGACTATGACGCTCGAAAAAATAGCCGAGACTCAGTTTCGCCAATGGTTTATCGAAGATGCTCCAGAGAACTGTACTGAAAGGCCTTTAAGCAGCATCGCCAGATTCTTAAACGGCCTAGCCTGCCAAAAGTATCCGCCAGAGAACGACTTTGAAAAGCTACCCGCTTTAAAAATCCGAGAACTACGTAGCGGCATTTCTGAGGCTTCAGACTGGGTAACCAGCAAGGTCAAAGAAGACTATATTGTTGACGCCGGTGACGTGATTTTTGCTTGGTCAGCTTCTCTGATGGTCAAGGTTTGGGACGGGGAGCGCTGCGTACTGAATCAGCATTTATTCAAAGTAACGTCTGAGGAGTTCCCGAAATGGTTTTATCTGATGTGGTGTAAACACCACCTAGCAGAGTTCATTTCCATTTCCGCCAGCCATGCTACAACAATGGGGCATATCAAGCGCGGCGATCTAGATGCAGCCATGGTTTTGGTCCCGTCGCCCGAAGACCTTACGATAATGTCCGAGCAGATGAAACCACTGCTTGAAAAGCAAATTGCCATTGCTAAGCAGGTTAAAACATTAGAAAAACTGCGCGACACGATGCTACCCAAACTCATTAGCGGCGAAGTGCGAGTATCTTACTGATGGAGAAGCTTAGAGCCGCGCTTGCCCAGTATAGTCGCTGGCAGACGCTTGAAATCTATATTGAGCGAATGGAGGGTCATCTTGAAACCGACTTCAGTATTTCTGTCGAAAATGCAAAAGCTCTTTTGGAAAGTATTGGGAAAGAAATCTGCGACGCAAAAGGTGTACCCCTTGGGACTACTCCCAGCATCAATGCAGTATTAAAGAAAGCCTTTGTTGCCCTAGGCTATACTACGGAAGAGTTAGTCACTCAAATGTCAGGCTCACTGGCTAATATTGGCCAGTTGATAGGTAATCTGAGAAATGAAATAAGTCCTACATCCCACGGTAAGTCGCTGGAGGAGCTGAAAGATCGAAACAACAAAGTCGACTTACTTACTAGAGAATTTTTAATTGATAGCACTCTGGTCGTGGCTGTTTTTCTTATTCGAGCCTTTGAAGAGCGAAAAGAGCTTGTAAGCACGGTTACTGACAATACCGCCAGCGCAAGCAATAGTTACAATGACAATGAAGAATTTAATAACTTCTGGGATGAGTCTTTCGGGGAATTCGAAATGGGTGATTATTCCTATGCTGCCAGTGAAATCTTGTTCAGTATGGAAATAAAAGCTTATCAAGCGGAATTTAAAGCATTCTTGGAATCTGAGAACGATATTACCGAGGGTGAGGAGTGAGCACCTTTCACCATCCAGCTCTTGTGCTGCTCATGAATATGCTGGCGACACCAGAGAATCCATAGGGAAACGCATTTTGGCCACACTCACCGAATCCGCTATTGAAACCTTCGCCATCAAATTGCTCGAGCGCCTAGGCTACGACTATGTCCATGCTCCGGATATTGCCCCAGACAGTGACAATCCAGAACGACACGACTATGCCGAGGTGCTATTGGTCGGGAGGCTGGAGAAAGCGGTTCAGCGTATCAATTCCAAGCTGCCGGCAGATGTCGTTCAGGCCGCACTGAAGGATGTCGAACGTGTCCAGTCTCCCGAGCTGCTGGCAAATAACGAAGCATTCCATCGGTTGTTGAGCGAAGGAGTGCCGGTGAGCATTCACAAGGACGGTGATGAGCGCGGCGAACGAGTATGGCTGATCGACTTTGCCCGTCCGGAGAACAACGAGTTCGTAGTCGTTAGTCAATTCACGGTGATTGAAAACAACCAGACTAAGCGCCCCGATCTAGTGCTGTTCGTCAATGGTTTACCCTTGGTAGTAATCGAGCTAAAAAATGCCTCCGCTGAAAACGCCACGCTGAAAACCGCATACCAGCAGATCGAGACCTATAAACAAACTATCCCGAGCCTGTTCAGCACTAACGCGCTAGTGGTTATATCAGATGGATTAGAAGCCAAAGCCGGCTCACTCTCAGCTGGGCTTTCGCGCTTTATGGCATGGAAGAGCGCCGATGGTAAAACAGAAGCCTCTCACTTGGTCAGTCAATTGGAAACGCTGATCGTTGGCATGCTCAACAAAACCACTTTGTTGGATTTACTGCGCCACTTCATTGTGTTCGAGAAGGGCAAGAAGGAAGATCCCAAAACTGGCCAAATAACAATTAGCACCGTTAAAAAGTTGGCGGCCTATCACCAGTACTACGCAGTAAATGCGGCGATAGCCTCTACCCTTCGGGCAGTCGACATGGGCACCGGTCTCAGCGTGCAGGAGAGTCCCATCAGCTATGGCCTGCCTGGAGTAACCAAGCAGCCTAGAGGCGATAAAAAGGCCGGCGTGGTGTGGCACACTCAGGGATCGGGAAAATCTCTTTCCATGGTGTTCTACACCGGTAAGATTGTGCTGTTGCTCGATAACCCGACCGTTCTAGTCATTACAGATCGCAACGACCTTGACGACCAGCTTTTCGATACCTTCGCTGCGTCCAAGCAGCTACTACGTCAGGAACCGGTTCAAGCCAGGGATCGTGAGGACCTCAAGAGTTTGCTGAAGGTGGCCTCAGGCGGGGTAGTGTTCTCTACCATTCAGAAGTTCCAACCAGTAGAAGGCAATGTCTATGAGGAGCTTTCCGACCGTCGTAACATCGTTGTAATTGCCGATGAAGCGCACCGTACACAGTACGGCTTTGCAGCTAAGACAGTGGATGAAAATAGCGCTGACGGCACTTTGATCGGCAAGAAAGTAGTCTACGGTTTTGCTAAATATCTACGCGATGCACTGCCGTTCGCCACCTATCTAGGCTTTACCGGTACTCCGATCGAAAAGACTGACGTAAACACACCCGCAGTGTTTGGCAATTATGTGGATATCTACGACATTGCTCAGGCAGTAGAGGATGGAGCCACCGTGCGCATCTACTACGAAAGCCGCCTAGCTAAAGTAACGCTCAGCGAAGAAGGCAAGAAGCTGATAGCCGAACTGGATGAAGAGCTAGACCAGGACGAACTGAGCGACACTCAGAAGGTCAAGGCCAGATGGACCCGGATGGAAGCCCTGATCGGTAGCGAACAACGTATTCAGAACATTGCTCGCGATATCGTTGCCCATTTCGACGCCCGTCAGGAGGTCTTTGCCGGTAAAGGTATGGTGGTGAGCATGTCTCGACGCATTGCCGCCGAGCTATACAATGAGATAATCAAACTGCGTCCAAAGTGGCATTCGGATGAGTTGACCAAGGGTGCAATCAAAGTGGTGATGACCGCGCAGTCTAGCGACGGCCCCCTATTGGCCAAACACCACACCACCAAAGAGCAGCGCAAATTACTGGCCGAACGCATGAAGGACGATGCCGATCCACTCAAACTGGTCATCGTGCGCGATATGTGGCTAACGGGGTTTGATGCCCCTAGCATGCATACCCTCTATATTGATAAGCCGATGAAGGGTCACAACCTGATGCAGGCCATTGCACGGGTGAATCGCGTGCACAAGGACAAACCAGGTGGCTTGGTAGTGGATTACCTCGGCATTGCTTCCGACTTGAAAGAAGCACTTTCGTTTTACTCCGATGCAGGCGGCAAAGGCGATCCGACTCTGGCACAGGAGCAAGCGGTCGCGCTGATGTTGGAAAAAATCGAGGTGATATCAGCTATGTACCACGGATTCGCCTATGAAGACTTCTTTGAAGCTGATACTGCGCAGAAGCTATCTCTGATCCTCTCGGCGGAAGAACACATCCTCGGTCTAGAGGATGGGCGCAAGCGTTACATCAATGAGGTCACGGCATTGTCACAAGCCTTCGCCATAGCCGTTCCGCATGATCAGGCGCTGGATGCCAAGGATGAAGTGGGTTTCTTCCAAGCAGTCAAAGCACGGTTGGTCAAATTCGATGGGGGCGGTATAGGTGAAGGTCGCAGCGATGAAGACATCGAAACTACAATCCGCCAAGTAATCGACAAAGCATTAGTATCGGAACAGGTGATCGACGTATTCGATGCAGCCGGTATTAAGAAGCCTGATATTTCCATTCTCTCAGAGGAATTTTTGGCTGAACTTAAGGATTATAAGCACAAGAATGTGGCGCTGGAGGTACTTAAAAAGCTACTCAATGATGAACTGAAAGCGCGAGCAAAGAAGAATCTAGTCCAGAGTAAGAGCTTGATGGAGATGCTGGAAAATGCCATCAAGAAGTACCATAACAAGATTCTGACAGCTGCTGAGGTAATGGACGAGCTGATCAAGATCAGCAAAGAAATCGTTGCCTCTGATGACGAAGCCAAGAATATGGGGCTGACGGATTTCGAGTACGCCTTCTACAGCGCTGTGGCCAACAATGACAGTGCCCGCGAGCTGATGGAGCAAGACAAACTACGCGAACTGGCGGTGGTACTAACCTTGCGGGTGCGGGAAAATGCATCCATCGACTGGACCATCAAAGAAAGCGTCAAAGCCAAGCTCAAGGTAATTGTGAAACGCACGCTTCGCCAGTTCGGCTACCCGCCAGACATGCAGCTACTCGCAACGGAAACAGTATTGAAGCAGGCAGAGATGATAGCGAAAGAGTTAATCGACTAGACCTACTCCAAGTCATTGCCACAATTTTGCCACACTCGCCCCGCTAAACGGGGCGAAAACCCGCTAACCCCAGCTCTCACAACTCTTTGATTTCCCAGCTAACCCGCGCTAACGTATTGATTCTAAACGTCGACTTTTAGGACTCCGAAGGCAGGGGCCGTGGGTTCGAATCCCGCCTGGTGCGCCACATACAACAAAGGGCTTAGGTGAAAACCTAGGCCCTTTTGTTTTTGAGGCGCTAATTTGCGTAATGCCTGCCGACAAAACCAATCAACCTGAACCCAACCGCAATGGCTCGTTCTGTTTGCCACTGGGAGAGTTTCTGCACGGCATTTCATCACCAACACCCAAAACAGCGGTGCAGTCCTGAATACAGACTTTGCTGTGCACCTTCCCGCCAGATGCCACCGGCAGGCAGGCTAATAATCATGGTTTGCTCCTGTATTGCTCTAAAACATATGAAGCTGGTCCCAGAGGTTTGACTTGCAATCGAGCTCATTCAAGTCAATCAATCAGTTTGCTGAACCCCCAAATTAAAACCATCGATGCAACTAATCCCCAACTGGTTAGCTGGAGTACGATGAGTTGGCGCTTAAGCGGCGCAGGGAAATTAGCTAAGTCTGTAGGACTCGCACCACCATCGCGTAAGTAAATTGAGGGCCGAGCCACAACACCCATGACTCCTCCAAGCACAAAGAGCTTGCCTACTGGCCCGCCATTTTTTAACGCAGCTCTTGTCATGACTGCCGGACAATTGCTGAGACTCTCGAGCATAGTGTCTAGCTTGGTGTAGGCAAGGTACAGCGCGGCAATAAGGCAGACTACTATGCCAATTAGCTCAACCAAAACCACAATCAGAAATACCAACTCAAGTAGCGGCAAATTCATTTACCAGTTCGCCTCTTATAAACTACATCCGCGGTGCTCTCACCAATTCCACCACCAATGCCTCCAGCAGCTAAAGACCCTGCTCCAACAACTATAAGCCCACAGGCTAGAGCTCCTATACCTCCGGTGGGAACACCAAGCGCAATGCAGATTGTTCCAGCAGCGGAGCCGCTAAGCGCAAAACCTGTAATAGCTCCACCAACCACCGTACCAGCGAAGCTCCCCGTCTCAGTATATTTGACTCTTTCACACGCCTCTGTATTACCCGCTGTGCAAACATCCTGAACCTTCATATACGAGGCGCCAGCGCCAACTGTGGTTCCAATCCACCCGCCCATTTTTACGTACTTTGCAGCTCGGGCGACTCCGTTTATGTGGGTTGCATAGCCGGGGATTTGGCCGGGTGCCCCTGCCTTTGTCCAGTGATGCACCAAGCTTCGGCTCGATATGCCTAGAGCGCTCTTGAGGTTTGGATGATCTGGAAAGCCTATCCCTTTTTTAGTTAGTGAGGTCAATTGCATTTCAAGCTGGCTGAACAGGCGTTGACGCTCTGCGAAGAACTCCTGAGCGCGTAAGTGCCCATACTGCTGGAAGGATCGCTGATGCAAGCTATCAATGCTGCGAAGTGAATTACTCACGCCTTCCAGATGCTTGGCAAATATTGCTTCACCTATGCCGATCGATGTTGAACCTTGCGTAAGAAATGATTCGATTTCGTCACGGTTGCGGGCCATAAAGTCCGCTTCATCTGGAGTCAGCGCTTCCAAACTGGCATTAACCTTCGTAGCGGCTTCCATCAGAAGCGCCTCTTCACGCGTGCACTGCTGGTTGTTCGGGTCGCTGAGCACGATCATCTGGCCAGCTTTGACCTGGTCTAGATTAGGGTTCAGTCCTTTGAACTTATCGAGTACAGCCGAGCTTGGCGAGGTGAAGAGTTGAGTCTCAAGCCCCTGCGCTGTGGTGCTTTGCGGGACGATGTAAAAGCCGGGCTCTTGGGTTTGCGCCTTAGCCACGGGTTCAACCAGAGCGTTGCTCGCTTCGACGGGCGATGATTCTTTAACCAAAGCCTGCTGCATTTGGTTTGGATTTTTTAAAAGCTCAGTCATTCGCGCATCATCGACCGAGCCGTCGCTTCGAATGGCGCCAAGCTGGGCGAAATCGACAATATCACTGCTTGCACCGCCTCCGGATTGGAAGCCACCAAAGGTATCGGGGCTGCCTGAAACGATGGTGCCGCCGTGACTCGAACGACTTCCGACATAGGCCAGCGGTCGATTGTTGACGACAATAGAAGGGAAGCCCGTTGTGATCACGGCCCCACAGCCGCATTTATCACCCACTCGGGCGGCGCCGAGAAAATTGGTTTGATCATCGGGTGAGGCTGAAACAATAGGTGTCTTGCCGTGGCCTGCGATTGGGCAATCATGCATATCGCCAAGTCGTGCTGTAGGTATCATCGCCATTCCTTTGGTCTTGATAATTTATTCAGCCCGCACTCTAGCAGAGTAAAACTGCGCATTTTTTTGCGCGATCAGCCTGAAAGGCTCATGTTCAAAGGGCTACATTAAAATCATGAATAAATCACGGTGGAGATTTGGTGTAGGGATTGAGAAACCCAGCGGCCCTCATAGAGGTGAAAGGGTTTAATCGTGGTCTGTCCGCTATTGTCTCTTCAGTCGCTTGTTTGAACCGTTTATTAAGACGCGGTACTTGCACTTTCCGCCTCTTGCTCAAGCCAAGACCAGAATGCCAAAGCCTGAGGAGAAAGGTAATCGTGGTCTTGGCACGTCAAATAAAAAGCCTCGTTCGTGGCAACCCGCTGTTCGAAAGGGGCAACCAGACGACCAGTTGCGATCAACCCAGCAACCAACGAGGTTCTCCCTAAGGCAAGTCCATGCCCTTGAGTAGCCATCTCCAGTGCCGTTATCAATGTGTCGAACTGCATACCTTGGGACGCATCGATATGACGAAAACCAGTCTGATTAAGCCAATAGCCCCAACCTTCTTCGTAACCTATAACATGCAGCATGGTGTAGTCGCCAAGCTCATTAGGTGAGCATGGCGGTTGGGCGCCGTTGCAGAGCGCCGGACTGCACACTGGTATCAGCTCATCCCAAGTCAGACGCCTAACTTTCAACCCTGGCCAAACCCCCTGACCGTAGCGAATATCCATATCAGCATCTTTCGCTCGCTCATCCAGCCATATGTTGCTGGTGAAACGCAGAGAGATATCTGGATGCAACGCTCTAAAGCGGTACAGTCTTGGTGCCAGCCAGTTAGTAAAAAAAACCAAATTTGCCCGAACTGTCAGCAGCCTTTTTCGGCCCTGGCCAAATAACTCATCGGTGGCTGCCGCCAGTCGTTCCACAGCCTCATGGACCGCAGGCATGTATGCCTGCCCCGCTTCGGTCAGCTCCAGACCTCGAGGTAACCGCTTGAACAGACGAACACCAAACTGCGACTCAAGTCCTTTGACTTGCTGACTGATCGCGGCTTGAGTCAGGTTCAACTCAGCAGCAGCTTGAGTAAAGTTAAGATGCCGGGCTGATGCTTCAAATGCCCGCAACCAGTTCAATGGAGGCAGCCGTTTTTTTACAACCATCGCTAAACCCCTACAATTCCATCGTCAGCATAATCGATCAACTGCCCCAGCTCAGCAGCTGCCTCACGTAACAGGGGGACATACATCAACAGCTCATCAAAACGCTTACTAATTACCGGGGCATGGACGAATAAGCAGGCAAACAGCCGACCTTGCCGATCTTTAACCGGAACGGCGCAAGCCACAAGACCATCTACGAACTCCTCATTGTCGGTACCCAACTCCTCAGCCCTGATTTTAGTCAGAGCGCGCTCTAGCTCCACTGCATCGGTCAATGTATTGCGAGCATACCGGCTCAGAGGTAGATTCTTGAGAATGCCGAGGCGTTGATCACGAGACAATGAACTGAGGTAGAGTTTGCCGCTTGAGGTACACCATGTTGGCGTATGACTGCCCACCGGCAAATACACCTGCAACGGCCGCTCAGTTTGTACCCGATCGTAATAAATCATCTCAGTGCCACTGGGAATAGCAATACCGCAGGTTTCACCAATAATTGACGTTAGGCGTTGCAGGATGGCCTGACGAGGCGCTTTGAAACGGCCACTATATAAGACCCCGAGAGCAATTCCATGCAAGCGGATACCTGGCACCAGCAAACGACGCATATTGAACTGCAGATAACCGTCACCTTCTAGTTGCGCCAGCAACCGATGAAGGCTCGGTTTAGGAATAGACAATTGCTCGGCTAAATCGGCAGGAGATATAGGACGATGCGCTCGGGAAACTGCCTCAATAATTTCCAGCACCCGAGTGATTGAAGATCCCTTCTCCTTCATCAACTAACGCCTTGTAATTAAGTTCGCTTAACTGACCTACGAAGTAAGCACAAAAGGCCACGCACTGATAACAGCTGTGGCCTAACCTTGAGGTTCTGAGCAAGCCAGCCTGCTATTACTTATTTCATGGTTGGCATAGAGAACTCAGCCCCTTCGCGGATACCCGCCGAAGGCCAGCGCTGAGTAACCGTCTTACGTTTGGTATAGAAGCGCACGGCATCGGGGCCATAAGCATGTAAGTCGCCGAACAGAGAGCGCTTCCAGCCACCAAAACTGTGATATGCCACAGGCACAGGCAGAGGGACGTTGATTCCGACCATACCCACTTTGATGTTGTCAGAGAAATAGCGGGCGGCTTCACCGTCGCGTGTAAAAATGCAGGTGCCATTACCGTATTCATGGGCATCAATCAGATCCATAGCTTCCTGCATGCTGTTGACACGAACCACTTGCAGCACAGGGCCAAAGATTTCTTCGCGGTAACTGTGCATGTCCGGGGTGACATTATCGATCAGCGTCCCCCCCACAAAGAAGCCATTTTCATAGCCCGGCACCTGTGGGTTACGGCCATCAACAACTACCTTAGCGCCCTGTTCTTCGGCGCTGTTGATGTAACCGACGACTTTTTCTTGGTGCGCTTTAGTAATCACCGGGCCAAAGTCATTGCTTTGTTCCGAGTAAGCTCCCACTTTCAGCGACTGCATGGCAGCCTGCATTTTCACAATCAGCGCATCAGCTGCTGTATCGCCAACTGCCACTGCTACCGACAGGGCCATGCAACGCTCGCCGGACGAACCAAACGCAGCGCCAAGTAGTTGGTTTACCGCGTTATCCATATCGGCATCTGGCATCACAATAGCGTGGTTCTTCGCCCCGCCCAGAGCCTGGCAACGCTTGCCATTGGCATTGGCGGTTTTGTAGATGTACTCAGCAATCGGTGTCGAGCCAACAAAGCTCACCGCTTGGATACGCTCGTCATTCAACAAGGTATCAACTGCTTCCTTATCGCCGTTGACCACGCTCATAACTCCATCCGGCAAACCTGCCTCCTGAAGCAGTTGAGCAATAAATAAGGTCGAGCTTGGGTCACGCTCGGAGGGCTTGAGAATAAAGCAGTTACCGCAGGCTATGGCCATCGGGAACATCCAGAGCGGCACCATGGCAGGGAAGTTGAACGGAGTGATCCCGGCCACTACGCCCAAAGGCTGAAACTCGCTCCAGGAGTCGATATTCGGGCCAACGTTCTTGCTGTGCTCGCCCTTGAGCAGCTCAGGTACACCGCAGGCATATTCAACGTTCTCAATACCGCGTTGCAGCTCTCCCATGGCATCGTGAGATATCTTGCCGTGCTCTTCTCCAATCATCTGCGCAATCCGCTCAGCGTTTTGCTCCAGCAATTCCTTGAAGCGGAACATCACCCGCGCACGTTTGATCGGCGGGGTGTTGCGCCATGCCGGGAAGGCGGTTTCAGCGGCTGTGATGGCTTGCTCCACAGTCGCTCGCGAGGCCAATGCAACCTGCTTGGAAACGGCGCCAGTGGAAGGGTTGTACACGTCCTGCAACCGCTCGGCATCTGTGACAATTTGGCCGTTAATCAGGTGACCTACTGTATTCATTTTGCATATCCTCAACTTTGTTGTGTGCGGGCAACACGCCTGCGATCAGAAATAAATCGGACTACCAAAGCTGCTTGTAGATCGCGATGATCTCTTCAGCCGTAGGCACCCGTGGATTATTGTTGGGCGAACCAGAGGCCAGCGCCTGCTCGGCCATGATGTCCAACTGCGCAAAGTAGTGATCTCGCTCGATCCCGAACTGAGCCGGGCTTGGCACCTGCAACTCATCATTGAGCGCCTGCAATTCATCCAATAGTTTGCGGTTGGCCTGTTCAGTGCTGTCCGTAGCACTAGCGACTCCCATTGCCCTGGCACAGTCGGCATAACGCTCGGCGGCGGCAGGAATGGAATAGGCCGTGACACTGGGCAGCAACATGGCGTTGGACAGCCCGTGGGGAACATGAAAGTGCGCGCCAATTGGCCGGCTCATACCGTGCACCAATGCCACCGATGCATTGGAAAACGCCACCCCAGCCAGAGTCGAACCCAGCATCATTGCCTCACGGGCGTCCTTGTCCGAACCATTATGGTAGGCACGGCGCAAATTGGGTCCAATCAACCGCATGGCTTGCAGTGCCTGGCAGTCGCTGTAAAGGCTGGCCTTCTTGCTGACGTACGCCTCCATCGCATGGGTCAATGCATCAATGCCGGTGTCTGCTGTAGTACGAGCTGGTAGGCTCAGGGTTAAGCTGAAGTCGATTAACGCTGCCACCGGCATAAAGCCGATGCCGATACAGAGCATTTTTTCGTCGGTTTTCTCATCGGCGATGATGGTGACCCGCGTAACCTCCGAGCCAGTGCCGGCTGTAGTCGGCACCGCAATAATCGGTAAACCGGACTCAACAACAATGCGCGGAAACTTGTAGTCACGCATTTCACCGCCATGTTTAGCGAGGATGGCAATGGCCTTTGCACTGTCGATCGGGCTACCGCCGCCCAAGGCAATGATGCAGTCGTAATTGCCGCTGCGCGCCTTTGCCACACCGGCCTGGATCGAAGCGACTGTCGGTTCCGGCACCGTCTCATCGAACACCTCGGCAACTATCTGCTCACGGGCCAAACATTGCTGAATACGCTCGGCATAGCCTAGTTTGACCATCATCCTGTCGGTGATGATTAGCGGCCGGGAGCAACCAAGGTTGGCCATGACCACTGGAATATCTTGGCTGGCGTCACCGCCGATTTGCATAATGCGAGGCAGTATCACTTGAGTAGACATAGCAACTCCGCTATTTCAAGACGACAGTCTCCGAAGAACACAACTAGAGGGTTCCCGTGCAGTCATCCGTGTATGGGGGGCTCCGCATCAGGGGACACGGAGTATTCAGGTTCAAATCATTGAGGATGCAGCAGTCTCGACGTTGCTCGGCGGCTTACTCGACTTATCGACTGACTGCTGTTTGCGGGTGCTCACAGAACAGGATTTGACATCCTCGCGCAGCGCCTTAAAAAAACCGTAGGCGGCAAAGATGATCACCACAGAAAACGGTAGCGCCGCTGCCACCGAGGCTGTCTGCAATGCTTTTAGACCTCCTGCCAACAACAAGCCTGCCGCTACTGCACCGATAGCAATCCCCCAGAACACGCGGTAGCGGGCTGGTGGATGTTCATCACCCATACAAACCAAGGTGCAGATCACCAAGGTGGCCGAGTCTGCCGATGTTACGAAGTAAGTCACCAGCATCAGGGTGCAGATGCCCGCCATCAAAACCGTCATCCATTGACCAAGGCTCATTAACTCAATGGTTTTGAACAGCGCCATGGTCAAGTCTTCGTTTACTGCAGTCGTGACTCCGCCACTACCAAACAGCTCAATATAGATCGCGTTATTGCCAAAGATAGTGATCCAGAACGTCACCAAAACGGTTGGAGCGATTAAGACGCAGAGGACGAATTCACGCAGCGTGCGACCCTTAGAGATACGCGCAACAAACATCGACACAAAGGGTGCCCAAGCAATCCACCAGCCCCAGTAGAAAATTGTCCACCAGCCTTGCCATTGCCCCTTAGGATCTGGATCAACCCAAAGACCGAGTTGCACAACATTGGCCAGGTAATCTCCTGTATTGGTCACAAACGCGCCTAGCAAGTATGCCGTGGGGCCAAATACTACGAACAACACCAGAATCAAAATTGTCAGGTGCATGTTCAATTCACTGAGCATGCGAATACCTTTATTAACCCCGCTGAGCACCGAGGCAGTCGCAATCACCGAGATCACTGCAATCAGGATCACCTGATTGGTGATGGATACCTCGATACCCATCAAGTAATTGAGCCCTGAGTTCATCTGCTGCGCGCCTAACCCAAGCGAGGTAGCAATACCAAACACCGTACCGAACACGGCCAGCAAATCGGCAGCATGACCCAGCGGCCCGTAAATACGCTCGCCTATTAGAGGATAGAGGCTGGAGCGGATCGACAGCGGTAAACCCTTGCGGTAAGCAAAGTACGCCAGCATCAGCCCGAATACTGCATATAAACTCCAACCATGCAGACCCCAGTGAAAGATAGCGACGCGCATGGCCACCTGCGCAGCCTCGGCAGTCATATTCTGGCTTTCGGGGAAGAATGGCGTTCCCTGAAGGTGATAGATCGGTTCCGCGATACTCCAGAACAGAATTCCGATACCGATACCTGCACCGAACAGCATGCTAAACCAGGAAAAATTACTGAACTCCGGCCGGTCATCATCTTTGCCCAAACGAATACCGCCATAACGGCTAAAACTCAACCACACCGCCAAAAATAGGAAAGTGCTCATTAGGCCGATGTAATACCAACCCAACTTTGTCGCAATAAACTCTTTAGCATCTGTATAAAGACCACCGGCTAAATCTGGATAGATCACGGTGAACAACACAAAGAAAACAACTAATACTGCTGAACCAACTGACATGACCGGATGCACGCCGGACAACACTCGATCCTCCGGCGTTTTATTTATCTTATCACTCATTGTTCGGCCCTCTGCATATACGAATTTCTTATATTTATTTTCATCTCGCACCTCTTTAACTGTTGGTTTACTCTCGGACCACTTATATGCAGCTGGCCATGTGAAAACCTGCATGGCTCCTTTCATCGGATGCTTCTCGCGATCACCACTCGGCAGGTTTGCGCAGACGCCCAACAAAAAAGCCAGCCGTATCGATTCACTGGGAACCCTCAAAATCGAGACGAAACCTATTGTTATGAAGATGAAAAACGATGAGAAGCAATAAAATGGCAGCCTTAGCCCCCGTTTTTTTTATGACTTAGGCGCAGCCATTGCCGATACCTCCCCTGCTGAACCAATACGACACGACGCTGAAACCGCTCCCTCCCTTGTTATCTAAAGCACCGTCCAGCCATAAATTAAATACGGCCTGAGGCCATTTTTTTATTGCTACTCCGCGGCCCTGTTCATTTTTAGTATTAGCAACACCAAAACAGCCCCATAACCAACAAGCACATAAGTAAATGCCAGCTGACTAATTCCTAAAAACGAATTACTCAACAGCAAATATTTAAACAGACTCTTGTTTAAACGCGGCTTGATGGTCGGAACTCAGGAGCTCAGACCGATGCGGCCTAGGCCGCTTTTACTTTTAGATCCTGACACCCAGAAGTTTTCTTAAAAACTAAATACCTATATGAAGAGGGATGTGAAATGAACAATAACAATCAATTGCCTTTGACTGGCGTTCGCGTCGTCGACTTCGGCCAGCAAATCGCAGCCCCGGCAGTTGCCATGACGCTTGCCGATCTGGGTGCCACTGTGATCCATATTGACCCGCCACAAGGCCCGCAATGGGATCACCCGGCCAACGCGGTGCTAAACCGAAACAAGAGCTGCCTGCGCTTGGACCTAAAATCAGCAGACGGACTGACCCAAGCTCTGGCCTTGATTGAGCAGGCAGACATCGTCATCGAAAGCTTTCGTCCTGGCGTCATGCAAAAGCTCGGTATCGACTTCGGCACATTACGTGCGCAACGCCCAGAACTAATCACCCTGTCCATACCTGGCTTTGCCAGCAACGATGAGCTTCGCCGTGACTGGAAAGCCACCGAAGCTGTAGTAGCCGCTACCGCAGGGGCTTTCACAGACATGGGCTTTAACCGTGTATTGCTGGGCTTGAATCCTAGTTTCTCACCACTGCCGCTGGGCTCGGCCTACGCCACTACTCTAGCAGCTGCCTCTGTTGCCCTCGCTTTGCAAGCCCGTGAACGCACTGGACACGGCGACGCAATTGAAGTGCCGGTAATCTCCGCACTGATGGAAGGCTTGTCCTATAACTCCTACGTGATTGAAGGGTTGCCCGAGCGCTACAAGACTATGCGTGAGCTGGAAATCGAGCACCGCAAAGCCAATAACATCCCAATGGACTTGAGCTACAACGACCTGCAGGAATACCTCGACCCCTTCTATCGCACCTACAAGTGTGCCGATGGCCGGATGTTTTATTGCGTCTGCCCGTCCCACCGCAACCATGCCAAGCGTGCCTTACAAGTGCTGGGCATCTACGACGAATTGGTCGCCGAAGGACTTCCGGAAGTAAACGACCTGCATGCACCGATCAGCGAATGGGATGGTGAAACCTCTATTGGTGTGTATCCGTTACCGAAGAAATGGGCCGACCATATCTCCGCCAAAATGAAAAAGGCGTTCCTCAGCAAGACCTCCGAAGAGTGGGGCACGCTGTTCGGTGAAGGCCAAATTCCGGGAGCGCCGCACCGTACAACTCAGGAGTGGGTAAACCACCAACACACTAACGCAGCCGGTCTGATCGTTGAGGTCAATGATCCTGAATATGGCCTAATGAAACAGCCCGGCCCATTCGTCTGGCTTGAAGAGTGTGCCGGCCTGATGGTCAACCCGCGTCCACGCACACAAGTATCCTATTCCCAGGCACTGGCACAGCTGCAAGCCACCGCCAACGCTCACCCATCCACCTACCCGGTTGGTAACGCTGTACAGGCTACAAATTCAGCTGGCTGGCTCGATGGCCTGCGCATTCTTGATCTAACTAACGTGATCGCAGGCCCACACTCCACGGCTTTCCTAGCCCGCTTTGGCGCTGACGTGATCAAGCTTGACCCGGTCAAACCTATGTATGACCCGCTGATCGGCACCCTGTTTACCTTCCAGACCGGCATGGGCAAACGTAGCGCCTTGGTCGATATCATGAGTGCTCAAGGTCGTGAAGTATTCAACCGTTTGGTGGCATCGGTCGACATCGTGGTAATCAATGCGCCAGAGCGCCAACTCAAGTCTTTGGGCCTGGACAACGAAAGCCTGCAAGCTGTTAACCCCGGCGTCCTGTTTTGCCGTCTCGACTGTCTCGGCGGACCACTTGTGGGCCCTAAGAGTGATTATATTGGGTACGACGATATCATTCAGGCCCACAGCGGAATCATGAGTCGTTTCGGTGGCCCACAAACGCCGGAAGAACATGCTCACCTGGGCACTCTGGACGTCAACTGTGGTTTTGCCGCTGGCCTCGGTATGGCAGTTTCTATTTACCATAAGATGAAAACAGGCAAACCCACCCGTTCGCGCACGTCCCTATCGTCCGTTACCAATCTGGCACAACTGTCGTTCGCCTTCGACTATGCAGGCCGCGGGCCTTTCAATGAACCTTCTGGCCGTGAAGTACTGGGTCATAACGCCCTATCCCACTTCTATCAAACAGCTCAAGGCTGGATTTACCTCGACTCGACACCCGCCGAGTTGGCCCAGCTCGAGCGTATCGAAGGTCTTGCAGGAATCAGTCAAGCTTGCAATATCGCAGACTTCTTGAGTCAGGCATTACGTTCTGCGCCAGCAAGCTACTGGGCAGAACAATTCCAAGCTGCAGATATTGCCGCTGCCGAACCTCTTTCGATCGAAACCCTTCGCGAGCTGTACACTCGAGAAGGCGACGGTACAGTGGGAATTGATCGTGGCAGCTTCGCCTTTTCTATTCACCCAAACCATCCAAGCGGGCACTGCCTGACGCAGATTGATCACCTAGCGATCCGCCCGACCGAGGCCAGTATAAAAGCCATCAGTCTTCCAGAGCGCTGGGGCCACTCTACCCGCGAAGTATTGGCGGAAATGGGTTACAACGAAACCGAGGTCGAATCGATGATCCAGTGCAATATTGCTAGTTTGGGTTGGGCAAAGGAATTCCTCCCAAGCTAGCCCCCCCGCCTGCGATCTGAAACTGATGATCAGGTCGCAGGCGAAACAACTATGCTTTCCAACTCAACAGAGTCAGATAGGTGCCCCAGTGTTCCAAACACATTTGGCTGGCTGCTTTTGGCCCAGAGTATGTAAAAACGCCGCTGAAACCGAATCGTCCGGCAAAAGCAGAAGAACGACTTAAAACCGTCGTCCGGAATTAGTTGACCACTACAGCCCTTAGCTAGCCCCTACAAAAAACCTTTCAAAGCCCTCCCCCAGTATAGGTGGCGTTATGAAAAGCAAAGCTCCTGTGCCAAGTCAAAGCATGTTAGATGTCATTGGCAATACCCCAGTAGTAAAGCTCAATAAGGTCGTACCATCTGGGCACGCAGATGTGTATGTAAAACTTGAGTACTTCAATCCCACCGGTTCCTACAAAGATCGCATGGCGAAAACCATGATAGAGCAAGCCGAAAAAAAGGGAGAGCTTCGCCCAGGCATGACAGTAGTGGAGGCTAGCGGAGGGAGCACAGGCTCATCACTTGCGTTCGTTTGTGCAGTGAAGGGCTATGCATTCAAAATTGTTTCTTCGAATGCTTTTGCCTCAGAGAAACTGAAAACGATGGACGCGTTCGGTGCAGATCTAGACCTGATTCATAGCGACTCAGGAAAAATTGGGGCTGACCTCATTCCAAGGATGATTCAGAAGTCCGTGGAGTACGGAAAGCAAGAAAATTTCTTCCTTACCGATCAATTTGCCAACAGAGATGCTCTGATCGGCTATGAAGAGATCGGTAACGAAATCCTACAACAGTTCCCAAATGGCGTGGATGCGTTCTGCGGAGCGGCAGGTGTTGCAGGTATGGTGATGGGTGTCGCCAAGATTCTGAAGCAGGTAAATCGTAGCACCAAGATTTATGTGCTAGAACCAGAAAGCTCTCCAATGATGTCTAAAGGATGGGCCGGCGAGCACCATGTTGAAGGCATCGGTATCGGCTTTGTCCCTCCATTCTTGGACCCAGAGCTTTATGAAGAAGCGTGGGGCATATGTGAACAAGAAGGCCGCAAGATGTGCCGCCTGCTTGCAGAGCAAGAAGGAATACTTGCGGGAACATCCACCGGTTTGAATATTGTGGCGGCTATCAAGCTTGCCAAAATACTTGGCCAGGGGAAAACCGTGGTTACAGTCGCATGCGATACCGGCCTAAAATACATGGCCGGCGGCCTTTTCGACAAACAAGTAAAAAAATAAGTGCATGATTATCAAAATTGCATTCATTGGTGGCGTGAAAATGGTAACCACTTTGATTAGCGGCATCATTGCCAATAGGGCTGAGTAAACAAGCATCCATGTATATGATCCAAATGCTGAGCGGTACAGACAACTCAGTGATAATTTTGAGCTTCATGAATAATAGGGCGCTGCTCGCGGTTTTGCGAAGCGCTGACTCGCTCATTAGCCCAAACTGATGACCCCGCCTGAAAGCGACTTCCCCCTCCCCCGCCAAAGCCATTTTGCCGAAATAGGCAATAACCCGCTCCGATCGAGCAAGTGTGAACACTTATCGATATATAAGCTCAGATGAAGATGTGGAGCGGCATTGCGCACGAATCATGCGCGAACACATAAAAACAAGCGCGATGCAGTGCGGGCTGAACGGCCCCGATCCAACAGCTCGCGCCATGCAAGGCAGCTCCGTGATGTGAAGCGTTAAAACCGATGAGGACCGAAGTAATGACTGATCCGACTGAACGCAATATTCACGACTCAGACAGCACCGGCCAATTGTTCAAGGAACTGACGACGCCCTCGCGGCGTAACTTCCTTCGCACTATCGGTATTTCCGGCATGGCCGTTGCCACCGCGCCTGTATGGGCGCAGACCGCACAGCTTGAGGCACCCGTCGACGACAGTGACACGCCCTTGGCAAAGGGCGAGTTGCGTGTCTCGCTTAAAGTAAACGGGCAACTACACGCCCTCAACATTCCCGGCAACGCAGTGTTGCTGGACGTATTGCGCGATCGGCTGCAATTGACCGGCACCAAGAAGGGGTGCGATCACGGCCAGTGCGGGGCTTGTACCTTGCACATAAACGGCCAGCCGGTGAACAGCTGTCTGTCCCTGGCCGCGATGCATGAGGGTGATGAAATCACCACCATCGAAGGGCTGGAGCAAAACGGTCAACTGCACCCCATTCAAGAAGCCTTTTGGGCGCACGACGCCTTTCAGTGTGGCTACTGCACTTCAGGCCAGATGATGACCGCTGCGGCGATTATCAAGGATGCGAACATCGGAGCCGACGACGCCAGCGTTCGCGAAGCCATGAGTGGCAACATCTGCCGCTGCGGCGCCTACAAGAACATTCTGGCAGCGGTGCAAGATGCCCGCGGCAAACTGCAAGGAGCCAGCTGATGAGAACCTTGGAGTATATCCGCGCGAGCAGTACCGAGCAGGCCATTGCCACTCACTCGCGCAACGAGGCTACGGCCTTTCTTGCGGGCGGCACCACACTGCTGGATCTGGTCAAGCTCGACATCATGCAGCCCGATCAAGTGGTCGACGTGCACAAGCTGGCGTTGAACCAGGTCGAAACCCTGAACGATGGTCGCACCCGGATTGGCGCCATGGTCAGCAATACCCAACTCGCCAATCACCCGCGAATCAAAAGTGACTATGCGCTGTTGTCCCAGGCACTGCTTTCCGGCGCCACCACTCAACTGCGCAACAAGGCGACCACTGCGGGGAATGTGATGCAGCGGGTGCGCTGCAATTATTTTCGCGATGGCGTCTCTGCGTGCAACAAACGTAATCCCGGCTCGGGCTGCGCGGCCATCGACGGCCACAACCGCAGCGTGCATGCCGTGTTGGGCACCAGTGATCAATGCATTGCCAGCCATCCTTCGGATATGTGTGTGGCCATGGCTGCAATTGGCGCCAGTGTTGAAGTGCAAGGCCCATCCGGTAAGCGCGAAATCAACTTCCTCGATTTTCACCTGTTGCCGGGAAGCACACCCTGGAAGGAGCATGCACTCCAGCCGGATGAGTTGATCACCCATGTCACCCTGGACGCACCGCTGGCGAACAATCAATCCGCCTATCTAAAGCTGCGTGATCGCAGCTCTTATCAGTTCGCGCTGGCATCAAGTGCGGTGATTTTGGTCATGGATGGCAAGGTGATCCGCGAAGCGCGTATTGCCATGGGCGGCCTGGGCACCAAACCATGGCGGGCACACGATGCAGAGCGCGCACTGCGTGGGCTAACCGCCAGCCCGGATGCGTTCGCCAAGGTTGCGGCTATTGCCCTGAAGGATGCAGTGCCTTATTCGCACAACGCCTACAAGATTCCGTTGGGGCGCCAAGCCATTGTGCGCAACCTCATGACACTCGGCACAGGAGCATTGGCATGAGCGAATCAATCATGGGTGCATCGCCACGGCGCGTCGACGGGCGTTTGAAAGTCACCGGCCGCGCCCTGTACACCGCAGACCAGCATCCGCAAGGAATGGTCTTCGCCTATGGCGTGTTCAGCAACGTTGCCAGCGGCTCGATCAAGTCACTGGATATCGAATCCGCACGGCGCTCTGTCGGGGTGATCGAAATTCTTCACCATGGCAACTTCCCCCAAGCCTTCCATTCCCCACCTGCGCAGTTCTCGATTGAGAAGGTACTGACATCCACGCGTATCGACGAAAAGCGCTTGCCGTTCGAAGACGAGGTCATTCGTTACGCAGGGCAATTCGTTGCTCTGGTTATTGCTGACACCTTCGAACATGCCCGTGAGGCTGCTTACAAGGTCAAGGTCAGCTACACAGACAGCCGCGCAGTAGCCAATCTCAAGCTGGGATTGCAGCAAGGCGCGCCTGCTGACAGCGGCCAGGGCCATAAACGCGGCAACCCTGCCGAAGCCTTCGATGCCGGCGCGCAGAAGGTTGACGCGACCTACACCACGCCCGTTGAAACCCATAACCCCATGGAGATGCACGCCACAGTCGCGCTCTGGGAAAACAACAAGCTGGTGGTGTATGAATCCACCCAGTCGGTGGTTGTGCAGCGCAATACCCTTGCCCAGATTTTCGGTTTACCAGCTGAGCGCGTGGAAGTCAGGGCTCCGTTTATAGGCTCAGGCTTTGGCGCAAAGCTCTGGGTTTGGCCCCATTGTGTAGCCGCATGCGCCGCGGCAAAGGTGGTTGGCCGACCGGTACAACTGGTTGTGCCACGAGCTCAAATGTTCACCACGGTCGGACACCGTCCCGAAACCCATCAACGCATGCGCTTGGCGGCCGATGCCAAGGGCAAGCTGGTTTCGCTGCGCCATGAATCGCTCAATACGCAAGGCATGGGCGATAGATATGTTGAGAACTGCGCAGGCATGAGTGCCAGCCTTTACTCCTGTGCCAATGTCGAAACCAGCCACGCCACAGTGCCGGTCAACCGTGGCGCGCCAACCTCAATGCGCGCGCCGGGAGCAGCGCCGGGCTTGTTTGCCTTGGAGTCTGCGATTGATGAGTTGGCCGAGAAATGTCAGCTGGACCCACTCGCGTTCCGCCAACTCAACTGGGCTGAGCAAAATGAGCAGGAACAGCTGCCCTGGTCTGGCAATCATTTGCGTGAAGCCTTGGCCGAAGGAGCCAAGCGGTTTGGCTGGGCCAACCGCAAGCCAGAAATAGGCAGCATGCGTGAAGGCCATGAAGTCATTGGCTACGGGATGGCGCAGTGCAATTGGGACGCCTTCCGCACGCCGTCCAAGGCCCGTGTGTCCTTGAAACCCGACGGCAGCGCCGAGGTTTTTTGCGGCGTCCAGGATATCGGCACCGGCACCTACACGGTCATCGCGCAGTGTGTCAGCGATCTTACCGGCTTGCCCTTGGACAAGGTCGTCGTGCATTTGGGCGATTCAACGTTCCCGGCGGGCCCCGTTTCCGGCGGCTCCTGGGTGACCGCTAGCGTATTGCCAGCGGTGGCCGAGGCGACCCGAACCGCGCTGCAACAGCTCAAAGCGTTTGCCATTTCCAGCGAAGGCGGACTTGCCGGCGCCAAGCCCGATGCAATCAAGATCAGTAACGGTAAACTGGAAAGTGGCAGCACAAGCATCGCATTCGCTGATGTACTCAAGCGCATGAAGCTTGCCAGCGCCGAGGGCGAGGCTCACACCGGTATGGCTGACTCAGAAAAGCATGCCTTCAGCTCGTTTGGCGCGCACTTCGTTGAGGTGCGCTGGGACCCGGGTATTTCGCGGTTGCGGGTTTCGCGGGTGGTCAGCGCAATTGATGTTGGCAAGGTCATCAATGCCAAGACCGCACGCAACCAGGTCGAGGGTGCCATCGTCATGGCCATTGGTATGGCGCTGTTCGAAAGCACCGATTACGACGAGCGCAACGCCATGCCGGTAAACAATAACTACGCCGAATATATGGTGCCGGTGCATGCCGATCAGCCAGAGATCGATGTAATCCTGCTCGATTACCCAGACTACAACCTCAATGAATTTGGCGCCCGTGGGATCGGTGAAATCGGGGTGACCGGGCTGGCCGCTGCTGTGGCCAACGCCGTGTACCACGCGACTGGCAAACGCGTACGCGACCTGCCCATCAGTCTGGAAAAACTGATGAGTGACGAAACGCTCCAAGACAAAGCCATTTCCTGACGGCGTGGTTCAAGCGAGGATGCCTTGGTTGCAGGGCATCTTCGCTCCACGAATAAATATACGAGGCTTGCGCCCTGCTTAATGAGCACACTACAACGTCGTTGACTGGCCGTTGCGATCCAGTTCAAACACCTTGCTCTGCATCAAACGCTGTTTAAGCCAGCGCTCGGCCTTGCCTCGGCGTAGCTGGCGCGGCCATACCAGATCGACACCCACCAACCAGTCGGTGTGCGGGTATGCAGCCAGTTGTAACTCGACCAATTCACCATTGTTCAATTCACGCAGGATAAGCTGGCGCGGCAAGGTGGCCCACCCTAATCCGGCGCGCACCATTTCCATCACCGCCATGTAGCTTTCGGCCTGCCACATTTGCGTGGAGCGCAGGTATTCCGTACTCGGTAGTTTGTCGACGTGGGCACTGAATGCCAGCCGACGATGGGCATGCAGCTCGGCAAAACTGACTTGTTTGTGCTGGGCCAGCGGGTGATCCCGATGGGTGACATGCACCATGATCAATTTGCCCAACTGCATAAACTCAAGTTCACGGGGGTAGTCAGGCTGCGAGAATGCCACGCCCAGCACGGCCTCGCCCTTGAGCAATATCTGGCGCGCATCGCCATCCACAGGATGCCGGACTATCAGGTCGACCGAGGGAAACTGCTGCTCGAACTCAACGAGAACCGGCATTAGCGTGTTGTACGGCACCTCAATGGCCAGCGTCAGGCAGGGCTCCACATCCTCGGCCATGCCATCGGCATGACTTTCCAGTGCCAGGCAACGCTCGATCACCGCTTCAGCCTGCAGCAGTAGCTTCTGACCGGCTGGCGTCAGGCTTGGAATACGGCTTGAGCGATCAAACAAGGCGACGCCCAGATCGGTTTCCAGATTGGCTATCGCCGCGCTGATCGTCGACTGGGTACGACCCATTTTGCGCGCCGCAGCAGAGAATGAACCCGCTTGCACGACGAGGCTGAAAACCTGTAGTTGATCCAGTGAAAAGCGCATCGCATTGCCTAACTCATCCATCGGTTTTAACGATGGTTATTCATTTGTTCCATCGAGATCAAGCGAGGAATACTCAACTTCGCCAGCACAGAGTCACTAATTGGTCGAAGAACCAATAGCGTGCCCGGCCCTTATAAAAATAAAGCTGCCCTCTTCAGGAGACACGCTAATGAAAGCCACACAAGTCCATCCGGTTGATGAGGTTCTGCCCATCCGCCAATTGTTCACCTTTGGTTTGCAGCATGTTCTGGTGATGTATGCCGGGGCTGTGGCCGTTCCGTTGATTTTGGGTAGCGCGCTGGGGTTGACCTCGGCGCAAGTCATATTGCTGATTAACGCCAATTTGCTGACCTCAGGCGTGGCGACTTTGATCCAGACCATTGGCTTCTGGAAATTCGGCGCCCGCCTGCCGCTGATCCAAGGTTGCTCATTTATTGCGCTGGCCCCGATGATCATGATTGGCAAGGAGTTCGGCCTCAGCCAGATATTCGGTGCCGTAATCGCCGCAGGCGCGATCACCATTGCCCTTGCGCCAATTTTCAGCCGCCTGCTGCGCTTTTTCCCGCCGGTTGTCATCGGCAGTCTGATTACCATTATTGGCATCTCGCTGATGCCGGCCGCTGCTATCTGGTTGGGCGGTGGTAACCCTGCAGCCGAAGATTTTGGCGCGCCTGCCAACCTGCTGCTTGGGCTAGCCACGGTTTCGATCACGCTGGTGGTCTACGCCAAGTTTTCCGGTTTTATCGGTAATCTCAGCGTGCTGATCGGTCTTATTTTGGGGAGCTTGGTTGCAGCGGCTTTCGGTATGACCAACTTTAACCGCGTGGGTGAGGCGGCGTGGTTCGAGTTGAGCCCCCCGATGGCTTTTGGCGCACCGGAATTCTCGCTGATGCCGATTCTGATCATGACCCTGGCAATGCTGGTGATCATGGCCGAAACCACCGGTAACTGCCTGGCTATCGGCAAACTGACCGGCAGACCAACCACCCAGAAAACCCTGGCCGGGGCCTTTCGTGCCGACGGTCTCTCTACCATGCTCGGCGGCCTGTTCAACAGTTTCCCCTACAACGCCTTTACCCAAAATACCGGTTTAATCGCCCTGTCTAACGTCAAGAGTCGCTTCGTGGTCGCGGCGGCAGGCGCAATCATGGTGCTGATGGGCCTGTTCCCGAAACTCGGTGCGCTGATCGCGGCGGTTCCGACGCCAGTGCTCGGCGGCTGCGCCATCGTGATGTTCGGCATGACCACAGTGGCCGGTATCCAGGAGCTGTCGCGGGTCAAGTTCGAAGGCACACGCAACGCAATTATTGTGGCGGTATCTGTAAGTGTTGGCGTGCTGCCGATGTCATTCCCGCCTTTGTTCGAGCATCTCAGCGGCACCCTCAAACTGGTCTTGGAAAGCGGCATTTTCCTGGGTGCAATCACCGCGACTGTTCTCAATCTATTGCTCAACAGCGACCCGCAAAACGAACCCGAGGCAACGCTCGACACTCAGCCCGAGCCAAGCAAGTAAGCCCAGCTTCCTCTTCTCGCCAAGAGGAAGCTCCAACCATCAAGACAGGAGTCGCTATGAATAGCTTGACCAACCCCAATGTGTCCAAACTCGACCTGGATCTGCTGCGTCAATCGATCCAGCTTTCCGAGCAAGCCAAACAGCGCGGCCGCCATCCTTTCGCGGCCTTGGTCGCTGATCAGAATGGCAAGGTTATTGCCAGTGCCGGTAACAACTCAATGCCGCCTGAAGGTGACCCGACCCAGCACGCCGAACTGGCTGCAGCGGCCTTGGCAGCCAAGCTTCTGAGCCCGGAAGAGCTGGCAAAATGCACCTTGTACACCAGCGCCGAGCCCTGCTGCATGTGTTCCGGTGCGATCTACTGGACCGGTATCGGCCGAGTGGTTTATGCCCTTTCCGAGCACGCATTGCTCGGCCTGACTGGCGACCATCCGGAAAATCCAACCTTCTCCTTGCCGTGCCGCGAAGTGTTCGTACGTGGCCAACGCCAGGTTGAGGTACTGGGGCCGATGCTGGAAGAAGAAGCGGCCAAGCCGCACCATGGGTTTTGGCAATGAATGCAGGCATCTCCATCCATGTGGTTGATGTCGCAACCGGCAAGGTCGCCGAAGGATTGGCCATACGCGTCGAGCGCCTCAAGGAGGCAAGCCGGGAACTGATCTGCACAGGTCGGATTGCAGCCAATGGCCTGTTCGTTGAGCTGACAGACCACAGCCCGATGTTTGAACCCGGTCAATACGAGGTCTGCCTGGATGTAGCGGACTTCTATCGCGCACAAGGTCAACAACTACCGCGAGTGCCGTTTCTGGATGTGCTGGTCTACCGATTCGGACTGGACGATACCCAGCAACATTACCATCTGCCCTTTAAACTCACGGCCTGGGGACTGTCCTGCTTTCGCGGCGGTGCTTGAACGCCTGGCTCAATGACTGATCATCCAGGGCCGCCCCGCTGGCTTGCCTTTCATTGCATGGGGATTGGCTTTGGTTGGTGCCAGTGGCTTGTTCGGCGAGCAGCAACCACAACCCTTTGGGTGCTTGCGGCTCTGTTTGTACTCATCAAGGGTTTGCGGGGCGTTGGCACTGCGTTCATTGGCAGCAATGGCGCGACGTTGGGTGCCGGGCATGGTTGCCAGGCTCGGCGCACTGAGAATTACCCGTTTGCTCATGGCTCCGCAGTAGGGGCAATCACAGGGTTGATCGCGTTCGGCCATGGGCCGCAGCATGGTGAAATCGCCGCAACCGGCGCAGTCATATTCATAGATTGGCATGCACGGCTCCTGAAGTTTTAGTGTTCACCACCCTGGCAAGCCAGGCCGCCGTCCAAAGCGCCAAACCTGCCAGGGGGAGAACTCGTTTGCCGGGTTGATACCGGCTTGTTGATCGATGGTTTAAAGATCCGGCGCGATCGGCAAATCAATGCTGCCGTCGAGGAACTTGGTCGGGCCGTTGGCGTTCGGGTTGATGTCGAAGTCGAAGATTTCGGTCGGCAACCACAAGGTCGCACAGGCGTTGGGTACGTCGACAATCCCGCTGATATGCCCCTGCACCGGCGCCGAGCCAAGCAACGCATAACCTTGCGCGGGTGAGTAACCGAACTTGGTCAGGTAGTTGATGGCATTCAGGCAAGCCTGCTTGTAGGCAATGTTGACGTCCAGGTAATGCTGCTTGCCGGACTCGTCGACCGAGATGCCTTCGAATATCAGGTAGTTGTTGTAGTTCGGCACAATCGGGCTGGGTTTGAACACCGGATTCTTGATGCCGTACTTGGCCATGCCACCCTTGATGAGCTCGACTTTCATGTGCACCCAGCCAGCCATTTCGATGGCGCCGCAGAAGGTGATTTCACCATCGCCCTGACTGAAGTGCAGGTCGCCGACCGACAAGCCCGCGCCGTCGACATAAACCGGAAAGAAGACCTTGGAACCACGGGACAGATCCTTGATATCGCAGTTACCACCATGCTCGCGTGGCGGCACAGTGCGCGCACCGGTCAAGGCTGCCAGGTCACGCGCCTCGCCTTTCATCTTGCCCATGTGCGCAGTGGGCGCCATTGGCGGATTGGCCAGCGCAGGTACGCGGTGCGGATCGGTGTCGATCAACTCCTGCTCGCGCTTGTTCCAGTCGGCCAGCATCTTGTGGTCTGGCAAGCAACCGATCAGGCCAGGGTGGATCAAACCCGCGAAGTTCACACCAGGGATGTGCCGCGAGCTGGTAAACATGCCTTTGAAATCCCAGATGGCTTTCTGCGCCATGGGAAAGTGATCAGTCAGAAAGCCGCCGCCATTGTTCTTGGAGAAGAAGCCATTGAAGCCCCACATGGACTCAGCCTTGGCGCCAATGTCGAGCAAATCAACCACCAGCAAATCACCAGGCTCGGCACCGTGCACGCCAACCGGACCCGACAGGTAATGCACGGTGGACAGGTCAACATCACGCACGTCGCTGGCATCGTCATTATTCTTGATCGCGCCAGCCGTCCAGTCGTAGGTTTCCAGGATGAAATCGTCGCCCGGCTTAACCCAACAGGCCATTGGGATATCCGGGTGCCAGCGGTTATGAATTTGCTCGTTCTCGGTGGCTGGCTGGTTGAGGTCGACCTTGATGAGTGTTTCGGTCATGACAGAACTCCTGGGACCATTGATAGGGACTTGGCGCTAAAACGCCGGATACGGAGCTAGTCTTAAACGTGGGTGAAAATGACGAAATACGCTGAATGACGTATGGGCAAAACCCGCGTTGCACCGGGCTTCAAGGGCAAATCCAGGCCACGCGAAAAAGCCGGCACAACATAGCTGTGCCGGCACGACAATCGACTGTTGAGCTCAGCAGTTAAACCGACAAATACCGGCTGATGGTTGCCTCGTCGACCTTGTCGCGGGTTTCCTCGATCACAAACTTGCCCTTCTCTATCACCAAGAAACGATCGGCAACGTCCAGGGTGAACGACAGCACTTGCTCGGACACCACTATGGTCAGGTCACGCAGATTGCGAATCTCTTTGAGCTTGTGGGCGATGTCCTTGATGATCGATGGCTGGATGCCTTCCGTCGGCTCATCGAGCAACAGGACCTTGGGGTTGGTTGCCAGCGCGCGGGCAATCGCCAACTGCTGTTGCTGCCCACCCGAGAGGTTGCCGCCCTTGCGCGAACGCATCTCGTGCAGCACCGGGAACAGTGCATAAAGGTCGTCGGGCACCTTGCCCTTGGCTGAGGCTGGCAGGCCGGTCTGGATGTTCTCCAGGACGGTCATGTGCGAGAAGATCATCCGCCCCTGCGGCACATAGGCGATGCCATGTTCGACCCGTTGATGGGTTTCCAGCTTGGACACATCCTGGCCATCAATCGTGATCTGCCCGCCCCACTGCGGCAGCACGCCCATCAAACTCTTGAACAAGGTGGTCTTGCCCATGCCGTTGCGTCCCATGACGGCAACGATTTCCTTTTTCGCCACGTCCAAATTAAGTTCATGAAGGATTTGGCTCTGGCCGTAACCGGACACCAGATTACTGATTGTGAACATGGTTATCCCCTGTAACGCTCAACTGTCCAACGCAAGGCGTGGCCAGCCGATGCTCGGTTGTCTGGTTCGATAAAATGTCCTGGCCTCAATGGCCGAGATACACCTCAATCACTTTTGGATTGCTCTGCACCGACTCCATGCTGCCCTCGGCCAGTACCTTGCCCTGGTGCAGTACAGTGACGCGGTTGGCGATGCTTTTGACGAACTCCATGTCATGCTCGATCACCAGCACCGACCGCCCTTGGCTGATGCGGTTGAGCAGTTGTGCTGTCTGCGCCCGCTCGCTGACGCTCATACCGGCAACCGGCTCGTCGAGCATCAGCAGCGCGGGGTCCTGCATCAGCAGCATGCCGATCTCCAACCACTGTTTTTGGCCGTGAGACAGCAGGTCGGCCTGCTTATCGAGAAAATCACTGAGGAAGATTTCAGCGGCGACCTCCTCGACCCGCGCAACCACTTGCGCGGTGCGCTTGAAGAACAGCGCGCTGAAGACATTGCGGCCCTTGGGATATGACATCTCCAGGTTCTCGAACACCGTCAGGTTTTCGTAGATCGACGGGTTCTGAAACTTGCGCCCGACCCCGGCGCGGACGATGTCGTACTCGCGCATTTTAGTCAGCTCGCGACCATCAAACTCGATGCTGCCAGCGGTTGATTTGGTTTTGCCGCAGATCAAGTCAAGCACCGTGGTTTTACCAGCACCGTTCGGCCCGATCACCACATGCACCTCGTTGCGATCGACATAGAGGTTCAAATCGTTGACCGCCTTGAAACCATCAAAAGACACCGTCAACCCCTCGACGGCCAGTACCGGCTTGGCAGCCTGAAATCCTGCTGGGCTATTCATGGCGTAGTCTCCAGTTCACGAACGGGTTGCACTGCAACGGCCTTAGTTGCCACCCGCGCCTTGGGCTCTGGCCGACCAAACAGCTTGTTGCCCAGCGACGACCGGGATAGCCATTTACGCCCATGGCTTTCCCACAAGCCGGCAATGCCGTTGGGGAAATACATGACCACGACGATAAACAGCCCGCCCATCAAGTACAGCCACAGCTCGGGGAAACTCTCGGAGAAATAGGTCTTGCCGAAGCTCACCAGCAGGGTTCCATACACCGCACCCAGCAACGACATGCGTCCGCCTACAGCGGCGAAGATGACCATCTCGATCGACGGCACGATGCCGACAAAACTTGGCGACATAAAGCCAACCTGCAGGGCAAACATCGCCCCACCGATCGCCGAGAAAGCCGCTGCCACGCAGAACACGAAGATCTTGAAGCTGGCCACGTCATAGCCGGAGAACCGCACGCGCTCTTCTTTATCGCGCATGGCCATCAACAGGCGGCCGAGTTTCGAAGTCAGGATAAAGCGCCCCAGCAATACACAACCGAGCAACAAGAAGGCATTCACAAAATAGAGGATGACCTTGGAGCTGTCGGGACGAATATCCCAGCCAAGCAAGGTCTTCAAGTCAGTGATGCCGTTGACCCCGCCCGTCAAGCCTTGTTGGCCGATGATCAAAATGGTCAGGATCGCGGCAATGGCCTGGGTCACGATAGAAAAGTAAACATCGCCAACCCGGCGCTTGAACATGGCGATGCCAATGATCAAGGCCAACAGCGTCGGCACTGCAATCACCGCCAGCAGGGTGAAGCTGAAGCTGTGAAACGGTTGCCACATCGCCGGTAATTCTGTGATCTGGTTCCAATCCATAAAATCTGGAATACCGGGCGTTGACTGAATCTTGGTGCTCTCTGGGTCGGACGCCTCAAGTTTGAGGAACATCGCCATGCAGTAGCCACCCAGCCCGAAGAAGATGCCCTGGCCGAGGCTGAGAATGCCGCCATACCCCCAGCAAAGCACCAGCCCCACGGCCACGAATGCGTAGGTCAGGTACTTACCGACCATGTTCAGGCGAAAGGTGTCCAGCATCAGCGGGAACACCACCAGAATCAGTACGGCCAGCACCAGCAGGCCAATGGCCCCCTGCTTGCCACCCAGCAGGCTTTCATATGCGTTTTTCATGGACGGCTCCTACGACTCTGCATCACGCCTGCACTGACCCAGCGGATCACTGCAGGCTCCTGCGCCAGCGCACTGGCGCCTTTCAAAAGCGACATCTGCATCACTTGCGCACCTTGATCGAGAACAACCCTTGCGGGCGCAGCATCAGAATCAAGATGACCGCAGATAACGTCAGCACCTTGGCCATTGAGCCGGACAGGAAGAACTCCATGATCGACTGCGCTTGAGCGATGGTGAACGCCGAGGCGATGGTCCCGACGAGACTGGCCGCACCGCCAAATACCACGGTGAGAAAGGTGTCGACGATGTACAGCGAACCGGCGGTTGGGCCAGTCGAGCCGATGGTGGTGAACGCCGCGCCAGCCACGCCAGCCACGCCGCAACCCAGGGCGAAGGTCATGCGGTCGACTTTTTTGGTGTTGATGCCAACGGCCCGGCTCATCACCCGGTTCTGCATGGTCGCGCGAACCTGCAAGCCCCAGCGCGAGCGGTACAGCATGATAAAAATGGTGGCCGTCAGCAGCGCTGTCAGGCCCATTACGAACAAGCCGTTCTTAGGAATATCGATTGCCGCCGAAGGCGCCCAGGAACCCATGATCCATTCCGGCATTTCTGCGCCGACTTCACGCGCACCGAAAATCGAACGAAACGCCTGCTGCATCACCAGTGACAACCCCCAAGTGGCAAGCAAGGTGTCCAATGGCCGGTGATAAAGCTTGCTGATCATCAACCATTCGACCAGCCAGCCGAGTGTTCCCGCAATCAGAAATGACGCCACAATGGCGAAGAAGAAATAGTACGGCTGCAGCTCAGGGAAATACTGCAAGGTGAGCGATGAGATCACATAAGTGGTGTAGGCACCGACGGTCAGGAACTCGCCGTGAGCCATGTTGATCACACCCATCTGGCCGAAAATAATCGCCAGGCCCAGGGCCATGAGCAGCAGTACGCAGAATACCGACAGGCCGTTAAAACCTTGCATGACGGCAATCGCGCCGAATTCGGAGAGTGATACGTCCATCTGGAAGGCTCCCGCGGGTAGACAATTAAACAGGGAGATAAACCTTCGCCCGCCAATCGCTGCGGGCAAAGGCGGCGGCGATGGCGCTAACCGCCATCGCCGCGCTTGCGACTTACTGGTAGCCTTTAGGGAATGGATTAGGCTCGATCAGCTCGGACTCATGCACCACCTTGAAGGTACCGTCAGCCTGGATCTGGGCGATGCGCGCCTTGCTCCACAGGTGATGATTTTCATGAACTTTCACGTAGCCTTCAGGCGCGGTGGTCAACTCAATGCCTGGGGAGGCCGCGACCACTTTGTCGACGTCGAAACTACCGGCTTTTTCAACCGCGGCTTTCCACAACCATGGGCCGAGGTAGCCTGCCTGCGTTACGTCGCCGATGACCGAATCCTTGCCGTACTTGGCTTTGAATTCCTCAACAAACTTCTTGTTGTTGGGGTTATCCAAGGTCTGGAAGTACTTCATCGATGAATAGAAACCCTTCATGTTTTCACCACCGATACCGAGCATTTCATCCTCAGTCACCGAGATGGTCAGCAGGGTTTGCTTGTCGGACGTGATGCCTGCGGCTTTCAATTGCTTGTAGAAAGCCACGTTGGAGCCGCCAACCACTGCGGCGAAGACCACGTCAGGCTTTTTCAGTTTGATCTTGTTGGTCAGCGAGCCAAACTGGGTGTTGCCCAGCGGGTAGTACTCTTCCCCGACGACCTTGCCACCGAGCACGTTTTCGATGTGCTTACGGGCAATTTTCATTGAGGTGCGCGGCCAGATGTAGTCGGAGCCGAGCAAGTAGAAGGTCTTGGCGCCTTTCTCCTTGGCAATCCAGTCCAGGCTCGCAAGGATCTGCTGGGTGGCTTCCTGGCCGGTGTAAATCACGTTCTTCGACTGTTCCAAGCCTTCATAGAAGGTCGGGTAGTAAAGCAAACCGTTGTCTTTCTCGAAGATCGGCAATACGGCTTTACGCGATGCGGAAGTCCAGCACCCGAACACCGCGGCAACCTTGTCGCTTTCCAGGAGTTTCTTGGCTTTCTCGGCAAAGGTTGGCCAGTCAGACGCACCGTCTTCCTGGATGATTTTGATTTGCCGTCCCAAGATGCCGCCCGAGGCGTTGATCTGGTCAATCGCCAGGCGTTCAGCCTGTATAGAACCGGTTTCCGAAATCGCCATGGTGCCAGTCGCCGAATGCAGTTGGCCGACGGTTACGGTGGTATCGGTCACCGCCAAGCCAGTGGTATTGGCGTCATCCGCCATGGCGGTTTGGCTGAGCACACTCGCGGCCAACAATGAAAGCGCCGCAGCCCCCAGAGTCAGGCGCCGGGGAAGCATTCGTTTCGCACCCGTCAGTCGTAAATCCATGGTCTTGCTCCTCTTTGTGGTGTTGCCGCACCAGCTCGCCTTGCGGGTACCGGGTCGGGTTGCAGCAAGCATGCGGTTAGCGAGAGCAATGGCGGTATACGCAGCTTGACGTAAGCGCATACGTCGTCTGACGTACAGGCAAACGCCCCGCACTGGTGCAAGATCACGCCTGAAAAGCGCCCAGACAGAAGCTCGCGCGCGTGGGCTGGCCCTTGCAGGCCCGGGGCATGCTTGTTGCAAGCCTCGCTCTGCTCCAGCGTCGACCACACAACCACCGCACAGCTACTCAAGGAAACCGCGTCGTGCAACCAACCGGCACCCAGCGCATCGTCAAGATTCGCCGCGACTACAACAGTTGGGTCGCCGACGAAACCATGGAGGACTACGCGCTTCGCTTTACCCCAAAGTCATTTCGCAAATGGTCTGAGTTGCGCATTGCCAACACGGCGCTGAGTGCTGTGTCGTTTCTCGCGCTGGAGGCCATAGGCGGGGCACTGGCAATCAGCTACGGCTTTACCAATACCCTGTGGGCGGTGCTGGCGGTGGCGCTGGTGATTTTCCTGACCGGCTTGCCCATCAGTTACTACGCCGCTCGCTACGGCGTTGACATGGATCTGCTGACCCGTGGCGCGGGCTTTGGCTATATCGGCTCGACCATCACTTCGCTGATCTACGCCAGCTTTACCTTTCTGTTTTTCGCCTTGGAAGCGGCAATCATGGCGCTGGCCCTGGAGCTGTATTTCAAGATCCCGCTGGCGCTGGCCTATGTCATCTGCTCGATCATCGTTATTCCCCTGGTCGCCTACGGGGTCACCCTGATTAACCGTCTGCAGATGTGGTCTCAGCCGTTGTGGTTGTTCTTGCTGCTGGTGCCTTATTTGTTTGTGATGTGGAAAAACCCGGACGCATTCAGCGACCTCACCAGCTTCGGTGGCCGCATCGGCGAAGGTGGCACTTTCAACCTGCTGTATTTCGGCGCAGCCTGCACTGTGACGCTGTCGCTGGTCACCCAGATTGGCGAGCAAGTCGACTACCTGCGTTTTCTCCCAGAACAAACCAAGGCCAACCGCAAGCGCTGGTGGGCCGCCTTGATCATGGCCGGACCCGGCTGGATTATTCCGGGCGCGCTGAAAATGCTCGCAGGCGCATTTCTCGCGTTTCTCGCACTGCAGCATGAAATCCCCATCGAGCGCGCTGCCGAGCCCACGCAAATGTACCTGGTCGCGTTCAATTACGTGTTCAGCTCACCTGAGTGGGCACTTGGGGCAATGGTGTTGTTCGTCATCATCTCGCAGATCAAGATCAACATGACCAATGCCTACGCCGGCTCCCTGGCATGGTCGAACTTCTTCGCTCGCGTCACCCATAGCCATCCGGGCCGGGTGGTCTGGCTGGTCTTCAACGTTGCCATTGCGTTGATGCTGATGGAGCTTGGGGTATTCGATGCAATCCAGCAGGTGCTGGGCCTCTACGCCAACATTGCCATCGCCTGGATCGGCGCGCTGGTGGCTGATCTGGTCATAAACAAACCGCTGGGGCTTTCACCCAAGGGCATTGAGTTCAAGCGCGCCCACCTGTACGACATCAATCCGGTGGGCGTCGGTGCCATGCTGATTGCCTCGCTGCTATCGGGGCTGGCTTACGCCGGTTTGTTTGGTGCCATGGCGCAAGCTGCCTCGCCTATGGTTGCGCTGGGCAGTGCCTGTGTTTTCGCCCCCTTGATTGCCTGGCTCACCCAGGGCCGCTACTACATCGCTCGCTCCAGTGCACCGCAATTGCTTTACCCCAGCGGGCCGCAGGCAACCTCGGAATGCGGCTTGTGCAACAACGCTTTCGAGGCGCCAGACATGGCGTTCTGCCCGGCTTACAGCACGCCGATTTGCTCACTGTGCTGCTCGCTGGATGCACGCTGCGCCGATGCCTGCAAACCACAGGCGCGCCTCAGTGAACAGATGGATGACTTTGCCCGCTGGCTCTTGCCCAAAGGCTCGATTCCACGCCTGCACAGCCGGCTTGCGCAATACCTTGGGCTGCTGACGGTTCTGGTCCTGGTGTTAAGCGGCGCCCTGGCGCTGATCTACGGCCAGATATCCCATGGCCTGGTGCCCCATTCACCGCAAATGCTGGAAACCCTGTACCAGACCTTTCTCAAGGCGCTGCTAACGCTTTCGCTGTTCGCGGCAATCCTCGCCTGGTGGGTGGTGCTGACACGGGAAAGCCGTCACGTTGCACAGAAGGAGTCAGACCGGCAAACCTTATTGCTGATGCAGGAAATCGAAGCCCACCGACGCACCGACGAAGAGCTGCAAAAGGCCAAGGAAGCCAGCGAAGCCGCCAACGCAGCCAAAAGCCGCTATGTGACGGGCCTGTCCCACGAGTTGCGCACGCCGCTTAACAGTATTCTCGGCTACACCCAGATCCTGCAACGCGATGGCGCCATGCCCAGCCAGCATAAAGATGCGCTTGGCACCATCTTCCGCAGTGGTTCGCACCTGCTGTCGTTGATCGATGGCTTGCTTGATGTAGCCAAGATCGAGGCTGGCAAGCTCAACCTTGAGCTTTCAGAGATTCCATTCCCTGAGTTCATTCATCAATTGGAGCGCATGTTTACCCCGCAAGCTGAAGAGAAGGGCCTGCGCTTTCGTTTGCAAACCACGGGGCGCATGCCGAGCGTCGTACGCGGCGATGAAAAACGCGTGCGCCAGATTCTGATCAATCTGCTGGGTAATGCCGTGCGCTTCACCGACAGCGGCGAGGTCTGCCTGCGCGTCAGCTACCTGCGTGAGACTGCAAACTTCGAGATTATCGACACCGGCATCGGCATCGACCCCGAACAGATCGAGCGGATTTTCCAGCCATTCGAACGTGGCGACTTGATGCGCCAAGACAATGGCGTGGGACTTGGCCTGACCATCACCCGCATGCTCACATCGCTGATGGGCGGTGAATTGTCAGTGCGCAGCGAACTCGACCAAGGCACCAGCTTCCAGGTTCGCCTGTTCCTTTCCGAAGTTCGCGTGCCCCAGGCGGTGGTGCATGTGGAGCACGATATTATCGGCTATCAAGGCCCGCGCCGGCTGATCCTGGTGGTCGATGACCATATCGAGCATCGCCGCGTGCTGGCTGGCATGCTCGAACCGCTGGGCTTCAACATCGCCCAGGCGGGCAGCGGCCATGAAGCGATCCGCCAGGTCGCATTGCTGCATCCGGATCTGATTTTCATGGACCTGTCGATGCCGCAAATGGATGGCTGGGAAACCAGCCGCCTGATCCGCCGCAATGCGTTGTCGCAGGCGCCGATCATCGTACTTTCAGCCAACGCATTTGCCGACGACCGCGAGCGCAGCGTAACCAGTGTCTGCAACGATTATCTGGCCAAGCCGGTGCATACACCGCAGCTACTAGAGCGCATCCAGAAGCAACTTGATCTGCAGTGGCTTCATCGCGCCAGCAGCCCGGTTGAACCCCAAACCAAACCGCTGCGCTTACCGGCGGCCAGCGATCTGGAGGCATTGCATGAGCTGGCGGCGCTCGGCTATATCCGTGGCCTGCAGGAAAAATTCGACGATATTGACCGCCAGTCACCGGACTTCATCGGGTTCACCGCGCCCTTGCGGCTGTTGGTGAAAAACTTCCGGCTCGACGAACTTACCCGCCAACTCAAGGAGGCCGACCATGAACGCGCTGACATCACCCCATGAACCTATGGCCGCCACACGCGGTGTAATCCTGATTGTTGATGACACCCCAGATAATCTGGCGCTGCTTTCTGATGCGCTGGATGACGCAGGCTACATGGTGCTGGTGGCGCTCGATGGCCTCAGCGCGCTGTCGCGTATTCAACGCCGCCGCCCGGACCTTATTCTGCTCGATGCCATGATGCCCGGCCTCGATGGATTCGAAACCTGCCGGCGGATAAAAGCCGAAGCACAGACAGCGGATATTCCGGTTCTGTTCATGACCGCGCTGACCGATAGCGAGCACGTGATCGAGGGGTTTGCAGCAGGCGGTATCGACTATGTCACCAAACCTATTCACCCCGAACAGGTGATCGCCCGCGTCGCCTCACACCTGCGTACTGCGCAAATCCTCAAGTCTGCCCGGGAGGCGGCGGCGCCGCGCGATATCAGCCTGAGCAATGAGACGGCTTATGAAACCCTGTCTGCGCGGTTTTCCCTGACCGAGCGCGAAGTCGAGGTACTCAGTTGGGTCGCCTGCGGCAAGACCAACCGCGACATCGGCGATATCCTTGGTCTGTCGCCGCGCACGGTGAACAAACATCTGGAACACGTCTACGTCAAACTTGGCGTGGAAACACGCACGGCGGCAGCCGCCGTGGCGATTTCAGCCAATGTGGGACGATGATCAGGCGATCGCGCAGCAGGACCTTGCGCCTTGATCCCTTGCAGCCTGCCCGCCGTCAGCTGATGAAGTCATTCGCCAGCCACTCAATCAGTGCGGGCTTGGTCTGAGTCAGCCAGCGTTGCACCACCAGCACTCAACACGCAGTTATGGGTCGCCTCCCATTCATCGCAGATGCCCCGCAGCGAAATCATGCTGTTTTGCTGATCGAAGGGTGCTAGCGTTAAACAATAGTTAGCTATTGAATAGACGGCGAATGAAACCACCCATGGACAAAACTATTGCTGATGGGCTACCTGGCCGCCAACGCTTAGGTGCAATTTTAGCCATCGGCCTTGGCATCACGATGGCTGTGCTCGATGGTGCGATCGCCAATGTTGCCTTGCCCACAATTGCCCAAGACCTCAACGCAAGCCCGGCTGAATCTATTTGGGTGGTCAACAGTTACCAAATCGCTATTATCATTTCGTTGTTGACCCTGTCCTTTATTGGCGACTTGATTGGTTATCGACGTGTCTACCAATGTGGCTTGGTGCTGTTTTGCTTAACGTCGGTGTTTTGCGCCCTATCGACCTCGCTGGATATGCTAACCCTAGCCCGCGTCCTGCAAGGCTTCGGTGGCGCGGCCTTGATGAGTGTTAACACCGCACTGATACGGCTTATTTATCCGCAACGCTTTCTCGGCCGAGGCATGGGAATTAACTCCTTTGTCGTGGCCGTTTCGTCTGCAGCAGGCCCAACAGTGGCGGCTGCCATCTTGTCGGTTGCGTCCTGGCAGTGGCTTTTCTTGGTCAACGTACCCATTGGTATTGTCTCGTTGCTGTTGGCATTGAGATTTCTTCCGCCCAATCAACAAAAAGCCGCCAATCAGCGTTTCGACATTCCAAGCGCCATCATGAATGCAATAACCTTTGGATTATTAATTTCAGCCATCAGTGGATTTGCACAAGGACAGCCAAAGATATTGATTGTCAGTGAGCTCGCGGCCGTTGTTGTGGTTGGGTACTTTTTTATTCGTCGCCAACTGAAACTTCCAGTCCCATTACTACCCGTAGATTTACTGCGAATCCCAATTTTCTCTTTATCGCTGTGCACCTCAGTCTGCTCTTTTTGCGCGCAAATGCTGGCACTGGTATCGCTACCGTTTTTCATGCAAACAGTCTTGGGCAGAACCGCAGTTGAGACGGGTCTACTGCTAACCCCGTGGCCACTGGCAACTATGGTGTTGGCACCGGTTGCCGGTTATTTGATTGGACGGGTTCATGCCGGTTTGCTGGGCGGTATTGGGTTGGGGGTTATGGCGGCAGGTCTATTTGGCTTGGTCCTGCTGCCCCAAGACCCGAGCAGTCTCGACATTATTTGGCGCATGGCCTTATGCGGTGCCGGCTTTGGCTTATTCCAATCGCCCAATAATCACACGATTATCTCTGCCGCCCCGAAAAACCGCAGTGGCGGTGCAAGTGGCATGTTAGGCACGGCGCGATTGCTTGGGCAAAGCCTGGGGGCGGCACTGGTAGCCTTGATGTTCAATCTGTTTCACGACAATGGCACCCACGCCTCACTAATCTTGGCTGGCTGTTTTGCGGTATTGGCCGCCATCGCGAGCAGTCTGCGAATGTCACAATCCAGGGGCTCGTAGACAGATGGCCAATAAGAACTCCGTTGCGTCGGACGCTGCGCGAGCGTGCCTCTGTTAGTCACTGTAACTCGCGGTAGCTTGATCGCTCAGGGCAAACGCTGAACATTTCCAGGAATGTTGAGGGAGTAACCGAAATGAAAGAGCTAAACCAGCCGCTACCCAGGCAAGAGCATGGTCAGCGGCTGGCAAACAGGTAAGACGCCAAGTTTAAGAAGCCTTTAGTCCGACTTTTGCAACCGCTAGGCCAGGTAACGCTCGGTCAGCTTGACCCAGCATTGCGCGCCGAGCTCAATCAGCTCGTCGTTGAAGTCGTAATGCGGGTTGTGCACTGAGCAGCCATGGAACTCGCCAGTGCCATTGCCCAGCATGAAATAGCACCCCGGCCGCTCTTCCAGCATGTAGGCAAAATCTTCAGTGCCCATGACTTTCTTCGGGATCTTCGACAGCAGTTGCCCCTCGGCGAAAAGCGGGCTGAGGCTCTGGCGCAGGATTTCGGTTTCGCGTTCATGATTGACCAGCGCTGGCGCCAGTTGGACCATGCTCAGATCAATCTTTACACCAAAGGTCTGCTCATGGCCTTTGACGATTTCAGTCAGGCGATTATTGATTTTCTGCTGGGTTTCAGCGGTGTCCGTACGCACGCTGATCAACATTGAGGCTTCGTCGGGAATGATGTTGTAAACAGTACCCGCTTGCACCGAGCCGATGCTGATCACCGCATATTCTTCAACTGCCAGCACCCGTGACTTAATAGTCTGGATGGCATTGATCAGGCTGGCCAGCACGGGCACCGGGTCGATGGTCAACTCCGGCATGGCGCCATGGCCACCCTTGCCGGTGATGTTGATCTTGACCCGCTCGGAGGACGCCATGGTCGGCCCCGCCTGCACCACGCAGGTTCCTACAGGAATACCGGGCATATTGTGCAGGGCGAATACGGCATCGCACGGGAAACGTTCAAACAAACCGTCGTCGATCATGGCCTTGGCGCCTGCAAGGCCTTCTTCGTCGGGCTGGAAGATCAGGCTTAGGGTGCCGTTGAACTGGCGTGTAGCCGCCAGTTGCGCAGCTGCGGCGAGCAGGATAGTGGTATGCCCGTCATGACCACAGGCGTGCATGCGCCCGGGCACACGGCTTGCGTGCGCGAACTGGTTTTTCTCATCCATGGGCAAGGCATCCATGTCACCACGAATGCCCAGGGTGCGACTGCTATCGCCATTGCGCAACACGCCAACCAGGCCATGACCTCCAATATTACGATGTACCTCGTACCCCCAGCCCTCCAGCATTTCAGCAACCAGCGCGGCGGTGTGAGGCGTATCGCCCCCCAGCTCTGGGGTGGCGTGGATCTGGCGGCGGATATCGATGAAAGATGCGGTGTCTCGCGTCGCAGACGTCTTGTGCAGGGCATGCATATTCATTACTCGCGTCCTTTATGTTCTGGGTAGTAGTAGAGGCAAATCAAGCTGATGACACCACCGGCCACCAGGTAGAACGCCGGTGCCATTGGGCTGTCGAAAGCAGCCGTCAGGGATGCTGCAATCAGTGGTGAAAAACCACCGAACAAGGTCACCCCAAAGCTGTAGCTGACCGAGGTTCCAAGGGCTCGGTTCTCCTTGGAAAACCCTTCCATGATCAGCGAGAAAAATGCGCCGGCACCCACACAACTAGGTAATACCAAAGCGGCAACCACCAACATGGCCAGATAGAGTTGGGTGGTATGGCCCAGCACATAAAAAGCTGGAACCACCAGCACCACAGGCAGCGCCACCGTCCAGCCCAGCAGCGATTTACGCAGTTGATAACGATCGGCGAAACGCCCGGCCAGAGGCGTGATAATCCCCATGCACGCGCCTGCCAGGCAGCCGATGGCCATGGCACTGCTCTGCGGATAGTTCAAGGCAGTGATCAAGTAGGTCGGCATATAGAACACGAACAGGTACATGCCAATTGTTGCGCTGGCCATCAGCCCGATACCCAAGGCTATGCGCCGCCATAAGGACGCAAAGCTGTCAGCTGCCTGCGCCGGGGCCTGATCATCATGCGTCTCAGGTAACCGGGTGCGGATGTACCAGCCGACCGGACCGATCAACAAGCCGAAGATAAAGGGAATGCGCCAGCCCCAGCTTTCCAGCGCAGAAGGCTCTAATAATTGGCTCAGGGTAAAGCCGAAGCCCGCGCCGACCAAAGCAGCATAGCCTTGGCTGGCCGCTTGCCAACTGACCATGTGGCAACGTCGAGAGGTGTGGGCTGATTCCATCAGAAACACCGACGCGGTGCCGATTTCACCCCCCGCCGATATGCCCTGAATCAAACGCCCGCAGACCAGGATCACGGTAGCGAAAATCCCAATCTGCTGGTAGGTCGGCGCAAGTGCGATCATCGCCGTGCCCAGGGTCATCAGGCCGATGGTCAGGCTCAAGGCCGACTTGCGCCCTCTGCGATCAGCAAAGCGGCCAATCAACACTGCACCGACCGGGCGCATCAGGAACCCCACGCCAAATGTCGTAAGCGACAACAATAATGATGCAACTGCCGACTCGGACGGAAAGAAGTGTTTGCCGATTAATACCGCAAAGAAGCTGTAGATCGTGAAGTCATACATCTCCAGCGCGTTACCGAGCGAGCATGCAATCACTGATTTTCGCTCGCGCTGGCGTGCCGGAGCAGCCGTGCTGTCGACACCCGTGACTGATAGTGTTTGCGCTTGCATAAGTGCCTATCCCCATCACCGTAGTTGTTGTGAAATCACTATCTGGCAAACGGAAAAACAATACACATGCACATTCGGCAAGGGATTAGCTTTTGGTTAACTTGCTCAGCCTGAAAGGCTCTAGCTTGCTGCATTGCGGCGCACAATAGACACGAGATGAGGCCGGCGCCCCAAGTTGGCTCAAGGTTCAACAGGCTCACGCCGCTAAATCAGTTTCCATCCTTCACATTACCCAACTGCCAATGGGTCATAAAAACCCAGCCCACGGGTGCCCGGCACAATTCAATTAACTGTTCGGCATAACATAAGCAAATAAACAATTACGTCGTGGCGAACAATCGCGCATTCAACTCATTGAATAACTCTTCAGCGGGTGCGGTGAGGCTATGACGGTCAATGCACACCAGATTGATTGGGTAGTCCGGAATCAGTTCCTGAATCTCCACCAGCGCCAAGTCTTCGCCCTGTGGATAACGTTTGAAATCTCTGACTGCCACTTCGCTGATGGTCATCAGCGAGTCAGTCTGCTTGAGCAGGTTCAGCGCCAGCATGATCGATGTGCACTCAATTGCGCTTTGCGGACGACGCACATCGTTGATTTCGAACAATTGGTGAAACTGCGAAGCAGGCTCGTCCAGTTCGTCCAGGCTGATCCAGTTGGCGTACTGCAAAGAGCGCAAAGAACGCGAGAATTTGTGCTCATTACTTTTATGGCAAACCACCAGCCCCTTGATGCTACCCAAGGCCTCCCAGTCCAGATTCAGGCGACTGAGCGGTTGCTGTGAGGTGATGGCGAAATCCAGCGATCCATCGCGCAAGCGCTGCAAAATCTGATTGGGCCGCAGGTCAGTGATACTGATGGTCAAGCGCGGAAATTTACGGCGTATCGCCAGAATGGCTTCATCCATACCGTCGAGCATCGCGGTCAGGGAGGTCACCCCGATCGCAACCTGTCCCACCGTCGAATCTTGAATATGCGCGGCATCGATTTGAAGCCGCCGAATACTCTCTACCACCAGATTGGCGTGGCGAATAACCCGCCGCCCTTCTTCGGTCAGCGACATCCCCTTGTAGGAACGCTGCAACAGGTTGAAACCCAGCTCGCGCTCCAGCTCTTTGATCGAGCGGCTCAGGGCGGGCTGGGTGATATGCATGACCTTGGACGCCTCCTGGATACTGCCAGACTGATGAATCGCGACCAGCGCCCTGAGTTGATGCAGCTTCATCCTGTCCAAACCCCCACCTAAACCAGCGCAGGAATTAACCATAGGCGCAGTCCAAAAGTAAACGACTATAAGTACAGGTCTTTTATCATCCAACTATTACCTTTGGATATTTGAATAGCCTGCTTGAATATTTAAAAGTGATTAGATTGCTTACACGCAAATCGGGAGGCCTTACTCTGAAGTGTTTTAACTTCTGCCTGCTTGGTCATGACCTGGATTTTATGAATACCCGCGCTGCCGAAGCACTGATCAAACACCTAGCTTGCGGCGAGTCATATCGATCCTGCCGTCAAGGGCTAGGCTGAGAGCTTAACTTAACTTATAGATGGCGGTGATTGTTGGACAGGTTTCAGGAGATGAAGGTGCTGCTGGCCGTGGCTGAGGCAGAAAGCTTTGCCGGTGCAGCCAAGCTGATAGGAATATCGCCGCCGAGCGTCACCCGAGTGATTGCCGGGCTAGAAACTCGTCTCGGCACGTTGTTATTGGCGCGAAGCACACGGAGCCTGCGCTTAACCGAAGCCGGGCGACGCTATGTCGACGATTGCAAACGCATCCTGCTCGAACTGGAGGAAGCGGAGGAATTGGCGGCAGGCAGCAGTAATCGAGCACGGGGCGACTTGGCCGTGACCGCATCAGTAATGTTCGGCGAACTGTATCTGATCCCACTGGTCACCGCGTATCTGCAGCAGCATCCACAGGTAACCATCAATGCCCTATTGGTGGATCGTCTGGTAAATGTGGTTGAGGAAGGCATGGATGTCGCCATCCGTATCGGCCAATTACCGGATACCAGCCTTCAGGTGGTGAAGGTGGGACAGATCCGTCCCGTGGTCTGCGCGGCTCCTAGCTTTTTAAATCGCATCGGCAGACCGACGGAGCCCAAAGAGGTGCTAAGGATGCCAGTTGTCATGTCTTCCGCAAGTAACCTGCTGACCAATTGGCATTTCAAGGTTGGAAAAAGCGCTGTCACCTTGCACCCCCATGCACGTTTGGTTGTCAGCTCTAACCAGGCGGCGATCAATGCCGCACGCATGGGCTGGGGCCTGACGCGGGTACTGTCTTACCAAGTTGCCGAGTTGGTAGCAAAAGGTGAACTGGAAATTGTTCTCGATGAGTTCGAAACATCTGCACTGCCAGTACACATTGTTTATCAAGGCGGTGGCCGGGTACCGGCCAAAGTACGCACGTTCGTTGACTATTGCGCGAGCCAGTTTCTCGCCGATCCAACCCTGCAACCCGTGACGCAGGGATAGTAAATGAGCCGCTATCGCGAACTGCAGGCGTTTGATGCCGTAGTGAAAACTGGCAGTCTTGCTGGCGCTGCACGGCAGCTGCAATTGTCACCCGCAACCATCATGCGTGCGATCACCGCGCTAGAGACACGCCTGAGTAACACCCTGCTGATCCGCGGCGCCCGGGGCGTCAACCTGAGCCCGGCAGCAGAGCAGTTCGCAATTAGTTGCCAGCACATATTGCAGCAGACCGATGCGGCCGAGCATTCTGCTGCGGGTTTGCACGCCCGTCCTGCCGGGCAATTGACGGTTGCGCTTCCGCTGCTGATGGCGCCGCATATATTCACCCCGATTGCCCTCGCCTACTTAGACGAATTTACCGACATGCAGCTAGTCACCCTGTCCCGCGAAGATGTACCCAAACTCCTTGAGGAAGGTATTGATATCGCCTTGGTCGTTGGTCAACTGCCGGACTCTTCCAGCTTCGCCATGCCAGTGGGCAAGGTGAAACCAATGGTTTGCGGCTCACCCGGCTACCTTGCAAAGTGGGGACAACCGCAAACGCCCGCCGATCTCAAAAGCCACCGGACCATTGTAACGACCGCCCTCGGCTACGAGTCAGAATGGCGCTTTTGCTGTGAAGGGGCCAACCGGCAAGTGAAACTTGCGCCAGTGCTTAGGTGCACGACCCAGCACGCTGCCATTCAAGCCGCAACGCTTGGTCTCGGGCTGGTCCGCTGCATGAGTTATGAAGTCCATGATGAATTGCAGAAAGGCCTGTTGGTCCCGCTACTGATGGGCTTCGCCGTCGACGCGGTACCTGTGCAGTTGATTTACCGAAATGGCCGTCGCGCCGAGGCTCGCGTCCGTACTTTTATCGATTTTGCAACGCCGCGGCTTCGCGCACATCACGCATTGGTTGGGTGAAATACTGGGCAGCCCATTCTTTCAAAAAACGAAATTATGCATTGCTTTTGATGGGGCTTCTGCTTCGCCAATCATGGGCGCAGTATCACCTCTCCAGCGCATTTACCACTGTCTTGGTTTGTCTCTGCGCTGATTTACCCAAATCAACTGCGGAGTCGAAACCATGTCCACTGACGCCATAAAACTCTATCGTCATCCATTATCCGGCCACGCCCATCGCGTCGAGCTGCTGCTCTCCTTGCTGAAACTTCCAACTGAGTTGGTCTTCGTTGACCTTGCCAACGGCGCGCACAAAAAAGCCGAGTTCCTGGCCATCAACCCCTTCGGTCAAGTTCCAGTTATTGATGACAACGGCACGGTTATCAGTGACTCCAACTCGATCCTGATCTATCTCGCGCAAAAATACGGCAGCGGCAGCTGGAAAACCGAAACCCCACTGGCAGCTGCGCATATTCAGCGTTGGCTTTCTGTGGCAGCCGGCCAAGTTGCCTTTGGCCCTGCAGCCGCACGCCTGATCACAGTATTCGGCGCGGCATTCAATGCAGATGAAGTCATCGGCCGCTCACATGCCTTGCTCAAACTGATGGACAGTGAGCTAAGTGACCGTTCGTTCTTGGTCGGCGACCAACCCACCATTGCCGATGTTGCCAACTACAGTTACATCGCCCATGCACCTGAAGGCAACGTGTCGCTGGAGGCTTACCCGAATGTACGGGCTTGGCTTGCGCGGGTTGAGGCGCTTCCGGGATTCGTGCCGATGCAGCGTACCGCTGTAGGCCTACAGGCAAGCTGAGTTCGGATCAGGCTGCGGGCATTGCCGCAGCCATTTCAAGGAGTGCTCTGCATGGAACATCTTCCCAAGCACCGGCGATCACCTTGGCATGCCGGTGAGAAAATACTCCAGAATCTGTTCAACGCTTCTGATCGGATGGAGGCAGTTGGGCAAAAGGTTATTCGCCCCTATATGCCCGACCAGCATCGGGAGTTCTTCCAACAACTGCCCTTTATGGTGGTCGGTAGCATAGACGCACAGATGCGCCCTTGGGCGACATTTCTGGAAGGGACTGAAGGTTTCGTCAACTCACCGGACCCGGAACACCTGGTACTGGATGCACTGCTCGACAGCCAAGATCCCGCCACAGCTGGCATGCAAGCGGGTCAGGCCATCGGCATGCTGGGTATCGAGCTGCACACTCGGCGGCGCAACCGCATCAATGGAGTTATCCAGCAGGCCTCGACAAATCGGCTTGAGGTCGCGGTCGAGCACTCCTTCGGCAATTGTCCAAAGTATATTCAGCAGAGATCCTACACTCGCTTGTCTGAGCCACCAGGCAAGGGCCCGCGTCTCGACGCTTCGGCGCTGGACGAACAGACCAGCAAAATGATCCGCGACGCCGACACTTTTTTCATTGCCAGTTACTTCACCCATGACGACCAGAGCTGCTCCGTTGACGTCTCCCACCGTGGAGGCCGCGCCGGTTTCGTCAAGGTCGAAGGCAACCGGCTGAGCATCCCTGACTACGCTGGCAACCTGCACTTCAACACTCTTGGCAACTTGCAGGCCAACGGTTTGGCCGGACTGCTGTTCGTCGATTTCACAACCGGTGACATGCTGCAACTTACCGGGCGTACAGAACTGATACTCGACAGTCCGACAATCAAGGCATTCGAGGGCGCCGAGCGGATCTGGACATTTGATGTTGAACAGGTGGTGATGCGCCCTAAAGCCTTGTCGATTCGCTGGGCGTTTGATAATTACGCCCCAACCAGCCTGATGACTGGAACCTGGGAGCAGGCTGACGAGCGCGTGCGTCAGAGCGAACTGCGCCGACATTGGCATCAATGGCGAGTGACAGGGATACACCAAGAGAGCAAAGACATTCGCTCGCTCTACCTTGAACCACTGGACGGTGCACAGGTTGCCTTCTCCCCGGGCCAGCACTTGCCGATGCGTATTCCTGGCGCAGGCCAGGATGCACTTGTGCGTACCTATAGCCTTTCCAGTGCACCATCAGACGGACAGCTGCGCATTAGCGTCAAACTGCAAGGCAAAGCCTCGCAGTATCTTCACCACCAGGTGAAGGTTGGCGACCTGCTCGAAGCACGCACACCACTGGGCAACTTTACCCTCTGCGACGAAACAACAAGACCCGTTGTCTTGATTGGAGCGGGAGTGGGCATCACACCGCTGATTTCCATGGCCAGAGAGCTGGTGGCGCAAAATCAATTGCAGCAAAACGTGCGCCCTGTTCACCTGTTCCAAAGTGCCAGGAGCCTTGAGGACCTCCCGTTTCAGGCAGAACTCAAAGACCTGCATCAACGCTCAGCCGGACAACTGCATATCCACCGGACATTGAGTAATCCCGGCCCAGACACAGTGCTAGACCATCATTACCAAGTGGCCGGCCGTCTCGGGTTTGCTCAGATCAAGGCACGGTTACCGCTGGATGACTATGATTTTTATCTGTGCGGCCCAGCAGGTTTTATCCAAGACATTTACGACGGTCTGCGTGGCGTCAATATCCCAGACCGGCGCATTCACGCCGAAGCCTTTGGCCCCTCGGCCCTGCGCCGGTTTGAGCTGGAACAATCATCGGCGCTGGAACAACCACCTGCAGCAAGCGGTCCGGTACCGGTCTATTTTTCATCATCCGTCACCCAGGCACGCTGGAAGCCAGACAGCGGCAGTCTTTTGGAATTGGCGGAAAGCCGTGGGCTCAACCCTGAATTCAGCTGTCGTGGCGGCTCTTGCGGCACCTGCAGCACGCGCTTGATCAGTGGTCAGGTGCATTACCCAAATCCGCCAGCGCAATTGCCAGAGGACAATACCGTGCTGATCTGCTGCGCCATACCTGCACAAGCAGCAGAGGGGACTGTGCCCTTGGTTCTTGACCTCTGAGCAACGAATCACAACCCGCCACCCTGCATCAACCAAACAGGAGCAATCGTTATGTCTACCTCAGAAGTTCGCCAGCCTGTGCCGCCCTTTACTCGGGAAACAGCCATCCTCAAAGTACGACTTGCAGAAGACGGATGGAACAGCCGCGATGCAGCAAAAGTCGCCCTCGCCTACACACCGGATACCAAGTGGCGAAACCGTGCTGAATTTGCCAACAGCCGCGCCGAAGCTGAAGCTTTTCTGCAACGCAAATGGAGCAAGGAGCTGGACTACCGCTTGATCAAGGAACTGTGGGCATTTACCGAGAACCGAATCGCCGTACGCTATGCCTACGAGTGGCATGACGACTCCAGCAACTGGTTCCGCTCCTACGGCAATGAGAACTGGGAGTTTGCAGAAAACGGCCTGATGGCGAATCGTTTTGCGTGCATCAACGACCTGCCCATTAAAGAGTCAGATAGAAAATTTCGCTGGCCATTAGGCCGCCGCCCGGATGACCACCCCGGCCTCTCCGATCTCGGTTTATAAGCTCAGAGCCAGTCGAGGCATCTACAACTGGCTCGATACCTAGGTATAAAAACCGCATATTAATGAGTGAGCTGAACTAAGCCTGAGTGCAAATGAAACCCCACAGCCCCGGCGATAGATTGATCGCCAAGGGTTGTGGAGGATTTCATCGTGGGCAAGCTTGGCGCTGATCTGCTGGACACCATGACAGAGCTTCGCTCGACGATGCTTGTCTGCTTAAGGCTAAGCACTGCAAGCGTCGTCAGCCAGTTCAACCGCGTGAAACCCAAGGCTCAATCAACCAACGAGTTAGCCAGTCTGCAGTTCGATTTTGTCAGCATTGGCCAGGATATAAGCGGCCTGCCTTTAGGCGCGCACTTAATCAGTCCGCGTCGTTTTTATATGCATCACGGGATATATATGGGTGACGGCGAAGTTGCTCACTATTCCGGCTTTAGCCGCTCGTTCAAAGCGGGCCCAATTGAAACCACAGACCTGCAACACTTTGCGCACGGCAAGCCTGTCTGGCGACTTAAAGAGCCGCGTAAATTTTCCAGTGACGAAGTCGTCAATCGCGCCCGGTCAAGAATCGGCGAGAACCAATACAGATTGCTCTCCAATAACTGTGAGCACTTTTGCAGTTGGTGCATCAGCGGCAAAAACCACAGCGCACAAATCAATGCCTATCTGCATTGTCCACGCTACTTGCTGTGTTTGATTTCAGCGCTTGACCCTTGCCTTACAGCTTAGAGGTTGGAAAGGCAGGTTTTTTTGACCCATCAACAAATATGCTTCCGGACACGTTGGTGGAAAATATTGTCGCGCGACCATTTTTTTCACATCACTGAACGTCATCACTTTAGTATTGCCCGCATGGCATTTGCTCATGCATGACGCATCAGGACAAATGATGGATCTCAATCAAACAAGCAAAACACCTTGGCCAACGGACGACAAGTCATTGGCGCAAGTGCGTGCTTTCAACAAAAAACTCGCTTGGCTACCACGCTTTAAAATCCGCAACCGTCTAACGCCTAGGCTGATTCAGGCGCTGTTGCGCACCAGCCAAATACTGGCGCGCGACAAGCTGCGCAAGCATGGGCTTAGCGCGCAAACCAAGACGCTCGGAGTGGGAGGCGTTTCGGTACCTGTTCGAATCATCAGGCCACAGGGTCAGGCGCAAGGGGTTGTGCTGGATATCCATGGCGGCGGATGGGTAATCGGCAATGCACAGATGAACGATGCCTTCAACGCTGCCATGGTCAAGGAGTGCCAGGTTGCGGTGGTATCTGTCGATTATCGACTGGCGTTATCAACACCAATTGAGGGTTTGATCGAAGACTGCCTGAGTGCTGCGCGCTGGTTACTTGATGACGACTGTGCAGAGTTCGCCAACCTGCCCGTCATTTTGGTCGGTGAGTCGGCCGGTGGCCATCTTGCAGCCGCGACCCTACTGGCGCTAAAACGATGGCCAGAACTGCTAAAACGAGTCAGTGGTGCACTGTTGTATTACGGTGTGTACGACTTGACCGGGACACCGAGCGTACGCGCAGCACCAAGCGACACTTTGCTCCTGCATGGCCCCAGCATGGTTGAGGCGTTGCGCATGTTGACGCCCGGCTTGAGTGACCTGCAACGCCGCCAGTCACCCTTGTCGCCGCTGTATGGCGACTTTGGCGATTTTCCGCCGGCGCTGATGTTTGCTGGCGAACTCGATCCTCTTCGAGATGACACGCTGTACTTAGCCGAGCGCTGGGTGAAATCAGCGCCAGTTGACGTACAGCTGCTGCCGGAATCGCCCCATGGGTTTATCCACTTCCCTACTGCATTCGCCAATAGCGTACTTGCCTACAGCCATGACTGGATAAAAGCGCGAATCAAGGCGGCAGCTCGTTAACCCCTGTCCGCAGCGACGCTGCTAGCGATTCCCAGGTCTGAACAAGAACAGTAAACGGTCAATAACATCTGTATTAACACCCAAGTCCTGAGCATTTTTACCAATAACTGTTATTGATCATATTGACTGGCCTGAGCATCTGCCCCGTTCGAGAATCTGTCCTAAGGCAGCAATGCCCCTCCGTCAGTAAACAGGCTAAGAGGACAGCTAAAATGACAATGTCAAACGCTGTGGCAAAACTCCAGATCACACGCAGCGCCGCAGCTCTGGTGCTGGCAGCACTGGCAAGCTTAGCAGGTTGCGCACAGAACGCCGATACCCGGCTCAGTTGGGAACGGCGTAATACCCTGCAAGACATGAATCGTTTCGCCTACCTCGATTGCGTCAGCAAACGGGCAAACTCAAGTGCCAGCACCCTCATATTCGATCAGACCTCTGGACAGTTGCTTATCGGCAGCAGTGATCCGCAGCAGGCAAGCGGAATAGTCAATGTCAGTGAGCACGATGGCAACATGCAGTTCAGCGTCTACCAAGCTCACGCCTGGCAGACCAAAGGGGATCTGGTCAACGCAGCCACTGCCTGCGCGCATGGTTAGCACGAGATAAAGCGCTCACTGCTGGGTGGGCGCCCGCCTGTTGGCTGTCTAGATCTGGCCCAGACCACCGTCCGCACAGAGATCAATACCGGTGACGAAACTGCTTTCTTCACTGGCCAGAAATAACGCAGCAGCAGCCAACTCCTCGGGCTGTCCCAGGCGACCCAGCGGAATCATCGCGCCGACACTATCTTCGAATGCCTCCAGGTTCTCTGGCGCGATGCCCATCTTGCCAATGATCGGCGTCTTGACCGGCCCTGGACTCAGGCAGTTGACCCGGATGCCCCGGTGTTTCAAGTCATACGCCCAACTGCGGGCGAAAGAGCGCACTGCCGCCTTGGCCGCCGCGTACACGCAATGGCCATCGAGCGCCTTGAAATGCGCGATTGAAGACACCAACACAATGGCGCCACCGTCGCTCATCAGCGGCAAGGCTTTTTGCGTGCTTAGAAATACACCACGCACATTGATATCGAATTGGCTGTCGAATTGCTCCAGAGTCACCGCCTCAAAAGGCGCGGGATGAATGACACCAGCATTGGCCACCAATACATCGATGCGGCCATACAGTTGGCCAACTTGCTGGTAGAGTCGCTCAACATCATCAGGGGAGCTGACATCCGCGCAAACTGCGGTGGCCTGCGAGCCTATTAGCGCCACAGCATCATTGAGTGCCGACTCACGGCGTCCGGTAATAACCACCTTGGCACCTTCCTCGGCGAACCGTTGGGCGATGGCTAAGCCAATGCCGCTACTGCCGCCGGTGATCACTGCTACTTTGTCGTTCAACTTGCCCATCGCTAACTCCGTTAATACCTGGGTATTCGAGATCAAGCGCATCACTGGCTTGCTCATCGGTGTGCGTGGAAGCATCGGAATCGGCGTAACCTTGAAGTCGGTCAAACAAGCGCTGGCGACGCTCGGACAGCTGCGCAATCAGGTTGTCCAAGGCGCCCAGTTTCTCCACGTGCTGCTGCAGACACTGGCGAAAATGTTCAGAACCTGGCTCGCTATCCTCAAGGTAAGTGAGCAGCCCCTGTATTTGCCGCGTGCCGAAGCCGCAATCGATCAGCTCGCGAACCCACAAAACCCGCTCTACGGTCGCCTGACCGTATTCACGGTAACCATTGTCTTGCCGGGTCGACTCAATCAGCGCCTGCGCTTCATAGTGACGCAAGGCCCGGTGACTCACGCCGGTCCGCTTTGCCAGTTGTCCAATTCGCATGATGTCCTCCACCAAGGCACTCTAAAACCCTGACACTAGTGTCAGGGTCAAGCGCTAAATTCTGGAAAAATACCAAGCCTGTGGCTCAGTGCTATTGCGAAAGCGCACTTGAGGCAATTGGCAAGGTGAATTGAACAACAGCCCCGCGCGGCAAATTGGCACTCGCCCACAAGCGCCCGCCATGGGCATCTATGATCGAGCGACAGATCGATAGCCCCATCCCCAAACCGGTCGGCTTGGTGGTGTAGAAGGGCGCAAAAACATGCTCGGCGTTTTCCTCAGCGAAACCGGGGCCTGTATCACGGACAATCACCAGCAGATTGCCACCATCATCACGTCCAGTGCTGATGTGCAGCTCTTTTACCCCATCAGCGACGTCACTCATCGCCTCAAGCGCATTAATAATAAGGTTGAGCAGTACTTGTTGAAGCTCGACCAGGTCGCCGTCGATCAGGGGCAGCGCGCGAGTGAGTTGAGCCTGTACCAAAGCACCACTTTTGTTGGCTTGGCCACGGGTGAACTCGATCATTTCATGAACAGCGACATTAATATCGACCAAGGTCTTCTGCGGCGCCTCTTTCTTGATCAATCCGCGAATCCGGCTGAGCACTTCAGCAGCTCTGTTGGCATCGTTGATAATGCGCCTCAACACCTGCTCGACTTCACCCAGTTCAGGCGGCTCGAAACGCAGCCAGCGCAATGCTGTCTCGGCATTGGTGACCGTTGCCGCTATAGGTTGATTGACCTCATGGGCGATCGAGGCGGCGAGCTGGCCCATGGTTGCCACACGATTGGCATGTGCCAATTCGGCCTGGACTTCACGATAACGGAACTCGCCTTCACTGGCTTTTTGCTCGGCCAGCTTGCGCTCGGTCAGATCAAGTACAAATGCGACACCCTCGTTGCGGCTTGCCTCAAACGAAGCCAAGCCGAGAATGACCGACAACAGGCTGCCGTCCTTTCGAATGTACTGTTTCTCGAAGGGCTGAACGTGTCCGGTCTTTATTGCTTTTGCCAGAGCGTCTTCACTCTCGGCTCGCGACTCAGGCGGAGTCAGGTCGCGCCAGCCTATATTGCCTGACACAAGCTCTTGGCGCTCATAACCCACCATACGCAGAAAAGCATCGTTGGCCTCAATGATTTCGCCATCAGTGTTCCACACGATAATACCGATGATATTGGCGTCCACCAGCCGCCGGATCTTGGCTTCACGCTGTTCAACACCGCGATACAGTCGTGCGTTATCCAGCGAGATCGCTGCTTGGGATGCCAGCAGTTTGAGTACCGCGATGCGTGCTGGACTGAATACCTCGGCAACGAGGTTATTTTCCAGATAGAGCGCGCCAATAAGCTTGGCCTGGTTCATCAACGGCAGGCAGAGAATCGAGCGGGCACGGTGCTCGCGAATATAAGTATCACCGGCAAACTCTAACTCTGCGACTGCATCATTGAGACACAGGTATTGGCCAGTACGCAGTACCTGATTAAGGATCGATCCTGGCAAGAGTGATGCACTCACCGGAACATCGCGCAGCATCATCTGCGTGGCATCCTGACTGGTCGTCGCTTCTGCCACGATCCGCAGCTCATCATCGCTCGACAGTATAAGCACACCGCGCTCTGCGCCAGCTTGCTCAATCGCTGTGCGCATGACCATGTCGATCAGCTTTTCCAGCACCAACTCACTGGATGCCGCCTGCGCAACCTTGAGTACAGTCGCCAGATCCAGGTGTTCAACCGCTGCGGCAATGGTGGTGGTTGGACCGGCCGCGGGTATATCTGAACGCAGAAAGGTGTATTTCGCTTCAAGCTGGCGGACCTTGCCATCGGCCCCCCAGCGCAAATAGGCATAGCGCGCGTCTTGCATATATACGCGGGCGACTTTGAGCAACCCGCGCCCGGCATAAAATCGCGCAGCAAGCTCGTTAGCCATCGCCTCGATGTGGACAAACGAAGCTTTCTGCGCCAGGTCTATGGCGTACTCATAGAGTTGTTCAGCATCGACCACACGCTCTTGGCAGCGGGCGATTTCAGCAGCCACCAAGGCAACCCGACTGGCGAAGTTCTCAGGGCATTGCTGCGCCCAGGTCTGCAACTGCAAATGATGCTCGGCCATGTCAGCCAAGTACTGTGCTCTGACATCGCGAGGCGCATGCGCAAAAGCTGCAGCCATCGCCAACGCCGCATAGAAATAGTACTCAGCCTCTTCATAGAAGGAGGAAGCGACCCAGAGCAGTGGCTGTGCCTTCGCTGCCGATGCAAGGGCTGCGACGTTGTCTTCAGCCAAATAAAGTGCCTGTAGTTTGCGTATCCAGTACCAGCAGGTTGCAAGCGCTAGATCCGGGTTGGCACACAGATGGGCCTCGATTTCACGCTCACTGAATTGCGCACTGTCGAAATAACCAAAGGTCGGCGTCAAGCCACGGAGCATCCGCACCAGCGCTAGTTGAGTGTTGATAAAGTCTGTGACGAGGCCAAATCTGACCTTCTTGGCGTAAGCAAGGCCGCGCTCAGCCTCGCTTTGCACATCACACAAGCGCTCGCCAGAAAAAATAAGGTCGGAGTTCAGAGCATTACCGGCGTAAGCTCCATAAGCCAGATCACCGACGCGATTGGCTGCAACAAACGCACGCTGCAACAGTTCACGACACTCCCGCACCGGTTTCATCCAACGCGCGACAAAGATCGAAAAACACAAATAGGTGCTGGCCTCGAAGCGCTTTAGCCCGCGCTTCTCGACCAGTTCGCAGCCCAGTTCGCCGAAGCGCAGACCCGCTTGGTAATCACCGAAACGCCGTCCAGCCACCCGGCCTACATTGGCGTAGAGCACGCATGAGGCGTCACAGTTGCCACGTTCCAGGCTAAGACTGACCGCCTTGCAGATCATCAGGCTGGCCAGGTTGGCGTCACTCTGCAATGCTGGTGCAAACAACTTGCCCAATGCATCCAGGGTCACCAAAGACGCAGCGTCTTCCATCAGCGGTAGATCAATCAGCGACGCTATGCTCCGGTCGCCAAGGCGCAGCCAGATCTGATCGTATTCGCGGCGCACCTCGTCATCATTTGGGTGAGCCGACCAGTCAATGTCAACATGACGCAAGTAATCGAGACAGACCGCAACTGCATAGTCGCTGCGATCTAGCAGTAGGTAGACATCCATGTGCAGACAGGTGATTTGCCCACGCTCCACCGTTGTACGAGCCTGCTCCATCAGCGCCGCCAAGCGATGATCTGCCGCAACCATTTGCCCGGTTAAAAATTCGCATTCGGCGCGATTGAGCTCAAGGGCAAAGCTCAGTTCATGCTGGCGTGTCCAGCAGTCAGCCGCCAGCAATTCGATACCAGCAGCAAAATACGCGAGTGCCGACGCATAGGCGGTCGATGCCTTGGCACGCAGACCGGCGAGCAGGTTGAAAGCCGCCAGTTGTTCTCGCTCGGATTGCTCATTGATCAATGCGGCGCCGCGATTGAGCTGCCCGACAATCTCAAAGATTGCTTCCTCTTGCTGGCCCGGCAGCGTCTGAGCTGCGAGCAACCTACCAATTCGCAAGTGCGCCGCGGCACGCTGGGAGGCGGAAATCAATGAATAAGCGGCTTCATGAATCCGGTCGTGAGCAAAGTTGTAGCCCTCAGCCGAACGCTCGACCATTTCTTGGCGCACCGCTTCCCACAACACCAACTGAACCTGTTCTGGCGAGAGTTTCAGAACCATCGCCAGAACAGGTGTCTCGGCCACGTTACCGAGACAGGCCAGTTGTTGCAGCGCCTGCTGTGTTGCCAGCGGCAGACGCGTCAATTTGTTAACCATCAGATCGACAACATTGTCGGTGTAGCCCTTGGCATGGATGTGCTCAGGCTCCCACTGCCAAGCGCCTAGGCGATAGTTGAAAGTGAGCAACTCACCCTCGACCAATGCCTGCATAAACTGAATCACAAAAAACGGATTGCCGGCAGTTTTCTCGTATACCAACTGGGCCAATGTATCGATCTGTTCTGGCTGGCAATGCAAAGCGTCAGAAACCAATTGCTTAACGTGCCCGGGCGTCAATGGCATCAGCCTGATTTCATCAATCCTGACACCGGCATTGCGGATTGCCTGCAACTTGGAGGTCAGCGGATGGATGACATCAATTTCGTTATCCCGATAGGCACCGATCAGCAGCAAGTGGCGCAGATCCGATTGCACCAGAAGGCTTTCGAGCAAATCAAGTGTGGCTATATCCAGCCACTGCAAATCATCAAGGAACAGGGCCAGCGGATGCTCGGGCTGGGCAAACACGCCGATAAAGCGTTGAAACACCAACATAAACCGGCGCTGTGCCTGCTGCGGCTCAAGTTCGGGAACCGCTGCCGGTTCACCAATAATCAGTTTCAACTCAGGGATCAGGTCGGTCATAAGCCGCGCATTGGGTTCCAGCGCCCCCAGCAGCCTGACGCGCCAACTGGCCAAGTCGGCTTCGGACTTACCCAACAGAGCGCGCACTAGGCTCTGGAATGCCTGCACCAAGGTGGAGTAAGGAATATCGCGCTTGTACTGGTCAAACTTACCAGAGGCAAAAAGCCCACGCGGCGGCACCAGCACCTTATGCAACTCATTGACGACAGATGACTTGCCGATTCCCGAATATCCGGAAACCAGTACCAGTTCAGGCACACCCTTGGTAACAACTCGGGAAAACGCACTCACCAGAGTGTCGACTTCTTGCTCGCGCCCGTAGAGTTTTTCAGCAATCAGCAAGCGGTCAGAGGTGCCGTGTTCGTCGAGGACAAATTCGTTGATGCTCTGCTGGTTCTGCCATTCGGACAAACAGCGACGCAGATCCTGCTCGACACCGGCGACGGTTTGATAGCGATCTTCCGCTGTCTTGGCCAACAGCTTCATGACGATCAAGGAGAGCGCAGCCGGGACGGTTTCGACTCGCACGTTGGGCGCCAAGGGCTTCTTGGCAATGTGGCAGTGCACCCACTCCATGGCATCGACTGCGGTAAAGGGCAGCGAACCGGTTAGCATCTGATAGAGGATAACGCCGAATGCGTAAAGATCGCTGCGTGAGTCTATCGAGCGGTTCATCCGTCCGGTTTGCTCAGGCGCCATATAGGCGAGGGTACCGGCGATGGTTTCAAGCGGTTCCGGGGCCTGCTTTTCCCGGGGTATTCGCGACGCAAGGCCAAACCCGGTAAGACGCGCCTGGCCGTCGTCGCAGTTAACCAGTATGTGCGCTGGCTTGAGGTCCTTGTGCACCAGTGTGCGCTGATGCAACCTGCCAAGTACCTCTGCGATGGTAATGGAAAGGCGCAAGAACTCGCCTATTTCCATGGGTGCGACCAGCAACCGCGAGAGCGGCTCGCCGCCGGGATCATGCAGTATCAGTGTGATCTGGCCGCCATCGCGAACCAGTTCGACTGGTTTGAGCGCCCAGGCCTCGTCCAATTCATCCTTGAGGCTGAACTCATGAATGAGCCGATCAAGGCAGGCAGGAGCTGGCTGTTCGGCAGTGGGGCGCATCGTCAGAATGCCGTAACGCCCAAGCGGTCCCGCGCGCCACTCGCGACAGAGTGCGCGCTCGCCGTCGTTAAACAATACTTGCAGTCTGTTATCCATCAACATCGGACCATTGGTAGACGTTTATCTGCCGCAAGCGGCTGACATGCTGTTCGTCATACGCCCATATCATCCTGAACAGGGTAGACCGCAAAACCACTGGCAACGCCAGCTCATATCAATCTGACAATAGCCTCAAGGCATATTCAGGGTGACGCTTGAGACTGCGGTTTGACGCCCAGGGTTTCAGCCTTTCTGACCAAGTCAGCCACCGAGCGCACTGCCAGCTTTCTCATCACCTGCCCGCGATGAACCTTCACGGTAACCTCGCTGAGATTGAGCTCATAGGCAATCTGTTTGTTCATCAACCCAGCCACAACGAAACCCATGACTTCTCGTTCACGGGCCGTCAACGAGGCATAGGCAGCCTGCAATGTGGCGATCGACTGTTGTGATGCAAGCCGTTGACCATCTTTCACTAGAGCAGCAGAAACAGCATCCAGCATGTCCTGATCACGAAACGGCTTGGCAAGAAAATCTACAGCCCCAGCCTTCATTGCTTTTACTGTCATGGCGATGTCGCCATGCCCCGTCATGAATACGATGGGCATCTGTACCCCGTTCCGCTCAATCTGCTCCTGAAAGTTAAGGCCGCTTTCGCCCCGCAGCCTGACATCAAGCACCAAACAACTCGGTACATTGCCCTTGGGGAAATCCAGAAACTCTTGCGACGATTCAAAGGTTTCCACCTGCAGGCCGATGGAGCGCAATAGACCGTCAAGAGCCATTCGCATCGAGGCGTCGTCGTCGACCACGTAGACCACGGGTCCTTTTTGCTCGGCAGAACCTTGGGTCGATTTTGAATGGGACCACGAACTCATCTTGCCTCCTGTCTCTCGGCCAGCAACACGCGGGGCATTCATACCCAAGAACTTATCCCAAGGCTTTGCACCCGGCAATTAAGCGGGATACCCGCAAAACCCGCTATAAATAAAGCACAACACCTGCGCTTGAACTCAGGCCAGCCGCGGCCTGAAGCACTCATGAAGATTCCCGCTATTGGCAGTTTGCCGCTTTTCCCTCGACAGCGCGATGCCCACACGACCTAAGTATGAATCAGGCACACCTAAGTATAGTTACGTCACTGTTTGCTGGAACTTATGCTGCTGGCTAATTTGCGGTTTATATCCCGTACATGCCCTTTGCGTTGCGCTCGAAACGCTCTTGCGTAAACGCGCACGTGCCATGCCACAGCTGTTGGATCAGACTTCACAGGCGCCATGCACACGACACGAGAAAACTTTTTGCGCCGCGGTTCAATCGTCTTGGCGGGTGCCATATTTATTATTGATACGGCAACCTCCCTGACCATTGCCGTGGCAGTGCTATATGTCACGGTAATTCTGATGTCAGTCGCCGCCTTCAGCTACCGGGGTGTGATGGGTATCACCATGGGTTGTATGTCGCTGACCGTCGCCTCCTTCTGGATTTCCCATCCAATATCACCGGCCAGCCAAGCCTTCACGCGTTGTTTGGTCAGTTTAATTGCGATTAGTGTCACGGCCCTGTTCGCACTCCGGAACAAAGCCGCCAACGACGAATTGCATGTTCAGCTCAGCCAGTTATCGCAAACCCACGACGCCATAATGATCCGCACCCTGGAGGGCGCGGTGACTCACTGGAACCGTGGCGCGGAAACGCTTTATGGCTGGAGCCAAAGCGAGGCCATCGGCAAGAACCTGGTTGAACTGATAAGGCTCAAACCGCCGCAGCCGCTGGAGGAAATAATAGCCACGGTGCTGCAGACAGGTAGTTGGGAGAGCGAATCCGATACCTTCAGGCGTAATGGAGAGCGGATTACCGTCGCCAGCCGCTGCACCTTGCTGCGTGACAAACGTGGCAAGCCGGTAGGCATTCTGGCGACACACAACGATGTCACTGAACGCAACCAAGCCCTAAAAGCACTGCGCCGTAGCGAGGCATTCCTGGCAGGTGCGCAACGCATCAGCCGTACCAGCAGTATCGGGATTAAAGTGCCGGGAGGGGAAATCTATGGCTCAGAAGAAGCGCGACGGATTCTTGAGTTTGCCGAAGGTGAACGGCCCTCGCTACTGAGCTTGGTGGACAAGACCCACCCGGAAGACAGAACGATCATTGAGCAAGCGATTCGGGATGTACTGCGAGACGAGCCCAAAATCGACCTTGAGTATCGCTTGCAGATGGCCGACGGGCGTATCAAGTATGTGCATATGCTCACTCACCCAGTACGCGACTGTAGCGGCAACCGCGAGTACGTCGGCGCATTGATGGATGTAACCACCAGCAAGCTTGCCGAAGAAGCACTGCATCGCTCACAGATTGAGTTGGCGCACATCACACGAATCACAACACTGGGCGAGTTGGTCGCCTCCATCGCTCATGAAGTCAACCAGCCACTTGCCGCGATGGCGGCCAATGGTGAAGCAGGTCTGCGCTGGCTGGAACGCGATTATCCAGATCTCAGTGAAGCAGGCATTTGTATTCAACGCATGTTGACCGAAGCCCGTCGTGCCAGTGAAGTGATACTGAGAATTCGCGCACTGGCCAAGAAAGACGACCCGCAATACAGGACACTGGATTTGCGGGAGGTAGTGGAAGAGTCACTGGCGCTGATGCGTGCCGAAGCCAAGCACCATAATGTGCGGCTGTCAGCAGTACTGCCAAACACCTGCTTTCTGGTGCTTGGCGACCGGGTTCAGCTGCAACAAGTCATCATCAACTTGATAATGAACGCGATGCAGGCCATGGCAGGCCAGGATAAAAAGCGCCGCCTTGGTGTGCAGCTGCGTTGCTCTGCTCAGGGAGAACCTTTATTGGCCGTAGTTGACAGCGGGCCGGGTATCGACCCTTTGTTGCTGCCTGATATTTTTGAACCCTTCTTTACCACCAAGCCACAAGGTATGGGGATGGGCTTACCCATCTGTCGCGCTATCATCGAAAAACACGGCGGCAGGATCTGGGCCGACTCGCATGCCACGCAAGGCGCAACCATTTGTGTGTCCTTGCCACCCGCCACGACCTGACGCCCCAGAATTCAGGCCACCGCCAAGGCAACGCAAGAGGCTTGCTGTTGGCTGAAGTAACGATGAACGCAAGCCCGTAACCAGCATTCACGTGGATCGTTATGGGTTGCCCCACGCCACGCCATGGACAGCTCCGGTGTTGGCAATTTCAAGGGTGGCAACTCAGCCCGGATTCCATCGACACGGACCATGGCAGCCGCTACATAATCCGGCACAAGTGCAAGCATGTCGCTGCCCGCGAGCAAGGCCGGCAATGCGCTGAACTGTGGTACGGCTAGCACCACCTTGCGCTGGCGACCTACTCCGCTCAAGGCATGATCGACATCGTCAATAACACTGCCCATCGAGGACACAACCACGTGTGGACGTGTGCAGAAATCATCCAATGTCAGCGCGCTTTCGGATAAGTCTGCACGCAGCAACATCGGTTGCATCGACCGCAGTCTCTTGCAATGAGCGCTGGCCGGTAAGTCCTGAACAAAGCTGGTACCCACGGATATTTCGCCCGAGGTCAGCAGTTGAGGCAATTGCCGATGATCCACCCGACGTACCACCAAAGTGGTGTTGGGCGCCTCAAGACGCATGTAACGCATCAAGCTTGGCAGCAACGCGTACTCAACATCGTCAGAAAGCCCGATATGAAAGGTGTCCTGACTGGTCGAGGGATCGAAGGTCTGGGCACAGCTCAAGGCTACGGCGATACCGTCCAGGGCAGGCGCCAGGCGTGCGTGAATCTCCTCGGCACGAGCTGTCGGCTCCATGACCCCGCCGGTGCGGATAAACAACGGATCATTGAACATCGAACGCAGTCGGCCCAGCGAGCTGCTGATGGTGCCCTGACAGAGGAACAATTTCTCTCCAGCACGGGTGACATTACGTTCATGCATAACCGTCTCGAAGACAACTAGCAGATTGATGTCGGCACGTCGCAGATCATTTCTGTTCATTATTTTCGCCGCCTGGGCTGGGTTAGTGGATTGGTAGACTGATCGCTGCGTACTGCGCGTAAGCGCAGCCTAGCGATGTAGTTCAAGCCTATCCAGGCTGCCGCAAAAGGTCTGTTGTACCTCGGTTTAACAAGAGTATCCATTGAGTGCGCGCGCCTGTACCTGGGTATGGCCAGCGCCATCAAAAGCACCCGCGACGCCTCAGGACAGAGCGCTGGGCAGGCATATCAGCCAAGTTCGCATGCCGCTCAACACAGCAGGCAGCGTGGCCTGCATGGAAGGTTCTAGACGTTGATCTGCATGCGGTATACCTAGGTATACTTCTCCGTCCTATGAGACGGCGTATCTTGCAATCTCAACAGGCGCCGTCACGAGCGACCCACATAATGCAAACTACTCAAACTCGCTGTACGGCCCTTATTGCGGTTGTCGATGACGACGAGCCCATCCGAGTCGCGCTGGAGAGCTTATTGCGCTCCAGCGGTTATCAGGTCAAAAGCTATTGCAGTGCCTTGGACTTTATAAATTCAAATGGTCCGCGGGAAACACACTGCCTGATTTCCGATATTCAAATGCCCGGGATGAGCGGTGTTGAAATGCTCGAACATCTTAACGCCCAAGGCTTCACCATTCCGGTGATTTTTATTACGGGTTATCCAGGTGCAGCACCTTGCATCACGGCAGATACACCCCAGCTGGTGGCGTGCCTGCCCAAACCTTTTGCTGCTGACAAACTACTCGGCCATATCGAAGCTACCCTTCAGGCAAAGCGCTGAGCGATCAGCCGCGCCCGCGACAGATACCTTCGTATAACTCCCTACCACTGACGCATACCCCTGATACCCCTATGTAGAAGTGTGTTCGCCAGGCCCCGCCAATACGATAAATCCAGAGCAGACGATTCGCCGTAGCGAGCATGGGCTCCTGTATTTCGGCGCCAACACGTCGTCCTGCCGGCCCTGAAAAAACTTCAGGGCCATTGGCCACTTCTACTGAGGAACAAATCATGAAACAGCAAATATTGGTCATTGGTGCGGGGTTTGGTGGTGTATGGAGTGCATTGAGCGCCGCTCGACTACTGGATATGCACGGCCGTAACGATGTAGAGATCACTCTGCTGGCGCCTCAAGCGGAGTTACGTATTCGTCCACGCTTCTACGAAACTGATGTCCACACCATGTTCGCGCCGCTTGATGCGCTGTTCGACACCGTGGGCGTGCGTTTTGTCAAAGGCACAGCCGAGCATATCGATGAACTCAGCAGAACGGTTGGCTACCGTGATGAGCACGGCGGCCAAGATGCGTTGAGTTATGACCGCCTGGTGCTTGCAGCTGGCAGCCAATTGTCGCGTCCGCCGGTGCCTGGCCTGGAAGCCTTTGCGTTTGATGTGGATGAAATTGAATCGGCCGCACGCCTGGAAGCACATCTTAAATCCCTGAAGGACCAGCCTGAAAGCATTGCCCGCAACACGGTGGTGATCGCCGGTGGTGGGTTTACCGGCATCGAAACCGCAACAGAAATGCCGGCTCGCCTACGTGAGATTCTCGGGGAAAGCGCCGCGATTCGCGTGATCATCGTCGACCGTGGCCCACAGATCGCGGCTGCCATGGGTGATGAGATTCGTCCATCCATCGTAGAAGCCTCGGACCACCTCGGTATCGAATGGGTACTCAACGCCACAGTTGCAGCGGTAGACGCCAACGGCGTAACCCTGGCTGATGGTCGTCACATCGAAAGTCATACCGCGATCTGGACTGTGGGTTTCCGCGCCAGCAAGCTGACTGAACAGATGACCAGCGTGCGCGATGCCCAAGGCCGCCTGCATGTTGACGAAAACCTCAAGGTAAGAGGCCAGCAGCATATCTACGCTGCAGGTGACGTTGCTTATGCCGCCACCGATGACCTGGGCAACTTCGCCGCTATGTCCTGTCAGCATGCAATCGCTCTGGGCCGCCATGCAGGCAATAATGTTGCGGCAGACCTACTCGGTGTAGCGCCAACCCCTTACCAGCAACCCAAGTACGTCACCTGCCTTGATCTAGGCGCTTGGGGCGCGGTGTACACCGAAGGCTGGGATCGCCAGGTCAAGCTGATCAAGCACGAGGCCAAGGAGCTCAAGAGCCAGATCAATAGCATCTGGATCTACCCGCCAGCTGCAGATCGCGCCACGGCGTTGGCAGCTGCAGACCCGATGATTCCTGTCGCCTGAACACACTCTCAACAGAGCGTCCTTTGGGGCGCCCGCCGAGCAACCCTTTGAGGGGCATTGGCTATGTTCGCTTTCTTCGAGTCTCCCCGGCGCGCACTCAGGCTGTCCAGTTACTTGCTGTTTTGCGGCATGACCATGCTGGTGGTTGGCGTGCTGCTGGCCTACGGACTGAGTGCATACCTATCGATCACCATTTTGGTCGTGGCTCATCTCATGACCATCCTTGGGCCAACGCTGCTCAAGCTCGGCTATGTATTGCGCCTGCAAACACATTACCGCTTGAAGCTGCGGCTGCATCGGCGAAGCAACCTCGCAAGGAGTATCCCATGAGTCATTTCAAGGGTTTCGCACCCAGCAACCCAGAGCGGCGCGACTTTCTGCTACTCGGTTTGAGTACCGCAACGCTGGCCACCTTTGCCTCGGTGCCCTTCGCCGCACTCGCCACAACACTCGCTTCAGAGCCCAACCAAGGAGTCATGACCATGAACACTGTGACCACCCAAGACGGTGTTGAAATTTTCTACAAGGACTGGGGCCCCAAGCACGCCCAGCCCATCATGTTTCATCATGGCTGGCCGCTTAGCAGTGATGATTGGGATAACCAGGCCTTGTACTTCGTAAACCTTGGCTATCGGGTCATTGCCCATGATCGCCGAGGCCACGGCCGATCCTCCCAGGTCAGCGACGGCCACGACATGAACCACTACGCGGCAGATGCTGCAGCCGTGGTGGAGCACCTGGATCTGCGCAACGTTGTGCATATAGGTCACTCAACCGGCGGCGGTGAAGCATTGCGCTATGTCGCCATGTATGGGCAAAAACAACGGCGCGTGGCCAAGCTGATCCTGATCGGCGCAGTTCCCCCGCTCATGCTCAAAACACCAGCCAATCCCGGGGGGCTTGGTATTGAGGTTTTTGACGGTTTCCGCCAGCAACTGGCCGCCAACCGCTCGCAGTTCTATCTGGATGTTGCCAGTGGCCCCTTCTACGGCTTTAACCGCCCAGGCGCCAGCGTTTCGCAAGGCATGATTCAAAACTGGTGGCGACAAGGCATGAACGGTTCGGCCAAGGCTCACTATGACGGCATCAAGGCATTTTCCGAGACTGACTTTACCGAGGACCTTGGAATGGTCGACGTCCCGACCCTGGTCATGCACGGAGACGACGACCAGATAGTGCCCATTGCCGACTCTGCGCTCTTGTCGAGCAAGCTGCTGAAAAACGCTTCACTCAAGGTCTTTGAAAAGTATCCGCATGGCATGTGTACCACCCACGCCGATGCAATAAATCCCGAGCTGCTGAAGTTTATTCGCAGCTAGCCAAGATGCTGTGCTCAACCTTTGTCTACAGCCTGCTGTAGGCCGGGCGGATTTTTCACTTTTGATTCTGCACCCATGCAATGGAGAACGACCATGACAATGCATCAGATCCAAACCCCAGCAGTCACCGGTAAAGCAGGCTTTGAAGAGCTTGTACCTTCGCGCTACGCCCTACGGGTTGGCGATATTGACGTGCTGGTGGTGAGCGACGGAGTCCTGCCCCTGCCGACCGAGACGATGTCCACCAATGCTGACCCAGCTGCACGCGCGGCCTGGTTTAAAAACATGTTTCTAGGCCCGGAAGCATTTGACTGGGCGCTGAACGTACTGGTGGTGCGCAGCGGCGAACAAACCATATTGGTTGACGCTGGTCTGGGCGGCCAATTTCCTGGATTCCCGCGCGCCGGGCAATTCCCCAAACGCCTGGAAGCGGCTGGTATTGATCTTGGCTCCGTGACCGACATTATCATCACTCACATGCATATGGATCATATTGGCGGACTGCTGGTCGACGAGGTGAAGAACCGCTTACGTTCAGATGTACGCATCCACGTTGCAGCTACCGAAGTCGAATTCTGGAAGTCCCCGGACTTCTCTTTGACCTCAATGCCGGAACCGGTGCCTGAGGTGCTGCGCTCAACAGCCGCTGAATTCATCAAGCAGTACCAAAGCAATGTGCGCACCTTCGACGATGAATACGAGGTCGCACCCGGGGTGCTGGCAAAACTCACAGGTGGCCATACGCCCGGGCACAGCGTGGTCTACGTCAACTCCGGCGGCCAACGCTTGACCTTCGCTGGTGATGCCCTGTTCCCCGTCGCCTTCGAACACCCTGATTGGCACAATGGTTTTGAACATGACCCTGAAGAGTCAGTCCGCGTTCGCGTGCGTCTGATGCAAGAAGCCGCAGCCAGCGGCGAGCTGTTCGTGGCGACGCATTTGCCATTCCCATCTGTAGGGCGGGTGGCTGTCGAGGGCAATGGCTTCCGTTGGATTGCAGCCTTCTGGGATTACTGATGGTCTTGGCCTCTGCCTTGCCGCTCTCCCACATCAGCAAAGCAGAGGCTGCACAAGGATCGGTAAGACCTCCAGCGAAGGTGTACCTGAACGCCGCATGCAAATGCGCCGCACAAACGATCATTCAATCCGGTAATGAAAGGTGTTTTTCACCCCGTCCACTGCAACCGCTTTGCCGTTTTCCAGGCGAGGTTGATAGCGGAAGGTTTTAGCGGCAGAGAGTGAGGGCCGCACGAACAGCGGATGGCAATCGCCAATAACCTGCGGGTTCTCCACTCGACCTTGGGGATTGACTCTATAGCTGACGGTGCAGTCGCCTTCAATGTTCTTGTCCAGGGCGCGATCAGGGTAATCAGGCGCGTCCTTGGCAATTGGCAGGTACTGGCGACTGGCAGCCGCAGCGGCTTCAGCCTGACGTGCACGCTCAGCGGCGGCAGCCGCCTGACGATGACGCGCTTGCTCTTGGGCCAAACGTTGTTGCGCTTCAGCTTCGCGACGCGCCAATGCCTGCTGCTCGGCAATGCGTTGTTGTTCACGTTGTTGCGCACGTTGCAGTTCGCGCTGGCGTTCTTGCTCAGCCACTCGTTTACGCGCCAATGCAGCTTGCTCCAACTTCTGTTGCTGGATGCGTGGATCCGGCTTCGGCGCTTCGACTGGCTCAATCGGTTTAGCTGGCTGCACGGGCGGTACAATCACCGGCTCGGGAGGCGTAATAATGTCCGGCACAACAGGCGCCGGCAGGGTAATCAGTTGAGTGGTCAATGTGCGCACCTTTGGCGCATCGGGTGTATCACTGGGCCATTGCGCCAGCAGCAGTGCCAAGACCAGCGCGTGCATACCCACGGCAACACCGGCCGCCATAAAATTCCGCCAACCGCTCGCATTGGATAAGCGCGACAAGCTAAAACTCTGGGTCGCAAACATCATAGCGGCACTCACTGCGGCGCCTCGGTGATCAACCCAAGGTTAGTCACGCCACCCTGCTGCAACGCGGCCATACCGGCTACAACCCGTGAATAGTCGACTGCACCGTCGGCACGGATGTACACCTGTGTGTCGCCTCGCGCGGCGAGCAGTTCACCGATTTTGGTCGTCATCTCCTGCAGATCAACTGCGCTGTCGCCACGGCTGTCGATATCCAGCTCTGGACCAAGGTTCCAGTAGTAACCTCCGTCGGCCTGCACCGAAAGCGTCAGAACCTGCTGCTGGCTATCGCTAGGTAATGCCTCTGCAGCGACCTTGGGCAACTCGACCTTAACCCCCTGGGTAAGCATCGGCGCGGTCACCATGAAGATCACCAATAGCACCAGCATCACGTCGATATAAGGCACCACATTCATCTCTGCCTTGGCGGTGTATTTGCTGTGAGGTTTACGCATAACGCCCTCCTCAGGCTGCCTGGGACAAATTCGGCGAAGCCTGTAACTTGCGTTGTATACGGCCCTGCAACTCGTTGCCGAAGGCATAGAAGCGCGAGCTCAGGGTGGCAACCCGAGCGGCGAAACGATTGTATGCAACCACTGCTGGAATCGCGGCGAACAAACCGATAGCGGTGGCGATCAGCGCTTCGGCAATCCCCGGCGCGACGGTTGAAAGCGTTGCCTGCTGCACCTGAGACAAGCCGATGAATGAATTCATGATTCCCCACACAGTGCCAAACAAGCCAATGTAAGGGCTGACCGAGCCAACAGTCGCAAGAAACGGCAAGCCCTTTTCCAGGCGCTCTTCCTGCTCAGCAATCGCCACCAGCATGCCGCGCTCAACGCCATCGATCAGCGCCTCTTGGGTGACTCCGGATTGGCGTTGAAGCTGGTGGAACTCGCCGTAACCGGCACGAAAGATAGACTCAAGAACCGCATCACTATCGGCCTGCTCAGCTCCTTCGCGATAAAGCTGGCCAAGGTCACTTTGTTGACGAAAGCGTTTGAGAAAACCTTTCTGGAGTCGTTCGCAGCGCCCCAGCAACAGGCTGCGCTGGATAATCAGGTACCAGCTCGCCAATGAGGCGACCAAGAGAATGAGCATAACCAACTTGACCAGCAAACTGGCGTCGCCAATCAGGCTCCAGACGGTCATTTGTTCGAGAGTGCTGTGCATGATGATGCTCCTGCTGTTACGTGCCGCCGCGTGCATGGCGACGGTGATCTGCCGTTGACCCCAGCCTCAACGGCTGAAATCGGTGCTGTGAAATATTGGCCATTGGATTACATGGCGATTACCGACTGATGACAGTCATTGCAAATGCAACGCCTCAGCCACCTGGCTCCAGGCCACGAACTTGAAGTTCTGGGTCGTCTCAGGCATGCGCTTGCGGCCGTCTTGCACCACCAGCATGCCTTTGCTCCACGGGCCGCCCAGGTTGGCGGAGGTGACTTCCAAACCATCGGTTTCAGAGGCACCATCAATGCCCAGCGCACCGTTGAGGCCAACCCGCATGGCGCCACGAATTGAATAAGGAGGCATCGCATCGAGGACCACATAGCTGTCGTTGCCCTGGCTGGAGATCAGCAAATAGCTCTGATTTGCTGCTTGATACAGGCCAAGGCCTTCGACATCGGCCTTGAGCACATCACCGACCGCCAATACCGAGGTCAGCTCAGTAGGGCCATCGGCGCGGGCATCAAGTGCCCACACACCCACATCTTCCTCACCAATAAACAATCGCTGCTGGCGATCATCGGCAACACAACCCTCTGGCTGACTAGTCACAGCGAAACGACGGACTAATTTGCCGGTAATTTTGCCGTCAACATCGCTTAAGCGATATTGCAAGAAGCTGCCGTCCTTGCCGTTGGCGAAGGCATACAACTCGCCCGGCTCAGGCTGAAACAGGCAGATGCCGTAGATTTCTTCGAGTGGAGTCGCAATCTCACCAGCGCTGCTGAGCGTGCCGCTGGAACGATCAATCGCAAACAGGCTGATGCTGTTGTTATCGCGGTTGCTGGCCACGGCCAAGTCAATCATTCGCCCGGCCAGATTGAAGTTGGCGCGCAGGTCGACATTGTTCAGACGCCCGACCGGCAGCTCTTGCAGCAACTTGCCGTTGAGGTCGTAAGCCAACAACCCCTGCTTCTTATTGGTACCCAGTACGCGCGACAAGCCCGGCTGGGTTGGATGCACCCAAATGGCCGGATCATCCGCCGCATCGCCCTGACGCCCCACCGGTTCTGTCTGGCGAATAGCCGCTACATTCGGCAGCACCGGCGCATTCGTTACAGGGCTCGGTTGCCAATTCAACTGGCCCTGATAGAAACCGCCACTGGCGTCATCCTGCACCAGGACCTGCAACCCCTGTGCTGAGGCTTGCACAGCAATGTGCTCAGGCTCTTGCACGCCGGGCAAGGCCACACTGGTCACGGAGCGCCAACCTTGACCTTGCTGTTGGTAGAGGTGCAACTCACTGGCAGCGGAATCAAGCGCCAGCAGGCCGCCGGGGACACTGGCCATTGCTCCGGCGCTGGTTTTGAGACGACCAAAGGGAGCACGCATATCCACCGGCACACGGCTGACATCAGCCTCAGGATGAGCTGGATAAGCCCAAAGCCCGACGTTTTCTTCATTAACGAACAGCAGATCAGCGCTGTCGTCTGCCTGGCAGTATTCAGCCTGCGGCGGCAGAGGCAAGCGCCGGACTCGCTTGGCACTGGCACTTATGCGATTACCCGTTCCGACCAGCCATTGCTCACCCCGGCCCTCCTCGCCAACCAGGAACAGGAACAGGTTGCTCGCTTCGTCGCGATACAGGCACAAACCGGCTACGGGAAAATCTCGAGCAGGCAGCGCTAGCGTATGCCCCCATTTACGAGCGGATAGATCAAGCCCAACCAATGTCGCTTGCTGGGTAGTGTTATTGATGCTGGCGACGAGCAAATTGCCATCCGCCTTGCGGCTGTCCAAGGTCGAGTAGTTACCCGGCAAGCGGGCCAGTTCAGCACCTTGGCCATTGAGCAGAAGCAGGCCACGGCTTTCGCTGGCAGCGATACGCAAATCAGTGCCAGCAGCCATCTCGGCCGGGACAAAGCGCAGGGTTTGAGCCTCGATTTGAGACGACTCGTGCCAAGGGCCAAGCGTCACGCTGATGTCAGCCGCTGCAACTTGAGAGGGAATCTGATCACAGCCCACCAGGGACAAAGCCGCGACTATCAGAGAGCGAGTAAACAACGCGTTCATTGAAAAATGTGTCCTTGTAATAAACTAGGCGACGTTTCAAGACAGCAACACTCATCCGCACAGGGCAAGGCCGGTGCGGATGAGTGGAAGCACCTGTCGCGTATCAGAAATTGGTGTAGGTCAGGCCGAGCTTGTAGGTTGGGCCGTACTCTTCGTACTGCGCGTTGTAGGAACGGCTGCCGGTATAGACGTAGTAGCTTTCGTCGGTGATGTTCTGTGCCTCAAAGCGCAGTTGCAGGCCTTTGGTCAGGAAGTAACCCGCGCTAAAGTCGACGAAGACCTGATCATCCACATGCTGGTCGTGGGCCTTGTCGTCGATGCTCGCCACCTCGAACAGGTAGTCGGATTTGTAGTTGGCCGACAGGCGTAGGCTGAGCTTGTCATCTTCCCAACCGAGCATCAGGTTGCCAATGGTGTCCGACTGGAATGGCAAGTCGATGTCCCGCGAACGGCTTCCACCCGTTGCTGCATCGCTACCGGTAATGCTCGCCTCAGAACGGCTGAATGTGGCGTTGGCGCCCATCAGCAAACCGTTCCAGGGCGCAGGCAGCCAGTCAAATTTTTGCGAGTAGGCCAGTTCAAGACCGTAAAGGTCAGCGCTGTCGCCGTTGGCGAAGGTATTGGCCTCGGCAAAATCGACCCAGGCACCGGTGCCCGACAGGTCTGCGTTGTAGACAAAGTTGTCGATGTCTTTGTAAAACAGAAAAGCCGACACCACCCCAGCCCGCCCAAGATAGTGCTCGATACCGAGATCAAAGTTACGTGACTCCAGCGGATCAAGCTCAGGATTGCCAAAGCTGGCTTCATCACCGTCGATCACAAAACCCGGCGCCAACTGGCCGAAGGTCGGACGCACCACCGAATGGGTAATAGCGCCGCGCAATTGGGTATCCTTATCCAGTTGGTAGCGTAGGTGCAGGCCAGGCAACCAGTTGTGATACTCATTCTTCGACTTGATGGCTTCATAGTCGCCATCACGCAGGCCAGTGCCTTTGGCATCGAACTTGGTGCCCTCGTAACGAACGCCGACAATAACGCTCAAGTCATCAATATCGAGGCTGTGCATCAGGTACGCCGAGTCAATGTCTTCACTCATTTCAAAGTCATTAACCCGTGACTCTTCCTCGTTATAGAACGCATTGCGGTCGAGGCCGGAGATCAGGTCCTCGATCTTGCCCGCCGACAAACCAGGTCCAAAGCGATCGAGGCTGTAGTCGACCTTGCCCTTGCTGAACTGGTCCATGTTCAGTTGGTCGTCACTGAAACCGAAGTCGGCAAGGTCTTCATAGGTCCAGATATTGGTGTCGTTATCCTTGTCGCGACGGCTGAGCTTACCGCCGAATTTAACTTGCGCAGTATTACCTGCCAGGTCGTAGTCACGCGCTATGTCGAGCTTGATATTTTTCTCGGTATCCTCGGTGTTTTCCTCGGCCCACTCCACTTCATCGAGCGCAAAGTTACTCGGGTCGTAGAAGTCATCACCGATATTGAGCCGAGGCTTTTTCGTGTCGCTAAAACCGCTGTCGCCGAAATCATCAAGGTCTTCAAATACTGCGCCCCCTATATGCCCCGGCGTATCCTGGTTGGCCTTGCTGTAGCCCGCCTGGGCTTGCAGCGTCCACTGGCCAATCAAACGTTCGCCACCAAACACATACGACTGGATTTCTTGGGTTTCTTCTCGGTCCTTCAACTCGCGCCAGCCTTCAGCCTCGCCTTGTTCGCCAGCAAGCTGCGCGTCTGCAAACTCAACCCCGGCGGCGTTGCGTGTCTCGGTGTCTTTGAAGCGGCTGTAGAGCGTGCGCAAGTAGTAACTTGAGTAATCGTCTGGTCGATAGTCGAAGTTCAGCCCCAGGCCATCGCGCTCGCGACGAATGTCGTAGTCACGCTGCTCGAACTGCTGCAACCGGTCGTCATCGGAGAAATCCCAGTCGCCGCCGGTCTCGACATTGTCTGAGCCAAAGTCACGTTGCTGCACGCTTAAGGCCGCGGCTACGCCAAAGTTATCCACACCACCGCCCAGGCTGAACAGGTCGCTGATGGCGCCAGAAAATTTCGGGCTGGCCTGGTCGGTATTGTCGTCGTAACTGGCCTCGCCAGTGCCCGTGTAGAACAGGCCTTTATGGTCGAATGCGGACAGGCTCTCGACCTCAATGGTGCCACCCAAGGAGTTGGCGTCCATATCGGGTGTCAGCGTCTTGACCACCGACAGCGACTGCACCAGTTCAGCAGGCAATACGTCGAGCGCAACGGCTCGGCGATCACTGTCTGGCGAAGGCACCAGCGTGCCGTTGATGGTCACGCTGTTAAGGTCTGGCCCCAAGCCGCGTACGCTGACAAAACGTCCCTCGCCCTGATCACGCTCAACAGAAACGCCAGGCAGACGTTGCACGGCTTCGGCGGCATTCTGGTCAGGCAGCTGCGCCACGCCATCGGCATGCACAACACTCTCAATTTGATCCGCCCGGCGCTGCTCTTTGAGTGCTTGATCCAGGCTGGCAGCCTGGCCCACCACATTCACGTGCTCTGCGTCAGTTTGCGCGCTGGCCGACAAGGGCGTTAAGGCTACAGTCAGCGCCAGAGCGCTAAGGTGAAAGCCCACGCGACGGGCATTGAGTTGGTGCTTATGCATACTGCTCTCCCAGATAAGCCTGCTGGCCGGGTCTTGCCCGGCGATCTGCAGCGCAAGCTAGAAGTGCGGCGTGACAGTTAGATGACAGGCCAGCAGCACAAGCCCCTAAACATGGGGTTTGGCCGGGGTTTTGAGCCGAAATGACCTGACCTGGTCGAGGTGAACAGCTCAGCCTTGATGCGCAAACCCACTCCGTAGCTGAGGTAGAACCACTTTTATCTAAAAATTTGCGCGTCCAAATGAGCCAAACTGACCTCCCCCATTGCAACCATTTAGTAACAAGACTCTGTTGTGCTGCAGGCTTAATCACCTGGAAGCTGCGACCATGACCTCCTTGCTCAGACTGCATCGCCTGAAACTGGTCGTACTCTTACTCGCCACAAACCTTGCACTGCTGTTGCACCTTGCTGCCGGCCACATAAAGCCGATGAGCGAATGGGTCTGGCTGGACATCCTTGGCGAAGGCGGCTCGACGCTGCTGTGCCTGATCTGGTTAGGACTGGTGCTCAAGAGTCGTCCTGCGGGGCGGGTTACCAGCTTCTTGGCCATGGGCCTGGGGCTGGTGTTTTTTTCTTGGTGGGTCGATACCCTAGACGAATTTATCCGCCTGCCGGACAGCATCGCCTGGGATCACTGGATGGAGTCAGCGCCCATGCCATTTGGCCTGCTCCTGCTGACACTGGGCATCTATCACTGGCACCGTGAGCAGTTGGCGATTAGCGCGCAAATGGAAAAGCGTGAACGGCTGTTCCGCGAACACCGCTTGTTCGATTCGCTAACCCCATTAAACACCGCCGAGTACCTGCGCCAGCATTTGGATCAGGCTCTTTGTCAGGCACGCAGCGCACAACAGCCCTTGTCACTGGTGATCCTTGATCTCGATAATTTCAGCCGGATCAATCATCTGCATGGCCATGCCGAGGGCGACCGCGTACTACAAGCATTGAGCCAACTGCTCGTGCTCAATCTGCGTCATCAAGACTTGCTCTGTCGCTTGGCCGGAGATCGCTTCGTGGTGATGCTGCCGCACACCGGCGAACGCCAGGCACAGCAGTTGGCTGAAGACCTGCGCTTGAGCGTCGAGCACTTTGCACACAAAGCCCGAGCGCACGGCGAGCGCCTGCAGCTACGCGCCAGCGTGGCCAGCGTAATGGCCCTGCAGGACGATGCAGAAAGCTTGCTGCACCGTCTCAATCTGGCGCTGGCGCATGCTAAGCCAGCTGTCTATGCACGCAGTGCTTGAGGTAAGACCATGACCCTCAAGGCAAGCTGGTACGAGAACGACAGTCGTTTTATTCCTGGCCACTGGCAACCTGCGGTGCTGGTCGACCTGGCCCTGTCACGGGGCATCGATAGCCACCGACTGCTACGCGGCACCGGTTTATTCCATGAAGATCTGCAGGCGGGCCGGGTTCGCCTTTGCGCACAGCAATTCCTGCAACTGATCGACAACAGCGAATGCTTGCTAGCCGCCGCAGACACCCGCTTTCAATATGGCCAACGCCTATTACCCGGTTACTACGGCGCCGCCAGCCACGCCTTGCAACATTCGGCAGACCTGGGCCAAGCGCTGGATATTGTGTGTCGCTACCGTGCCTTGCTCAGCCCATTACTCAGCCCCCGCGTGCTGCTCGATGAGCAAAATGTCTACGTCTATTGGCTGGACAGTTGCGGCGCGGGAGCACAGCAACGGTTTCTGGTGGAATCGGCAATGACCGCATTGTTGGCCATGAGTCGCTGGCTGGCTGGCGCGCCACTGCCGTGGAAAGTCAGCATTGCTCAAACAAAACCGCGCCAAGTTGAACAGTACTGGGTCAACCTGGGTGAGGATGTTCGCTTCGACGCGCCTGTGGATCTGCTCAGCCTGCCGCGAGAATATCTGCACCAGCCTTGGCCTGCAGCCGCGCCAACGGCCGGCCAAGCAGCCCAGCAACAAAGCCTGCAGCAGCTGCAGGAGCTGGGCTTCGATGCCAGCCTGCTCGATCACCTCTACCGCCATCTGTTGGCGAACCTGCGGCACCAGCCACAACTGGAAAACGTCGCGCTAGCGTTCGGCATGAGCCCCTCAACACTGAAACGCAAACTGCACAGGCACGGCACCCATTTTCAAGAACAACTGGATTTGGCGCGCAAACATATGGCCCTGTACCTCTACCAGATCAAAGGCCAAAGCAATGAAGAAGTCGCCGCTTACCTGCAGTTCCACGACTCCACTAACTTACGGCGCTCATTCAAACGCTGGACCGGACTCGCCCCAAGCGTACTGCGCCAACTGTGGCCGTGCGATTAGTGGGCCGCAGCAGGCGGCGTTCACACACCACTAATCACTAAAGGCCCGCGGATGCTCGCTGTCCAGGCGTAAAAAAACCGCCTGCTGGCGGTTTTTTACCTGGAGAAGCTAGTTATCCAGCGAGTAGGCAATCACGTAATCACCACGATCTGGTGACTGGCGTGCGCCACCTGCCGAGATGACCACATATTGCTTGCCGGTTTTCGGCGATTTGTAGCTGATAGGCCCGCCTTGGCTGCCGACAGGCAGGCGCGCCTTCCAGACTTCCTTGCCGGTCGAGCTGTCGAAAGCCCGCAGGTAATAATCCTGAGTACCGGCGATAAACACCAAGCCGCCCTGAGTGGTCAGGGTGCCGCCCAACGTCGGCAAGCCAACAGGGATCGGCAAGCGCATGCGAATACCCAGCGGGCCAGTGTCTTCGACGGTGCCGACAGGAGCCTGCCAAACGATTTTCTGGGTCTTCATATCGATTGCAGTGAGTGTGCCAAAGGGTGGCTTCTGACAAGGAACCCCCAAGGCTGACATAAAGCGGTTTTTGTTCACCGCATATGGCGTGCCTTTCATGGGCACAACGCCCATGCCGGTGTTGACGCTTTCACCACCCGTATTGACCGCAGTACTTTGCGGGTCGGCATTGACCATCTGGATCCACAGGCCCAGACGCATGTCATTGACGAAGATGTAGTCATTGACCGGATCAGTGGAAATACTGCCCCAGTTCATGCCGCCCAGCGAGCCAGGAAAGCTCAATGACAGATCAGTACCGGGAACCGTGTACAAGCCGTCATAACGCATCGACTTGAAGGCAATCCGGCACATCACCTGGTCGAACGGGGTTGCACCCCACATGTCGGATTCGGTCAGGGTTTGGGCACCAATTTGCGGCATGCCGACTGAGCGTGGCTGGGTATCGGAGTACTGCTCATTGGGAATGTTGCCACGCTTGACCGGCACTTCCTTGACTTCGGTCAGCGGCTTACCCGTGGCGCGGTCGAGCACATAAATCTGCCCAGCCTTGGTGCCGATGACCACTGCTGGCGTGGTTTTACCGTCCTTACCCGGAAAGTCGATCAGCGACGGCTGCATCGGCAAGTCAAAATCCCACAAGTCGTTATGCACGGTCTGGTAGGTCCATTTTTCCTTGCCCGTGGTGCCGTCCACCGCCAAAACCGAGGTCGCATATTTGTGGTCAAGTTCTGTGCGATTAGCGCCCCACAAATCAACCGAGGAGCTGCCCATGGGCATAAACACCGTATTTGACTGCGGATCGTAGGACATCGCCGCCCACGAGTTAGGGCTGCTGCGCGCATAAGTTTCGCCAGCCTCAAGGGTTCGATTCGGGTCTTGGGCACCTGGATCGAACGCCCAGCGCATGGCTCCGGTGATCACATCAAAGCCGCGAATCACGCCGCCAGGCATATCGGTGCTGACGTTATCCGCCACTCGCCCGCCCACGACCACCGTGGTTCCAGCCATGGTTGGCGCCGAGGTCAATACATAACTTGGGTCCTTGGCGTCGCCCATGCCTGCGAGCAGATCAACTTGCCCATTCTTGCCAAAATCAGGACAGAACTCGCCAGTATCGGCATCAAGAGCAATCAGGCGAGCATCGATGGTGTTCATCAGGATTCGACGCGTACATGCAGCGCCGCTCGCTACTTGAGCGGCTGGCACAGGGGTCGAATTGTTGGCGTCCGGCTGCAGCAATGGCTTGCTGGCGTCGAAGTACGCGAGGCCACGGCAGCGCATCCACACCGAGGACTTGGCATTGATTTCATTCTTCCAGAGCTCTTTACCGCTGTCGGCATTCACTGCAATTACGTTGTTGTGCGGGGTGCAGAGGAATAGCTTGTCGCCAACCTGCAGCGGCGTCATTTGGTCTTCCGCACCATTGCCATCGGGGCTTTGCGGGATATCGCCCGTGCGGTAGGTCCAAGCCACCTTGAGGTCTTTGATGTTATCGCGAGTGATTTGGTCCAGCGCGACAAAACGGCTACCGCCCGGTGTATTGCCGTAATTATCCCAGTCCTTTTGCTCCTGCTGCGGCTGTACCGCCTGCAACGGTAATTGACCGGAGGCCTCAACCGGCATGTGTGGCTTGAACATAAAAACGACAGTTGCTGCTAGGCAACCAAGGATGACAACTGAAAACCCATAGGCCGGAACGCGCAGTTCAGGCCCGCCCTGCAGGCGGCGCAGCATCGGGATCGACACCACCACGGCAAACAGCAGTACGCCGTTGAACATCAGTCTTGATACCAGCGGCCAGAATTCCAGCCCGGCATCCATGACGGCCCACACCAAGGTGCCGAGAAATACCAGCACATAAAGCCAGGCACCGGCGGCGCGACGCATGAAAAACAGCACGCCCGAGATCAACATCAGAACCCCGGCGCTTAGAAAGTACCAACTGCCGCCAAGGGCGATCAGCTTGCCCCCGGTGAGGGCAAAAAAAACGCCACTGACAACCAGCACCAAGCCAAGCAAATAAAACCACCAGTTCATCACTGCTGGAACGGGTGACAGTTTTTGGCTCATGGGGCTCACTCCTTGACCTGTATTAAACATTGATACAAACAGGTTAAGTGACAGACTACTACCCTGCAAGCCACGCCCCACGTGGCTTTGGTCAATAAAAAGGCGTCATTTCGGCTCAGGTTAAAAAAGTGACCGAACCCAAGCCAGCAAACTCCACTTCGACCTCGGCCGCAGGAGGTGCCCAATAGATGCCGGTCCAACTGCCAGTCGCGACCAGATCTCCGGCACGTAGCGGATTGCCTTGCAGCGCAGCGTGCCTTGCCAGCCAAGGCAGTGAGTGAAGCGGCTCGGCAAATGGGTGGCTGCCGGTGCTCACTATTTGAGAAACACCATTAACCCGAACCTCGGCTGTTTGCGCTGGCCAATCAAACGGCGCTTTCAGCGTGCGTGGTTCGCCGAGGATAAGCGCGCGGTTTAATTGCTGGTCAGCAAGGTGCAACAAGGGCGCGGCCTGTTCAGCGTTTAGCCAGCGCGTATCGCAAAGTTCGATGCCAGGCAGCCATGCATCGACTGCGGCATAAGCCATTGCCAAATCGGTGTGTTGGTCGAGGTCATGGCCCAACCGCACGATCAGCTCGCCCTCGATACCAAAGCCGTTGCAATAATCGCCCGGCGCTTGCCAGCCAGATGGGTGAATGGCGTTGGCCGGTATACCTGCCGCGCTGATAAAACCAGTGGGGCCACCACCCAACTTCCATGCACGAGCAGGGCCTTGGCTGAACCAGCCGAGCGCCTTCGCCACGCACTCTTGCACCAAATAGGCTTGAGCTTCGGTCTCCAGCATCAAGCCCTCGTGTGATTGGCGCTGGCCTGTACGCCAAGCCTCAATCAAGCGCGCACCGACTTGTTCAACCATGCTCATAAAGGCAACTCCGTCTTGCGCCGTCGCAATTGCGCGGGCGCGGGTCGGTCGCAGCGCATAAATTGGCCACGTCCCGCTGCGCCAAGGAATTCACCATCCCACACCACCTCGCCACGCGACAAGGTCATCGCTGGCCAGGCGCTCAATTGCATGCCTGCATAGGGTGTGTAATCGACATTGTGATGCAACAGTTCATTGCGCAGATCTACCGTCTGGCCTTCATCCCAAATCACCAAGTCAGCATCGGCGCCGATCGCAATGCTGCCTTTGCGCGGGTACAGGCCATACATTTTCGCCGCATTGGTTGAAGTCAGTGCGACAAAACTTTGCGGGGTAATACGGCCACTGCGCACGCCTTCGGACCAGAGCAACGCCATACGCGTTTCAACACCGGGAATACCATTGGCAACCTGGTCGAACGAGATGTTTTCGCCATGGGCTTTCTTGCCGTCCGGGCCGTCGAAGCGAAAGGGGGCGTGATCGGATGAGAAAATCTCGAAGGCACCATTTTCCAGCCCATCCCAAATGACTTGCTGATTGGCGGCATCCCGGGGCGGCGGGCTGCAAATACATTTAGCCCCTTCAAAGCTGTCGTCACAGCCCAGGGCTTCAGCCGTCAGAAACAGATACTGCGGACAGGTTTCGGCATACACCTTCAAACCCTGGCTTTGCGCCCAGCGGATTTGCTCGACCGCCTCGCGACCCGAGACATGGACGATCAGGATCGGCACATCAACCAGTTCGGCCAGGGCAATTGCACGGTGCGTCGCTTCACGCTCGACCAACATTGGCCGAGATGTCGCGTGATACTTCGGCGCGCTCAAACCAGCCGCCAACAACCGCTCGGTCAGCCAGGCGATGCAATCGCTGTTCTCGGCATGCAGCATGACCATTGCACCTTCGCGCCTCGCCACCGACAAGGTTTCGAGAATTTCCCGGTCGTCCAGCTTGAGCGCGTCATAGGTCATGTAGATTTTGAACGAGGTGTAGCCTTCAGCAATCAGTGCTGGCAGCTCATCACGCAACACCTCAGGCGTTGGATCAGTCACGATCAAGTGAAAGGCGTAATCAATCACCGGCTTGTTGCCTGCACGACGGTGATAGTCATCCACAGCGGCACGCAGCGACTCGCCCTTTTGCTGGCAGGCAAACGGAATCACCGTCGTGGTGCCACCGCAGGCGGCTGAAACCGTGCCACTGAGAAAATCATCCGCCATCACCGAACCGTCACCTGTGGGTTGATCCAGATGCACATGACTGTCGACGCCGCCCGGCGTGACATGGCGTCCCGCAGCGTCGATCTCCTGCAGGCCTGCTGGCAAATCCAGGGCCAGCGCAGTGATGCGCCCATCGCGGATGCCAATATCACTGCTAAAGGTGTCAGCGGCGGTAACCACGCGGGCGTTACGAATGACCGTGTCGAAAACTTGCATATCAGGCCTCATGAAAAGCGCCGCGCAGCAGCTTTCAACTCATCAACTGTGGCGCGAGTATGAAATGCGAGGTGAAGTTGCCAACACCTCGGATAAAACTGATTCAGCGCGTGGTGGCAGCATCGCGCTCGAGCCAGGCCTGGGCGATTTGTTCGCGGGTGGCGAACCAGACACCTTCGTGGCCCTGAGCATATTCAATGAATTTTTTCAGCGCGCGCACGCGCCCTGGCCGTCCAACCATGCGCGGATGCAAGCCGATGGACATCATGCGCAGGCCCTCGGCGGATTCTTCGTGCAACACCTCGAAGCTTTCCTTCATGTACTCAAGAAAGTCAGAGGCTTGCGACAAGCCAGGGGAGTTCCAGTAGCGGAAGTCATTCACGTCACTGGTGTATGGCACCACCAAGTGGCGCTTGCCCTCGACCTCGACAAAGTAGGGCACATCATCGTTGTAGGCGTCGGAGTCATACAAAAAACCGCCCTCTTCAGCGACCAGGCGCCGCGTGCGCACGCTGGCCCCGTAGCGGCAATACCAACCCACCGGACGCTTGCCGCAGGTGCGCTCGAAAGACTCGATGGCCAAGCGAATATGCTCACGCTCTTGCTCTTCGCTCAGGCGAAACACCTCTTCCCAGCGATAACCATGGCTGCACACTTCATGGCCCAGGTCGACGGCCGCCTTGGCAACATCCGGGTTTTGCTCGAAGGCCACGGCGCAGGCATGGAAGGTCGCCGGTACATCTGCCTGTTGCAGAATCTGCAGAATCCGCCAGATACCGACACGCGAGCCATATTCGTACATGGACTCCATCGCCAGGTTACGCACGCCATCAGGGAATTGATAACTGCCCCACTCGGTCATGCTCTCTTGGTCGGAGTCGCCCATCGCCAGCGAGCGCTCGGAGCCTTCCTCGTAGTTGATCACCACACTGATCGCCAACCGCGCACCGTTAGGCCAAGTGCCCTGTGGGCGCTGTTGACCATAACCAATCAGATCTCGAAGGGGTAACGCCATGGAAAAATCTCCTACAGGTTTGGCACATTACTCAGCCCCACAGGCTCAGCAATCAATCTCTTTCAGGGCTTCGTGGTCGGTCTGGCCATCGCCAAATGCCAAGCCCATGGCCAATGTCTGGGCAACACAAAATGCTGCGGTCAGTGAACGGAAACCGAGCAATTCTGCATCGTTGACCTCGATCATCACCGAAGCACATTGGCCGATCGGGCTGAGAATGCTGTCGGTGATCGCCACAATGGGCGTACCGACGGCCAGCGCCTGCTGGCAGGCATCGATAGTCTCTTGTGCGTAGGGCGGAAAACTCACGGCCACCAGGACATCATCGGCATGCAATGCACCGACCTGCTCACGCAGGCTGCCGCCCAAACCACTGATATGCACGGCGCGGCGCCCTACACGGCTCAAGGCGTAGCTCAAGTAAGCCGCCATCGGGAATGACCTGCGCATGCCCACCACAAAGGTGGTGCGCGCCTTTTGCAGCAATGCGATGGACTGCTCCAGCGCCTGCACTTGCTGGCCTTCGGCCAAGTGCTCGAGGGAAACGATATTGGCCTGGCTGAAGGCAGACAGCATGGCGCCAACATCCCTTGGATCATCCAGCAGTTGCTCGCCACGATAATGCCGAATGCGCTCCTTGAAGCTGCCTTGCCCGGCCTTCTCCAGCGGTGCCTTGAACAGCCGTTGCAGGTCGCTAAAGCCGCCGTACCCCAATGCTTGCGCCAGGCGGATATATGCCGAGGCAGGAATCGCCGAACGCTTGGCCAGCGCCGCCAATGTATTGAGGGCAGCATCATGGGGATGCTCGATCAGGTAATGGGCGGCATCGCGCATTCGGCTGGTGAGTTTGTCCTGTCCCAGCGCGATGGCTGAGCGTAGTTCATCCAGGGTTTGTGGCAGTGACATAGGCAGATCGCTCGGTAAAAATCAGGATGGACGCAGCTCGGCAATAGCCTCGGCCAGACAGGCCACCAACCGGGTCATTTCTTCGACGGTGTTGTAGTGTGCAATCGATACGCGCACCACCCCGCCTTGCTGTGCCAGGCCCAGTTCGTTGATCAGGTGCCGCGCATAGAAATCGCCAAAGCGAATACCAATGCGTGCCGGGTCAATGCGTCGCACTATGGCTTCGGATTGCACGCCTTCGACGACAAAACTGATGGTTGGCACTCGGTCACCATTGGTCACGCGAGGCTTGCCGATGATACGCACACCCGGCGCTTCACGCAGGTAGGCCAGCAGCGTTTCAGCCAGAAGATTTTCCTGCACTTCAAAGGCATCGAAAGCGGCTTGCATCAGCTCGCGCTCGCTGCCTTGTGCACCCAGGCGACGGCCGATATCAATCAGGTAATCACTGATGCCAATACAACCGTATGACAGCTCGTAGTTGAGGTTGCCAGGCTGGAGCTTGTAGGGCAGAACGTCACGCCCGATGAAGAAGTGGTTGAGGCTTGGCAGTTCCAGAAGTAACTCACGCTTGCCCCAAAGCACGGCAAAGTGCGGACCAAAGACTTTATAGAAGCTGAACACGTAGTAGTCGGCGCCACTGGCTTGAACATCGACCAAGCGGTGCGGTGCGTAAGCCACTGCGTCGACGCACAGCTTAGCGCCGACCTGATGCACACGGCGCGCAACCTCGGCCACAGGGTTGACGCTGCCTAGGATGTTCGAGGCGTGGGTCATGGCCACGTAGCGGGTTTTCGGGTTGAGCAATGCATCCAGTTCAGCCAGTTCCAGCTCCAGGGTTTGCGTATCGACATGCCACACGCGCAGCACGGCATCGCGCTCCTCGCACAAGCGCTGCCACGGGCCGATGTTGGCCTCATGGTCGCTGTGGGTCACGATGATTTCATCGCCGGGCTTGATCGAAGGCGCAATTGCGCGCGTGAGAATCTGCAGCAGATGAGTGGTCGAGCCGCCCATTACACATTCTTCCGGGTGGCAGGCATTGATCAGCTGCGCAACCGATTCACGCGCCTCCATCACTTTGGCGCCAGCCTGCACCGACGGCTCATATGAGGCGCCCAGCTGCACCGCATGATTGAGCAGGTACTGGCTAATGCGATCGGCAACCGGCTTGAGTACGGCCGAACCACCTGCGTTATCGAGATAGGCATAGCCATCGGCTAAAGCGGGGAACTGGCTACGAACGTAATTGATATCGAGCAAAGTCAAAATAAGTCTCCCGAATGAATCAGTGATGCAGAATCGCCTGCAGGAAAGCCTGGGTTCTTGGCTCTTGCGGGGCGGTGAAAAATTCCTGCGGTTTGTTTTGTTCGATGATTCGCCCGCTCTCCATGAAGATCACCCGGTCAGCGACCTTACGCGCAAAGCCCATCTCGTGGGTGACCACGATCATGGTCACGCCAGAGCGCGCCAGGTTTTGCATTACATCGAGGACTTCGCCGACCATTTCCGGGTCAAGCGCCGAGGTGGGTTCGTCAAACAGGATGACGCGCGGCTCCATGGCCATGGTCCGCGCGATGGCCACCCGCTGTTGTTGGCCGCCGGAGAGCTGGCTTGGGTATTTGTCGGCGTGGCCAGCCATGCCGACTTTCTCCAACAGCGCCCGTGCGCGTTCATTGGCACTGCGTCGCGACATGCCGCGCACCCGCACCGGCGCCAAGGCCACATTGGCCAGCACAGTGAGATGCGGATAAAGATTGAAGTTCTGAAACACCATGCCCACTTCGCAACGAATGCTCGCCAGATTAGGGCCGTTTTCCACACGCTGGTCTGCAACCCGGATGTCACCTTCCTGATAGGCCTCCAACAGGTTGATGCAACGAATCAGTGTGGATTTTCCCGAGCCGGATGGCCCCAGAATGACCACCACTTCGCCCTGCTCAACGGTCATGTTGATATCGCTCAAGGCCTGGAACTGACCGTAGAACTTATTCATGTGCTCGATTTCGATCACATTGCTCATGCGCTTTTACCTCCCGCAGCATTGCGTCGCTCGACCCAGCCAACCAGTTGCACCAGCGGCAATAACAGCAACAGGTACATCACCGCGGCGCCCACCAAGGGCGTCGGATTAGCCGCCAGTGCCTGGGCTTGCGTTGCCTGCTTGAGCAGGTCAGGCATGGCCACCACCGATGCCAGCGCGGTGTCTTTCATCACGTTGATGCAGTTGCTGGTCATGGGCGGCATCACGATGCGCATGGCCTGCGGCAGGATCACGTCGCGCATGGTGTTGAAAAAGCTCATGCCTTGTGACGCCGCAGCCTCGAACTGGCCCCGTGGAATGGCTTCGATACCAGAGCGGAAAATCTCGGCAGAATAAGCGCACGACACCAGCGACAAAGCTGCCGCTGCGGCCGCGAATGACGACAGGCGAATCCCCACAAAGGGCAATGCGTAGTAGATCAACACCAGCAACACCAGCAAGGGAATCGACCGCATCACGTCTATGTAGGCCCGTGATAACCAGCGAATCGGCGCGAAGGCATAGAGGCGCAACATCGCCAACAGCAAACCGCCGACCAACCCAAGAATGATACTGACCACACCCAACAGCACCGTCACGCCAAGGCCGCGAAGCATCAGTGGCAGCGCATCGACAAATACGCTCCAGTTGAAGAATGTATGTAACAGCTCCATAGAAAGCACCTTGCTCGTGAACGGTTGGTCGAGTGATTACTGTGGTACGTCAGTCACCATCACCGTGCTCGAATCAGCTGCGGCTTCAGCACCAAACCATTTCTTGTGCAGGTCGGCGATCACGCCTTCTTTCTTCATGGTGCTGATGATGTCGTTGACCTTGGCGCTCTCCGACCAGTTCTTCGCGTGCATCAGCGAATACTTCTCCCCGGTTGGTATGCGCGCGACCACGGCGTACTGCGGCTTGTCCTTGATGTAATAGAGCACCGCTGGAATATCACTGACGTAGCCGTCCAGTCGGCCCGAGGCAAGATCGAGCATGGCGGGCGACAAACCTTCGTAACGCGAAACATCCTTGAACTTGTATTCGCCCTTGTGCTCGCCAACCCACATATCGCCGGTCGAACCGGTATCGACGCCAACCACTTTGTCAGCCATGCCGTCCAGGCCCTTGATGCCCGACTTGGTCAACACCGACAAGGACTGGTCGCTGTCGTAATAGGGCTGCGCAAAACCTACAGACTCAAGGCGTTTTGGGGTAATGGTGATAGAGGAAATAGCGATATCGGCGCGCTTGGATTGCACGGCGCTGAACAAGCCATTGAATGGAATATTGATGAACTCGACGCTTTTGCCCGCCCGCTTGGCGACTTCTTTGACCAGATCAACTTCGAAGCCAACAATCTCGCCCTTGGCGTTCTGGAACTCCCATGGGACGTTGCCGACGTTGGCGCCCACCGTCCAGTCAGCGGCCAGAGTTGATGCTGAAAACGCAGTGGCGATTGCCATGCCCAAGAGTACTTTCACGTTCATGTCTAGCTCCTCGATTCAAGTCAGTCCAACAGGCCGCCCGCTTGGATGAACAGGCGTTTCGAGATTGAGCATAGGCATGTGAATTAAATATTTCAACAACTTAATTTATTGGATTAAATGCTCCAGCAAAGTGCAAATCAGACCCGGTTTGGTGCAGCCTTTACAAGGCACACAGGGCTTGATTACAGAGGATTTACGCTGCCGACAACCAATCCAGACGCACTGATGCAGGGCACCAGATCAGCACTCAGGACATTGGCAATCGATCAATCGATGGGCTCGGAAAAGGGTTCTTGGCGCAGTTCTTCAAGCAATAACTGCGCAGGGAATATGTGTCTGAGCCCAGAAATCATCATGACCGAAGCCCGCAAGCACGCCTATTTATCAAATAGCTGTGCAGTGATTATTTTCTGGTCGTTGTCGTACATATCCGGGTAGTAATGAACCACGCCGTTGGCGTCGACTTCGACCGTCCAATAAGCCATCACCAGATTGAGTTGCTGGTCAAGGCGGTACTGGCTGGTCTTGCCTGAATCAAGCCGGGCTTGGACTGTGCGCAACTCATCTTCGTCTAGGATCTTGGTGAGCAATGTCTGGATAGCCTCAACGCGCACACAACCTGAGCTAAATACCCGTGGCGAACGATCAAACAGACGCTGGCTGGGCGTGTCGTGCAGGTAGACCGAAAATGGATTATCAAAACGCAGCACCACTCGGCCAAGAGGGTTGTTCACCCCTGCTTCCTGACGCAACATGATTGCGCCGGGTTTAGACCAGTCGATGTCATGGGGGTTGAGGCGCTGGCCTTGGTAGTTGTAGACATTCATCTGGTGCTTATCCAGGTAGCCGATATCACTGCGAATCGCAGGAATTTTGTCCTCACGCAAAATAGTCGGCGGCACCGTCCATGTCGGGTTCAGGGTTAGCCGGTTGATACGTGACACCAACAAAGGTGTTTTACGCTCTGCACGGCCGACCTGGGTGCGCTTACGCCATACATCTACGCCATTTTGCAGCAACATCACTTCGGCACCCGCAACATTCACCGCGACCTGCGCCTGGCTCAAATCATCGGCGAGCCAACGCAGCCGCTCAAGGTTGACGCGTAGCTGATCACGGCGGGTCAATGGCGAAACATTAAGCTCGGTCAGGGTCGCGGTACCCAGCACACCATCATCGTTAATCCCATGACGGGCCTGGAATGCTCTGAGGGCTGCAACGGTGCCCGGGTCAAACCGGCTATCGGTCTGGACATCACCGCTGGTAAGCGCGGTGTTGTAGCCCTCTGCGTTGAGCCGGGTACGCAAGGCTGGAACACGCGGATCAGATTGTCCCGGGCGCAGTGTGGGTCCATCGGTAATCCGCTGCCAGCTTGGCAGCGGCCTATTGCGCAGCACAGCATAGGCTGCGCGTAATTGTTGATACTGCATCAGGCTCGGCCGCACGGCTTTGAAAGCCAGCTCGGGCTCCAATAGATTAGCGATGGCAACTGGCAGTATCGTGACGTTCGGCCCAGACCGTGTCGGCATATCGGAAGAGCGCCAAATACTTTCCAGCTTCTGTTGCGACAAGCGACCGTAATGCAGGTCATGTAGCGCCTGCAGGTAGCTTTGGGTGGTCAGAATATCAATGCATGCACGCAGTTTGGGACTGGCATCGAGCGGCATACTCGGTATTGGGTAATCGGTCGGCGATAATCCATCATCGGCTAGTTGATTGACCTGCTCCAACAACATGACCCGCGTAGCTTCATTTGGCCAAGCCAACTCCCCAGCAAGCGGTCGATAGAAATCATGCAATTGCGCTCTGGAAAAATCGTCTAGGCTTGTCGGCAGTGGCGTGCAGCTGGTAGATAGCGTATCAATAAGCACGCCCATGCTATCTGTCGGGTTCGATTCAAGTGGCGGCAACGTCACTGCATGACCGACAAATGGCGCCAGAATTAGGGCCAAGACCGTGTAAACTGCTCGTTTTTTGATCAATGAACTGCTCCATCCTTAGCTATACAGATCCGCCACCTCTAATGTGGCCCAATAATAAGTATAAGCGAGTCATCGCAAGGTCGACGCCAGGATGCACAGAAGCAATTGCTTTAGAGGGGAAGGGTTTATGTCTGTATGGGTTCGTCGGCTCTGTGTTGCAGGGCTAATGTCTTTCTGTGGCCCCCTTTTGGCCGCCTCCACTCAACCAACAAAAGACCCGCTGGTTGCTCAGCTTACGAAAGTAGCGCCGGGAATCGACCGCGAAGCCTTGCGCCACGCTGTTGCCGCCATGCAGTGTGCGGTCAATAACGGGGCAGCTCGCGCTAACAACCTCGCCGTCATTGATTACTCACAACCGTCATCGGCCAAACGCTTATGGATATTCGACCTTAAGCGTCAGAAATTGATATTGCGGGACTATGTTGCCCACGGCCGCATGTCAGGTGAGAACATTGCCAGTCAATTTTCAAATCGCCTGGGTAGCTATCAAAGCAGCCTGGGACTCTTCCGCACAGCTGAAAGCTACAGTGGCAAACATGGTCTTTCGCTGCGCATGGACGGCCTTGAGCCGGGTTTGAATGACCTTGCGCGCGAACGTGCCATCGTCATCCATGGCGCTAGCTACGTTGATCCTAATTTGATCCGCAGCCAAGGTCGCATTGGTCGCAGCCTGGGTTGCCCGGCGGTACGACCACAGGTTGCACGAATGGTGGTCAACAAGTTGAGCGGCGGCCAGTTCTTGTTTGCCTGGCATCCCAAAGCCCGTTGGACCCAACAGTCAGCTTACTTCAACTGTAAGCCACGCCAAGTCGCCGGCATTATCAGCAGCTTGGATCCTCGCAGCTAGCATCTAATAAACGCCCCTGCGAGCAATCGCAAAACAAAAAGGCAGACCCTCGGGTCTGCCTTTTTATTTGTCCGACTCGCTCAACCGACTCTCGTTATCGTTGCCAGCAATCCCTTCAAGATTGCTGGGCAAGCTCGTTTCTAAGCGGCTGTAGACACGAATCAAGACGATGGATGACCCGACGGGTAACTCAACTGAGGTATTGAACCTGGGAGAACAAGTTACGCGCGCAGCGCCCTGCGTAAAATAAAGCAGCAAGTGGCGTTTTGTCCTCGCCCTGACTAGCAGCTAGCTCTTGGCCGGGTTGCTAAGCCTGAAAGCCACAGCGCGGTGGCCTTTATCGACGGGTATCGGCCTTGATTGACTGACTGTTACGTAAACTGCTGCGGGCTGCGCGAGTAGGCTTGTGCCGTAGAAGAACTTTTTTCTGCGCAAAGAGAAACCCCAGATCATTTGCATGATCTGGGGTTTCGGTATAGGCGCTTGACGATGACCTACTCTCACATGGGGAAACCCCACACTACCATCGGCGATGCATCGTTTCACTA
>NZ_CAXAOE010000004.1:0-560346 GCF_963970595.1 Pseudomonas sp. RL_15y_Pfl2_60 | reverse complement strand
AGCATTGGAACCACCTGATCCCATCCCGAACTCAGTAGTGAAACGATGCATCGCCGATGGTAGTGTGGGGTTTCCCCATGTGAGAGTAGGTCATCGTCAAGCGCCTATACCGAAACCCCAGATCATGAAAATGATCTGGGGTTTCTCTTTGCGCAGAAAAAAATTATACGCCGACAGAGCAGCGCAACAGGCCAACCCAGTCAGGTGCTATCAGCTGTAAGGGGTGACGGGATAGAGTACGCTTTAGCCTGCTAACACCTTTTGAAAGAATCCGGGTTGGTAGCCAGCAATTGTTTAGCATCCGAGTGGTGACTGCTCGTTTACACTAGGCAAACTTTGTGAAGGGAAATTTATGCCGGAGCCGATTGACGCAACATCGCTCAAAGAATATCCCATTGATCAGCTTATAGCTTGTCATGAGTGCGATCTGTTGATGCGAAATCAATCAATTGAAGACGGTGAGCGAATTGAGTGCCCACGTTGCGGCTATGAGCTCTATAGCCATAGGCACCAAGTCATACGGCGTAGCTTGGCATTGGTTCTGGCTGCTTTGCTGCTGTATATCCCTGCTAACTTTCTTCCTATTATCGAACTCAATCTGCTGGGGCAACAAACCCAAGACACTGTGTGGTCTGGGGTACTTGGCTTGTACAACAGTGGCATGCAGCCGGTTGCAGTTGTTGTGTTCTTGAGCAGTATGGTGATTCCACTGCTCAAATTATTGATTCAATTGTTTGTCTTGCTCAGCATTCGTTTCGATTTTGGTCGCAGCTATGGCCTATTGCTTTACCGCATGTACCACCACATGCGCGAGTGGGGCATGCTTGAGGTGTACCTTATGGGTATCTTGGTAGCTGTAGTTAAATTGGTTGACGTCGCCGACCTAAGTTTTGGCATAGGCTTGATGTGCTTTGTTGGCCTATTGCTACTTCAGGTCTGGCTTGAAGTCACCATGTCGCCGCATCAGATATGGCAAGGGTTATCAGGTGAGGAGTCCGCCAGTGAGGGCCATTGATGCTGGGTTGCTGGTCTGTGATGAATGTCATCAGTTAAGTCCGATTGAGACCGACGTAGATAAACAGTTCTGCCCCCGCTGCGGGGGAAGGGTGCATGCACGTCGTCCAAATAGTCTATTACAGACCTGGGCTCTGCTCATTACCTCGGCAATCCTGTACATCCCGGCAAATATGTTGCCGATCATGCAGGTTAGCTCCTTGGGGAAAGGACAGGCCGATACCATCATGTCGGGTGTGATCGAGTTGGTTAACTATGGCATGTACCCCATTGCGGCAGTGGTGTTTATTGCCAGTATTTTGGTGCCTACATTCAAGTTGGTGGGTATTGGTTTGCTGCTTTACTCTGTACAGCGCCGCCAGCCTATGTCGGCCCGCCAACGCATGTGGATGTACCGTTTTATTGAGTGGATTGGCCGCTGGTCGATGCTCGACATTTTTGTAATCGCAATTTTAGTTACTGTGGTCAAGTTTGGCGCATTAGCGACCATTGAGCCGGGCTGGGGTGCTGTTGCATTTGCCAGTGTGGTTATCCTGACCATGCTTGCAGCTTTAACCTTTGATCCACGCTTGATTTGGGATAATACGGATACGGATGACAACGATGAATGATCTGCCTCTGGCTAAAAAAAAACCGGCCTCCAATTGGTCGGCTATCTGGGTATTGCCCATCATCGCGTTGTTGATTGGTGGCTGGTTGGCCTGGAAGGCATACGACCAAGCGGGAATCATGATCGAGGTCAGATTTGCCAGCGGCGGAGGTATTGAGGCAGGCAAGACTGAAGTTATCTATAAAGGGATTTCGGTCGGTAAGGTTAAAGCGGTGAACCTCGACACCGAAGGCAAGACTGATGATGTTGTAGCCACCATCGAGATGAGTAAAGAAGCCAAGGAGCATTTGCTCACAGGAACACGCTTCTGGTTAGTCAAGCCCAGCGTGTCTTTGGCCGGTGTTACAGGCCTTGAAACCCTGGTTTCAGGTAATTACATTGCCGTGAGTCCGGGCAAGGGCGAGCCTGCCCTGAAGTTTAAAGCGCTGGATGAAGCCCCGCCGTTATCCAATGATACGCCTGGGCTGCATCTCACGCTTAAGGCCGATCGGTTGGGTTCGATAGATAAGGACAGCCCCGTTTTCTACCGTCAACTAAAGGTTGGCCGGGTCAAGGACTATGTGCTGGATGATGATCGCCAGACGATTCGTATCCACATATTCATTGAGCCTGAATATGCCAACCTCGTGCGCAAACATACACGTTTCTGGAACGCCAGTGGCATTACCATCGATGCCGGGCTATCGGGCTTCAAGGTGCACACCGAATCGCTCGCCAGCATTGTCGCCGGGGGAATTGCCTTTGGTACGCCTGAGACGCGCAAGGACAGCCCGGCAACAGATCCGTCCCAGCCATTTCGCTTGTATGACAGCTTCGACTCTGCGCAAGCAGGTCTCAAGGTTGTCGTGAAGTTACCTGATTTCGAAGGCCTTGAAGAAAACCGCACACCGGTTATGTACAAGGGTATTCAGGTTGGTATGTTGAAGAAACTCAAGATTAATGAGGATCTTCAGGGGGCAATGGCAGAGCTGACCCTTGACCCCTTGACCGAGCACTATCTGGTTGAGGGTACCCAGTTTTGGGTGGTAAAACCCTCGATCTCGCTGGCTGGGATTACAGGCATTGAGGCGTTGGTTAAAGGTAACTACATTGCGATTCGTCCAGGTGAAAAGGGGGCAGAGCCTGCGCGCGAGTTTGAGGCTCGCAGTAAAGCGCCCCCTCTTGATTTGGGCGCTCCCGGGCTGCACCTGGTTATGCGCACTGCGAACCTCGGTTCACTGGAGGTGGGCAGCCCTATTTTGTATCACCAGATTAAGGTGGGTACGGTTCAGAGCTATCAGTTGGCACGTAATAATAAAGAGGTGCTGCTTGGGGTTCATATCGAGCCCGAATACGCGCATCTGGTCAATCGCACCAGCTATTTCTGGAATGCAAGCGGCATAACGCTCAAGGGCGGGTTGTCAGGTATCGTGGTTAAGAGCGAGTCATTGCAAACGCTTATCGCCGGCGGCATTGCGTTTGAAACTGCAGATCTCAATGGCCCACGTTCCAATAAGCGAATACAGATGTTTAACCTGCACACTGATCGTGATGATGCGGTTAAGGCGGGTACGACGATAAGCATTCGGGTGGATCGTGCTGACGGGCTCAAACCTGGCGCACCGATTCGCTACAAAGGCATGGATGTAGGCACTATTGAAAGTCTTGAACTGACCAAAGACTTACAGGCAGTGCAGCTCAATGCACGTATTACTCAAGGCGATGCAAGGGTTGCCCGGGCTGGCAGTCAGTTCTGGGTTGTCAAACCAGAGCTGGGTCTAACTCAGGTGGACAATCTCGATACCTTGGTGCGTGGCCAGTACGTTGAGGTTTTGCCTGGTCATACCCAAGAGGCCAAGCGCACTCAATTCATTGCCTTGACCGATCCGCCGAACCTAGCTGAAAGCGAAGCGGGCTTGCGCCTGGTATTGAGTGCGGCCCGTCGCGGTTCCTTGAAAACTGGGGTGCCGGTTACCTACAGGGAAATCGTGGTTGGAAAAGTTGTCAGTTATGAACTGGGCGCAACGGCTGATCGTGTTCTGATCCACATTTTGATTGAGCCTCGCTACAAAGCGTTGGTCCACACCGGAAGCCGGTTCTGGAACACATCGGGTATAGGCGTTGATGCAGGCTTGTTTAAAGGTGTGAAACTACGAACTGAATCGCTCGAGACGGTATTGGCGGGCGGCGTATCGTTCGCAACTCCAGACAACGCTGATATGGGTAAACAGGCAACCCCTGGACAGACTTTTGCGCTGTTTGATGACCCCGAGGATGATTGGCTGCGCTGGGCGCCCAAAATCCAGCTACCCAAGAAGTAGTCGCTAAACCAACAAGGGCCGCATATGCGGCCCTTGTTGTTTACACAGAGCCTTGGCGCTTTAGCTTAGGGCTTCCTCGGCAGGTACTGGTTTTGCCGCCTGTGCAGCGTTTTCGCGTGGCTTGATGAACTTCCAGTCCGCTTCATCAATATAGATTCCATTTGGGCCACTACCGCCTTCGAGGTCAATCGCGACATGTGCTGAAACCTGTGGCTTAACAGAGGCTAGAATTGGCACAAAACCCAACTGTAGGCTGGTTTCGATCAAGGCTTGTTGGTTGCGTTCGTCGATGTCGGCCGCCTCATCAAGGTAGTAAGGCAAGCGTACCCGACCAGCTTGCTCACGATCCATCAAGTGCAGCAACAAGTACATGTTGGTCAGCGCCTTGATGGTCATGGTCGTACCGTTGGACGCAGCACCGTCGATATCGGTATGTATCACTGGCTGGCCATGGATCTTGGTGATTTCGAACGACAACTCGAACAGCTCTTTCAAGCCCAATTGATTGTGATTGGCTGCAACCAGGCGCGCCAGGTACTCTTTGGCCTCTTCGTTTTTGGCGTCTTGATCGGCTGATTGCGACAGGTCGAACACGGATAGGGTTTCGCCTTCCTCATATTGACCTGCACTGTGGATGATTTGGTCAATATGCTTGAGCGCTTCCTTGTTCGGTGCCAGAACGATACGGAAGCTTTCGAGGTTTGAGACCTGACGCTTGTTGATCTCGCGGTTAAACAGTGCCAGTTGGTGTTCTAAATTGTCGTAGTCACTGCGGATGTTGCGCAGGGTACGCGCAATGTCGGTCACAGCCGCGCGGCGTGCCTTGGCCAGGGTAAGCGCTTCATCCTGGCGGTGCGCATAGGCATTGACCAGCAAGTGCAGGCGCCGCTCGACATCATCTTCGCTGTCGAACTTGGCAACGCCCTTCAAGCGCACCTGTGCGTACAAGGCCTCGACTTGGCCATCGATACGCTGCAAGCCCTGCCAGGCATCTTGATAGTCATTCAGCAGCGGCAGCAAGTTATCCAGCGAGTCATCCACTGGGTCGGTGAACGGCGTGCCGAAGGGAAGGTCGGACGGCAATAGCTGGCGGCGGCGCAGTGCATCTTCGAGCGTGCGCTCCTTGGCTTCAAGGTCGGCTAGCTGACGGCCTACCAACTGCAGCTTGGCCGAGAGTTGCTGCACGCGTTCAGTGAAGGCATCACTGGAACGTTTCAACTCATCTTGGGCGGCTTCATGGACCGCAAGCTGTTCCAGCTTGCTTGGTTTTTCGGCGGCCAAGGTCTCGCTGCGCCGGAAGTCTTCGAGTGCTTTCTGTGCGTCGAGAACGTTTTTATACAGTTGCTCGGCTTGTGACTTGCTCGCAGCGCGGTCTGCGGCGACGGCTTGCTGGGTTTTCAGCTGTTTGTATTCGCGGTCGAGGCGGTCTTTTTGGTCGCGTAGCGCCGCTCGGTCAGCCAGCGCTTGCAGAGCCGGAGGCTCGATGTGGGAAAGATTGATGGACAATCCTGGTACTTCAAACTGCTCGCCCTTGAAGCCATCAAGGATTGCTTCAAGCGATTTGACCCACGCCTCGCCGTCCTCTACCTGAATGCCTTTTTCACCCAACGGCAAGCTAAAGAGCTGGCCATTGAACAGGCGCATCAAGCGATCGACATCCTGCTGCGAGAACTCCTCGCGCAAACGGGAGTAGCTGTTGTTGTCAGCGTGCTCAAGCTGTTGCTTGACCGATTTGAGGCGTTTATCAAGGTCGCGCAGGCGTTCATCAAGATCTTCACTGGAAAACTGTCGCGATTGCGCCAGCGCGCCGGCGAGTTCGTCATGGGCGTCCTTGGCAGCCAGGAGTTGTTGCTCCAGTTGCTGCACGTTATCGACCAAGGCAAAGCGGTTAGTCAGCACATCAAGCTCACCAAGCCAGCGTTGAATTTCGCTGATCTCACGCTCAAGGCGCATTAACTCCTGGGTGCCGCTGCGCTGCTCATTCTGCAAGCCATCTTGCTCGTTGCGATAATGCTCGGCCTGAATGACCAACTCTTCACGGCGCGCTCCTGCGTAATCCTGCCAGGTGCCAAGCAAGCTATCGAGCAAAGGCGATAGGCGATGCAACTTGCCGCGCAATAGTTCGCGCTGTGCGACACCCGCAGACAGAGTCTCGATCAGTGGTCCGGCAGTCACCAGCGCCTGGTAATCTTGCTCCATGCGGCGCACATCGCGGAACGCCTCTTCTGTCGCGGCAATATAATCAACGCTGCCTGAGCGTAAACTGTGCTCGAAAGCATCAAGAAACAGTTGCTTGAGCTTGGCTGCAGTGATTTCACGCATGTGCAGGAGGTTGATGAACAGTGCGCGGAAGGTTTTCAAGCTCTGCTCACTGGTCGAACGCAGTGGGATAATCGTCAGGTCCAGCGGAATCGAGGTATGTCCGCCAACCAGCAAGCGCCGCAGTTCATCAGGCTTGAGTTCATAGGCCTTGATACCTTCGCGTTCGAGGTTGTTGAACAGTTCGCGTTGCCGCAAGCAGGTGCCGTTTTTCTGGTAGTGGTCAAGATCCAGCTCGCCGGCGTAGGCAAAGAACTGATGGCCAAAGCCGCCACCTGGACCGCGCCCAGCAACGCCGATTACATGGGTGCCGTGCGGTAATGAAACCTCGACCAAGATGTAGCTGGTATCGGTGGCAAAGTAGAATTTGCGCGATTGTTCCAAGCTGTATTTGCCAAAGCTCATGTCCGACATGCGCGCCAGGATCGGGAATTGCAGCGCGTTAATCGATGCGCTTTTACCCAAGTTGTTGGCGCCATAGACCGACAACGGATTTTCCAATGGGAAAATACCCAGGCTGTAGCCGGCAGTGTTCAACAAGGCAAAACGACGAATGCCGTAGCGTTCCTGGCTCATGCATCAACCTCCTGGTTTGCGCGTTCTGCGGCGATGGCTTCAGACATGGCCTGCTCTTCGGATAGCTCCTCGACATTTGCTGCTGGTTCGTCGAGGCGAATGATTTCTTCCTCGTCATCATCGACCAAGACCGGCGTCGGCAACGGCAGATTGCTGTGCAGGCTTGCCGCGAGATCGCGGTCTTGCTGGACCGAGAGGCACACATCAAGGAAACGGTGCATGGGCGCGAGAAAACGATAGATACCGTTGTCTTCGCTGGCAAAACCCAGTTGGCAAAGACGACGCATGACTTTTTCTTCGAGCTCGTCTTGCGTGGTCACCTCAGCTTGGACAAACAGGTCGCGGTATTTTTCCAGCAATGCGGGTAGCTCATCGCGGCCCAGGCTGCCGCCGTCAAGCACCGCCAACGGATCACGGCCTTGGTCGGCAAGATGTTCAACCAGAATAAAAGTGAACAGGGCGAGACGCTGGGCGGTTTTGTTGACCTGAGCGCCGATTTGCTCCGGTACAAAGTAATAGAAGCCACGCGGGTCGCAGGTCAACTCAAAACCCAGGGCCTTGAACAGGGTTCGGTATTGATCTTGCTGGTTCGATAGCTGCGTATACAGCTCCGGGTCACGGCGGCTGACGTGGTAACCCTTGAACAGCTCACGGAATATGGGGGCCAACTGGCTCAGTTCGGAAAGGTCGATATTCATACGCTGCTCTTCTCGGCTTTGCTGGACGCCGGATGACTTTTAATCAGGGCGAATGAGCTCAGGCTAACCTGATGCTCGGCGGTAAGGTATTCGCGCCGCTCAAGGCGGTCTCGCTGAAAGCGCGAGTCACGCGATAATCGTGAGAACCAGTACAGCAACTCATCGGTTGCTCCATTGGGTTCTTGCTCAAGTAGCCAAACCATTAGATCAGGCAGCGGCAAGGCTTGCTCGCATCGCTCAAGCATTTCCCGAGCGGTACGCGGTGCGCGAGGTGCTTGGCCTTTACGGCTGCTGCTGGCTTTGGGGAAATGGGCGGGCTTGGGTTCGAAGCGAGCTAGAGCGTAGACATAAGCCTCGACTTGAGAGGCACTTCCAAGGAAGGTGCTTTGCGGACGGCTGAACAAGGGCATTGATGCCTGCGGTACTGCATCAAGCCCTTTACGCCGGATAGCGGAAAGCGCCAGGGCCGCGCCGCGTGTGACGGCGTTATGCCTGCGCGCTTCCTCACGCAGCGGCAGCAATAGCTCGCGCGCACGGCGCAATGTCAGCTGTGCGGTGGTCTGCATCTCGAGAATACGTGCGTGGGTTCGTAGCAGCAGGTCATCGTCAACCAACTGACCAAGACGCTGTTGCTCGCTCAACAAGCGCAGCAGCACATGCTCAACGCGGTAGACACCTTGCTCGAAGGCTCCGTCGGCTGCGACCAGTTGGATCATGGGTTCAACGTATTCGTCCCAGGTCGCCAGTACTTCAGCGTAACGCTGACGCAGGGGGATCTGCCGGTCGCTGGTTTTGGCCCGGTCAGCGACGGCGACCAACGCTTGTTCATCGTTCAGGAGTTTTTTCAGTACATCGCGTACGCGCATATCGAGCAAACGCAGCTGGCGCGCAAGGTCATGCGCGTCACGGACTTCAAATGCATCCTTTATATAACCCGCCAAGCGCTCAAGGTGGCGCAAGTACGCCTCGATTTCCAAGCATAGGCCCAGGCGATGCTCACGGCGCAGGTAAGCAAGAAAGTCATGGATCTGCGCATTCAACTCAAAGCGGTTTGGGCTTTTGGCTACCGGCACCAATATGTCCAGGCGAATCCACTGATCGAGTAGGGTAGTGATATCGATCGGCGTGCTATCTGGCAGCTGTGCCGCAAGCTGGCTGCGCAGATCGATCAGGCTCAAGGTCCCGGAGTCAAAGTGCTCGCAAAGCGGCTCTAGTAACGTCCAGTGTTCAGCGAGGGCACGCAATACGCGCTTGGGGTCAATCATTGATAGGCCAATCACTCGATTGAGAAAACGCCAATTGTACTGCATCGCTGGAAAAACGCTTGAGTTACAACCGATCAGAGGTCGTTTCACTGTGTCGCTTCATGGCGTACGTACTATCAAAGGTGACTCAGCAAATCACTGAGGTGACAGATTGCGGCAGTATGCGACTGTCGCAACAGGCAGAATGGCTAGAAGATGTGGGCTGTGTCGCATTTGTATGCCCGATTGCGCTGGCATTGAATTTGCGATGAAGGTGAAAACACTCCTAGGCTTTTGGTGCCGTCATGTCTGCCACTACGGCTGTTTTAATCGATGATTGCTGGGCTGGATTGGAGCAGCAGAACCACCTTGAGTGGGACCTGCATGCAATCACCAATCGACGCGAAGCGATTGCCTTCTTGCAACGCTTCGAGAACCGCCTGTGCGTTTACTCACCCTACATAGAAAAGCTGTATAGCAACTACAGTTTCGTGGTCCCGCAAAGCGACCATGGCAGTATTACCATTCTGCCGGACGAGCAGGCATGGCATGATACCTTTCAGGACATCCCCGCCGCAGCTGTCGAGCCCACAGGGATATACATCATCCCGGGTGAAACCATGGGCCATTCTGGGCTGTATCTAAAAATACCCAGTGGAAATCGATTGGTGGCATCCAAAGAATTGCCATTTCATGATGGTCTTAGAGTACTTATCCAACGTTATAAAACTTTAGGTGAAATATTCCTGCCAGTACTGGTTAAAGGGGATCTGCGCGAGTACGAGGCACGAATGCCATCGCTTCACCTGCACCGGATCAAACTCAATTGTCTGGCACATTGTTCGCAATTAAGCGTTAACTCGTTAGCTCAAGCGATTACGGCCCATGTTCTAGCGCTATTTGAACAGTACGGGCAGCGTTCTACGGATGTGACGATGAGTAACAGTTCGCATTAATTCAGTTCGTAAGTAAGCTATTCGTTTTTTAACCCTCGACTATTGGTTGGGGGCGTTTTGCACCAGTGGTTCTTATTATTTATGACAGGCAGAAGGCATTTGCTTTCGTCAGAAGTAAGCATCCTGGAGGCGTTATGTATTCGGTTACTCGATTTTTAAAGAGCATTTTGATATCACTTTGCACTGGGATTGCCAGTACAGGTGTCAGTGCAAAAATGGTCGAGATGGCTGATAACGAGTTGTCGGACGTATCTGGACAAGCCTTTATTAACCTAACGACTGATCAAAACTCAGGTATTGATTACACTCGCCTGAATCTAGGCTTGAAGGTTGAAACTCAGTTAAATATCAAACAGCTCGAGTTAGGTAAATACGCCCGCGCGGGTGAACCAATCGATAGCGCCGATATCTTGATCAATAACTTTGCCTTGGGGACAGTTAATGCGGATGACACCGTTAACCCATTCCTAATAACGGACCCTTATCTAGAGTTGGCATACGATGGCAATAAGGTTGTAGGCGTCAGAGTCGGCTTTGATGAAGCCAAGGGCCATCTTTCTGGCGATATCAAGAGTTTGACTGGCAATATTCCGATCAAGATCGAAGGTACAGCTTCACCTATATTTGATGCAGCGAGTACCTTTGAGGACGTTCTCCTGACTCTTGCAGGTGTTACCAGAAGTACAAGACTTCAGGCAGATGCTGGGTTGGTCACTCAAGATGGGAGTTCTGATTTAACACGTGCCACTTATTCAGGGCTTGAGAATGGTCAGCGTTTGACTTGCAGTGATTGTAATTTAACGGGTTTCACCGATGCATTGCTGAGCTTGTTTTCATCCAATGGGTGCGAGGTTCTTTCGCTGCCGACCTGCTTTCCACTTAGTAACTTCCAATCGTTACCTGTTGGTAATTTGAATGTAGTTGACAACCCAAATACTGCAGCAATAGAAGGCGCTGCTCGTGGCTTCTTCCTATCCTTGCAGACTCAAGATGTAGCGTGGCGTGACAAGGACAGCAATGCATTTCGTAACGTACTTGCCGGTGCATTTCTAAATATACCTAATTACCGAGATGAGAACGGCAACATAGTCGCACCGATTAAACTTGATTTTGAACAAGCCTTTAACGGTATCGCAAGACAAGATACCTGCCTGGGCTCAGCGACTGTGGGGTGCTGAGTATGAAAGGGTTATTTAGCCTGTTATGTGGCGCTCTGGTTGTGCTTCCGGTGCATGCAAAAATGCTAGAAATGGACGACCAACAACTTTCCGGGGTTAATGGTCAAGGTATTGCTTTTTCCCTAGAAGGGATTCTGCTTGATGCTTCTGAGTCGAGCATATTTATTAATGATATTACCAATGCCGCGGGTGAAAATATCCCTATATCGGTTCATGAGTTCTATTTGGCTTCAACCGGCAGTAATAAAGGGAGCAATCTACAACCGGTTAATCTCGGGCGGCTTAACAATCCGTTCAAACTGCAGTTTGGTAACGGCGAGGACCTCGTAACCCTCAGAGATGATGGCGTTTGGGTGCAAACCACTCCAGATGAAGTTGCAATTCTAGAGTTGAAGTTTCCCGAACGTTTGACGGGGGTGATGGGGCAGCCTTGTATTGCGGGTTTTGCCTCCGCTGGCGCCAATTGTTCAAGCCGTTTGGGAGAGCGTCTCGATGCAGGTATTCGCTTTGATTTTCAGGTTGCAGCAGGCCGTACCGACATCCTCAATATAGATATTGTCGAATTGATCATGGACGGCAGTTATTTACGGCTTTGGGGAGATGAGGCTCGGGATCAGTTGGTTGGTGAGGCGCGTATAAATATTTTCGCAAAACGCATCGATTTAATGTCTTGCATTCCCGGCTCTTTAAATTGCGCGAGTGAGCAAGAGCAAGCGGATCGCACATTAAGCCTAAGTGATACCTATTTCAATATTGCTTTGGGTTACGGTAAGAGCCAGCCGTTATTGTTCGATGTGACCAGCGATGGCCAATTTGTATTTGAGCTCCCCAACCCTGTTAGTCGAAATGCAGATGGTTCTACACGTTCTGCAGCAGAGCGAAATGCAATCGCAAATGATTTTTATACCAATGCCCCAGAAACAAATGTTGTAATTGGTAATTTACGTTCAGGCAACAACAGTACAGTGTTAGGTGGCTATGACTATGGTCGCAATTCTATTAATGGGCTGAGTGTCAATTATCTAAAGGCGACGAGCCGTGATTTATAAAGTGCTTTGCATTGTTCCCATGATATTTACTTCGACCGTTTATGCAGAAATGCAGGCGCTTGATGATGCTACCTTGAGCCAGTTCAATGGTCAGGGTGGAGTGTATTTATCTGGTGAGTTAAGCATTAATAAAGAGGGGGGTGTTCTATGGGACACTCCGGCGAGCAACAACCCTGGTACATGGTCTGCGAATCAACGCAGCTGTGCGGCTGTAAACGCTACATCTGCCAGCGACTGCGGTTTACGTGTAGCTGTTCGTGCTGAAGAGTCGGGTGGCTGGTATGTACTGGATAATATTAAAGGGATTTTCAGCTTCGAAGGATTGACTTTACGTACGCGCAAGATCAATAGCGGTTTTGGAGGCGACGGGGCGAGTTTCAATCAGGATGTGTTGGAGTTTGGTTTGCCAAATGAAATTGTATTTAAAAATGCAAATTTCACATTTGGTGTAGCTAATCAGGGTGGGTGGAGAAATAAAGCACTGAGCGCAGCACAAGGTGGTGATCCCAGTTATCAGCAAACTAATATTTTCTCTATCACAATTGATGGTTCCACGCGTGTGCAGGGTAATATTTTAGTTTTTCCTAGTAACTAAGGACATGAGCCATGTACCGTTATTCGCTATGCCTCATTGGTTTGTTCAGCTCAGTACTGCAGGCGATGCAAGTGCTTGATGATAACGATCTGTCTGAGATTTCAGGGCAAGACGGTATTAGCTTGCAGGTAACCGGGCCAGGTTGGTCTGCCAGTAGCATTGATCATACGCAAGATGGACAAACACTGAGTCTTAAAAACGTCAGTGCCCGGCCGATATCAAGCGGAAGTGTATCTAATACAGCGATAGACGTTGTAGACGGTCAGCTTCAAATCGAACATCAAGGCCGTCCTAGTGAACTGTCTGTTAATAAGGTTGAACTTGCCGGTAATCCGAATAGCTTTGGTAGTCTTCGTATGTTCTCAACACTAGGCGCCAAGTTGAAGTTACGAGGTGGAGGGGCCAGCGGTGTCAGTGGGTTCTCCATTGATGACAGCAAGCTTTCGCTCACTGATACCACGTTCTACTACCGCGATAATGGTTTTGATCTGATTGTTAAAGGGGTCTCATTCGACACCTTTTTGAATAATGCCTATGTGGATATTGTCAGCGGTGGTAATGGCGAGCAGGTAAAACTTGATCTTGGTGACTCTCGTTTTGTCGCTTCGGTTGGGGGGATTGGCCTTGACCTTGCGTATTCTGATGCTGTCGATGGAACTGCAGCAACCCCAAGTACGCCAGATACACGCGATCCACAATACGCACGAAGTTTCGGTCAGTTACAGATGGATCTACGGCTTGGAGGAAGCATCAGTGTCTCGGGGGGAGGGGAAAGCGGAGAAGGGCTGCGTCTGACACCTGATATAACTGTTGCCAACAGCCTATTTCAATACACCGACTCCGGTGTCTTGCGAGCTGAAAACTATTCGGGTGTGGTTACCAGTCAGTCAGGCCTGACTCTAGACCTTGAACAAGACTCGCAGGGTAATTACGTCAAATTAGCCTTTCAGGATCTCAAGCTCGCTGCAGGGCTTGAGGGATTGATTATTGGAAACCCCGTTAGTCAACGCATCGGAAGTGTCGGTTTTGAACTGAATTTTCAAAATCAAGGCGTGTACCAAAACTATCTCAAGTTCCGCCCAGGGGGCGATAGCCACTCCGGGAACGAAGGGATCACGGCAGATATTGGTTGGAGCCTGATTGATAGCTCGTTATTGCTGACTGATAACAATAACAGTCTGTGGTTTAGCGGCTTGCGCAGTTTTGGTACAGGTCAGATAACAATTGACCTGACTAAAAATTGCGCAACTGGCCTCAGTGCGGGTTGCTACGCTGGTCTTGATAATCTAGACCCTTCGAGTGGCGGGTACGACGGGTATTTCGACGGTATCCGAATCGGACTTAACAACGTGGTTGGTCGTTATAGTCTTGATGGGATACGCGTTGGACAAGCTGATGCTCCGCTCCAAGGGGGTACTGAGTTATTGGTATTGCTTTCGATTTTTCCAGCATACGATTTCACCCTCAATGGCCAACTAACGATCAAGCCAGGTGGTTATGTTGGCGATGGCTTCGGGTTTAATGCGGACTTTTACACCACTGAGGCGAACGCGGCGCTAAATGTTGACGAAAGTAGCCAAGGGTTATGGCTCAGTGGGGCCGAGTACGAGATGCATTATCGCGATGGCTCCGTGGATGTCAGTAATCAAGGAGTTGAGTTTAGAAAGGGCACCTATTGGTCAAAACTTGATGTTTCTGATTTGCGTTTGGGTGACAAAGACACCGGAAGAAGTATCGGCAGAATTGTTCTCAAACGTTACGAGCAGGGTTCATCACTCACCTTGAGTTCAGGTGGCGCAGGCGCATTCTGTGTCGGTGGTTCTGGTGCGAGTGCCGGAGCCTGTACAGCAAGCGGTGGTCGCTGGGATGACCGGGGTAATGAGGGGTTGAGCGCAAAACTGAAAAGTATTTTTGTTAGGGATAACTCGGGTAGCCCAGAGGGGGCAGTGTCCAATAACCCCAAGCGTAACCAGTTTATTCTGGAGAATGGTCGGGTTAATAATAAAAATGGGACGGGAGCCCAGTGGGTTATTGATAATTTTTATACATCGGATGGTGATCCCGCCAATCCAGATCAAAACACCTATGGTTTTAATGTCGATCTTGGCCTGGATGTTGCGCCCTCCAGTGTCTGTATAAAGAACAGCACCGGTTGTACGCCAATTACTCCGGATCCACTTGGATTCGCGGTGAACGCGAGGGCACACTTCAAAGAAATAAATATAGAGCGATTCCAGAACGTACACCCCACTGGGGGCAGTGTTACCTCTTTCTTTGGTGTTAAATTGCAAAATGCGGATATCCGGGCAAATCTCACCGCGACACCCATCAACTAAGGTGCAGTTTGTCAGTGTTTTTGACGTTGTGCTCTTCGGCGCTAACGCTCAGGCACGAGTCCTGGCGAGTCAAAAGTGCGGCAACGATCGGGGGTTAGGTTCGACCCCGTCTTTGCGCTGCCATCCCTTTGGCGTTGCAGTTAGGGCCGCGCATTCAGGACTGCCCGATGCCCGGCGCAGTCGTTCATTGCAATTTGGGTACGATTGCTCTGTGCAGCCAACCCAACGCACTGAGTTAAAAGAGAAAGCCTTATTCGCCAGACGTATTGTTATTAGTAAAGGGGCTGTTGCTGGTATTGTATCCGCTGGGTCATAGCTAAGCGTTGACCTGCAGACAGGCCAATATGTACACCCACAGGTAGCAAACGTTTGATTCCAGAATTACGCCGCAGGGCTTATTTGAGTGCTATGCAGATCGCCAATTGGCTGCCGCGCGTTGACTTACCCTTCGCTGCACCTTCGCGGCCAGAACTATTGGAGCCTTTGGAAGAGCCTGTTATCGACGCTCCGCCACAGGTAATTCCGCAGCCAGAATCGCCATCAGTTGCCGATATGCCTGCGGCAGTACATCCTCGCCTAGAAGTGCCTCGGCCTAAGTCGCAGGAGCACAACACTCGGTCTGTGCTCAGCAGTGAGCCGCAGACACCAGCAGCAGTTCCAGCGCCCAAAGTCGCCGTAGAGCCGCCTCCGCGCTTTGCATTGCAACTGTTACGCGCGGGGCACTGTGCGGTATTGGTTGAGTTACCCACAGGCGAACCTTTGCAAGGTCGTGACCCGGCCTACTTGCTGCTCAAAGATTTGCTCCGAGCTGCTGGTTTACCCGACAGCCCACAGATCATAGGTCAGCCCGTACGCTGGCCAATACTGTCACGTGGCAACATGGACCAAGGGCCGACAGCAGCGCTCGAATTTGTTCAAAGTTTCGTTGCGGCTCGTTTGGAAGAGCAAGAGCCCTGTAGTTGTTTGTGGCTCGTCGGTTTACCAGCAATTCGATTTGCCGGTGAATCTGATTCCGGCGACTACTGTCGGGAGTTGCAGATTGAAGGTATTGGCCCAGCCTGGGCAGTTCCCGGATTAGAGCTGCTAATGGATGAACCTGCACGCAAAGCGGATTTGTGGCAGGCAATGCGCCGTGTAAGACAACGTTGGATGAGCCAGCCTGAATGAGTGATGCATTATCGTTTCGCCCTATGACTGAGGCGGATATTGAGGCTGTGCTAAAAATTGAGTACGCCGCATATAGTCACCCCTGGACTCGCGGCATCTTTATCGACAGCCTCAAGTCGTACGACAGCTGGGTCATGTTTGAGGGAACACAGCAGGTGGGGCACGGCGTCATCAATGTCATTATTGATGAGGCTCATCTGCTCAATATCACGGTTAAGTCTGAAAATCAGGGGCGAGGTTACGGTCTGCGCCTGCTTGAATTCCTGATGCAGCGTGCGATGGAGCTAAAGGCGGGCGAGTGTTTTCTGGAAGTTCGCTCTAGCAACCAAGTGGCATACCGACTTTATGAGCGCTATGGCTTTAATGAGATCGGCCGCCGCCGCGATTACTACCCGGCAGTGGGTGGCCGCGAAGATGCATTGGTTATGGCCTGCACCTTGATAGATTGAGCCTGTTACGCACCCTTCCTTTACGCAGGTTTAGTCTTGTCTGAAACCTGCGCACAGCCCTCAAAACATTGCCCTGCCCTCCAGCGGTTAGCCTTTCACCCTGTTTATATGCCCGGCAGCTTCTAAGTCAAAGTTGTCACGGGCGCTGAAACGGTTATTTGGCTACAGCGCTGCAATTAGTCATGCACACCGGCAAAGAGCTACTAAGCTGTTCTCTTTAATAATAATTTTCCCATGCTCAGCCATGACGTGAGAAACAGGTGTAGTGATGTGCGATTCTTTAGTAGTACGCCATCGAGGGCGGACATGGTTTGCAAAAAATAGCGATAGAGAAGCTGCAGAACCACAGCGCTTGATTCGTATCCCTGAAGTGCGCGGTGACCGAAGTGCAACGCTGATGGCCACCTATCAAAGCATTGCGCAAACAGCAGAGCGCCACGGCTTGCTGTTGAGCCAGCCCAGCTGGATGTGGGGCGGCGAGATGGGGGTTAATGATCGCGGTGTAGCCATCGGCAATCAGGCCGTGTTTACCAAACTTACCCAGAAAAACACCAATTGTTTGTTGGGCATGGATCTGGTTCGCCTCGGCTTGGAGCGAGGGGCGACTGCTCGCGAAGCGCTAGAGGTTATTGTCGAGCATATTCATATCCACGGACAGGGCGGTGCGGCGGGGTATCGCAATAAATCATATCGCTATGACAACAGCTTTCTGATCGCTGATCCGAATGAGGCATGGGTACTCGAAACAGCAGGGCATTTATGGGTCGCTAAACGTGTAGAGCAGTGGGCTATTTCCAATGCGCTAACGTTGGGTTCTGAGTTTGACTTGCATAGCCCTCGCTTGCATGAGCAGGCGCGTAAACTCGACTGTTGGGATGGAAAAGGCGAATTTCACTTTGCAAGAATCTTCGACACCCGGTTACTGCCTTGGATCGCTGGTGCTCAACGGCGCTGTGAAGCCAACCAGAGGATCCTTAATACTTGCGCGGAATCTTTTGGATTTGTGCAGTTGGCTGCAGCGTTACGTAATCACGGTGACTTGGGAGACAACTTCCCTTGGCATAATAATCGTCAGGTGTGTATGCATGCGGGTAAGGTATGGCGACCTTCGCAAACGACCTCAAGTTTACTGGCAAGCTTGCACGATCAAGGCGCATCTGTTGCGGCAACAGCAACCTCGGCACCGTGCCTGAGCCTGTTTCAGCCACTGAGTTTTTCCCCTGCATCCGGCGCAGCATTGTTAAGCGACCCACTTGAGCCGATTGAGCACAGTTTGTGGTGGAGATTTGAGGCGGTGCACCGCCGATGTCTCACAGACAGTGATTTCAGGGTTAAACTGCGAGCCAGCCGTGACCAACTCGAGCCATTGCTGCTTAGCGCATTGGATCAACAGCAGGTTGATTGGCCCAAACTAGCTGAACTTGCGAGCCACTGGCATCAGCATTGGTATGCCGAGGCGATTCAACAGCCAGCACAACTAGACCGCTGGTGGCGGCGTTACGCACAACTGTGACTGTTGCGGTTGTTGGCTTGTCAAAGGCTCACTGTGTCGTTTGAGGCGCATCATGAAATTTTGGAGTAGATGGAATGAGTGATTTACAGCACCTCTTCGACAACAACGAACGGTGGGCTCAAGCAATCACTCAGCGCGATCCAGAGTTTTTTGCCAAGCTGGCGCGTCAGCAAACTCCAGAATACCTGTGGATTGGTTGTTCAGATGCGCGCGTGCCTGCCAACGAGATTGTCGGTATGTTGCCTGGTGACTTGTTTGTTCACCGCAACGTTGCCAATGTGGTGCTTCACACCGACATGAATTGCCTCTCTGTGATCCAGTACGCTGTCGACGTGCTGAAGGTTAAGCATATCCTCGTCACCGGCCATTACGGTTGCGGCGGGGTACGAGCGGCCATGCAACATCGGCAGTACGGCTTGATCGATGGTTGGTTGCGTACTATTCGTGACCTGTATTACGAGCACTACAAAGACCTCGAAAAACTGCCCAGCGAAGAAGAGCGGGTTGACCGCCTGTGTGAGCTCAATGTCATGCAGCAAGTCGCAAGCGTCAGCCATACAACTATCGTTCAGAACGCTTGGCATCGCGGCCAGTCGTTGTCGGTACACGGCTGTATTTACGGTATCAAGGACGGACGCTGGAAAGACCTGAATGTAACGGTCGAGGGGATTGATCAGTTGCCTTCGCAATACCGGCTGCGCCCGATCGATCAAAACTAACCCTTATGAAAAACTCTCGTACATGGGCCATGCTCGGCCTATTGCTCGCTATCTTGTGTTGGTCGGGTAATGCGCTGGTCGCTCGAGCTGTTCACGATGACATTTCGCCATTTGCCTTGGCGTTCTGGCGTTGGAGCCTTGCCTGTGTGCTGCTCCTGCCGTTCGTGATTGTACCCTTGCGCCGACATGTCGCAGACTTGAAACGTGCGGGCTGGCGATTGCTGGTGCTATCCGCCAGCGGTATCAGCGCCTACAACTCACTTCTCTATAGCGCAGCGCAAAGCACCGTAGCGATCAATATCACCTTGGTCAGCACCTGTTTGCCATTGGTTACATTTATCGGTGGTGGATTACTGCTTGGTGAGTGGCCGACGCGGCGTGCTTGGCTCGGCATGTTTATCGCGGCGATTGGCCTGGTGATTTTAATCACCCAAGGCAGTTGGGCCACCTTGACGGCAATGTCGTTCAATCGTGGCGACCTGATAATGTTGCTGGCCGTGACGGATTGGGCATTGTATTCGTTACTGCTACGGCGCTGGTCCAGGTTCTTGCAACCTATCCCTCCGTTGGCACTGCTGGGTGTGTTAATGCTGCTCGGTGTGCCGATGATACTGCCGTTTTACTTGTTCGAACTGGCCCAGGGCGCCCAAGCCAATGTCAATGCGACGACCTTGGGAGCTATCGTCTACACGGCGTTGTTTGCATCCCTGCTGGCCTACCTTGCCTGGAACCATGGCATACGTGTCGTCGGTGCGGCAAAAGCAGCACTGACAAGCTATCTAATGCCAGTGTTCACGGCGATCTTGGGATGGCTGCTGCTTGGCGAAGGCTTGCTCTCATACCATTGGATTGGTGGCGGCCTGATCTTCAGTGGCTTGCTGTTGGCTACTCAGATGAAAGCCAACAACACGGCCTCGGCCGAAGCCAGGGCTATTGACTAGTTCGGGATCTGTAATTGCAGGCCGCTCGTGGCGAGCTTCAGCCACAGCATCGCCGCAATAAACCCGAGCACGCTCAGCGCGGTATACCCGACCACAATCCCCAGTGCTATCTGCTTCCAAAGCCCAGCATAGGTAGCGCTGTTCCTCACTGGATAATGCTCGATGTCGCGCTCGGCGCGCAGGTTGCCTAGGTTGTTGCTCACTGCATGGCTCCATAGATTAAGCGCACTGAGCTAAAGGCCCAGCACGGCAATCATTGCTAAATTTGGTTGCTGATTATGCGGCTGTTCTGTCGTGGCGTAAGCTGAAATTATTGCGTCGCTGTATTATTTTCGTCGGCCATGGGCTTTATAGAGCACCTGCATACAGCAACACATAGCACAGAGCCACCCATGAGGAGTTCCATCATGCAAAGCGCTTCACTCCAAGACGCAGCCGCCCCAGAAGGCATCTGTTACGGATGCGGCAGTAGCAATCCGCATGGCTTGCACATCAAAAGCCACTGGCACGAAGATAATGTGCACGTTGTGGCGCAATACCTGCCTGATGACAAATACACCGGCTGGCCTGAACTGGTATATGGCGGGTTGATCGCAATGTTGGTGGATTGCCACTCCAACTGGACAGCCATGGCCTACCACTTCCGTGCAGAGGGTAGAGAAGTTGGCAGCCTGCCGCGCATTGACTGTGTTACCGGCAACCTAGGTATAAAGTTTATCAAGCCAACCCCAATGGGTGTACCGCTCATACTGCGCGCTAAAGTTGAAGGCGAAGTAGGGCGCAAGAGCCGGGTTATCTGCGAGGTTTACGCAGGCGATGTGCTCACCGCAATTGGCGACTCAATATTTGTACGAGTCGACACCGCCCAGCTAAGCGCTGCGGCACATGGGCGCTAAGACGAGCGCGTACCAAGAGCGCTCTAACGCGCACACAAAAAAGGGCTTACCTTTCGGTAAACCCTTGTTTTGTTTGGTGGCTACGCAGGGACTTGAACCCCGGACCCCAGCATTATGAATCGCTTGAGTAGCGCCTTGTCAGCCCTGTTCACCCCATAAAACGGGCCTTTGAAGCGGGTGCAAAACTGGTGGCTGCACAGCTTTGCAGAAAAATACCTGCGATGTAGTCATCACTCTGCAAGTGGCTGTGATATTCATTTTATGGCGATAATTTTGCAGGTTTTCGCTATAATAATTCAGTACGCAACGAAAGGGGTTACCTATGCCAGCTGCATCCCTTAAAGCCAAAAAGGCTTACTACGCCAAGGCTCGTCAGTCTAACTATGTTGCCAGTCTCCGCTTGGAAGGCTTCCAGGTAACTCGGGCAGACGCTGTGCGTAAGCTTCCAACCCGTGAATCCGTCCTAAGAGCCTACTGTAACAAGCCAGCTTAATGCTTGATAAGTACGGCACAGGACAAGATCCCTATTGCTATCCCGGTACGAACGTTCTTCGCAACCTTCTCAACATCACAAATGATGATGACTTAAACGAAGCAGAACGCGTTCTGTCTGAAATCGCTGCTAGCGAAATCGAGTTCGACCTCCCTCCCTACGACCTTCAATACCTGCAGCGCATCCACCGCAAGCTGTTCACAGATGTCTATGAATGGTCGGGAGAGTTGCGCACGGTCGATATTTCAAAAGGCGATACGCATTTCTGCAACCTAGCCCGAATCGAAGCTGAGTCTCAAAAATACTTCCGTAGCTTGGCTAGCGCTGACTGGTTTGAGCCGCTTGGTCGTGCCGAGCTGGTTCTGGCTGTAGCAGAGCTATTTGGCGACCTGAATGTCATTCATCCCTTCCGCGAGGGTAACGGCAGGGCCCAGCGAATCCTCTTCGAGCACATAATCATTAACGCCGGTTACGAGATCGATTGGTGGGTTGTCCAGGAAGGGGAGTGGATGCAGGCCAATATTGATGCTGTGGTATGTGATTACACTGCGTTGGCCCGAGTGTTTGATCGCTGTATTGGTCAGTCGATTGCCTGATAGTTTAGGCTTTCTGAGCTTCACTCAGGCATTCAAGTTACTGAAATATGAGTCGCCTGAGTCGTCGCTTGGTTGACTTCAGAGACTAACCATAAATAGGCGTGTTGTATGCTTTTCAGTAGGATACGGCCAGTGTATTCCTGAGTTTTTTACATTTGTAGTCACTAGACACCTTTATCTTCATGGCCTTCGGCGGTAATGTCTCAGTACTGGCAAAAAGCCAATATGGTTTTCTGGAGCGTTCTCATGAACCTTGAAGGGTATCTGGGTTATATAAAATATGATGGGCACCTTGTTAAAGATGGTGTGATGGATGCTAAGAAGCAAGCAGATGCTCTTTTAGGCATCGATTTTGCTGTTAGACACTTTTTGCACAAGCTGTCTCCTAATCTAAAATCCTTAGATTTCGAAATACCAGTTAAGGTTAGAGAAGGGTCATGGGAGGCTTTAATACCTGAAACTGTATTTGGTTGGTTGCAGGCAGGTATCGGACTTATTACAACAACCTACGCAGCGCAAGCTGCACAAAAAATGGCCGAAAAAGATTTTGAAAATATTGGGATGGCGGACCTCTTTAGAAAGGCATTAGAGGTAATAAAATATTTTGTTCGAATCGGCAAGCATATGGGTAGTGTCAGTTTGAAGACATTTGAGAATGTTAAGTTTTCAGATGACAATGCTTTAGTAGGAATTAAAAACTCTAAGGGTGAGTATCTATACGTTCCAAAATATATACTAGATATATATGTTGAAAGTGATTTTGGTGCTCTTGAAAAGTTGGCGTCACTAATCGAAGATGGGCGTGTTCTAAAAGTTGCGAGTATCGTCGATAATGTTGTTGATGAGGTGGAAGTAGGGGTTCCAGATAAATATATATTTTGTTCAGTAGATCCAGATGATGAAGGTGAAATATTATTTCCTGAGTTAAAGCACGGTCAAAATGTAATTCTTGAAGGTGAAGTTACAAGGGAAAATAAAACATCGAATTCAATGGGGTTTAAATATCTAGATCATATTCTTACTGCCTATCCTGATCATGGCAGTATAGTGCGTTATAAGCCTCTTTTGTTTCTTAGATGTCGCTTGTATGGAACAGTTGATCGGTCTGATGACAAAAGTAAATCACTGTCCAAAAGACCGAGGCTATATATATCTCATCTTGAACCTATGGAGAGTGATCGTGAAGTTGACTTGTTCTCATAGGATAATTTAAATTTTTAGCGCTAGGGTTGGGTTTTGGCTAAAGTGGTTTCAATTAAGCCTCTTACAATAAAAGAGGCAAACGAGTTTATTAAAGAGCATCATCGACATCATAGACCAACTGCCAGGAATAATGGGAAGTGGGCTTTGGCTGCGGTTGATGATAATTCAGTAATTGTAGGTGTAGTAATCGCAAGCAGCCCTGTTTCTGCGACATATATGGATGGGCTAACTATAGAGTTAACAAGGCTTTGTGTTAAAGAGGGAGCCCCTAAAGGGGTCTGCAGTTTTCTTCTGAGTAAAAGCTGTAGCATTTGGAGGTCGATGGGTGGAGTCCGGGTCATTACCTATACGCTTGCATCTGAGTCTGGTGCGTCATTAAGAGGGGCTGGCTGGACTTTATCTGGGGTAGTTAAACCCCATAAAAGATGGCAGAATAAAAGCAAAACAGATGGTATAGAAAGGGCAATGTTACAAATCTACGAGGTCACTAAGCATCGCTGGGTTCGAACGTTTGAAGAGGTTGTGTGATGGAAGTCATTTGCGCTTTTAGTTCTGATAGTCGAGATTTGTATAAAGCCGATATATATCGTGTGCTTGCTATGCCAGTAGGGCATTTGATCCATTTTAGGTATAAAAAGAAATATGTCTCCGATGTTCTGTTAAATGAGGCGTCTTCATTAGGAGGAAAGACACTTGCGATTTTTTTTACCCGAGGTAATCCTCTAAATTCTGCTCCAGCTATTTGTGAAAACATATCTATCAGGTATGCAACTGTAGTTTCAGCTTCTGAAAGCGCTGAGACTGATGTTTTCCATGTATACATGGAGCTTGGGCGATTCTGTGATTTGACCATCGTTTCGGGTGAGATCGACTCTCAGCCTCCGAATAAATTTTTATCTAGATTGACCTGCAAGGTTTCTCCAGAAGTAGCTAACTGGAACTCTAGAGTTATGGCAGTTAAAGACTATTTTCCGAATATCTTGTTTTTTCATATTAAAAAAATTCGTACTGCATGGTCTGACCCAGTTGCGTTGAAAACTCTTGGGCTTTCTTCCCGGTATTGCTTGAATCAGGGAGGGAGATACATTATGGAGATGGCTATTTCTAATCCGACTGGTACGAGGTCGACGATTAATATCTCTGAACCAAATGGATATATCCAGACTAATTGTGTTAATCCGCTAGAGTGCTCCGCTCAGTTTGATGATTTTGAAGTTCCGATTTTTGTAAAATCATTAGAAGTTCATAGGCAAGCATCATTTGTCACGTTTAAGCCTGAATTAGAGGACTTCCCCACGGGTGAGTATGCTACCAATATTGAGGTTGAACTGAAAATTAGCCCTTGGCGACCAATGCTCTTTGGGGCTCTGAGTGTAATTGCGGCGTCATCAATAGCTATGGTCGCTCCTGTTTCGAAATCATCAGTTTCTCCAAGTATGACCGTGTATTTTTTATCCGCAATTTTGCTGTTTTCATCTGTTTCAGCTATGTTTTACTTATTTAATAAAAAATAATTAAATTTTTATTAACTTATTTTTTGATTTTATAACGATAGTTCAGCGTTAACTTCAATGTCTGCTTTTTTGTTTTTAATTATTTTTTTTCCATCCCAGTAAGAATTTTTTGCCCATTCCTTTTGGAAGCGTTTCATGGCTCTTGCATGAAAGTTTGAGCATTCCATTTGCGACCATGTCATATTTTTGGGGTCGCATGCTGGATGGTTTATGAATATTTCGTTGAATTTTGCGAGGGATACCTCCCAGTTATTAGGTCGTAGCATGGTTTTGTGTTCTGTGTTGTTCGGTTTTTTTATATTTATTGGGTGATCTGTTGGCTTGCTTTCTAAGTGGTTGTATTTTATACGGTTTTTTCTAATTTCTTTGTCTTGCAGTAACTCTTCATTAAGAGTTACTGCATCTAGTAGCTTGCTTACATCTATCGTTATTCCCCAGCCGCTTTGTCGTAAAGCGATAAAGTAAATGCTGATTCCGATTGTCGCAATACATAGAATGATGTTAAGTGTTCTTTTCTTTTTTGGCCTTTTAATTAAGTAAGAAGACCTGTCTTCTAATTCTGCTCTCATCCCCATTCCTTAGGTCTCTCGGGCGTACCAGCGCTGAGCAACTTTTTTAGTGATCGCTATCCCGCGTTTTGACCGGTCAAGTTTCTGTTGGCCTCGTCATATTCAGGGCTTGTCTGTCCATTACCTGGTTGGACCTCCCCTGTGATTAGCCACCAGCGGTATTGAGGAAAAGCACGCCCGAGAATTTCTATCTCGTTAGCTCCAATCCTCGCTTTTCCTCGCTTGATGTTTTGCCAGCGCACGTATTCCGTGCTGCCGGTCTCTACAAGCGTTTTGATACTGGCCATCTCTAGTAATTGGATGCCTCTATCGGTGATGCCTTCGCTCATTGAAAATAGCCATAAATGTTCTATGTACATTTTATGCTTTAGGTGTAATATGTACATGTGTATTAAGTACATTTATCTGCAAGCACGTTTTCTTTGCTCGGATTATAGGATCAAAACATGGAACAGTCTGGAATAGTGGGTTTTAGCGTAGAGGGAAACGCCGAACGCGTCACCGATTTTCGTGATGCACCTTTCTGCTCTCAGCTTGTGTTCGCTGAAATGCTCGGTATTGAAGACATCACCGCTGATGTAGTCCGTGGTTGGGTCGAGTCTCAAGCTATCCCTACGGTCAAGATTGGCCGCCGTCGCGTCATCAATCTGCACCGCATTCGCCGTGAGCTTGATCGTGGTAAGTCGATCTTCTGCGCGGGTGACTATTCAGATGACTAGCCATGAACAGTTACCAAAAGCAGCCCCACGCCCAGGACTGCGCCTGCTCTGTATGTTGGACACTGGCAGAAATGGCAAAGCCCGCTCTTTACCAGTCCATACCCTGCAACGACTGCAAACCCCGTGGGCTGCCGTATCTCGTCAATGGCCGCTGGTACTGCCAGACGGCTTACAAATGCGCGAAACACACGCCCAGCAACCGACCTCCGAAGTATTGGAGCGTTATTCACGACTCGGGCAAGCCGGTGCCGTTTGTTCCTCTGTGGGGGCTAACTGATGTTCTTTTCTGAGATCGGCTTAACGATGGTTGATTTTGCAATCATCTGCACCCTGCTGTTGATCCAACTGCTGGCCTTTTGGGCGATCACAAAATGAGCCTCTATAACCTGATTCAGCTCGTCACAACCATTTTTGCCTACTCGGTAATTGGTTTTTACCTCTATCTATTGGCGCTCGGTGTATTCCGGTTCGTGCTACGCGATTACCTCGGACTGTTCCACGGTCGTGACCACTCCCTTCATTGTCCAACCCGCTTCTCGCTCTCCAGGCTTAAGGTGATTTTCAGTCGCCTCGGTGGTGGGTCATGTAATTCCATGCCCAAGGTTAAGACCAGGGCAAGTAAGAATTTCTCAGCATCACTCGGTCGGGGTAGGGCTCTGCCCGAGGGGGAACCCCTACCAAGCGCAGCGAAGGTGCCGTTTGCTTTGGCTTCTAAAACCAAGGTATGCCCTAAACAACATGGCTTGCGCATTCATACCCAGCACGCCTTATCGCTCCGGCGATGTTGAATCCAGACGCAGCAACTCAACGAATTTAGCGATTTAACGTAAACAGCCGCTTCGATCTGAAAGCCACCCACCGGAAAAACTAGAAGTTATCCGGTGCGGGAAAACTCAGCCCGAAGAAAGGCAAAACCGCGCAATCAAGCGCAATTCAAAGAGGTGGTAAACATGGCTCGTTCAACTATGGAAGTAGCATTTCTTGGCACTCAACGTTTCGACGGTGAGAACGGCCAGAAGTACATCAAGGTTTTCTACGGTGATGAACCAGACGGCAAAACCGAGCACGGCTTGTCGATCATCGGTATGGCTGCTGATGACGATGTCGCTGATGAAATCTTTCACGCTGGCTCCAAGTTCGAACCCCTGCAGCTTGTGCGCATCACCTTCGATGTCGCTCGCGGTGGCCAGAACAAGGGCAAAAATCTAGCCCTGCACATCGAAGAAGTCGAACGCCCAGGCACTCGCACCACGCCAACCCCGTCCAACACCGGCGCGACTAAAGCATCAGATTCGGCCAAACCATCCGACCCGGCAAAAGCCAACTAATCGGAGGGCATGACCGTGCTGATAGTTGATCGCGTCGTCTGCAATCTCTGCCTGCGTGTGATGGGCCAGTTGCATAACACCGCGCCTGACCAGTCCGACTTTTTGGCTGATCTGACTCAACCGCCTTACTACACGGTCTGCCCTGACTGCTCGCTAGCTGGCGAGCCTGAAATTAAACCCGTCGCTGAGCTGGCGAGCGACGAATGAATTTTCTGGCGTGTGAGGGCGATTGGTTAGTCAGCGCAGAGGGTGTGCCCACCTGCAACGGCTCGCTGGTGTCCCTCACGCAACAGGAAATGCAGGACTTGAACGGTTCTGCGCTCACTTGGGACCAGGTAAGCGAACTACAAAGCCAAACGATCATTTTGTTCGCCACGGTGTTTGCTTTCTTGATCCTCAAAAAACTCCTGAAATAACGAGGTAACACCTTATGAAAGCTCTGCAAGTTCAACTCAAAAACACCGCTTCGGCCTTCGGTCGTCGCTCTCGTCAACTGGCAACCGCTGGTGTTGCAAGCGCCACGCTGCTGGCCAGCACGGCCTATGCAGAAATCCCAGCTGAAGCCACCGCCAAGCTGACCGAGTCCGGTACTGACATCGGCACGCTCGGTTGGACGGTGATGGGCCTGCTCATTGCTGCCGCTGCCTTCAAGTACATGCGCCGTGCCCTGTAATCGTCCCCATGCACTTTCACCAGTGCCGTAGCAACTCAACCCCGCTTCGGCGGGGTTTCTCTTTTTGGAGTTCGCCATGAACACATTTAGCTACCAGGTCTACGTACTGATCATCACCAGTCTGGCGTTCTACCTGATCTTCTTCGGGCGGGTTTGATATGGCTCGCTCACTGTTCCTGCTTATCGTTTTGTGGCTCAGTGCTTCGTCTGTGAGTGCTGAGGATTATTACTGGGCGTTCAATTCAACGTCTACAGCTCATTACCCTAGCGCCCTTGCGGCTTGCGAGGGTGTTGCGGCCAGTTATACCGAATCAACCTCCTTTGTTTATACCGAGATAATGCCCGATTATTCCGGTTTCCAAGGTGAATCTACTTACAAGTGCACCTACAAAAGAATCAGGAAGTCAGATAACTCTGCTGCTCCATCTAGCAACTGGACTGTTACTCGGCTTGGCAATGGTTGCACTAATTCAACCTATAACCCTGAAACAGGTGAATGTGAGGCTTCCGAGCCAGACAAGTGCGCTGATCTAGCAAACACAAGCTTTCCATTTAGTAAGTCCGGCGCCGCTGGTGATGGCTATGTTTCGCTTTCTGCTGATCGCAAGTTCGGCGTTGCTAGCCAGTCAGCGTGTCATTCAGGCTGTGTCGCCAATACAGCCGACCAAAAATGCACGACTCGCGTTACCGGCTCCTATTTTTGCCAGGGTACTGGCTATTACACGGGTGCTGAATGTGGTTCTGGTGGTTCTGCTGAGGTTGAACAGTCGCCTGTTCCTGACTATCCCGAGCCTGAAACCATTCTCGAAGACAAGCCTTGCATACCCGTTTCTAACGCAGATGGCTCAACGACGTGCACGTCTGAAAAGTCTGTTGAAAAAGAAGGCCAGCACTGTGGCATGTTCAATGGCGAGCGACTCTGCGTCGATGCTCAGCCATCGAAGAACCAGGTTGATATCCAGACCGATACCAAGGTTCAGACAAACCCTGATGGTTCTAAGACCACAACCAAAACAGATACGGCCACCGCGACCAAGTGCAATGGCACTGCTTGCACGACGACAACCACCGTCACCACAACCACGACGCATACCGACAGCGCGGGCAATAAGACAGGCACCACTGGCACCTGCAAAGGCCCTGATTGCCCTGACCAGCAGGGCAACCCTGATGCCGATGGTGATGGCTTTGGGGATTGTATCGGCGGTAAATGCGAAGAGGGGTCAAGTGTTGGTGGCGAAGGCTGTGATGTAGATCTGGCTTGCGATGGTGATCCGATTCAATGCGCCATTCTGCGTAAGAACAAAGAGCAACAATGCTTTGCCGAAGAACAAGCCGACTTCGAAGGCCATAAAGACGATATCGAGAACCTGGTCCAGGGCGACAAATTCGAACTCGACGAAGGCGGCGATGATATCGATGTACCGGGCCTGATCAACAAAGGCACACGGTTTCTACCTGCCAGCTGCCCGCCTGATGAAACGGTGAACCTGATCACCGCTGGCGGCCACACCTTCAAATTCACCTATGAGCCGCTGTGCCGTGCTGCTACTGACCTCGGCAACCTCTTTGTGGCTTTTGCTCTTGTCTTTGCCGCGCTGTATGTCGGGCGCTCTGTAGGGGGTAGCTAATGCAATACGTCTTGCTTGTTCAAATGCTGATCATGGTGCTCGGCCCTCTTGTGCGGATGGTGCTCAAGATGCTCGGTTTCGGCTTTGTCAGTTACGTGGGTTTTAACCTGGTGATCGATGCGGCCAAAGATGAACTTATAGCGCGCATGGGCGAAGTCGGGCCGGTAATCATGCCGATTCTTGGTCTGGCCAAGGTGGATGTGATTGTGAATATCTACTTCGCAGCCATTGCCACGCGCTTTGTTCTTGCCGGCATTGATAAGGCCGCTGATCGCAAGCGTAACCAGGTCTGGCACAAGCCGGGCGGCACCTCTATTGAGGCTTAAGGGGGTTCTCCATGCTCTATATACGCACGGGGAAACCCGGCCACGGTAAGACGCTCAACACCATCCGCGAAATAGACCAGAAAGCCTTGGCCGAAGGTCGGGTCGTTTACTACCACAACATCAACGGCCTTAAGCCTGAGTTGTTGCAAGCGCAGTGGTATGAATTCGAAGACCCTGAGAAATGGTTTGAACTGCCGCAAGATGCCATTGTTGTGGTTGACGAGGCCCAAGGCTGGTTCGGTTCGCGTGATCCTCGCCAGCGCCCGCCCGAGTTCATCACGCGCTTTGAAACCATGCGCCACCAAGGTCACGAAGTGCACCTGGTTACTCAAGATCCGCGCTACCTGGATGTGCACTTGCGTCGCCTGTGCAATGGTCATGTGCATTACTGGCGAGTCTTCAAATCTCAACAGCTGATCCGCTTCGAGTCTGAGGTGGTGATCGAGAAAGTCGAAGTCAAAAGCAGCTTCAAGGACGCCGACAAGAAAACCGTCCGACTCGATAAAAAGTATTTCAGCACCTACACCAGCACCAACGCAAAGCACCATTTCCAGGCCAAGCTGCCTACCAAGTTTATCTTGGCTATCTTGGTGATCATCGTTGCCGGTGTGCTGACTTACCGATTTTACGAGCGATACCAGCAAGGCAAGGATGGCGGGGCACAGTCCACGCAAGGCGCGGCTAGCAATGACAGTGTTGTCGACAAGGTTACGGCCAGCGTTGGGTCATTTATCGGTTCATCACCTGGTAACGCCGATACGCCTAGGAAAGAATCGCCTCAGCACTACGCACAACGCCGTATACCTCGCATTGAGGGCATACCGTCATCAGCCCCTATCTACGATGAACTCACTCAGCCCGTGAGTTACCCGCGCCTGTATTGCTTGTCCAGCACCGATCCCGACACCTACGCCCGGTCGTTCTCAAAGATGCCTAGCGCGGTGGTGAACGGTAAACCGACCGTATGCCAGTGCTACACCCAGCAAGGTACAAGGGTTTCGACCGAGTTCAGCCTTTGCAAACAGATTGTTGATAACGGCTATTTCGATCCGTCGATACCTGATCGAGACAATCAACAACAGGTGCTGCAGGCGCAAGACCGACCAAACCCTAATCGTGCTCCAGGTTTCGACCAGGGCAAGCCGAGTACGAACATCACCGTTGTAGGCAGTGAAAAGGGCCGTTTCCTGTGGTGAGTGTCAGGGGCGAGGCTCGCGCCGGTTTTGCACGCAGAGCGAGTCCCGAGCCTGCGCGCAAACCGCGCGCTGACGCCCCTGTAACACGTCATATAAACAGAACTGAATAACCACACTAAACCAGATAGTTGGGTAGAAAATGGCTAAGGCAAAAGACTTCAATCGGATTGATCCAGAAACAGGCTTGGAAAGCACAACAAGCCGTTTATTTGTTGATCCCGGCCAGATGGGTTTCATCGATCTGTCAGACGTTCGTCTGCTTCGCTGTGGTGTTGACACTGTTCGCCAGCTTTACCAGGGCATGGTCAGACCTGAAATCATGGCGTTGTTTGAAGTACCAGGAACAATTGTCGACTTTGCAGGGCAACGCTGGCACTCGGGACGGGTAGGGCGTGACTCTGGTTATCAGTACAAGCTGCAAAACGCTGACCTTGGCCTGATTCTGTTGGTTAAGAACTTCAACAAGAAGCTGGACGTGATTGGCCCACACCTGAAAATCGAAGTCTCGCCCCATGCAATCGACAATTTGTCGCCGGAACGCCTGCAGGCACGCATGGACTACTACGCACACCAGTTGTTGAGTCATGTTGAGGTCAACCAATGCGCGGTTCACCTCGCACTAGAGCTGCAGGGCTGGACGCCTCCACTTGATCTGGTCGCGCAAATGCACTGCAAGGCGCGTATGCACCGTGACATTAGCGGGATCAATGAAATTAAGTGGGCTACTAAGTCGAGTGTGTACGGTCGGGGTGAAACCTCTATGTTCGGCTCAGCTAACGGTGTGCAGCTCTGTATTTACAACAAGACCGAGCAAGCCCGAGCCACTGACAAGCTCGACTATTGGGAAAGCGTGTGGAAGCGTCGTGACAGCTTTGACGATGTAGACCCAGACAACTACAACCCCGACCAGGACGTATGGCGCATCGAGCTGCGTTACCACCATTCAATCATTCAGCAATTCGCCAGCGGTTCGGTAGACCTGCAAACCGCTGCATTCATTGAAACGCGCACCTTTGCTGACTTCTCCGCGCACTTAGATGGTCTGTGGCGCTATGGGTTGGGTCAATTCAAGCTGCTAGCACGTCCTGGGTACTTCCAGCCGATCTGGACGTTAATCCGCGAAGACGTGCGGGTTGATCTGCCAGTTGATTCCCTGCTCGATGAAACCGAGTACAAGCGCTATTACAAGACCTCTCGGGGCTTCTCGGGCAAGAACGTCGAGCTATTCCTGGGAAACTTCGTAAGCCTGCTGGCAAGGGAGCGAGTGGGCGCAGCAAAAGCATTTGATCGGTTGAAAGATTGGGAGTGCTGGCCGGTTATTCGTGACCACTATGCGGCTAAGGAAATGAGCGAGCGTGACATTTACAAGCACATCAAAGCCTTGCTTGAAGAGCGTAGCGTTAGATGGGGGAGGGCTGTATGACTGCTCGCAAAGATGGCAAAACATGGACGGCTGATTTCTATGAGAATGGTCGCTCTGGACGTCGCATACGCAAAAAAGGCTTTGCAACCAAGTCTGCAGCTCAGCGCTATGAGTCTGACTTTTTTGCGACCTATAACGAAACAGGTAGACCGCTTGATGATCGTTTATCCGACTTGGTAAACATTTGGCATTCCCTGCATGGCTGCTCACTGAAAGATCAAAAAGCTAGGCTGTCTCGCACGCTTGCCGTTGTTGAGCGCTTGGGCAATCCGCGTGTTTCTGACTTCGATGCCTTGCGCTGGGCCAGATACCGGCAATTGCGCCTTCAAGACGTGTCGCCGCATACGGTCAACCATGAACAACGCTATCTCTCTGCCGTCTTTGCTGAGCTGATCCGTTTAGGCGCTTGGACGGGTATCAATCCGTTAGCCAACATTCGCCAGATTAAAACCGATCAAACCGAGCTCTCATTTCTGACGCTCGATCAGGTTTCTCAGCTACTGAATGAGTGCACCAGGTCAAAGAACAATCACGCTTACCCGGTTGCTCTGATCTGTTTGGCTACTGGCGCTCGATGGGATGAAGCTGAAAGTCTGACCCGTGCGGCGATCTTCGGAGGAAAGGCGCATTTTCATCGCACTAAAAACCGCCAGTCGCGCTCTGTACCGATACCTAAAGAGGTCGAAGCCGAAGCACTCAAGGTGGCCATGCCGGGTAACGGTCGTTTGTTTATGTCCTGCAGGGCTGCTTTTCGCAGTGCCTATGAGCGGTGCGGCTTTCAGACCCCGGGTCAGTTAACCCATATTCTGCGCCACACCTTCGCCAGCCATTACATGATGGGGGGAGGGGATATTCTCAGTTTGCAGCGAATCCTGGGGCATTCATCAATCACCATGACCATGCGCTATGCACATCTTTCGCCTGATCATCTTGAGTCTGCGCTTAGGTTTTCACCTCTGGCTCAGGCGAGTTATTTGGCCAAATCAGGGGGGGTAGGCAATCGGCAAATTTAGGCTGCATTTTTCTTATTACTACAGCCGCATTCTTGTCTGTATTTATGATCGCTAGGGTCATTGCAGTCATTGTGCTTATTGCGTTTGAGTGCTTCATGTTCTTGATCGTTACGATCTCAGGCGTGCCGATTTGTTGTAATTTGAACGGCATTATTCCCGCGTGTACAAACGAATTCATTTCGGACATTAGCCCTACTTGAAGATCTTTAATCATTTCGTTTGCAGAGGGCGGAAAACCTTCAGCTCGACTTAGCGCTTTTATCATTTCACTAACGCTAGGTAGTTTGTTTGCTACTTTTAATGCTTCGACTGAAAGCTCTCCGGTCAGCTTGCTGAGTGCAGTGTCACTAGCGACGTACAGCACCCATAGTGCTCTAATCAGTGACTCAAACTGAAGCCTCAGCAGGCTAGCAGCTGATATGTTGTTGCCAACGTGAGATAGCATTAGAAGGCTAAACCCGTGCTGCATAGAAATGGTACATAGCGTTTCGCAGGCTACACATCGATCGTCATCGTAGAACGATTCTGAGGCTAGGGTTTGCCCGAAGTAGTCAAAGAGCTCGGTTGATCTTTTGAATAGCTGCTCAATTGCTTTAGTCGTCACAGCCTGACTCCTTGGATGTGGACACGCTGTAGTCACTTTGTAGTCACTCGCGCACACAAAAAAGGGCTTACCTTTCGGTAAACCCTTGTTTTGTTTGGTGGCTACGCAGGGACTTGAACCCCGGACCCCAGCATTATGAATGCTATGCTCTAACCAGCTGAGCTACGTAGCCGAGTGGCGCGCATTATTCTAGCCTGAGGGCTTTGTGTCAAGCATGTTTTGATAAAATTATTGCGATTGATCAAGTGCTTACGCGCAATGCGTGCACTTGCCTAGTTTAGATCGTCACTGTGCCAAGCTAATCTTTAATTACCTGTCTACCCCGTCAACTTTGTCGGGCGAGCGTGGCACAATGTCCGGGTCTTGAATTGCCCTTCTTTGAGCTTCGGCTTTGTCTTTTTCGCTGCGGCGTACCTATGGTCCACCGCGGTTGAGTGTCTGGTTGTTTCGCCCAAGGGCGGGTTTTGTGTGGAGTGTGCGTCTGTGCAGCGTGTTCAACGGTTTGCCAGCACTGCTGGAGTAATTTGAATGGGGATTAGGTTTTGGGGCTGGCTGGTGCTGGTTGCTTTGGGGCTTAACCTGCGGCCAATTCTCACCTCAATCAGTCCCTTGCTGGACGATATTCGGCTAAGTACATCGCTAAGCTTCCAAGGAGCGGCTCTGTTGACCACCTTGCCTGTGGTTTGTATTGGCTTGGTGGCGCTGTGTGGCTCATGGATTGAGGCGCGACTGGGCGAGGGCAGGGGGATTGCCCTGGGTTTGCTGTGTATTTTCCTGGCTTGTCTTGCGCGGGGCTTTATCGCCGACGGCAATGTGTTGCTGGCTACAGCCTTGCTGGGCGGCGTGGGTGTAGCGCTGATCCAAGTGTTGGTGCCCGGCATGATTAAGCGTCAGTTCATTGGCTGTGTGGCGTTGGCGATGGGGGTTTATTCGGCGTCCTTGATGAGTGGCGGTGGGCTGGCGGCCTTGCTGAGCCCGCATATGGCCCATGCATTCGGTCACTGGCAGGCAGGGTTGTGGATTTGGTTGATCCCTGCGCTGCTTGCCGCTTTGCTGTGGTTCAGGATGCCGTGGCACAGGCCTCATTCTTTGGCGCAAAGGCTTTCATTCAAGACATTTGTTGGCAACCGTCGCGCATGGTTGCTGGCCATTTATTTTGGATTCTGTAATTGGGGCTTCATGACCATGGTTGCATGGTTGCCAGCCTATTATCAGCAGCTTGGCTGGAGCCAGCAGGCGAGTGGTGCGCTGTTGGCGTGGATGACTATATTCCAGGTGCTCGCGGCTCTGTCGATGCCGGTGCTGGCCCATCGCATGAAGGATCGACGACCTTTGCTCGGTATCAGCCTGGGTGCGCAAGTGATTGGTTATGCGGGGCTGTTGTGGGCGCCATTGGCTGCATCAGCAGTCTGGGTCGGGTTGATCGGTTTTGGCTTAGGTGCCTGCTTTGTGTTGTGCCTGTTGCTGAGCCTCGACCATTTGCATGAGCCACGCGCGGCAGGACAGTTGGTGGCTTTTGTGCAGGGGTTTGGTTTTCTGATCAACGCCATTTCGCCGTCAATGGGCGGCTGGCTGCGTGAGTTGAGCGGAACCTTCTACAGCACCTGGCTGGTGATGTTGGTTAGCTTGATCCTGATGCTGTTGCTGACCTTGCGCTTTAGCCCCGCCAGTTACGTGAGGATTAATCAGCCTGGCCCGCTTGCAAGAGCTGAGTGAGCGATGCGAAGGCAATAAAAAGCCCCCGGCTCACAAGGTGAGTGGCGGGGGCTTGGATTGGCAGTCTGGGCCGCCAGTGGTGTTAAACGTTAAAGCGGAAGTGCATCACGTCGCCGTCTTTAACGATGTATTCCTTGCCTTCAAGGCGCCATTTGCCAGCTTCTTTGGCGCCGGCTTCACCCTTGTATTGGATGAAGTCGTTGTAGGCGATGACTTCGGCGCGGATAAAGCCTTTTTCAAAGTCGGTGTGGATGGCTGCAGCGGACTGCGGAGCCGTGGCGCCGACGCGAACTGTCCAGGCACGTACTTCTTTCACGCCAGCGGTGAAGTAGGTTTGCAGGTTCAGCAGTTCGTAGCCTGCGCGAATTACGCGGTTAAGGCCTGGCTCGTCAAAGCCGAGGGATTCAAGGAACATGTCCTTTTCTTCGCCGTCGTCGAGTTCGGCAATTTCAGCTTCGATCTTGTTGCAAACTGGAACCACGATGGCGCCTTCGGCGTCTGCAATGCCGCGGACGATGTCGAGCAAAGGGTTGTTCTCGAAGCCGTCTTCGGCAACGTTGGCAATGTACATTACTGGCTTGCTGGTCAGCAGGTGGAAGCCGCGTACCAGTTGCTTCTCGTCATCAGCCAGGTCTTTGAGCAGCGTGCGGGCTGGCTTACCTTCGGTGAAGTGTGGAATCAGTTTTTCCAGCAGGGCTTTCTGTGCGACAGCATCTTTGTCGCCGCCCTTGGCGTTGCGCGTGGTTTTCTGTAGTTGCTTCTCGCAGCTGTCGAGGTCGGCGAAGATCAACTCAAGGTCGATAATCTCGATGTCACGCTTTGGATCAACGCTGTTCGATACGTGGATGACGTTGTCGTCTTCGAAGCAGCGAACGACGTGGGCGATGGCATGGGTTTCACGAATGTTGGCCAGAAACTTGTTGCCCAGGCCTTCACCTTTCGAGGCGCCAGCTACCAAGCCTGCGATGTCGACGAATTCCATGGTGGTTGGAATCACACGCTCGGGCTTGACGATCTCGGCCAAGGCGTCCAGGCGAGGGTCCGGCATTGGAACGATGCCTGTGTTCGGCTCGATGGTGCAGAAAGGGAAGTTCTCCGCAGCGATACCGGATTTGGTCAGGGCGTTGAACAAGGTGGACTTGCCGACGTTCGGCAGGCCGACGATGCCGCAATTGAATCCCATGGTGTTTTCCTCGCGCAGATGATTTCTAGAGTTAGGTTAGGCTTTTTGGCTGTGTAGCTTCTGCATCGCTTTGTTCCACTCTCCGGCGAGGATCTCTGGGAGTACGCCGAGTACAAAGTCGATGCTGGTATCGAGTAGCTCTTGTTCGCTGCGCGGGGCGCGTCCTAGAACGTAATTAGACACCATGCTGCTATGCCCTGGATGGCCAATGCCAAGCCGCAAGCGGTAAAAATTATTTTGGTTGCCCAGCTGCGCGATGATATCGCGTAAGCCGTTATGCCCGCCGTGCCCGCCACCCTGTTTGAGTTTGGCGACGCCAGGCGGCATATCAAGTTCGTCGTGAGCCACCAGAATCGCTTCGGCAGGGATGCGAAAGAAGTTCGCCAGCGCTGCCACGGACTGACCGCTGCGATTCATGAAGGTGGTGGGGATCAATAGACGAACGTCGCGGCCTTGATGGCTAAATTTGCCAGTCAGGCCAAAATACTTGCGATCAACACTTAGGTTGATGCGTTGACTGTCTGCCAGTCGTTCAACGAAAAGGGCCCCGGCATTATGCCGAGTCTGGTCGTATTCAGGGCCTGGGTTACCAAGGCCAACGATCAGTTGTACGGCAGTCATACTGGAGCCCTTTATCGAAAACAGCTCAAGCGCACAAGCACCTGAGCTGTTGATCTGCGTAGCGGGTGTTACTCAGCTTCTGGAGCGTCAGCTTCTGGAGCTTCTGGAGCTTCCGGCGCGTCAACTTCAAGATCTTCAGCCTTGGTAACGCGAGGCATGTGGGCGTTAGCCACGGCCAGGTCGCTATCGTGAGCCAGAGCAACCAGTTCAACGCCTTTTGGCAGAACCAGGTCAGACAAGTGCAGAGTCTGGCCGACTTCGATCTTAGCCATGTCGACTTCGATGAACTCAGGCAGGTTGCGTGGCAGAACGCTGATTTCAACTTCAGTAGCGGTGTGAGAGATCTCGCCGCCTTGCGTCTTGACTGCAACTGCTTTGTCTTCGTTGATGAAGTGCAGTGGAACCTGAGTAGTCAGTTTCTGGCCAGCAACAACACGGATGAAGTCAGCGTGCAGTACGAAACCTTTCGAAGGGTGACGTTGCAGTGCTTTGATCAGGACGTTTTCTTTGGCGCCGTCGATGGACAGCGACAGGATGTGGCTGAACGAAGCTTCGTTTTCCAGCAGCTTGGCGAAGTCTTTAGCAATCAGGCTGATGGATTGTGGAGCCTTTTCGCCACCGTAAACTACGGCTGGAACCAGGCTGGCGTTACGACGCAGGCGGCGGCTCGCACCTTTCCCCAGGTCTGAACGCGCTTGTGCGTCGATGTTAAAATCACTCATTTCATTTCTCCAAAATAACCTTTCCACCCGTTACGCTTGCGACCAGCGACAGGGTGGTTAGGTAAAAAAGCCCCGCATTAAGGCGGGGCGCATTTCGCTCAGGGCACAAGGTTCCGAATTAACGGAACATTGCGCTGATCGATTCTTCGTTGCTGATGCGGCGAACCGCTTCGGCGACAATCGGGCCAATATCGAGCTGGCGAATACGCGAGCACGATTGTGCGGCAGCAGACAGCGGGATGGTGTTAGTCACCACCAGTTCGTCCAGTACCGAATTTTCAAGGTTCTCGATAGCGCGACCCGACAGCACAGCGTGGGTGGCGTAAGCAAATACCTTGGCAGCGCCGTGTTCTTTCAGGGCTTTGGCACCGTGGCACAAGGTGCCTGCGGTATCGACCATGTCGTCAACCAGAATACAGGTGCGGCCTTCCACGTCGCCGATGATGTGCATCACCTCGGAGTGGTTGGCTTTCTCGCGGCGCTTGTCGATGATCGCCAGATCAACACCCAGAGACTTGGCTACAGCACGCGCACGCACTACACCGCCAATGTCCGGGGAGACGATCATCAGATTTTCGAAGCGTTGATCTTCAATATCATCCACCAGAACCGGGGAGCCGTAGATGTTATCTACCGGGATATCGAAGAAACCTTGAATCTGGTCAGCGTGCAGGTCGACAGTGAGAACACGGTCAATGCCTACAACGGTGAGCATGTCAGCCACGACTTTAGCGCTGATTGCAACGCGGGCGGAACGCGGACGGCGATCCTGGCGTGCATAGCCAAAGTAGGGGATAACAGCAGTGATTCGGGTTGCTGATGAGCGGCGGAAGGCATCGGCCATCACTACCAGTTCCATCAGGTTATCGTTTGTTGGCGCGCACGTCGGCTGAATCAGGAAGACGTCTTTACCACGAACGTTTTCGTTGATTTCAATGCTGATTTCGCCGTCGGAGAATTTACCGACAGAGGCATCGCCGAGGGGGATGTGCAGCTGGCGTACAATACGCCGCGCCAGATCGGGGTTAGCGTTCCCCGTAAAGACCATCATCTTGGACACGCGCAGTACCTACCGGCTGAGGGTATACCTGGATGAGTATAGAAATTGGCAGGGGCGGCTGGATTCGAACCAACGCATGGCAGGATCAAAACCTGCTGCCTTACCGCTTGGCGACGCCCCTGTATCGTATTTCATTGCTGATGCTTGTAGCTCTCCAGACATTAAAGCCCAATAAGGCGTTAATGGCAGGGGCGGCTGGATTCGAACCAACGCATGGCAGGATCAAAACCTGCTGCCTTACCGCTTGGCGACGCCCCTATCTGGTGTTGCTTGCTACTTTACATCTACTTCCTGTCCAACTCCTGAAGCGCTCGGTGCAACATCGAGATGTTACGGCCTTGTGCAACAAAACTTGGCAAAGTGGCTGGAAGTTGGCGGGCGACTTTATCAGCATCGACCTCATTTGGGAAGCTCCCAAATACACAAGCTCCAGTGCCAGTTAATCTTGCGGGAACAAATTTGTTCAACAAGATCAGAGCGTTACGTACTTCTGGATAACGCTTTTCTACAACTGGCTGGCAATCATTTCGACCGCCCCCCTCAAGAAGGCTGCGAACTTTAATGGGCGGCGTATCGCGTGTCAACTCGGCGTCAGAGAAAATTTCTACTGTGGGTACAAGTACTTGCGGTATTGCCACGAGAAACCAGGGCTCTGGAAGCTCGATTGGCGTCAATTTTTCACCCACGCCTTCAGCAAAGGCAGCGTGCCCGCGAACGAACACCGGCACGTCTGCACCCAGCGTCAGGCCTATGTTTGCCAGTTCGTCGAGGCTGCAGTTGAGTCGCCACAAGTGGTTGAGGCCGAGGAGGGTGGTGGCTGCATCGGAGCTGCCACCACCGATACCGCCGCCCATCGGCAATTGTTTGTCTAGCCAGATATCGGCGCCCTGGGCGCAACCGGCATGCTTCTGCAACATGCGGGCGGCCCGGACGATGAGGTTGTTGTCATGGGTGACGCCGGCAATTTCAGTATGCAGATGGATTTCGCCATCGGCGCGCGGCGCAAAACTCAGCTCGTCACCGAAATCGAGAAACTGAAACAGGGTTTGCAGTTCGTGGTAGCCATCGGCGCGGCGGCCAAGGATGTGCAGCATCAGGTTGAGTTTGGCCGGCGCAGGCAGGGTCAGGCGTTCGCTGCTGTGGTGTTGCCCGGGCATTATTGGCCCAACTGGCGAGGTTGCCAGTCCTTGACCACTATGGTGACCTGCAGGTCCTGGCCATGCAGCTTGATGCGTTCTGGCAGCCAATAGCCGTTTTGCTCAACGTAGCTGAGGTATTCGACTTGCCAGCCATCTTGCGTCAGTCGCGACAAGTGGCTTTCGGTGTCGAGGGTGACGTTGCTCTTGGTGTCGGGAGCGGGGAGGCCACGGACCCACCAGAGCAGGTGCGAGACTGGCAGGTTCATGCGCAACTGTTGTTGCAGCAGGGCTTCGGGGGACTCGGCTTTGTAGCGGCCTTTGTTGGCAACCTCAAGCAGCACTTCGCCCGGACGACCGGTCAAGCGCGCCGCGCCGCCACCCAGCGGGCCGGACAGGCGAATATCGAAGTAGTCCTGGCGCTGTAGCCAGAACAAGGTCGCGCTGCCCGAGTCTTTGGGGGCGCGGATGCCGATTTTTCCGCTGATTTGCCAGGCGTCCAGCGCGCTCAACTGTTCTTTGTGAGCTTGCCAGGCGGCCTGATTTCCCTGGCCTTCAACTGATTCGTGGGAGATCAAGCCGGCGCAGCCGGTCAGCAGCGCAAATAGGCTGCAGGCAATAAGGTAGCGCAAACGCATTAGGGTTTCTCTGCTCCTGTCAGGCGCTTGATGGTGCTGCGCAAGACTTCACTGTCGGGTTGCTTTTCCAGGGCGCTTGCCCAGACTTCACGGGCTTCGCTTTGTTTGCCCTGGACCCAAAGGACTTCACCCAGGTGGGCGGCGACCTCATGGTCGGGAAAGTCTTCGAGTGCTTTACGCAGGAAGCGTTCTGCTTCGTCAAGCTTGCCCAGGCGATAGTTGACCCAGCCTTTGCTGTCGAGAATTGCCGGGTCATTCGGGCTCAAGCGATAGGCTTTTTCGATTAGCTCGTCGGCTTCCTGGTAACGGGTGGTGCGATCGGCCAGGGTATAACCCAAGGCATTAAGCGCCATGGTGTTTTCTGGGTCACGCTCAAGAATAAAGCGCAGGTCGGTTTCCAGTTGACCGAGTTCATCACGGTCTTCGGCGAGCATGGCGCGGGTGTAGAGCAGGTTGAGGTCGTCCGGGAACTGCTCAAGCCCTTGCTGGATCAGTTGCCAGGCCTGCTCTTTGCGTTGCTTGCCGGCCAGTGCTTCGGCCTCTATCAGGTACAGCTGGATGGCGTAGTCAGGCTCTGCGCCACGGGCTTTGTCAAGTTTGGCCGAGGCCTCACTGATGCGGTCACTGGCGAACAGTATCTCGGTCTGGCGCGCCTGGGCGGGCAGGTAGTCATTGCCTGGGCCGACCAGGCCGTACTCGATCAGGGCGCTGTCTGGCTCATCAAGTTCTTCATAGGCGCGGGCCAGGTTGTAGTGTGCTGCATCAACATGGCTGCCGCGTTCTATAAGCTCCTGAAGGTAAACGATAGCTTCTTGCCATGCCTGGGCCTCCAGGCAGACCAGGGCCAGCGAGAAACGCAAATCGTCGTCTTCCGGGAACTGTTGTACCAGCGATGAAAACTCGCCCTTGGCGTCTTCCATGCGGCCTTGCTCAACCAGTGTGCGGGCATAGGTCAGGCGCAAGCGTTTATCGTCGGGGTGCTTGCTGATGCCGTCTTCAAGCAGAGGCAGCGCTTCATCGCCACGCTGCAAGCTGGTTAGCAAGCGGGCTTGCAGCAATAGTGGCGCGACATCATCGGTTTTGGCTGGATGGCTTTCGAGTAGCTCAAGGGCTTCTTCAGAGCGACCATCTTCCTGCATCAGCAGGGCTTTGCCAAAAATCAGCTGGCCATTCTCGGGGTACTTAGCCAGCAGCCGGTCAAAGCTTTGCAGCAATCCTGCGCGCGAATCCGGGTCGGTTTCAGCGGCAGACAGGGCCAGAAAGTCGAAGTGTGTGTCGCCTTGGCGTTGCAGAACTTTCTCCATGTATGACATGGATTCGTCATAACGTCCGGCGCGCGCCAGTTGCACGGCCGCTGCCCGCTGCGCATCGATGGCGTCGGGAGCGTTTTTCGCCCAGATCAATGCGGTGTCCAAGGCGGCCTGGTCTGCGCCCAGGTACTCGGCAATGCGAAAGCCGCGCTCGGCAACTCCGGCATCCTGCGTCGCATTGGCTTGCTGCACGTAGTTGCCCAGTGCAATGTCAAAGCGGTTGCGTTGGCCAGCCATTTCTGCGGTCAGCAGCGCCAGCAAGGTTTCCTTGCTGAATGAGCTGTAAACCTCGGGCTTGGCAGCTTGCTCGGTTGCGGTCACGTCCTCGACCGGTGGCGAGCCATCAGTCGAGGTATTAAAGGTTTGGCAGCCACCCAAAAAAGCCATGGCTGTCAGTAGTGCTAAGGATCTATTCATAGAAGACGAGACGGCTAACCTGCGGTCGGAGCATCATGACACAAGCCATTGGGCAAGCCCATGGGGCAATTGGTTAAGGCAATTCAACGAGGCCTTTATTGCATGATGCTGGGTTAAAGCTGAGCAATGAACAACAGTGCAGTGCAAATATTTTACGAAATACATTCAAATTTATAGGTTTCTTGCCTCAGGCATCCATTATTCGATGCCCCTCGGGCAAGATAAATTGTGCTTGAGATGTTGTGACAATAACGAGCGGTGGTTGTTCTCTAACGGTCGAAGTAGGACAATTGCCGGCTTATTTCATCTGTCAGCGAACATGCATGGCCTTTATTGCCCTCGGTATTAACCACAAAACCGCCTCGGTGGACGTCCGCGAACGCGTGGCATTCACTCCAGAGCAGTTGGTTGAGGCATTGCAGCTACTGTGCAGGGATACGGCTAGCCGCGAAGCTGCCATTCTTTCGACCTGTAATCGCAGCGAACTCTACATCGAGCAAGACAGCCTCACATCCGATGCAGTCCTGCAATGGCTGGCCAGTTACCATAATCTGAACCTGGAAGACCTGCGCGCCTGTGCTTATATTCATGAAGATGATGCGGCAGTTCGTCACATGATGCGCGTGGCCTCTGGCCTCGATTCAATGGTGTTGGGTGAGCCGCAGATTCTCGGGCAAATGAAGTCAGCATTTGCGGTCGCCCGCGAGGCTGGCACCATGGGGCCTTTGCTGGGGCGCTTGTTTCAGGCGACCTTCAGCACCGCCAAACAGGTGCGCACCGACACTACTATTGGTGAAAACCCGGTGTCGGTGGCATTTGCAGCCGTCAGCCTGGCCAAGCAAATATTCAGCGATCTCAATCGCAGCCAGGCGCTGCTGATCGGGGCAGGAGAAACCATCAGCCTGGTCGCCCGCCACCTGCATGATCAAGGGGTCAAGCGCATTGTCGTCGCCAACCGTACCTTGGAACGTGCCAGCAGCCTGGCAGAACAGTTCGGCGCACATGCGGTGTTGCTTTCGGATATTCCACAGGAGCTTGCCAAGAGCGACATCGTGATCAGTTCGACTGCGAGCCAGTTACCAATCTTAGGTAAAGGTGCCGTGGAAAGCGCGCTCAAGCAGCGTAAGCATAAGCCAATTTTCATGGTCGATATCGCCGTCCCGCGGGACATCGAGCCGGAAGTCGGTGAGCTTGACGATGTTTACCTCTATACAGTTGATGACCTGCACGAAGTCATTGCCGAGAACCTCAAGAGTCGCCAAGGTGCGGCAGAGGCTGCGGAAGAGCTGGTTTCTGTTGGCGCTGAGGACTTTATGCAGCGCCTGCGTGAACTGGCCGCTGTCGATGTGCTTAAAGCCTATCGCCAGCAAGCCGAGCGCCTTCGCGATGAGGAGCTGGCCAAGGCTCAGCGTATGCTGAGCAACGGGGCAAGCGCCGAGGATGTGCTGGCGCAACTGGCGCGTGGCCTGACCAATAAACTGCTGCATGCGCCTAGCGTGCAGATGAAAAAACTGTCTGCTGACGGGCGCATTGATGCGCTGGCCGTGGCACAAGAACTTTTTGCCCTCGATGAGGGCGTGTCATCCAACAAAGGCATGCAATGAAACCTTCGCTGCTCAATAAACTTGATTTGATGCAGGACCGCTTCGAGGAACTGACGGCGTTGCTTGGTGATGCCGAAGTGATCAGCAATCAACAGCAATTTCGCGCGTATTCCAAGGAATATGCCGAGATCGAGCCGGTAAATGCTACGTTTAGCGAATACCGCAAAGTCCTGGCCGACCTTGAAAGCGCCCAGGGGCTGTTGAAAGACAGCGATCCGGATATGCGTGAAATGGCTGAAGAAGAAGTTGCCGAGGCCAAAGAGCAATTGCTCAAGCTCGAAGCTGACTTACAGCGCATGCTGCTGCCCAAAGATCCGAATGATGACCGCAACGTATTCCTTGAAGTGCGTGCCGGTACGGGCGGGGATGAAGCGGCGATTTTCTCCGGTGACCTGTTCCGCATGTATTCGCGTTACGCCGAGCGTCGCGGCTGGCGGGTTGAGATTCTCTCGGCCAGCGAAGGCGAGCACGGAGGCTTTAAAGAAGTCATCGCGCGTATTGAAGGCGATAACGTATACAGCAAGCTCAAGTTCGAGTCGGGCGCGCACCGTGTTCAGCGCGTACCTGAAACCGAATCCCAGGGGCGAGTGCACACCTCGGCCTGTACCGTCGCTGTCCTGCCTGAGCCAGACGAGCAAGCTGAAATCAATATCAACCCGGCCGATTTGCGCGTTGATACCTATCGCTCCTCCGGTGCCGGTGGCCAGCACGTCAACACCACTGACTCGGCTATCCGCATCACCCACATCCCAACCGGGACTGTGGTCGAGTGCCAGGAAGAACGTTCCCAGCACAAGAACCGCGCCAAGGCGATGGCCTGGTTGGGTGCCAAGCTCAAAGACCAGCAGGACGCCGCTGCGCACAAAGAGATTTCCGACACCCGTAAGTTGCTGGTCGGTTCGGGCGACCGCTCTGAGCGTATTCGCACCTACAACTTCCCACAGGGGCGGGTGACCGATCACCGTATCAACCTGACCCTGTACTCGCTGGCTGAAGTCATGGCCGGTGGTGTCGATGCCGTGATCGAGCCGTTGCTCGCCGAATACCAGGCTGATCAGTTGGCGGCGCTGGGCGACTGATCCGGCCCGCGCTGTCTGCGCGCGTTAACAGCTGCGGCTCGGCGCGCTACTCTATATCACCATTGCCCGAGCCGATCTTGAACCCATGCCGACGATCCAAGCACTACTGAGCAGCACACAGCTGCCGGACTCTCCAAGTGCCCGGTTGGATGTTGAGCTATTGCTGGCGCACGCACTGGGTAAGTCGCGCAGCTACTTGCACACCTGGGCCGACAAAGCAGTCAGTGACGCCCAGCTTGAGCAGTTCGCCGCAGCGATCAAGCGACGCCAGGCCGGTGAACCTGTGGCTTATATCATCGGCCAGCAAGGCTTTTGGAGCCTTGATCTGGAAGTCGCGCCGCATACCCTGATTCCCCGCCCCGACACGGAATTGCTGGTTGAAACCGCATTGCAGTTGATACCGGCAACGCCCGCCGCTGTGCTCGACCTGGGCACTGGCACCGGAGCAATCGCTCTGGCGCTGGCTTGCGAGCGACCTGCATGGCAGCTTTGTGGGCTTGACCGCGTGCCGCAAGCCGTCGAGTTGGCCGAACGTAATCGCCGTCGTTTAAAGCTGGCTAATGCCCGGTTCCTGCTAAGCAACTGGTTTGATGCGGTTGGCGATGAGCGTTACCAGATGATTGTCAGTAACCCGCCCTATATCGCTGCGGATGATCAGCACCTGGGCCAGGGCGATGTGCGTTTTGAGCCCAGCAGTGCCCTGGTTGCAGGTCATGACGGCCTCGATGATATTCGCTTGATCATCGATAAGGCCCCTCATTTTCTCAGCACCCAAGGCTGGTTGTTGCTTGAACATGGTTATGATCAAGCTGCAGCCGTGTGCGAACTGTTGAGCGCGCGTGGGTTTAACCGGGTTGAAAGTCGCCGCGATCTTGGTGGTCATCAACGCATTAGCATTGGATGTTTTGCCCATGAGTGAACAGGCTGGTTTTTTTGCAGAGCTCAGTGACGAAGAGTTATTGCGCTATAGCCGACAAATTCTTGTCCAGCAGATTGATGTAGCCGGTCAGCTACGCCTGAAAAATAGTCGTGTACTGATAGTCGGGGTTGGCGGACTGGGCTCGCCGGTCGCGCTTTATCTGGCGGCAGCGGGTGTTGGCGAGTTGCACCTGGCCGACTTCGACAGCGTTGACCTGAGTAACCTGCAGCGCCAGATCGCCCATGACAGCTTGACTGTCGGCCAGGCCAAGGTTGACTCCGCGGCCGCCAGGCTCAAGGCAATCAACCCGCTGATCAAGTTGCAATTACTGCGCAGCGCGCTGGATCAGGACTCACTGGCCAGTGCGGTTGCCGCCGTGGATCTGGTGCTTGATTGCTCGGATAACTTCACCACGCGAGAGGCTGTTAACGCGGCCTGTGTGGCGGCTCGAATACCGCTGGTGAGCGGGGCTGCGATTCGCCTGGAAGGGCAGTTGTCGGTCTTTGACCCACGCAGCGATACCAGCCCTTGCTACCACTGCCTTTACGGCCATGGCAGCGAGGCTGAATTAACCTGTAGTGAAGCCGGTGTGGTCGGTCCATTAGTCGGTTTGGTCGGCAGCCTGCAAGCGCTTGAGGCGCTGAAGCTGCTGGCCGGCTTTGGTGAGCCCATGGTTGGCCGCTTGTTGTTGATAGACGCACTGGGCTCGCGCTTTCGTGAGTTGCGAGTTAAACGTGACCTCGCGTGCAGCGTGTGCTCAGGCGCTCATCAACAGGTTGCACATGAATAAGTCGGCGACTAACAACAACGCGCCTGTTGGCGTCTTTGATTCTGGTGTCGGTGGTTTGTCGGTGCTGGCAGAGATTCGCCAGTTGCTACCCAATGAGTCATTGCTCTATGTCGCCGACAGTGCTCATGTACCTTATGGCGAGAAAAGCCCGGAGTTCATTCGCCAGCGTTGCCGGGAAATTGCTGATTTTCTGTTAGGGCAAGGGGCCAAGGCATTGGTGCTGGCTTGCAATACCGCGACGGTCGCGGGTGCAGCCGATCTGCGCGAGTTGTATCCCGATCTGCCTATTGTCGGCATGGAACCTGCGGTCAAGCCCGCTGCAGCAATAACCCGTTCAGGTGTGGTTGGTGTGTTGGCAACCAGCGGTACACTCAAGAGTGCACAGTTTGCCGCCTTGCTCGATCGCTTTGCCTCCGGCGTGCGTATTGTCACCCAGCCTTGCCCGGGTTTGGTTGAGCAGATAGAAGCAGGTGACCTTGACGGTCCCGCGACTCGCGCTTTACTTGAACGCTATGTCCAGCCTTTGTTGGCGCAGGGTTGTGACACGCTAATCTTGGGCTGTACCCATTATCCGTTTATCAAGCCGCTATTGCGTCAGCTTGTCCCGGCAGATGTCGGTTTGATTGATACCGGCGCTGCAGTTGCCAAGCAATTGCAGCGGTTATTGGCTGAACGCAATTTACTTGCTGGGCCATCTGATGTTAAACAGCTTTACTGGAGCAGCGCGGACCCGCAAAAAATGCAGGCTGTGCTGCCCAAGCTTGGGGTGGATAACGCCGGGGTTATGGCGTTCAAATAAAAAGACTGGCCTGCTGAATAGGGCCCGCAACAAACCATGGGACAAGGTATGAAAAAAGCTATCGCTGTTGCAGCAGCCATTGCTGTATGGGGGAGCGTTTGCAGTTCTGCTCAGGCTGCGGACCTTAGTTTTGCTATTGGACAAACCAGTGACTCAACCACAACCTATCGTTTTGGTGCACAGTTTGATTTCGACAGAAGTTGGCTGCAAAGCGATGTCGGTCGCCTGACCGGTTATTGGGACGGTGCATACACATACTGGGACGGTGATGAGACCTCAAGTAACCATAGCGTCTCGCTGGCTCCAGTGTTTGTGTACGAATTCGCGGGTGAGAACTTGCGGCCCTATGTTGAAGCCGGTATTGGCATTGCGTTTTTCTCCAGCACTGAAATCGAAGATAACGATTTGAGTACCTCGTTTCAGTTCGAGGATCGCATCGGTGCTGGTGTACGTTTCTCTGGCCAGGAAATCGGTATCAGAGCTATTCACTATTCCAACGCCGGCATCAAAAACCCTAACGACGGGGTTGAGTCTTATGCGTTGCATTATCGCCTGAGTTTCTAAGCGGTTTTGCAGCAACAGCGCTGGCAATTGCCAGCGCTGTTGTTTCAGCGGTAGATAGTGGCCATGCCGCGCCGCTCTTCAAGGCACTCTGGCGATGCCATTTCAAACTCCCGGCAAATCAGTGGGCGTTGTTCATAAATGCTGCAGCGCATGCTGTCGCGGTCCAGTGCTGCGCACCAGCCATCATCCAGGCGCAACATCACTTCACCGCCCCAATCGTCAGTGCTGATATAGCGTTCAGGAACGCCGGTGTCGGTGATCAGCATGACTTCCAGCTGACAACAACATGCCGCGCAGTTTGAGCAGGCCACAGCTTCGCTGTCTGCGCTATGCGGTTGCAGTTGGGTTACGGGGATGCGCTTTGAGTCGGTCATGGCCAGCAGTGTACGCCAGCCAGAAGGCTTTGGTGGCCTAAGCCGATCGACGCATGCGCAAGGCTTGTTCGTATTGCGCGCGGTAGAGCCTGGCAAAACCATGCAGTACTGGCATCACCAGCGCCCAGATCAACGCCAGCAGCAACAGGGTAGGCGCCGTGCCTAAGGGCAAGCGCACATCTGCGATTTGCGCTCCGGCATAGTACGACAAAGGCCCTCCAACTGCGCCCAGCAGGCTGGCGCGCCACCAAGGCTTGGCTGTCCACGCCAGGCAGTGGTTAAGCGTGCTGGCGAGCAGTATCCAGAGCAGTGCCAGCCACAGGGGAATCAGGGTGCGTGGCTCGGAGAACTCAAACACACCGAGGTTCAGCAAAAAACTGTCCAGTGCGCTGCCTGCGCAGAAAACACTGATTAACAGTTTGCCTTCAGCGGCCCAACTGCTGGTCCAGAAAAAATGCACCGCCAATATGCCCGCCACTATCAGCAACCACAGGCTGTCACCGGCGAACACACAGGTGAACCAGCCAAGTTGGAAGAGCAGGGCATTGACGATCAGTTTAGGCATTAAAGCGTCCAAGTAAGGGGGCGGGTCGTGCGCCAGGTTTTGCCAGCAGCAGTTGTGCGGTACCGATGGTGCGCTCAATAAAGCCGCCCTCGCAATAGCACAGGTAGAACTCCCACATGCGGTAGAAGTATTCGTCGTAACCGAGTTTTTCCAGGTTATGTCGTGCCTGATGCAGGTTCTCGTGCCATAAGCGCAGCGTGCGCGCATAGTGCAGGCCAAAGTCTTCCATGTGATGCAGGTTCATGTCGGTCTTGTCGGTAATGATATCGAGCATCTTGGTGATTGAGGGCAGCGCACCGCCAGGGAAAATGTAACGTTGAATGAAATCGACGCTATTGCGGGCCTGCTCGTAGCGTTGGTCACGAATAGTAATGGCTTGCAGCAGCATCAAACCATCAGGTTTGAGCAGGTTGGCGCACTTTTGGAAGTAGCTGCTAAGGAAACGATGGCCAACAGCTTCGATCATCTCGATTGACACCAGCTTGTCGTAGCTACCTTCCAGGTCGCGATAGTCATTGAGCAGCAAGGTTACGCGATCTTGTAAGCCCTGCTCCTCAATACGTCGCTGGGCGTAATTGAATTGCTCCTTGGAGAGCGTGGTAGTGGTGACCTTGCAACCGTAGTTGAGCGCGGCATAAATCGCCATGCTGCCCCAGCCCGTACCAATTTCGAGCAGGTGATCCTGGGGTTGCAGGTCGAGCTTCTGGCAAATGCGCTCCAGTTTATTCAACTGGGCTTGTTGCAGGCTGTCTTCGGCGCTTGAGAATTGCGCAGCGGAATACATCATGCTGGGGTCGAGAAACTGCTCGAACAACTCGTTTCCAATGTCGTAATGAGCCGCGATATTTTTTCGCGAGCCTTTGCGGGTATTGCTGTTGAGCCAATGCAGGCCCTGCACGAACGGACGCCCCAAGCGAGCAAGACCGGTTTCCATGGCGTCCAGGGTATCGAGATTAGTGACAAACACGCGCACCACTGCGGTGAGGTCTGGGGAACTCCAGTGGCCGTGGATATAAGCCTCACCAGCTCCGATAGACCCACTATTGGCAACCAGGCCCCAGGCGGCGCTGTCGTTGATCTTGATTTCGGCGTGAATGCTGGCGTGCGGGTCGCCAAACTCAAAACGCTGATCGCCCTCGATAACCGTCAGGAAGCCATGACGCAGGCCTTTCAGTTGGCGTAGCACCGCGCGCCGTAGCAAGCCTGCGCCCAGGCCGCTACCCATCATTAACGCGCTCTTGGAAGTACTGAAGCTAGAGCTTTTCATGGGTGGATTCCTTCGCTTGCTGGCGGGCAACGCTGAATGAGTCGGTTGCCGGCGCATGGTTGAACAAGGGCGTTCGTTTGATCAGCAAGCGCAGCGCTTGCCAATAGATTGCAATGACTGTCTTACCGGTCATCCAGGGGAAGCTGAGTAGGTAGCGATACAGGTTTTTGCGCGTGAGTTCGCTGCGTGTCAGGCTCAGGCTGGCGTCAAACAGCTTGTCGCTGCCTTGCCAGTCGGCCATGTGAATCCCCAGCCGCTCACTGACCGGGCTGAAGGCCATCCGGTATTCAACGTCGCGCGGCAAGAATGGGGAAACATGGAATGCCTTGTTGACGCTGACCTCTTGCCTGGCATTGTCGCTGGCGGGCACGACATAGTGATAACGCTCGCGCCATGGTGTGTTGCTGACCTCGCAGAGAATGGCAAGCAGCTTGCCGTTGCGGTCGTGGCAATAGAAAAAACTGGCAGGATTGAAGGCCAGTCCCCAGCTGCGTGGTTGGGCAAGCAGGCAAATCGAACCTTCGGGTATTTGCCCGGTGGCTTGCTGCACGCGTAGCCGGACTGCATCAATCAAGCGAATGCCCACGCGGGTGAACTGCGGTAAAAAGTCTGTTTCTCGAAATGCAAACGGCGCAAATCGACCACGTCCGGCCAGCCTGGACAAGCCCAGAACCTGATCCTGTTCATCCAGGTCCAGGTATATAAACCCCATGCGATACCTGAAGTCGTGTGGTTTTGGGGCAAAGCGTCGGTGCTGCACCGTACCGCTGAAGAATGCGCTGTTCATCACAGCGCCTCATCGAAGTGGCGGGCAACACGCAGTGCGCTCACGACGCCGTCTTCATGGAAGCCATTTGCCCAATAGGCACCGCAGAAATAGCTGTGGTTGGCGCCTAGTAATTCTTCATGGCGATTTTGCGCGACAACGCTGTCGAGGCTGTATTGCGGGTGCGAATAGCTGTAGCGGCCGAGGATCTTGCTCGGTTCAATCTGGGCTGTCTGGTTAAGGCTGACGCAGAAGGTCGTGTCGCTTTGCAGGCCCTGCAAGATGTTCATGTTGTAGGTCACCGCCGCCGGTTGTTCGGCAGAGCCGCCCAACCGGTAGTTCCAACTGGCCCAGGCCAACGGCCGCTGGGGGAGTAGGCGAATGTCGGTGTGCAGGACTACGTCATTGTCTGCATAGCGCAAGGCACCGAGGATTTGCTGCTCCTGCGCGCTCGGTTGCGCCAGCAGTGCAAGGGCCTGGTCGCTGTGGCAGGCAAAGACGACTTTATCGAAGCGCTCAACGCCGCTGGTGCTGTAGATGTTCACGCCTTCGGTGTCGCGCTCGACCCGCTGTACTGGGCAGTTAAGCCGGATATGCTGTTTGAATGAGGCGCTCAGGGGTTCTATATAACTGCTTGAGCCGCCCTCGATGACACACCACTGCGGGCGTTTGTTGACTGATAGCAGGCCATGATTCTTGAAAAAGCGCACGAAGAACTGCAAGGGGAAATCGAGCATGTCTTGCAGCGACATTGACCATATCGCTGCGCCCATGGGGACAATGTAGTGTTCGGTGAAGCGGCTGCAATAGCCGCCCGCCTTTAGGTATTGGCCCAGGGTCATGCTGGGGTGGATTCGGTGATTATTGAGGTCGTCGATGACCTCGCGATTGAAGCGCAGAATATCGCGGACCATGTTCCAGAATCTGGGCGAAAGCAGGTTGCTGCGCTGGGCAAATAAACTGTTGAGGTTGTTGCCGTTGTACTCGGTACCGCTGACCGGGTCGCTGACCGAAAAACTCATCTGCGTGGGTTTGTAAGCCACTCCAAGTTGGCCGAGCAAACGAATGAAATGGGGGTAGGTCCAGTCATTGAAAACAATGAAACCGGTATCAATTGCAAAGCGTTCACCCGCGTCTTTGACCTCAACCGTATGAGTGTGTCCACCGATCCAGTCGCTGGCCTCAAACACAGTGATGTGATGCTTGCGATTAAGCAAATAGGCACTGGTTAGGCCTGAAATACCACTGCCGATAATGGCAATTTTCATGTCTGATCCTAGTTGCTGGTTAGGTACGAGCCATGCGTTTGCCAATGGCTACTTGCATCGCTTTGGGAAGGAAGGCGAGTAGCCGCAGGCAACGGATAAACAGCCACGGAAAGGCAATCTCATAAGGACGCTTGTCGAGGCGCTTGACGATGTGCTGCGCGGCAGTTGTTGCGGTGATGCGCATGGGCATCGGGAAATCGTTGTTCTGCGTCAGCGGCGTATCCACAAAGCCGGGGCTGATCAGGGTTACATCGATTCCCTCGTGGGCCAGGTCAAGGCGCAGCGACTCAAATAAGTAGCGCACCGCAGCCTTAGACGCGCCATAGGCTTCGGCGCGGGGCAGCGGTAAATATGTGACTGAGCTGGCAACAGCAACCAGATGTGGATGCTGGCTTTTGCGTAGCAAGGGCAGGGCGGCTTCGACACAGTAGCTGGTGGCGAAGAGATTGGTTTTGCACACCCGCTCAATCAGTGCGGCATCGAACTTCGAGGCATCGAGGTATTCGCAGGTGCCTGCATTGAGAATCGCGGTGTCCAGCCAGCCCCAGGTCGAGTTGATGCGATTAGTGATTTCCTGCACTTGATAGCGATCACAGAGATCACCCGCGAGGACCAGCACCTGATGCGGGTAGCGCTCAGCCATGGCTTGTAGCGGTTCCACGGAGCGAGCGCTCAGCGCCACGCGATGGCCCATGCTCAGCAGCAATTCGGCGACTTCTGCGCCAATGCCACTGCTGGCGCCGGTAACCCAATAGCGACGTTCGTTCATTGGCCCAACCTGCCTTTCAACCATGAGATGATTGCGCCTAGGATTGGCAGGTGTTCGTAAAGCAAACTGCCTGCGTCAAAGTAGTCGCGATGTTGATAAACCTTGGTGTGCCACAGCAGGTGAGAGCAGCCGTCAACCTGAATCAATTTGCCGCCTGCGAGGCGCGGGTGGCGATAGCTCATGGTCCAGCGCAGATAGCCTTCGCCACTTCCAACCTGGTCATAACCCTTGAACACGAAGCTTAAATCGCTGACGTTTGCGTACAACTCGGCAAAGTAGCTGCGTATGTTTTGCAGGCCGTGGAGCTTGTGCAGTGGATCTTGAAACACCGCATCATCGCTGTACAAATCCCCCAGGCGATCAAGATTGTGCTTGTTAAGCGCTGCGAACTCGCGGGCGAAGTCTTTGAGGAAGTCACTCATGGAAAGCATGCCTCGGTTCGTCGCTCAGGTCCCTGAAGGCGTTGATCGCCCGTTCACGGCTGCTTTTTAAATCAACGATCGGGCTTGGGTAGTCCGCTACGCCAAACAAGCCGCCGAGTGCAGAGGGATCATGGATTTCCTTTTTGCCCAGGCCATCTAGTTCAGGTAGCCATTGGCGAATAAAGCGCCCATCCGGGTCGAAGCGCTGTGACTGGCTGACCGGGTTGAATATGCGGAAATAGGGCGCCGCGTCCGTTCCGGTTGAGGCGCTCCATTGCCAGCCGCCGTTGTTCGCGGCAAGGTCGCCGTCGATCAGATGGCGCATAAAGAAACGCTCGCCTTCGCGCCAGTCAATCAGCAGGTTTTTAGTCAGGAACATGGCCACCACCATGCGCAGGCGGTTGTGCATCCAGCCTGTGCTAAGTAGTTGGCGGATCGCCGCGTCGATGATGGGAATACCTGTGCGACCCTGCTGCCATGCGGCTAATTCTGCGGGGGCGTTGCGCCATTTGAGCGCGTCGGTTTCAACCCGGAATGCACGGTGTTTCGAGACCCGTGGATAACCAACCAGGATGTGTTTGTAGAACTCGCGCCAAAGCAGTTCGTTAATCCAGGTCGTGGCGCCGACATTGCCGCTGTCGAACTCACCGCGATTAAATGCCAGTGCGGCATGCAGGCATTGGCGCGGCGAAATAACGCCAGCGGCCAGGTACGCAGACAACTGGCTAGTGCCGGGACTGGCCGGAATATCACGCGCAGCTTGATAATCCGCGATGGGTTCGTCGACGAACAGGGTCAGGCGGCGCATGGCCTCGTCCTCTCCGGCGGGCCAGAGTTGCTGCAGTTGTTTGCTGGGCGTTGCAAATGGTTCGACTTGCAGCGGGACCGGGTCCGCTTCGATTGCCAATGCCGTTTGCGCCGCAGGTTTGGCTACTAGCTTGGGGATGTTGTCGTGCAGGCGCTGATAGCAGACCTTGCGGAACTGGCTGTAGACCTGGAAGTAGGTCCCAGTCTTGGTCAGCACAGTGCCCGGCTGAAAAAATAACTGGTCAAGGTGGCGCTGCAGTTCAATGTCCAAGGCATCCAGGGCTTGGCTAACTTGGTCGTCGCGCAAGCTTTCGTTAACGCCGTATTCCTGGTTGAGATGCACCTGGTCAATGTCGAGTTGCTGGCACAGCTCGCTAATTACGCCTGCTGCCTGATCCCAATGCTCGGCCGTTCTGATCAGCAAGGGCACATTAAGCTTGCTCAGTTCGTGGCTCAGGTGGCTGAGGTTGCGCAGCCAGAAATCAATCTTGCAGGGAGCATCATCGTGAGCCTGCCATTGTGTGGGGCTCAACAAAAACACGGCGACAGTTGGGCCCTGCGCCATTGCGGCGGCCAACGCGGTATTGTCATGCACCCTAAGGTCGGTGCGGAACCACATCAACTGCTGCATCAGACCTCCTCTAGCAGGCGTCTATCGGCCAGCACTTGCATAGCGCTGATCGGGTCAAGGGCGATGGCCAGGTTGCTGTGCTGAATAAGCAGCGCTGGCAACTCGGCTTGATGGATAGTCACCGTTGGCCCGGTGATAAGTAGGGTGATGTCATACCCTTGGAGCAGTGTCGGCAACTGGCCGAGGTTCAGGGCTTGGGTCGAGTGCAGCAGTACTGCCCGAGGCTGAATTTGTTCGATGGCCATGCTCAACTCAGCCAGGGGCACAGGCCAGTCAAACACTTCAACCTGCGATTCGGCGCTACTTGCCAGCCAGGCGCTAAGCCACAGCCCTGGAGCCATGGGCAAATCAGAACAGTTGACCATCAGCAGCGGCTCGCCTGTGTTCTGACGGTTGTTGTGGTAAAGGCGGGCGCCGAGCTTGCTGCGTAGCCATGAGTAAAAGAACACTTGCTCAAGACGCGCACCAAATTGTCCATGCCAGCGTTGTTCAAGCTCGACAAGCAGCGGTAATAACAGTTGTTTGCACAGCACCTGCGGCGGGTACACAGCGAGCTCGCCGTTGAATATGTCGTCGATGCGCCGCTCAGCCAAGGCACTGATGGCCTCAAGCAGTTGCTGGCACTTTTGTGCCCATTGCGAATCTGCCCATTGCGCGCCAGCCACGGCAAGTGATGGGGATTCGGTGTTTAGCAACCCTTTGACTTGGCTGACTGAAACGCCACGGTTGATCCACATCAGAATCGATTGAATCTGGCTAATGTGTTGTTCGCTGTACAGGCGGTGACCTTTTGCCGTGCGTTGCGGCACTATCAAGCCGTAGCGACGTTCCCAGGCACGCAGCGTCACCGGGTTAACGCCGGTGATGCGGGCAACATCACGTATAGGTCGAAGACCACTCGCGAGTGCGGCTTGGTAATCCCCCTCTATGGGGGCTTGGTCTAGAGGCGTCATAGGGCATTTCGCAAACTGAGGTTTTCCGGGTGAGGCTGCAGGTAAACCTGTTGGTTTATGTAAGGATCGGGGTGCATGCGAAAGTGATGTTTAAGTAGCGTCAGGGGCACCACCAACGGCACCACACCTTGGCGGTACTGGCTGATGAGGTGCTGCATCTCCTGTTTCTCTTGCGCGCTGAGCGATTGCTTGAGATAGCCGCTGATGTGCTGCAAAACGTTGCTGTGGGTGCCACGGGTTGCACAGTTTTTCAGCGCAGCCATTAGCTGGCTGAAATATCTGGGAGCAAAGTCTTGCAGATCATGTATGCGGAGGTTGCCCAGCAGGCGGCCTAGCATTTTGTACTGCAATGGATTGCTTGCCATCAGCAGGTATTTGTAACGCGAGTGGTAGCCAATCAGGCTTTTACGGGTCAGGCCGGCTTGCATTAGCTGCTGCCAGTCGGCATAGGCAAACACGCGGCAGAGGAAGTTTTCGCGTAGCACCGGGTCATTCAGGCGACCCGCTTCTTCCACGGGCAGGTCGGGATGGCGGGCGACAAACTCAGCGGCAAAGATACCCGTGCCTTGAGGCTCGCTTGGGTGGCCGTTGTCTTGGTAAACCTTGACCCGCTGTAAGCCGCAAGATGGCGACTGCTGCATAAAGATGTAGCCGCAAATATCTGTCAGTTCACCGGCAACTTGCTGGCCATAAGCTGCCAGGCGCTCCGTCACATCGAGGTCTTTGCTGACGGTGCCCACAGCCCTCGGTGCATCGGGGTCACCGACCAGGCGTATAGGTTCGCGTGGCGTGCCCAGGCCAATGGCAACTTCAGGACAGATCGAGACAAAGTCGAAATACTCATTCAGGCTGCGGCTGCACAGTCGCGACTCTTTGTGCCCGCCGTTGAAGCGCACTGGCTCGCCCATCAGGCAGGCGCTGATAGCGATTTTCGGTTTGCTGACCTTAGCGTCTGACATAGCCATGATGACCCTTTGATGATTAGTTGTACAAAATAAAAATATGTACAACTTTCTTTCATCATAGGGCTGGTCTTGTACAAGTCAAATTTTTTGTACAAGTTTTTAAGGGGCTAAGCGCCGGGCTGTGCTATTTCCAACCCATCAACCACTGATCCTTGTTCTGCAAGCTTTGCCAGGCCAGCAGTTCGCTGCGTTTAGTCAGTACCGCCTGGAGTTCGATGCACAGCACCAGGCCTTGTTCATCGCGCACCAGGTCGGTGACGATGAAGTGCTTTTCGCGATTGCGTGGGGCCACAGCCGTCCATTTCGACAGCAGCAGTTTTTGCGGGTTGATTCGCCGTGGAACCTGGCAAGCATTCATTGCATGTGTTCGAGCAGCTTGCGTGCGGCTTCCTGGCCGCTCAACCAGGCACCTTCAACCCGGCCTGACAAACACCAGTCGCCACAGGCATACAGGCCCAAGTCCGCATCGGCCAGGGCGCCCAGTTGGTGTGCGGCTGATGGACGCGCGTACAGCCAGCGATGGGCCAGGGTGAAGGTTGGTGCCGGTACGGCGCAGCCGATCAGTTCAGCGAAAGCCCCATGCAAATGCTCGATGACCTGCTCTTTGGGCAGGTCGATGTGGTGGCGACTCCATTGGCTGGTTGCGTGCAGTATCCAGGTGTCGTTGCTGCTTTCACGCCCAGGCTTGCTGGTGCTGCGAGCTAGCCAGTCGAGCGCGCTGTCTTGCACGAAGCAACCTTCTACATGGGTCTCTAGCGGGCTTGTGAATGACAGGGCAACGGCCCAGGTCGGGTCCATGGAAACACTTGCTGCCGCCCCGGCAAGTTTGGGCGCTGCGGCAAGTAGCGTACTGGCTTGTGGCGCGGGCAGGGCGATCACTACATGGCTGAATGGGCCGTGGCTCTGGCCTTCTGCATCTTGCAGGCTCCAGTAGTGCTCGCCGCGATAAACCTCGGTAATCCGGCAACTGAATTGAACCGGTAGGGCACCGAGCATGGCACGGGTTATTGCGCTCATGCGCGGCGAGCCAACCCAGCGCACTTGTTCATCGGGTGAGGCGCTGAGTGCGCCATTTTGATAGTTGTACAGGCTCGGTTGCCACTGACTGGCCCAGCCGCGTGCCTGCCATTGCTGCACAACTTCGACAAAACGCCGGTCGCGAGCAGTGAAATATTGTGCGCCAAGGTCAAGGGCGCCAGCGTCACTGCGCTTGCTGGCCATGCGACCACCGCTGCCACGGCTCTTATCGAAAAGTTGAACGCTGTACCCGGCGCCTTGCAGGGCTTGAGCGGCGGATAATCCGGCAATTCCTGTACCGATGATCGCGATGGGAATGCTTGAATTCATGGTCTGCCTCATGTTCTAGAACCTTAGGCTACGTTCTGGGGTAAAACTATACAATTAGATTTATATGTATAAGATTGTGCGGCCCAAGACAGGTCTCATCTATAGTTAAAGGCTGAACATCAACCTCAATGGCGCAGTTTTCAAGCTACTCGGTAAGCTTAGCCATTGTTAATAAAACGCCGCACTCTATGTCAAAGGTAGACTGTAAAAGCTGCGATAAATTACCTCAGGCTAGAAACATGCGAGGAAGATGCCATGCATATTTTGCTGACTGGCGGCACCGGTCTGATCGGTCAGGGCTTGTGCCATTTCTGGGCCGCGCAGGGGCACCAGTTGAGCGTTTGGAGTCGTCGCCCTGAGCAGGTTAAAGCGCTGTGTGGTGACTCTGTTCGAGGTGTTGCCAACCTTGACGAACTCAAGGATCAAACTATCGATGCTGTGATTAATCTGGCGGGTGCCCCCATTGCTGATAAGCCTTGGAGTGCCGCGCGCAAGGCCTTGCTACGTGAAAGCCGAATCGCCCTGACCGAACAGCTCATCGCCTGGCTGACGCAGCGTGAGCAAAAGCCCGATGTGCTTATATCCGGCTCAGCTGTTGGTTGGTATGGCGACGGTGGTGATCAAGCACTGACCGAGGAATCACCGCAGATGAGCGATGATTTTGCCTCTCGCTTGTGCGCCGATTGGGAGAGTGCAGCGCTGCAAGCTCAGGCGTTAGGCATTCGTGTGGTGCTGGTGCGCACAGGTCTGGTGCTTGCTGCGGACGGCGGCATGTTGAAGCGCCTATTGTTGCCGTTCCGGCTTGGCTTGGGCGGTCGTATCGGCAGCGGCCAACAATGGATGCCGTGGGTGCATTTGAGCGATCAAATCGCCTTGATTGATTTTCTCTTGCAGCATCAACAGGCCAGTGGTCCTTATAATGCCTGCTCGCCGCATCCGGTGCGCAACCGTGAATTTACCAATGAGTTGGGGCATGCGCTTAACCGCTTCACTGTGTTGCCTGTCCCCGGCTTTTTATTGCGCGCAGGCCTTGGTGAAATGTCGATCCTGTTGTTGGGTGGCCAGCGTGCGCAACCCAAGCGTTTGACCGACCTCGGTTTTGAGTTTCGCTTTACTCATTTGGATGTCGCATTAACGGATTTATTGAGTCCGACAGACTGAGCCCGATCGAAGCGGGCCGCACTAGGAATTTGCATGACCGATCACGCGTTACTGCTGGTTAATCTGGGTTCGCCAGCCTCAACAAAAGTTGCCGATGTGCGCAGCTACCTCAACCAGTTTTTGATGGACCCTTATGTGATTGACCTGCCGTGGCCGATTCGGCGGCTGCTGGTCTCGTTGATCCTGATCAAGCGACCAGAGCAGTCCGCGCACGCCTATGCCTCTATCTGGTTGGAAGAGGGGTCGCCCCTGGTTGTGCTCAGCAAGCGCTTGCAGCAGGCAATGCAAGGCAAGTGGACCCATGGGCCGGTCGAGTTGGCGATGCGCTACGGTGAACCCTCAATCGAGTCGCAGCTGCAAAAATTGCTTGTCCAAGGCGTGAAAAAAATCACCTTGGCTCCGCTGTATCCGCAGTTTGCGGATAGCACTACAACCACGGTGATTGAAGAAGCACGTCGGGTTCTGAGCGAGTGTAAGTCCGAGGTGCAACTGTCGATTTTGCAGCCTTTTTACGATCAGCCAGAATATATTTGCGCATTGGCTGACAGTGCCAAGCCGTATCTTGAGAAGGGCTTCGAGCATTTGCTCTTGAGCTTCCACGGTTTGCCAGAGCGTCACTTGCACAAGCGTGATCCAAGCGCTGGTCATTGCTTAAAAGGCGCAGACTGTTGTCAGACCGCATCGCCTGAAGTCCTGGCCACCTGTTATCGCGCGCAATGTATGCGCAGCGCACAGGCGTTTGCCGAAAAAATGGGCTTGCAGCCGGAGCAGTGGTCGGTGTCGTTTCAGTCGCGCCTTGGCCGGGCCAAGTGGATTGAACCCTACACCGAGGTTCAGCTTGATGAGTTAGCGAAGCAGGGGGTTAAAAACCTGCTGGTGATGTGCCCGGCGTTTGTTGCCGACTGTATCGAGACGCTTGAAGAGATTGGTGATCGCGGATTGGAGCAGTTTCAAGAGGCAGGCGGTGAAACCCTGCAACTGGTGCCATGCTTGAATGATCATCCAAGCTGGACCGAGGCCCTTGCTGTTCTATGCGAGCGCGCGCCTATCGACCTTTGAGTTGAACCTCATCTGGATGATGGGCGCAGTTGGGCGCCTGTCACTCCAAAGGATGACATTCATCCTATCAATAACGCCTACGAGCGATACTCACCAGGCGGCATATCCGCCTAAGCTGGCAGTACTTTAAACCGTCGCGCGCCGCGTTTGCGCTGCCGAGGAAACTGCCCATGCCCAATAACAACAATGGCTACCCCTCCAATATTCGCGCCTGGACCACCGTCAGTATTTTGATGGTTGCCTATGTGCTGTCATTTATTGATCGGCAGATTCTCAACTTGCTGGTTGGCCCTATTCGCCGCGACCTGGCGATTTCTGATACCGAAATGAGCCTGTTGATGGGGTTGTCGTTCGCCTTGTTCTACACCGTTTGTGGCATTCCGCTTGGCCGCTTGGCGGACAGCAAAAGTCGTCGCGGGCTGATTGCCTTTGGTGTTCTGTTTTGGAGTGCCGCCACCGCTGCGTGTGGGATGGTGCGCCTTTATTGGCAATTTCTGCTGTGCCGGATTGGCGTGGGCGTCGGTGAGGCGGCGTTGTCGCCGGCCGCGTATTCATTGATTGCCGACAGCTTCCCGCTGGAGCGCCGCGCAACCGCAATCAGCGTTTATTCGATGGGGGTTTACCTGGGGTCGGGCTTGGCATTCTTGCTGGGCGGTTTGGTGATCAAGTTCGCCTCGGCGCAAGGCGATGTGATGTTGCCAGTGCTGGGCGAGGTTCGCCCTTGGCAGCTGATATTCCTCGCCCTTGGCGCTGCCGGAGTTTTTTTTACCTTGTTGATGTTGGCGGTCAAAGAGCCTGCGCGTCGTGGTGCGGGGGCCGGTGTTGTAGTGCCGTTGTCACAAGTGGCCAGCTATATCCGCAAGAATCGGCGCACGGTGCTGTGCCATAACTTCGGTTTCGCAGGCCTGGCCTTTGCCGGTTATGGCAGCGCGGCTTGGGTGCCTACCTTCTACATTCGCACTTACGGCTGGGATGCCAGCCACGTCGGTATTGTCTACGGCAGCATTGTGGCGGTGTTTGGTTGCTTGGGCATCGTCTTTGGTGGGCGCTTGGCCGACTGGATGGCCAAGCGTGGCCGCACAGACGCCAACATGCGTGTGGGCTTGTATGCGGCAATCGGTTCCGTGCCTTTTGTGTTGGGTTTTCCGTTGATGGAAAGTGCTTTTTGGGCTTCGGTCCTGATGGCGCCAACGGTGTTTTGCCTGAGCATGCCATTTGGTGTGGCACCGGCTGCTATTCAGGAAATCATGCCTAACTCGATGCGCGGGCAGGCCTCGGCAATTTACCTGTTTGTCATCACCTTGCTCGGTCTGGGGATAGGCCCGACAGCCGTTGCGTTGGTGACTGACTACGTATTTGCTGACGATAACGCGCTGCGATATTCGCTGCTGATCGTTACCATACTGGCGGTTAGCACTTCGATTATCTTGCTGAGCAAAGGGCTCAAGCCATACCGCGACAGTATCGAGCAACTCGGCGTTTGGTCTGCAGCGGCAGATCAGAAAGCAGCGGATGCCAGTGCTGCGGGGCTTGTGCCCAATCGTTCCCAATAACCTGCTATCCGCGCATGCGTTTGTGGGGCTGAGAACGTGGCCTTTATGGTGCAAAGAGTTGCTGATTGAGAATTGCTTGTGTAAAAAAAACGCCCATCAGGGCGTTTAGGGTGACACCTCGTCCAAAGGAGCTTAAGAGCTACAAGAGGTGGGCACAAGAGGAGCTTTGAATTAGCTGTTTTCAGCTAACTCTTCGGATGAATCGTTTTGCTTGTTCTCATCCGCAGATACGACAACCGTATCGTCTCCATGAACTCGTTCCTGGGTTGCTAGAAAACGCTGGCGGAACTCTTGCGAACGCTCGCTACCGTTTTCTGCCAGTGCAGCGGCAGAGATAAGTAGTAATCCACTAATGAAGGCAACTTTAAAACTGTTCATAAGTATTCACCTATTTACGTAACGCTCAGTGTTAGTTTTTACCCGGTAGGGACCTGGGCGGTTAGTTCAAGTGAAGTATGAAGGGGGCAACCTAACAGGATGCTGAAGTTCAGATTACAAAATTGAAAGTTTCAGAGGGTTCGTTGAAATAATCCGCCCCGTTATTCAATTTACGAGGCGGATTAACTATTAAATGATGTCGAGTGGGTATTCCGTGATGACACGGACCTCATTTAGGTTAGGTGAGAATTCATCTGAGCGAGTGGTGGCTTGGCGAACACGAACAGACAAGTCTTTAAATGCCCCTTCTTGAACGGTGTAACGAGCCTCGAAATCACGCTCCCAGCGGTTTTGATCACGCAATGCATTACCGCTTGAGTCAAGACGTGCGTAATAGCTGTTGGCGTTGGAGTAATCCGCGTCACGCCCCGAGGCATAACGAGCCATAAAAGATAGGCCCGGCACGCCAAAGGTTGCCATGTCGAGGTCGTAGCGGAGCATCATTGAGCGTTCGTTTGGCGAGTTGAAGTCGCTGTACTGGATTGAGTTACTCAGGTAGATAGAGTCGGAGAAACTGAGGTAATCGAAGTCGTCATCACCTTCGTTTTTCTGGTAAGACAAGGTTACCCGGTGCGGGCCAGTGCTAAAGCCAATATGGGTGCTGTAGATGTCATTATCGAACGACCCCAGCAGTTGCTTGCCCTGGTCTGTTGCCTTGTAATAATTGAAGCCGCCGAAGAGAGCCAAGTTATCAGCGACCTCGTAGTTGAGGTTCATCGAGGCATAGTGCTGATTCCAGACATCATTGAGACGGCTTGTGTAAAGGCTGATATCGATGTTCTTATTGACGGTGTAGTCACCACCGAAATAACCCAGCCAGTCGGCGTCGACATCACCGACATAGAAGGTTGAGAAGCCTTTATTGGACGAGCTGTTCTGTGGTTGGCTCATCGCATGCAAGCGCCCACCTTGTAAGGACAAGCCCTCAATACTGGTGTTGCGAATATCCAACCCACGGAAGGTTTCCGGTAGCAGTCGTGAGTCACCATATTGAACAACGGGTGTTGTGGGGAACACATCGCCGTATTTGAATTCGGTGTCCAGCACGTACATTTTGACGGCACCGCCAACCTTGGAATATTCGTCCTCCGCCTGGTTGTTGCTGTCGACTGGAAGCAAGGTTGTGCCTCGTGCACGGCCGCTACCCGTGTCAAGCTTGAGGCCGAGCATGGCATGCGCATCAACGCCGAAGCCTACAGGGCCTTGCGTATAGCCTGAGGCGTATTGTGCGATTATGCCTTGGGCCCAAGCTTCGGAATAACCATTGCCAGTGGGGCTTGAGCCGCCTTTACGTACGTCGCGATTGAAGTAATAGTTGCGGTTTAAAATAGAAAACTCGCTGTCTTCAATAAACCCTTCTGATACATCGCTGGTCGTTGCAGACACCAACGATGGCATTGCCGCAGCAATCATTAAGCTCCATGCACCTGAGACGCTTAGTTGAAAACGCATACTTACCCCTTACCCATCATGTCGTTATTGATTTAAGTGGTTGGCATTTGTTGATCATGGCCAGTCCGCATAATTGCAAGGGGTTAATAACCTTAAAGTGACGCGGAAATTACAATTCTGTCAGGTGTATAAATTTGGCATGTCCGTTTTGTTAGTTTCGTGGCGATCATTATTGGGCGCGCATAAAAAAGGCGCTCACTTGATAAGTGAGCGCCAATTAGTTGTTGGGACAATACCTGTTTAGTTGGGCGTTTACAGATTCTTAACTGGACTTCGTATTGGGGCTTGGCCTGTTGAACTGTACTGACGGTGGAAAGATTAAACTGAAGCGTGTCAGCTCATTGATTTTACTGCTGGCTTCGACGTTGCCTCCGTGTAGCTGCATGATTGAACTGACGATCGCCAAACCCAGCCCGTTGCCGCCCAGCACGCGGGATCGGTCTGGATCGACGCGGTAAAATCGCTTGAACAAGTGAGCCATATGTTGCTCGGGGATACCGGCTCCTGAATTTTGCACCGTCAGTACTGTATTGCCGTTTTCAGCCCTGATTGAAATTTCAACATCGCTGCCGGCAGGGCTATGGCGGATTGCATTGGAGAGCAGGTTGGAAATGGCGCGTTGAATCATCAGATGATCACCGTAAACCTTGCCCTGTCCGCTGATTCGCAAACCAATGTGTTTTTCTTCGGCACTGAAGCTGAAAAGCTCTGTGACTAGGCCCAACTGGTAATCGAGATCCACCGATTCAAAATCCAGTAACGCTGCGGGGTGACTTACGTTGGCCAGGAAAAGCATGTCGGAAACTATTTGTGAGACTCTTTCCAACTCCTCGGTACAGCTTTCAAGGGTCGTTTTGTAGATCTCTGTTGTGCGCGGTTTGGATAAGGTCACCTGTGCCTTGCCCATCAAGTTGGTGATCGGTGTTCGCAGTTCATGGGCGAGGTCGTCGGAGAACTGGGTAAGTTGTTGCACGCCGTTATCCAGGCGGTTGAGCATGACGTTTATGCTATCTGCAAGCTTGCTCAGTTCCATTGGCAGATTGTCGATAGGAATGCGATGGGAGAGATCTTGTGTTGACGTCTGGGCTGCTGTTTGACGAAATTTGCGCAACGGGGAAAGGCCATGACGAACAATCCAGAATGCGCCAACACCGGTAAACACCAGCAGCAGTGGAACAGCAACTAGTGCGCCTTTGAGGTAGGCACTTAACAACGCTTGATCAGCGATACGATTACTGGAAAGCAACACGCGAATGTCGTTGCCATCGGCTAATTGCATGATAATCGAGAGGGTGAGCATTTTGCTGCCGTTGTGGTTGATCCAAGTATGGAAGGTTTTCACGTCCCGGACATTGAGCCTGGAAAGCTGCGGATCAAAGTGCTCCTTGCCGATGCTGAGCAACTGGCGCGTGTTGTCCTTGGCAATGAATATGGTCAGGTTCAGATTGTCATGCCCGGTCACTGAGTCCAGCAGTACGTGGGGGCGGCTTGCGACCTGTTCCAATGACATTCCAACCGAAAGGTCGTGCTGGATTTGCTCGAACTTACTGTCCAGATTTTGTTGTGCGAGCAGTTCCAATTGGTGACTCAGCGCCAGGTAGGCGAGCGAGGCAAGGGTTATGACCAGTGCGGCGCCTGTCAGCATGACCGACAAGCCAAGGCGCATCGACAAACTGACTGGCTTCATTCGCGGGCCTCTAGGACGTACCCGACACCGCGTAATGTGTGGATCAGCTTGTTATCAAAGGGTTCATCAATTTTAGAGCGCAAGCGTCTGATTGCGACTTCTACAACATTGGTATCGCAGTCAAAGTTCATGTCCCAGACCAAGGAGATGATTTGGGTGCGCGTCAGCACTTCACCCGAGCGGCGCATTAACAGGTGCAGCAGGGCAAATTCCTTGCTGGTCAGGTCGATACGTTGGTTGTTGCGGTAGGCCCGGTGGCGAGCAGGGTCGAGTTCCAGTTCGGATACGCGCAATACTTCTGGCACCGCGATTTGCTCGCTGCGCCGGAGCAAGGTCCTGATCCGGGCCAATAATTCAGGAAACTCGAAAGGCTTGACCAGGTAATCGTCCGCGCCAAGATCAAGGCCCTTGATCTTGTCGGCCAAACGCCCTCGTGCAGTCAGCATGATGACCCGCGTGCTTTCATTCTTGCGAATGTGTGCAAGCACTTCGAAGCCGTCCATCTCCGGCAGATTTACATCGAGGATGACCAGGTCATAGCTGTGTTGCTCAACGAAATGAAGGCCATCCATGCCCGTCGCTGCGCGGTCAACAATATAACCACTTTCCGTCAATCCCTGATGTAAGTATTCGGCAGTTTTTTGCTCGTCTTCAATAATAAGTATGCGCATTTTATATCGCTAAGTTGATTACATGATTTGAGTGTTAATAAATGTAAGCGGTACACATGTTGAGTGGATTGAAGAACATCAAACATAAGTGTAGCGCCTGAAAAGTCGTGCAGGTTAAACCCTGTAGTCAGTACAGGGTCAAGCTGCATCGCATGTACTACGTGGTTTCTGGGCTGTTTGTTGCTCGGTTAATTGTTTCTGTTTGTTGCGTTTATGTCGGCGTGAGTTAGGGCTCATGATGCGATGTTAATTCACCAGAAGTTCCCTGTTTGGTTAATTACAGTTTTGTAATGTCCCTGTCACCTTGCCGATAACGTGGCGTCGCTACATTTGCCCGCAACAACGACTGCTGACGTGGATAAAGTTAAAAGTTCAAGTGGCTGTTGAGCGTAAACAGTGAGTAATGACGTCAGCGTTGTATCTGTATTGTCAGGAGGTGCAAGTGCTGGATGTCGGTAATCTGTGCAAGGGGTTCGTCTCAAAGCGAGCCAACCTTAGGTCAGCCATTGCAGTCGCTGCTTTATGTACTGCGAGTTTCGCAACAGGTGCTTACGCACTTGAGCCTACCGAATTGACGGTCGCTCAAGCGCTGGAGCGCGCATTTCAGCAAAACCCGGAGCTCGCGGCTGCCGACTGGAATATTGGTATAGCGGCCGGTGCCCGTGAACAGGCTGGATTGATACCCAATCCAGAGGTGTCATTCGAGGTTGAGGACACGCGCAGTGACCGAAGTACCTCAACTATCCAATTTACCCAGCCGATTGAATTGGGTGGCAAGCGCTCGGCTCGAGTCGATCTGGCTGAGCGTAATCAGGATGCAGCGTCCATTGAGCTGCAAGGCTCACGCAACCAGTTGCGCGCCACTGTAATTCAAGCTTTCTACAGCGTGCTGCGGGCCAAGGAGCAAGTTGCATTGGCCAAGGAGTCGCTGGTCTTAACCCAACGTGCGTTGACGGTTGCCGAAGGGCGAGTCAAGGCAGGCAAGGTCTCCCCGGTAGAGACAACCCGTGCGCAGGTTCAGCTATCCGAAGTCCGTCTGGATGTGCGCCGGGCGGTGATGGAACAAACCAATGCGCTGCAACAATTGGCTGCGACTATGGGCGATGCCAGCATCGGCCTGGATCAGGTAAAGGGCAAAGCTCACGATTTGCCGCGTTTGCCAGCGGCTGAGCCGTTGTTGAGCCGGGTCAACCAGACTGTTGATTTACGCTTGGCGAAAATGGCAATCAACCAGCAAGAAGCCTCTCTGCGTTTGGAGCAGAGTCAGCGTATTCCTGATCTTAGCGTGACCGTGGGTAGCCAGTACGACGCACTCGAAAACGAACGGGTCAATGTGCTGGCATTCTCGATGCCGATTCCGATTTTTAATCGTAACCAAGGCAACATCCTGTCTGCTGCTCGCCGTGCTGATCAAACCCGTGATCAGCGGAACGCCACTGAAATTCGTATCCGCACACAAACCCAACTGGCGCTGGAGCAATGGGCAACGGCCCAAGAGCAACTCAGTTCGCTGCATAAAACCATTTTGCCTGGGGCAAAAAGTGCGGTGGAAAGTGCAACACGCGGTTTTGAAATGGGCAAGTTCGGTTTTATTGATGTGCTTGATGCACAACGCACCTTGATCAGCGCCCGCAGCCAATATATCCGCTCAATTGCCGATGCGACCGACGCCTGGGTACAGATTGAACGTATCTACGGCGACATTTCTGCACTTAGCGCCAGCCGTTAATCCTTTTTTGAATTCATGCCTGACGCCCGCCTTGGCCATTCGAGGCTGCGCGAGGCCAACAGAATACCGATGCGCTGTCGTTCGGTCTGGCACCGGCCAGGGCTCAGCGTTGAACAAGGAGTTGTCATGGACACTAAACAAAGTCTCGCAATCGCGATCACCTTAGTTGTTGGCGTGGCTGGAGGCGGGTGGCTGATGCAAAGCACCTCGTCTACAGCCAGGGCAGAATCGGACGCCCATGCAGAAGTCGAGAGCCATCAAGACAATGAGCATCACAGCGAGGAGGCTAGCGAGGGGGCTGAAGATCCGCATGCTGAAGCTCAAGGCCATGATGATCCTGAGCATCATGAGCAAGCAGGGCTGCTCGGTTCGCGTGGCGGTACCTTGTTTGAACAGGATGGCTTAACGCTTGAGTTGGTTAGTGTGGAGGATGAGTCAGGCCAAGCGCCTATGACAATTTACCTCACAGCCGATGGCCAACCGCTGCAAGGCAACTCCATGGCGAGCGTAAAGATGCTGGTTAAGCGGCCCAATGGAGCAGTTTCGACTCTGGAGTTCAAGCCTGAAAATAACCGCTATGTCAGTTCGACAGGCATTGCCGAACCGCATTATTTCACGGCGCAGATAGAGGTCACGCTGGACGGCATTACGCGTTCATTCGAATTCAATAAGCAAGAAGGCAAGATCGAATTAACCGACGAACAACTCAAGGCCGGAGGCATCGAGTTGGTGACGGCTGCGCCGGGTGAGTTGAGCACCTCGATCTCACTGCCAGGAGAGATACGTTTTGACGAGAACCGCACTGCACACGTTGTCCCGCGTGTTGCTGGCGTGGTTGAGTCGGTTGCCGTAACCCTTGGGCAAAAGGTCAAGAAGGGCGAACTCTTGGCCGTGATCACCAGCCAACAGGTATCTGAGCAACGCAGCGAATTTGCTGCGGCGCAACGCCGGGCAGAACTGGCGCGTACCACCTACAAGCGCGAACGCCAGCTTTGGCAGGACAAGATTTCTGCTGAACAGGATTACCTGCAGGCCAAGCAGGATTTGCAAGAGGCCGAAATTCAGCTCAATAACGCGCGCCAGAAAGTCTCGGCCATTAGTGGTAGCGCCAGCACAAACGGCGGTAGCCGTTATGAGTTGCGTGCGCCGTTCGATGGCAGTGTGGTTGAAAAACACATAGTGCTGGGCGAGGTCGTCAGTGAAACCAGCAACACTTTTACCATTTCTGATCTGTCTGAGGTTTGGGCCACTTTCAATATATCGCCCAAAGACCTCAACCAGGTACAGGTCGGCAAGCGGGTCAAGATCAGTGCCCCGGAGTTGGGTACTCAGCTAAGCGGTGAGGTGTCATACGTGGGCAGCTTGTTGGGTGAGCAAACCCGCACGGCAACCGCGCGCGTCACGGTAAAAAATCCACAAGGCGCCTGGCGGCCGGGCTTGTTCGTCTCGGTCTTGTTGGCCACACAAACCCGCAATGTAGGGATCACTTTACCTGAACAGGCGATTCAAACGGTCGAGGAGCAGCCCGCTGTATTTGTCCGTGTAGATGGTGGCTTTATCGCTCAACCGATTGTGCTGGGCGCTCGCGACAGTGGCTACGTCGAGATAAGCGAAGGGCTGGCTGCAGGCGCCGAAGTCGCCAGTGTTGGCAGCTTCACGCTCAAGTCGGAACTGGGTAAGTCCTCAGCCCAGCACGCCCACTGATCCTTCATCGACGAGAAACCAATTATGTTTGAGCGCATTATTCAATTCGCTATAGAACAGCGCATCATCGTGCTGTTCGCGGTTCTGGCGATGGCCGGTGTGGGCATTGCAAGCTATCAAAAACTGCCGATCGATGCCGTTCCGGATATCACCAATGTGCAGGTGCAAATCAACACGGCGGCGGCGGGGTTCAGTCCGCTGGAAACCGAGCAGCGGATAACCTTTCCAATCGAAACGGCAATGGCTGGGTTGCCTGGACTCCAGCAAACCCGTTCGCTTTCGCGCTCGGGGCTGTCGCAGGTCACCGCTATTTTTGAAGATGGTACCGATTTGTTTTTTGCCCGGCAGTTGGTCAATGAGCGATTGCAGGTGGCTCGGGAACAATTGCCCGAAGGCACTGAAGCGGTATTGGGGCCTATATCCACCGGCCTGGGTGAGATTTTCCTGTGGACGGTCGAGGCCGAACCCGGCGCCTTGAAAGAAGATGGTACGGCGTATACCCCGACGGATCTGCGGGTAATCCAGGACTGGATTATCAAGCCCCAACTACGCAATGTGCCGGGTGTCGCGGAAATCAACACCATTGGTGGCTTTGCCAAGGAGTTTCAGATTGCACCGGACCCCAAGCGTCTGGCTGCCTATAAACTGACACTGACGGACCTGCTCAATGCGCTTGAAAGCAACAATGCTAACGTGGGGGCTGGCTATATCGAACGCAGCGGTGAGCAACTGCTTATTCGCGCACCAGGCCAGGTAGCGAGTACCGAGGATATCGCCAACATAGTCATTGCCAATGTCGATGGCACACCGATTCGCGTGAGTAATGTGGCTGATGTAGCTATCGGCCGTGAGCTGCGCACGGGGGCGGCAACCGAGAATGGTCGCGAAGTCGTGCTTGGCACCGTGTTCATGTTGATTGGCGAAAATAGCCGGAGTGTTTCCCAGGCGGTCGCAGCAAAGCTCAAGGATATCAACCGCTCGCTGCCCGAAGGCGTATCGGCAGTAACGGTCTATGACCGCACCAATCTGGTTGATAAAGCCATTGTCACGGTGAAAACTAACCTTGTCGAAGGCGCGATTCTGGTGATCGTGATCTTGTTCTTGTTCCTTGGCAATATCCGGGCTGCGTTGATTGTTGCTGCGGTTATTCCGCTGTCCATGCTGTTTACTTTTACCGGTATGTTCACCAATAAAGTCAGCGCAAACCTGATGAGTCTGGGGGCGCTCGACTTCGGCATTATCGTAGATGGCGCCGTGGTGATTGTGGAGAACGCCATCCGTCGCCTAGCCCATGCCCAACAGCATCATGGACGTATCTTGACTCGCTCTGAACGGCTGCATGAGGTCTTTGCTGCATCCAAAGAGGCACGTCGAGCACTGATTTTCGGGCAATTGATCATTATGGTCGTGTACTTGCCGATCTTCGCCTTGACCGGGGTCGAAGGGAAAATGTTTCATCCGATGGCCTTCACAGTCGTGATCGCTTTGCTGGGCGCGATGATTCTCTCGGTTACTTTTGTGCCAGCGGCAATCTCGCTGTTTATTACCGGTAAAGTTCAGGAGAAAGAGAATTTCATCATGCGGGGCGCCCGCCAGGCTTATGAGCCGGTTCTGGCTTGGGTCATGCGTCATCGCAATAAAGCATTTACCCTTGCCTTGGCTTCGATAGTGTTATCGGGCTTTGTCGCCAGTCGCATGGGCAGTGAGTTTGTGCCGAGCTTGAGTGAGGGTGACTTTGCGCTGCAAGCACTGCGGGTGCCCGGTACCAGTCTGACCCAATCGGTTGAAATGCAGCAGCGCCTGGAAAAGGTGATTGTCGATCGAGTACCAGAGGTGTTGCGAGTGTTTGGTCGTACCGGGACTGCGGAAATTGCCTCTGACCCCATGCCGCCGAATATCTCTGACAGCTATGTGATGCTCAAGCCCAAGTCCGAATGGCCAGATCCGGATAAGCCCCGTGAGCAGCTAATTGCCGAGTTGCAGCAAGCCAGCGCGATTGTTCCCGGCAGCAACTATGAGCTGTCACAACCGATCCAACTGCGCTTTAACGAGCTTATTTCAGGCGTGCGCAGTGACGTTGCAGTGAAGGTGTTTGGCGATGATATGGATGTACTGAACAAAACCGCGGCAGAAATTGCCGAATCCCTGGACAAGGTAGAGGGCGCTTCAGAGGTAAAGGTCGAACAGACCACTGGCTTACCGGTATTGACCATCAATATCGACCGCGATAAAGCCGCGCGCTACGGGCTGAATGTAGGTGATGTGCAAGAAACCATCGCAGTCGCTGTCGGGGGCCGCAAGGCCGGTACTCTGTTCGAGGGCGACCGTCGTTTCGATATGGTGGTGCGGTTATCCGATACCTTGCGCACTGATATTGAAGGTTTGTCTCGACTGCTGATCCCTGTACCTGCGACGAGCAGCAGTAGCAGTGATGCGATTGCATTTATCTCGCTCTCGGAAGTGGCCTCGCTGGATCTGGTGCTGGGGCCGAACCAGATCAGCCGTGAAAACGGCAAGCGGCTGGTCGTGGTCAGCGCCAACGTTCGTGGCCGTGATATAGGCTCCTTTGTTGAGGACGCCGCCAATCGAATCGACTCCGAAGTCACGATTCCGGCAGGTTATTGGACACTTTGGGGCGGCCAGTTTGAGCAATTGCAATCGGCGGCCAAGCGCTTGCAAATTGTGGTGCCTGTATCGCTGTTCTTGGTGTTGGGGCTGCTCTTTATGATGTTCAACAACCTTAAGGATGGCTTGTTGGTGTTTACCGGTATTCCCTTTGCGCTCACTGGCGGGGTAATGGCTTTGTGGTTGCGCGATATCCCGTTGTCGATTTCAGCCGGGGTGGGATTTATCGCACTTTCAGGGGTTGCGGTATTGAACGGCTTGGTGATGATTTCCTTTATTCGCAACCTGCGTGAAGAGGGCCTGCCGTTAGGGGTTGCAATCAACCAGGGCGCGATTACCCGCTTGCGGCCGGTGTTGATGACGGCACTGGTTGCGTCGCTTGGGTTCATTCCGATGGCCTTGGCAACTGGCACTGGGGCAGAAGTGCAGCGGCCTCTGGCGACTGTGGTTATCGGTGGGATCCTGTCTTCAACAGCACTGACCTTGCTGGTGCTGCCGGCGCTATATCAACTGGCACATAGGCGTGAGGAGGACTTGCCTGAGCTGGAGGATGATGCAACCGCCCCGGCCTAGGTTCCATCTGGCGAGGTTGTCGGTTTCGACAGCCTCACCGTTGCTTCAGCAGGGAAACGATGCCTGTTTCAGCTCCAAGCTGTTCGCCAGGTCGAGCTCTCGATCATCTGCAAGCTCATTGGCTTAGGCCGGTGCGGCAAGCATATGTAAATACTGGTTTTACCCACTTTGGGTTTTCTATATATTCGCCCTTTCCTATAAGAAGAAGGCCGCATTGCTGCACAGGCAACAGCGTTGTTGGAATGGCCAGCGAGGCTTGAACATACGTATTGTTGTCGATGTCTGCAGCAGAGCCCGCTAAATACTTCACGGCACCTGTCGCTGTTGCGAGTAAGTGGACGGCAAATGCGGGCAACAGCCTGTGTTCCGAACTTCAGTTTGGCTTCTCTTCAAACTTGCAACCAGCCAGCAATGCTTTGAGGGCAATACTTGCCGCCTGTGCAATGAAAAAACTTCCCGAAATCAGTCGATATGCGGCTGATCAATCCTTATCTAATCGAGTGCCTGCATGCTGATCGCGTTGTCGATATTCATCATTACCATCACCTTGGTTATCTGGCAGCCGAAGGGGCTTGGTGTCGGCTGGAGTGCGAGTTTTGGCGCCATTTTAGCTCTGCTCTTCGGGGTGATTGGCTTTGGCGATATTCCGACTGTCTGGCAGATTGTATGGAACGCTACCGGGGCGTTCATCGCGATAATCATCATCAGTTTATTGCTCGATGAAGCAGGGCTTTTCGAGTGGGCGGCGCTGCATGTGGCCAAGTGGGGAGGCGGTAGCAGTCGTCGACTCTATGCTTTTATTATTTTGTTGGGTGCTGTGGTTTCTGCGTTATTTGCCAACGATGGCGCGGCGCTGATTCTTACGCCAATCGTTATCGCCATGCTGCTGGCGCTGCGTTTTTCCCCGGCGGCAACCCTGGCGTTTGTCATGGGCGCAGGCTTTATTGCCGACACAGCCAGCCTACCGCTGGTGATATCGAATCTGGTGAACATTGTTACCGCTGACTATTTCGGTATCAGTTTCAGCGAGTATGCCTCGGTGATGGTGCCGGTCAATATGGTCAGTATCGCGGCCACGCTGGGCATGTTGATGTGGTTTTTCCGCAAGGATTTACCGGCGAGCTACAACCTTGCGGATATCAAGCCTCCCGTCGAGGCGATCCGTGATCGGGCGACCTTTATTGCTGGGTGGTGGGTGCTGGCGCTGCTGCTGATTGGCTTGTTTGTACTTGAGCCCTTAGGTGTACCGATCAGTGCGATCGCTGCGGTAGCGGCTTTTGTGCTCTATCTGATTGCGGCTCGCGGGCATGTGATCTCAACGCGTAAAGTGCTCAAGGAGGCACCGTGGCAAATCGTGGTGTTTTCCCTGGGTATGTATCTGGTGGTGTACGGCCTGAAGAACGCCGGGCTGACTGACCATATCGCGCAATTGCTCAATGTGTTTGCTGAATATGGTGTGTGGGGCGCAACTCTGGGGACGGGCGTGCTGACTGCATTGTTGTCGTCGCTGATGAATAACCTGCCGACCGTGCTGGTGGGGGCGTTATCCATCCATGCCGCCGATGTCAGCGGGGTGACTCAAAAGGCAATGATCTATGCCAATATCATTGGCTGTGACCTTGGGCCAAAGATCACGCCAATCGGCAGCCTTGCCACGCTGTTGTGGCTGCACGTCCTGGCGCGCAAGAACATGACGATTGGCTGGGGTTACTACTTTAAGACCGGCATCGTACTGACGGTGCCAATTTTGCTTATCACCCTTAGCGCCCTGGCCATACGCTTGAGTATTTGAGCGTAGGGCGCTGCGTAAAAGCTGCTTATATAACCTTCACCGCACGGCCAATAAATTGTATCGGTCCTGTTGGTTTACCCGTGGCTGAGCCATTGGGGTTTTCCAGGGTCAGCTCAAACAGTTGGTTGGGTGCCAGTGGCGGTAGCTTGTCGAGCGAGATTGACAGCTTTTGCCCAGGCTTGACCAAGCCCAAGGAAACCGGCGCTTGCCAATCCTCGCCTTTGGTCCAGAATTCGAGCGCCTTGTCGCGCGGCACCTCGGCAACACCTAGCGGTATCAACTGGATTTCCTGCCGGTTACTGGTTTGGATAACCCAACCCGGGGCTTTGTCTTGCGGAGCCACTAGCACCACTAGATAAGCTGTTTCGTTGAGGGGTGCACTGCGTAGCAGCAAGACAGCAGCCAGCACCAATGTTGCGGCGATACCGCTGGCGGCAAGGCCGCGCCACAGCGGCAACAGATTCCACCAAGATGTGGCAGCTGTTGATGAACCCTGCTGCTGGCTTGAATTAATGCTGCGCTGCACACGCCGCCACAGAAAAGGCGAGGGCGTTTGCGCATCAGCTTGCTCGGTCAGATCCAGTAAGCGTCTTTCCCAGCCATCGACCGCCGCACGCAGTTCAGGCTCGCTCGCCATGCGCTTGCGTACCTCATTGCGCTGCTGAGCCGACAAGGTGCCGAGCACATATTCGCTAGCCAGTTCGTCGATATTTTCTGGGCTGTTGCTGCCAGTTATCTTGCTCATCCCATGCACTCCCGCAACGCCAGCAGGCTGCGTTTGATCCAGGCTTTGACGGTGCCAAGCGGCGTGCCTAGTTTCTGGGCGATTTGCGCATGTGAGTAGCCGTCAACATAGGCATGCAGGATGCAATTGCGCCGTGCAGGTTCCAGTTGTTCAAGGCAGGTATAAATTCGCCCCGAACGTGCGCGATACTCAAATGTGTCAGCAATGCCAGGCGATGCCTGATCTACCAGTGATTCATCGTTGAGTTCACCGGCGATGGCATGGTTGGCATTGTCGCGGATGAAATTAAGTGCCAGATGGCGCGTCACGCTGAAGATCCAGCCACGGGCGGAACCTCTCGATGAGTCATAACTTTTGGCTCGCGCCCAGATTTTGATAAATGCGTCATGCACGATGTCTTCAGCCAGCGCATTATCGCCGACAATACGCTTGGCCACGCCCAGCAGGCGCGCGCTTTCCTGATCGTACAAAATGCGTAAAGCCTGCTGATCGCCTCGGGCGCAGTTAGCCAAGCAAGCTTCATAATCAAAGGTGGGTTCAGGCAAGGACAATAGCTTCAGACGCCATTAATTAGTAAATACCCCAGTCGCACGGACTGGGGTTTGATCTGATCAGATTAGACGACTTTGCAAAATGCGTAACCTGACCAGATCACTATTAGCGGAGTTCTTAGCTAGCAGACCAGAAAATATAGTCTGCTTGATATTTCACGATCTCCTTGCTGCCTTTGGTCTCGGCTGTGCACGCTTTGGCAGGGGCTACGCCACCTTTGATTGCGACACGCTGGATGTAGCTCACGCCGCTCATCGCCCCTTTGCCTTCAGCCGGATTGGCTTTGACTAACTGGTAAGGAATGTTGCCGTCGCCAGCAGGCGCCACTGCCAACTGGGTGCCGGTGACTTTCGAGCCGTCTTTGGCTTGCCAGGTCGCTGGTGGACCAAAATACTCGCCAACCTGTTTGCCACTGCGATCATTCAGGGCAGCCTTGGGACCGACAAATACCCACTCGGTTTCGCCTGCAGCACTGGCTTTGTCACGGCACTCATAAGTGATTTCGCCTACACCGACAGTTTCCATTGCAACTTTGTTGCCGTCAGGCACCTTGATGCTGTCGGGTAAATCCATCTGCGCATAGGCCGCAGGTACAGTGGCAAAAATACAGGCCGCTGCGAGGGTAGCACTGGCAAGGCTGAAAGTTTTTTTAGCGTTCATGCGAGTCTCTCCATAAGGCAAAAGGAGCAGCATTTAGTGGGCTGCTACTGGTACTACCCGGCAGAAAGACAATTGGATGCAGTGCAGGAAAAATATTTTTTCAAAGGCCAGGCGCTGGCGATAAGTGGAGATGTGTGTGAAGGGTTAAGAGCCATCCAGAAGGTTGCCGATCGCGCCAGGAATGATCAGAAGCAATCAGTCAATTTTGGGTTGGCTGCAGTGGTGGTTGGCATTGCGGTATTGATCGTCTGGATCCTAGTCCGCTAGCTTCTGATGGTTTGGCGAGCGCCTGCAGTCATGACTGCGCATGCGAGTTGAGCCTGTCTAAAATAAAACCTGCCCGCTCACCGACGGTTAGCAACGGGACTTCAATCAGTTCGTAGCCGAACTGCTGATAGACATTGACCATTGCGTTGTAGGTTTGCACCGCCTGGGCAAAGCTTTGTTTACGCTCAGCGTCATTTTCGTAGATACGCTTCCACGGTGGGAAGATAAAAACATGCCGGCTGTAGGTCATCGAGTTGGCCAGGTTTAACAAGGCAGCAGGCAGATCGAGCTGTTCAAGCAGCGAGTAACCGAGGCAATCGATAATGCCTCGGTCGAAAAACACCGGTTCGGCAAGGTTTTGCTGCTGGTTGTAGCTGGCAATTTCAGCGCGGACCATTTCATCCCTGAACGCTGTTTTATTTTTCCACGGCAGAGCATCTCCCCCGTGCGCTTGCTGCTGACGAATCACCATCCGGCCAACTTCGTCCTTGCATCTGTGGCCAAGGGCTTTCATCTGCTCAATAACGGCGGTTTTTCCTGAGCCAGGGCCACCGGTGAAAAGGATAAAATTATTCAACTGTCGAGCTCCGTGAATGAGCCTTGGGTCGGGAAGGAGTTGAGTTCTGCAAAGGGGCTGCTTGTTGTGCGTGGAAAATCCAGGGGGCTAGCCGGTGGCCAAGCCCCCTGGTTTCAACGTGCCTTGTGGCGATAAGCCCTTGTGGTCAGCAGATAAACCGGTAGACCAGACACCAGTACGATCAACGCGGCATAGGGGGCCGCACCGGCGTACTCCAGGTTGCCGGTATGGGACCAGACCTTTGTTGCCAAGGTCTCCAGACCGGTTGGGCCGAGGATCAAGGTGGCAGTCAGTTCCTTCATGCAGTCGAGAAAAACCAGCACGAAGCCAGCGCCGATGGCCGGCGAGATGATCGGCAGGGTCACCCGGAGAAAGGTCGCAATGGGCGTATGCCCCAGCGTGCGTGCAGCTTCTTCCAGTTGTGGCGAGGCTTTTTCCAGGGCCACGCGAATCGGCCCTTGAGCCATCGGCATAAACAACAGCGCATAGGCAATCAGCAGCAGGATACTGGTTTGATACAGCACTGGCATGTAGCCAAGGGCAAAGAACACAAAGGATAAAGCGATCACCAGCCCCGGCAATGCGTGGAGCAAGTAGGGCAAACGATCGGCGAGTGTAGCCATGCGCCCGTAGTAGCGCACCACCACCAGGCACACTGGCAACGCCAGCAGGCAACTTAGCAAGGCACCGCCGAAGGAGTAGGACAGCGACGCCCACAGTGTTTGCATAATCTCGGCGACCGGAAAGCTGGCCGAACTGCCCTCGATTATCCAAAAAGCCAACATGGTCAGCGGTGTACCACAACCGATAATGACCAACACCAGCAGCATCAACTGCGCTGGCACCTGCCAGCGGCCCAGGCGCACCGGCGCCGCGCTGCGGGCGACACCTTGACCGGTGCGTGCATAACCACGACCGCGCAGGCGAAACTCGCCCCACAGAAGTATCATGCACAGCGCTAGCAGTAGTGCAGAAAGCATGGCCGCGTTGTTGCCATTAAATTCCAACTCGAACTGTTGATAGATAGCGGTGGTGAAGGTTTGATAACGCATGATCGACGGTGCGCCGAACTCAACCAGCATGTGTATCGCAACCAGCAAGCTGGTGGCCATCAGCACTGGGCGCAGCAGCGGCAGCGTGACCTGCCAGAACACCTGGCGACGGTTGAGCCCGAGCATGCGTGCCGATTCTTCAAGGGCGGGATCGAGGCTGCGCAATGTCGCCACCACGGGCAGGTAAATCAGCGGGTACTTCGACAGCACCATCACCAATACAGTCCCGCCCAAGCCTTCGAATATTGGGCTCATCGATACCCAGGTAAAGCCACTGACGAACGACGGAATGGCGAACGGCAGGCACAGCAGCACGTTCCAGTGCCGACGCCAGCGCAGGTCGCTGCGTTCGACCAGCCAAGCCAGCCCCAGCCCGATCACCGCGCAGCCAATAGTCACCAAGACCATCAACTTCATGGTATTGGCCAGCAAGCCGAAGACAAACGGCCGCCAGAGCAGCGCAAAGGCTTCAGCAAAGCCGGTTTCTGCGGCGCGGGCGACTACGAAGAACAACGGCAGGGCCGCTACCAGCAGCAAAGCCAGTACCGGGAGCTGCAGCCAGATCGGCGGCGACTTGCGCCGCCGCGTGGTTTGGCCTGCCGTTGGTAACGACAGGTCAGGGGTTACCGCTTGGGGTTGCATGATCAGTTCATTCCGACTTCGCGTTGCAGTTCCAGTGCATCCTCAGCCAGTCCAATTTGCGCTGCGGTGATCGCTGGCGGCTTGAGTTGGTCGTATGGCTTGAGCAGCGGGTCAGCCTGAACGTTGGGGTTAACCGGGTACTCGGCGGATTTGCTCAAAATGGCTTTTTGCCCTTCATCACTGATCATGAACGCCAGGAACGCCTGAGCTTCTTTCGGATGCTTGCTGGCCTTGATTACAGCGGCACCAGAAACACTGGACAGACCACCCGCATCGCCATCGGCGAAGTAGTGCAGCTTGGACTTGAGCTCGCCTTTTTCTTTCTTCAGCGCGGTCCAGTAGTAGCTGTTGACCAAGGCTGCCCCGATTTCTCCATTCTCCACCGCCTTCATGGCGACGACGTTGTTGGTGTAGGTGGAGCCGAACGCCTTGAGGCCGGTCAGCCACTCTTCAGCCGCCTCACGACCATTGATGCTGATGACCGCGGCGGTCTGGCCAAGGAATTCACCGCTGCTGGGGACAAAGGCGATCTTGCCGGCCCACTCCGGATCGGCCACTTCCAGCACACTGCTTGGCAGTTCGGCTTCAGTGATCAGGTCCGGGTTGTAGGCCAGCACGCGTACACGCGAGGTGATGCCAAGCCAGTTGCCGTTGTCGTCGGAGAATTTTGGATCAATCTGCTTCAGCGTACTTGGGTCCACCTTGGCCAGCAGGCCTTGGCTGCCCAGCTTGATTAGCGGCGGTGCTTCTTCGGTGTAAATGATGTCCGCCGGGGAGCGCTCGCCTTCTTCGGCGATCTGGTTCGCCAGCTGGCCGCCACCGCCTTTGCGGATCAGGACCTTAATCCCGGTCTTTTCCTCGAACGCCTTGGCCACGGCTTTGCCAGTGGCTTCATGCTGGCCGTTATAGAGCGTCAGGGTTACCGGATCATCGGCGTACACGGCACTGGCGAACAGCATGCCGCTGGACAGAACCCCGGCGCCGATTACACGCGTCAACCCGGTTACTCGATGTACGGACATAAGCCTCTTTCCTTTGACACAAAAAGTTACCGAAGGATTATACAGGCCAATTGATGATGATTCTCAAAAACTCTCGACGCACGGCTAGAGATAGGCGCAGCCCAGTCCCTTGAATGCAAGGATCGGTTCGATACGTTGAGCGAGTGTGCGGGGAGCGGCAGCTGTTAATCCTGATCGGCAGCACGCGGTGCGCTGAATACCTTGCTGTAGTAGCCCGAAGGATCAAAACAACAAACTCGTTTCTTGCCCGATGACAGCATGTCGCAGGCATCAATGATCCGCTTGCTGCGCGTCTTTGCTTGTTTGGCCGATGTAATCCAATGGATCCAGTCAAGCCGGGCGATTGTAGTGGTGTCTTGCCAAGTGGCCAGCGCCTCGGCTCGTGCTTGCAAGGCCTGATTCAGGTCCGGCGGGATTTGCGGCTCAGGCTCTTGCTCAACAGCAATCAGGGTAAAAGTAACAACGTCGCCAATACTTGCACCCGCCTTCTTTAGCAGTTGCTCATTGATTTTCAGCCAGTGGCTTTTTTGCCCATCGGGTTCAAGTAGCATCTGGAAGTATTGGTCGTTGATCTGGCCCTCTACCGTTACCCGGCCACGTCTCGGCAGTTTTTCGCTTGCTGCTTTGGGCAGAACCACAAATGCCCAGGCATCGCCGTCGCCTGGTTCGGCAGGGCGCAATAACTGTGCGTCGAATTGTGATCTTGAGCTTTTTTGCGTCATTGCTTGAGCGGCTATGCATCACGGATAAAGGGGGGCGACCGAGTGTAACGTCCCCTGTATTTCTAACCCGAACAGTTATAGATCGGAAACTTCAGCTCAGCAAATGACTGCCCCGATCCGGAGCAGGCATCCGCAGATTGCAGGAGATCAGCGGCTAGGCACTTCACCGACCACTGTGGTGCGGAACATTTCGCGGCGCATGCCGTGGTAGTCGGCCACTGGCATATGCCAAGTGCTGCGGTTGTCCCAGATCGCCAATGTGCCCTGGCGCCAGCGCATGCGACAGGTAAAGGCCTCGGTGGTCGCCAGCTTGAACAGATAGTCCAGCAGCGGTCGCGCTTCGTCGGGGCGCAAGCCCTTGATGCCCGAGGTGTAGGCCGGGTTGATAAACAGCACCTTTTGCCCGGTTTCCGGATGCGTGGTCACCAGCGGGTGGCTACGTACCTCGCTTGAGGTGTCGCTGCCGTAGCGGATGGCCATGTTTTCCAGCAAAGCGTTGTGCCGGGCATTGACCCCATAGGCCATTTCCGGGCTGTGCACCGCATCGAGGCTGGCGAGTAGTTTCTTCATGCCCGGCGACAGCCATTCGTAGGCCAGCGCCAGGTTGGCATAGCATGTATCGCCGCCGTAGGGCGGGATGTCATGACCGTAAAGCAAGGTGAATGCGGGCGGACGCTCCTGAAAGGTCCAGTCGGTATGCCAGGCACCGCCGAACACGAAAGGCGTTTTCTCGGTTGCTTCCTTGACCACGTGCACCACATGCGGATGGTCATCCATGCAGGTCACGTAGGGTTCGCGACCGAATTCGCCGAAATGTTGGGTGACGCGCTCCAGGTCACTCACGCTCAGGGACTGGTCGCGGATAAAGACGACCTTATGGGCAAGCAGGGCCTGGCGCAGTTCGGCGAAGCCTTCGTCGCTCAGGCTGGTCAGGTCGAGTTCTTCAATATCTGCGCCTATGGCGCCGGTGCTTGGGGTGGCGCGAAAGTGCTGGTAGCTGGCGGCGCGGTTATGGCTGGGCAGGCTGTAAATAAATTCGCTCATGGCTCGCACTCATTATTATTGGAGTGCTTACAGAATGCAGGGCGAGTGCTAGGCTCAGCCATGATAAAAACTGCCAAAAAATGATAATCACTGCCATGGCGATACAGGCTCTGGGAGCTTGCCCGATGCAAGGATTCTGCTGATGGACTGGCGTCAGACTCGTCCGCTCACCGGCGTACGTTATCTATTGGAAACCGCTCAGGCCGTCGGCATCGACGCTCCTACTTGCCTGATCGGCAGCGCCATTAGCAGCGCCACGCTGCAACAACGTAATGCTCAGATCGAGGCCTGGCAGGAGCTGGCGGTTATCCGCAACCTGATCGAGCATGCCGGTCGGCCGGGGTTGGGTTTTGTCGCAGGGCAGCGCTATCACTTGACCTCCTTGGGCCTGCTGGGCTTCACCATGCTTGCCAGTCGTACACTTGGCGAGGCATTTGCCACCTTCAGCCGTTTCCAGTTGTTGGCATTGACCCTGTGCCCTGCCCACACCGAGCCAGATCGGCGCGGCATGTGGCTGCTGTTTGATGCCAGCGTACTGCCGCAGGATGCCCGCGTCTTTGTTATCGAGCGGGGGCTGTCTGCTTGCCTGGGTGTGGCTGGCGAACTGCTGCAACGGCCGGTTGAACCTCTGGCGGTGGAGATGATGAGCTGCGCGCCGGCAGACCTGAGCGCCCTGCAGCGCGACTTTCCTTATCCGCTGCGTTTTGATGCCAGGCGCAATGGCATTCTGTTTTCCCATGCCGATCTGAAGTTCAAGCTGCCGCAGGCACACATCAGCGCCCACAGCGAGGGCGAGCAACTGTGCGAGCGCCTGTGCTTGGACATTTCCCACCGCCTGGCCAAGGCCATGACCGCGCGGCTGGTGCAGCAGGTGTTGATTGGTGATTCGGCCCGTTTGCTAAGCAGCCGTGCGGTGGCCGAGCGCCTTGGGCTGTCCGAGCGTACCCTGCATCGGCGTTTGGCGAGTGAGGGGCATTCCTTTCAGCAGCTCAACGAGCAGATCAAGCAACGTCTGGCTGAACGCCTGCTCAGCGACTCACGCCTGGATCTCAACAGCATTGCTCAGCGCTTGGGTTACGCCGAGGCGGCTAGTTTCTCCCGCGCCTTCAGCCGCTGGACAGGTTGCCCGCCGGGGCAGTGGAAGCGCCAGGTGTGATCGCAGGGTTCCGGCGCAAGTACGACGCAAACGTCAGTCGCGCTGGCTTTAGAGCGGTTTTTATTTCCGTTGGTCGGTGACTGGCTTTTTATGGTTAGCGTGGTTGTGCTTTACTGTATTTATATACAGTATTTGGGTTTGCAGTATGAGCATTGAATTTCTGGGCCACCTCGCTTTTGACGGTGTTCTTTACCCGTACTTCGCCTTTCGGGTGCCTGCTGGCTTTCCTAGCCCTGCGCAGGATCACCTGGAGCAGGATATCTCACTGGATGAGTTGTTTAACCTGCGGGCGCCTCACACCTACTTGGTAAAGGTAGCGGGTGACAGCATGGTGCTTGCCGGTATTGAAGATGGCGACCTGCTGATTGTTGATCGGTCGCGTGAGGCTAAACATGGGTCAATTGTCGTCGCTGCTTTGAACAATGAGCCTCTGGTGAAGCGCTTCTGCCGTGAGGGCAAATTAGTGGTGCTGCGCTCAGAAAATACGAAGTATTTGCCGCGCTACATCATGGAAAACGACGAGTTGAGCCTGTGGGGCGTGGTGCGTTTCAGTGTGCGCTGCCATGACATCGCCTGAACCGATTTTTGCGCTGATCGACTGCAATAGCTTTTACGCAAGCTGTGAGCGGGTATTCAGGCCTGACTTACAGCGCACTCCGATTGTGGTTCTGTCGAATAACGATGGCTGCGTAATCGCCCGCTCGGCGGATGCAAAACCATTTATCAAGATGGGTGAGCCGTACTTTCAAATCAAAGCCAAGTTGCGGCAACACGGCATCGTCGCATTCAGCAGCAACTATGCGCTGTATGGCGATATGAGCCAGCGAGTGATGACTGTGATCGAATCGCTGGTACCAGCGCTCGAGGTGTATTCGATTGATGAAGCCTTTGCCGATCTGACGGGTATCCCGAATGCTCAGGTCGAAACGCTAGGTCGGGAGCTGCGCGCGCAGGTCTTGCGCAGCACCGGAATACCAACGGGCGTAGGCATCGCCGGGACAAAGACTCTAGCAAAGCTGGCCAATCACGCAGCTAAACGATGGTTGCGTCAATCAGGCGGGGTAATGGACATCCGTGACCCTGACCGGCGCGACAAATTACTCAAGGTTATTGATGTGAGCGAGGTCTGGGGTGTTGGGCGTCGCATGACAGAGCATCTAAACCGTATGAATATCCATACTGCGTGGGACTTGGCGCAGTCTGATGCCTGGGCATTGCGTAAGCAGTTCAGCGTGGTCATCGAGAAGACCGCCCGTGAGCTGCGCGGCTTGCCCTGCCTTGAACTTGAACAAATGGCGCCGCCTAAGCAGGAAATATGCTGTTCGCGGATGTTTGGCAATCGATTACACGACATCGCGCTTATTCGCGAAGCCGTTGCCACATATGCAGCACAGGCGTGCGAGAGGTTGAGGGCTCAGGGTTCTTTGTGCAAAAAAGTGAGGGTGAGTATCCGCACGGGCATGTTCAATCCGGATGAGCCAAAGTTTGCGCGCGGCGTGATTTGTGAACTGCCTTACCCGACTGACGATACCCGACAAATCACCAAGGCCGCAGTAGACGGGCTTGGCGAGGCGTTCAAGGAAGGTTATGCATTCAGCAAGGCAGAGGTGTTGCTTCTGGATCTGCGGCAACGCGGCGAGTTCACGGACGATATGTTTGCAATCACCCAGCCAGCTGCATCAGAGAAGGTGATGCATGTGATGGACTCGATCAACGCCAAGTGGGGGAAGGGCACCATGCGACCCGCTGGTGTGCCAGTAACCCCCGCCTGGGGCATGCGCCGTGAACTGATGAGCCCGGGTTATACGACGCGACTTGATCAGCTGTGGACGGTCTACGCCAAGTAGGCCCTGATTGCCAACAAGCCAAACGGATGACCTATTCGAGCCAGCCATGGCCAGTTTTTAGATCGCGCTGGAGCACTTACAGGAGAGGTGTGTGGTTGTGTTGTTTTCAGGTGTGGCAGGTTTTCGATAATCAGTTGCTTATTCATTAAGCAGGTGCATGCATAGGTTTGACTGATGCATGCTGACTGTAACCGCAGCTTATTGAGTGTCGCTTGGCTAAGCTGGAAGCCTTGTAAAATCTGGAGCGGGCGGCGGGAATCGAACCCGCGTGATCAGCTTGGGAAGCTGGAGTAATACCATTATACGACGCCCGCTTTTGCGGGTGACTTTGTACCAGATGTTCAGGGGAAATTGAAGCGCTAGCGATCGCTATTTCTCTGATTCACCGACAGACAGCCCCTGATAAAGCCAGAACATCACTTTTCAGGGGCTGCCTTGGTACTTGCTTTCATCGGTTAAACCGCGATGGCTTGTGGCTGGACATGGTAGCGAATGTGGCGCTGCGCAGTGTGTTGCAGAAAGTTCAGCAGCAGGGCCTTGCTCTGCTGGCACGCGCTTTTGTGTTCCATGTCGAGGAAGTGCCCGGCATCTTCGATGGTCGCGAACTGGCAGTCTTCGAGGTAGTCAGCGAATACACGCACGTCTTGTCCGGTGGTGTATTCATCTTTCTCACCGTTGACGAACAGCAGCGGGACGTTGATACGCGCCAAGTACTCCATCTGGCAGTGAGCCTCCATACGCACGACTTGGTTGATATGCGCGTGCATTTGCAGGTACTCGTGCTCGTCAAGGCGGCTGATGTGACGGTAGTTGTAGCGCTTGAACAGCGAGGGCAAATGCTTGCCGATGGTGTCATTGACCAAGTGGCCGACACCATCGCGATCAACAGCCTTGAGGTAGATCAGGCCTTTTTCCAGGTAGTCGAGCATTGGCTCGTTGAGCAGCGGCGAGAAGGAGCTGATCACCGCTTTCTCGATACGCTCAGGACGTTTGGCCAGCGCCAGCATTGCGGCGACACCCCCCCAGGAAAACGACATCAGGTAGTTGGCTTCAAAGTGTTCAATCAGCTCAAGCAAGATGTTGGCTTCATCTTCTTTGCTGATCGGCTGAAGGTTGCTGTTATGCGCTTTTGATTGCCCGGCATAGGGCTGATCGTAGAGCACCACGTTGAACTGTGGCTGCAGATACTTGATCGTTTGCGCGAATGAGGAGGTGGTTGCCAGTGAGCCGTTGACCAGAATGATGGTCTTGCGGGCCATTGGGTTGGCATGGAACTCCGTGTGTACCTTGAACGTCCTGTGAATATCGACGACAGCTGTAATTGGCTTCATGTCGTTTCCTCTTGGCGCAATCCAAACCATGGCTTACGCAGCTGCGTAAACCGAACTAGAGCAGGGCAATAGGTAAACGCCTGGACGTGACAAAGCGATGTCAGACGTGGATTTTATTGGATTATTTTTGATCAATCGGTAAGGGCTGAAATAGAGCGACCGCTCCGCAGCCTGGGAGGCTGTGGAGGGTGTCTTGTAACCAGGCAGGAACCCAATTTGCGCAGAGCGCAAGAAACCAAAAGAGCGCTTAGATGGTGTTTGTGACTGTCCAGTCACTTTTCACCTTGTGATTGGATTTAAGCAGCCGCTTGCGGTGCTGACAAGCATTTATTAAGGCGATTGCCTGCCGTTTATCGGTGGTTGATCAATTGTCGCTCGTTGATGTGCCGCAACGTCGGATTAAACGCTGGCGATTTCATCGGGTGTGAGTGCGCGATATTGACCCGGTGCGAGTTGTGGGTCGAGTTCTATTGCTCCAACGCGCTCGCGGTGCAGGCCGATGACTCTGTTCTGAAAGTGGCCGAACATGCGCTTGACCTGATGATAGCGGCCTTCATGCAACCACAGCCGCGCGTTGTAGGTGGCCAGGATTTCAAGCCTGGCGGGCAGGGTGGTGAGGTCTTCGAACTTGAAGTACAGGCCCGCTGCAAAGGTGTCTGCGTAATGCGCCTCGATGGGCTGTTCAGTTGAGACCCAATAAACCTTGGCTTGCTTGCTGGTCGGCTGGGTCACGCGGCGCGACCATTGCCCGTCATTGGTTATTAACAACAGGCCGCTGGTGTTGAGGTCGAGGCGACCTGCCAGGTGCAACTCGTGCTTGTCCGGTTCATTGAGCAAGTCGATGACGGTTTGATGCGCTGGATGTTCAGTCGCGCTGACCACGCCGATCGGTTTGTTAAGCATGAAATAGCGTGCTGGCTTGCCTGCCTGGACGACTTGATTATCCAGTTCGACCCGATTGAAAACCGTGATATCGCAGCGCGACTCCCGGCAGCACAGACCATCAACCTGCACCCGGCCATTGGCGATAAGCTGACGCACGTCCTGCCGGTTCAGGTTCGGCAAGTTGCTGAGTAGCCGGTCGAGACGCATTGGCTTACCGCTCGGGTCTGCTGACTGCGGGCGGCTCACCTTCAGTGGCTGCAAGACCTTTAGCGCAGCGCGGGCAAATGCAACTGCGATCAATACCGGCTGGAATCTTTTCTAATACCTCGGGTGAGATCTTTTCAGCAAAGCACCAGCAGCTTGTAACCGGCGCAGTCACAGTTGCCTGAGCGCATTGGTTGGGCTGGCCACACAGGGGGCAAGTGTTCGCGGAAGTGTGCATGGCTTAATATCAACAGCGAGTGAGTGACCAGAATGGCAGCAGTATAAAGCGCTTCTGCTGCCTGTAGCGCAAAACCATGCTGCGCACAGCGTTTTGCCCATCCGCTGCACGTGATTGTTGTTTGCCAATCACGCACAGCGCCACCGCTTAGGCTTTGGTTTGCATATAGGCGCGCCAGCCGCCGAGTTCGGTAATGTTCTGCGCCCCTTCGATGCCTTGCTGCTCGCAGATGAAGCCCACTTCCCAGCGACCATCCGCCAGCTGTACTTTGCCCAGTCCGAGCGGTGCCGGAATACCGCACAGAAATGAGCCCAGTTCACTGCTTGGCAATTCCCAGACTTCAACTTCGATTGCCGCGCCCCCTTCGGCAACCCGCACCATGCCCGGGCGAAATGGCGGGCCGCCCGCTAGCGCATAGAGTTGATAGTCAGGCGAGCTGTGGGTTGCCTCAAGCAGCCTGGCGCCGCGCTTGAGCAGTTGCCAATTCAGCGGGCAGCCTTGCAAGTGCGCGCCGCACACCACAACGCGGGCCAGGTCATTGCCTGCCGGATTGGCGGGCAGGCTGCAGTCTGCCGGGCGATCGCCGCTCAGCGGCAAGCTGTGCTGGTGCTGCAAGGCATTGGCGATGCTGAGCAGGTATTGATCGGTAAACACGCGGCCGAACAGGGTCACACCCCAAGGCAAGCCATTGTCCATAAAGCCTGCTGGCACGGCGACTGCCGCATAGTCGAGCATGTTCATGAAGTTGGTGTAGTAGCCAAGGTCCGAGTTGCGTGCCACCGGCTCGGCATGCAGTTCAGCCAATGTCACCGGGCGCGGATACGCAGGCGTCAGGACGCAGTCAACGCTGTCCATGATCGGCTGACAGATCGCCTTGAGTGCCTGCAAGCGATACTGCGAGCGAAAGGCATCGACTGCCGTGGTGCCCGGCGCTTTAGCCAGTACGGCATGGATCACCGGCAAGACAGCCTCCGGTTGCGCTTCGATCAGCTCACCGGCGACGCTGTAGCGCTCTGCTACCCAGGGGCCTTCATAGAGCAGGCGTGCGGCTTCCAGAAAGGGCGAGAAGTCGATTTCGACCGCTTCACCACCCAGTGCCTTGAGCTGCTCAACGGTGGCTGAAAATAGGGCTGGGCTTTCGCTACAGCCCAGGAACTCAAGCTGCTTGGGCACGCCAAAACGGAAGGGGCGAGGAGTCCCGAAGGCATTGGCTGCGTTCCACATGGGGTTGGCACGGCTGTATTCGTCGCGAGGGTCCAGCTCAGCGGTCAGGGCCAGTAACTGGCTGGCTTCTGCTGCTGTTGCGGTAAAAAAGGTTACGCAGTCCAGCGTGCGACAGGCGGGCACGACGCCGGCAGTGGAGATCAAACCCTTGCTGGCTTTGAGGCCGACAAGGTTATTCAGTGCTGCCGGGACCCGGCCAGAGCCTGCGGTGTCGGTGCCCAAGGCAAAACTGGCGAGGCCCAGGGCGACAGCCAGTGATGAGCCAGCGCTGGAGCCGCCAGATGGGTAATCCGGGTGCACACTGTTGCGGCATTCGCCATAGGGCGAGCGTGTGCCGTTGAGGCCGGTGGCAAATTGATCGAGGTTGGTTTTGCCCATGGGCACTGCGCCCAGGGCAATTAACTGCTCGACCACAGTGGCGCTTTGGGTTGGGGTGTAGGCAAAGGCCGGGCATGCAGCGGTGGTGGCAATGTCCGCCAGATCGATATTGTCCTTGATCGCAAAGGGCACACCGTACAGCGGTAACTCATCTGGAGAGCGGTCATCCAGCGCGGCAAGATAAGGTTCTTGTTCGGCGTCAGTTAACAAGTGGATAAACAGGTTGAACTCAGGATTGAGTGCTCCAGCCTGCTCGCGCAAGGCAGTGATGACCTGGCGCGGCGTGAGTGCCAGGCTTGCATAAGCATCGCGTAAGGCGCTGAGGCGTAAATCGAATTGATGTTTCATTGTCAGGATTCCCATGCTGAGTGAGCCTGCCGGATACGGCCTTTGGCGGCTCAATGACTACTGTTCGAGCACCGCCACGCGCTGGCCTGCACGAATTGCAGACCCCGGCTGTACGCTGATGCTCTTGATGATGCCGTCGTGCGGGGCGAGCAATGGGATCTCCATCTTCATCGATTCGAGAATCACCAGTACATCGCCAGCGTTGACGCGACTGCCCTCGCTGACCTGAACCTGCCAAAGATTGCCGGCGATATGGCTTTCGATCGCGTGCTGCCCAACGCTTAAAGGCGCGTCTTCGAGCTGTTCTGGCGCTGCTTCTTCGCTGTCAAAATGGGCTTGGCCGCTGTCGATCCAGCGCTGGCGCTCGGCGTCAAAGGCGTTGCGTTGTTGACGGCGAAATGCAGCGATCTCGTCGGCTTCGCTAGCCAGGAATTGCTGATAGTCAGCCAGTGACAATTGGCTGTGTTCGATGCGTAAGTCAAAGCGCCCGAGCGGGAAGTCGCGGCGGATTTTCAGCAGCTCTTCAGGGCTGACCGGGTAGAAGCGAATCTGGTCGAAGAACCTTAGCAACCAGGGCTTACCGGCGAATGCAGCCACTTCGCGATAACGATTCCACATCTGCAGTGTGCGCCCCACAAACTGATAGCCGCCCGGGCCTTCCATGCCGTACACGCACATATAGGCCCCGCCGATGCCCACTGAGTTTTCTGCGGTCCAGGTGCGCGCCGGGTTGTACTTGGTGGTGACCAAACGGTGACGCGGGTCGAGCGGTGTGGCCACCGGTGCGCCGAGATAAACGTCGCCAAGGCCCATGACCAGATAGCTGGCTTCAAATACCGTGCGATATACCTCGTCAAGGTTTTCGAGGTCGTTGATACGACGGATGAATTCCAGGTTGCTTGGGCACCAGGGCGCATCCTTGCGCACCGTGGTCATGTATTTTTCGATTGCCAGTTGGCAGGCCGGGTCATCCCAGGACAGCGGCAAATGGACAATGCGCGAAGGCACCGTCAGGTTTTGGCTGGCGCAAACGGCGTCCCATTCACCTGCAATAATCGCCAGCAAAGCGTCCAGGCTCAGCGTCTCTGGTTGATAGTGAACTTGCAGCGAACGAATGCCAGGCGTCAGGTCGATTACGCCCGCAAGTGCTTTGCTCTCCAGTGCCTGCATCAGGGCGTGGGCGCGAAAGCGCAAGACCAGATCCAGCTCAGGCGCACCGATCTCCAACAGCAAGTGGGTGTCTCCGGAAAGCCGTGCAACCAGCCGGGTATCGTCTTGGCCCAGATCAAGCACAATCGGCGAGGTCAGTGAGACAGGGTTGGCAGGCGTTTCCCAGTTGCTCAAGGATGCGGCGTAGGTTTGCGCGCTCAATGCGTCGAGTTCACTGAGGCGTGACTGTGCCAAGGCTCGGGCGGTATTGATGTCGACGGCGCTGAAACGGACCTTGTCGCCAGCCTTGAGCTGACCGAGTTGCCACAGATCGGCTTCGATAATGGTCACCGGGCAAACAAAGCCACCCAGGCTCGGGCCGTCGGGGCCGAGGATTACCGGCATGTCGCCAGTGAAATCGACCGCGCCTACGGCGTAGGGATTGTCATGAATATTCGACGGATGCAACCCCGCTTCTCCGCCGCTGTCACGGACCCATTGCGGTTTCGGGCCGATCAGGCGCACGCCGGTGCGGCTGGAGTTGAAGTGAACCTCCCAGGCGGTGTTGAAAAAGGTGTTGATGTAGTCTTCGCTGAAATATTCCGGTGCGCCATGGGGGCCATAAATCACCCGGAGTTCGCGCACGGCAGGCAGTTCGCAGCACAGTGCCGCGGGCAGGCTGGCGCCGCTGTCGGGATGAGTCAGTTTGGCGAGGTGCAATACATCGCCTGCACGTAAGGCCCGGCCACCGTGGCCGCCGAACTGGCCGAGGGTGAAGGTGCTTTTGCTGCCCAGGTAGTCGGGTACTTCGATGCCGCCGCGCAGGCACAGGTAACTGCGTGCGCCACTGCCATTGATGCTGCCAATGCTCAAGACGCTGCCAGCATTGATTTTTATGGCCGTGTGCAGTGGCTGCTCAACCCCGTCGAGTTGCAGAGCGATGGCCGCGCCGGTGACGGCAATCACCGCGTCTGTGTTGAAACGCAGGCTTGGCCCGCTCATGGTGATTTCCAGTGCCGCCGCGCCCTGTGGATTGCCCAGCAAACGGTTGCCAAGACGCAGCGCGCGATCATCCATTGGTCCGGATGGTGGGACGCCAACCGCCCAGTAGCCGAGCCGGCCGGGATAATCCTGCACGCTGGTTTGGGTGCCCGCACTGAGCACCTCAATGGTTTCAGCTTGATAGCGCAAGCCTTCGAGGCAGCGCGTCCAGGGTTGGCCCTCGGCAAAGGGGCCGTAGGCCAGGATCTGACGCAGATAATCGCGGTTGTTTTCCACTCCATAGAGTGTTGTATCGCCCAGTGCATTCGCCAGTTGGATGCGTGCGGTTTCTCGCTCGGGCGCCCAGCAAATCAGCTTGGCGATCATCGGATCGAAATAGGCGGGGATTTCACAGCCAGCTTCAACCCAGGTGTCGATGCGTAGCGCCTTGCCATCGGCCTCGGGAAAATTAACCGTCGTCAGTAAACCGGGGCTCGGCTGAAAGTCGCGCCCCGGGTCCTCGGCATAGACACGCGCCTGGATGGCATGGCCGTTTGGCTTGAGTTGCGCTTGCAGTTGCGCCAGCGGCGCCAGTTCACCGGCGGCTAATTCGATCATCCAACTGACCAGATCGACACCCCAGACCTGTTCGGTGACGCCGTGCTCGACTTGTAGCCGGGTGTTGACTTCGAGAAAGTAAAAGCGCTCGGCCTGGCTGTCGTAAACAAACTCCACGGTGCCGGCGCTGCGGTAATTGATTGCCTTGGCCAGCTTGATCGCGGCCGCGCACAGCTCAAGGTCCATGCCGTTCGGCAGGTTGGGCGCTGGGGTTTCTTCGATGACTTTCTGGTTGCGCCGTTGCACCGAGCAATCGCGCACGCCGAGGGCGAGCACTTCACCGAGGCCGTCACCGAAGATTTGCACTTCAAGATGGCGTGCATGCTCGATGTATTTTTCGATAAATACACCGGCATCGCTAAAGTTGTTCTGGCCCAGGCGCTTGACTGTTTCAAAGGCGTCCGCAAGTTCCTCGGCATCACGGCAAACACGCATGCCAATGCCGCCGCCACCGGCCGTACTTTTGAGCATCACCGGGTAGCCGACGCTTGCTCCAGCGCTCAGCGCCGCGTCGAGATTTTCCAGCAAGCCGGTGCCTTCGAGCATTGGTACGCCCTGCGCTTTGGCCAGGGCACGGGCGGTGTGCTTAAGGCCGAAGATGCGCAGCTGTTCGGGCGTTGGTCCGACAAAGGCGATACCAGCGGCTTCGCAAGCCTCAGCAAATGCGGCATTTTCGGAGAGAAAACCATAGCCGGGATGAATCGCCGTGGCCCCCGACTCGCGGGCAATCGCAAGGATTCTCTGCACCTGCAAGTAGGTGTCGGCGGCGGGACCCTCGCCGAGGCTGAATGCTTGATCAGCCTTTTGAATATGCAGGCTGGCGGCGTCGGCTTCGGCATACACCGCAACCCCTTGGACGCCGAGGTCGCGCAGGGTGCGCAGAATGCGGCAGGCAATGGCGCCACGGTTGGCGATTAATAGTTTGTTGAACATCTTGCGTCCCTCGAAAGGGCAGCGGGTCGTCCCGCTGTGAGTGAGCTGCGCCACGGTCGTCCGCGACTGAATGTTGGGTGTGGCTCTATTAGTCGTGCTGTTGCGGCTTTGTCGCCGCAGGCTTTTCAGGCGGCTGCAAGCACTGTCCTGAACGGCTTTGGCAAAGGCTGAACAGCCATTGGCGCAGCCGTGCGTTGATCAGTCCCATATCAATACCTCGGCAGGTGTCGGGTTATAGCCGTTACAGGGGTTGTTGAGCTGCGGGCAGTTGGAGATCAGTACGATGATGTCCATCTCGGCGCGTAACTCGACGTATTTTCCAGCTGCGGAAATGCCGTCTTCGAAGGTCAAGCCACCTTGTGGCGTGACCGGCACGTTCATGAAGAAGTTGATGTTGGCGCTGATGTCGGCTTTATTCAGGCGCCCGTCGTGCAGGCTGGCGCGCAGGAAGTTGTCGCGGCAGCTGTGCATGTAGCGCTTGTCCAGGGCGTAGCGCACGGTGTTGCTTTCTTGTGCGCAAGCGCCACCGAGGGTGTCGTGGCGGCCACAGGTGTCGGCGGTGATGGTCAGCATGGGCTGGCCGAGGTTGGAGTAGAGCACGGTGCCGGTGGTCAGGTAGACGCGGTTCTGTTTGCGCAGTGTGCGTTGCACGTCATAGCGCTCACGCGGATTGCGCGCGCTGTAGAACAAGGTATCGACCGCTTGATTGCCTTCAAGGTCGAGCAAGCGCAGGGTTTGTCCAGCCTTGACTTCGGTCATGAATGGCTCGCCAGCGCCAATCTGCGCACGAAAGACGGCGGCTTCAGGATGATTGTTGCCCTGTATCAGGCTGTTCGGATGTTCAGACATGGGCCGCTCCTCAGATATAAAGGCGTTCGGTGTTGTGGAAGGCGCGTGCGTTTTCTTCGCGCGAGGTGCGGCACAGCACGCTGATACCGTCGCTTTCGACCTTGTGCCAGCTCAGTTGCAGCGGTTTGGGTGCGTAGTTTGGGTTGGGGTCCATGGGGTGTTGCAGCGCGGTGAGCACGACCAAGGTGTCCATCGGTGCATAGAGTTCGATGTAGTCACCGGCTTGCGAGTTATCCGGTTCAAACTTGAAGCAGCCATCGCGGTCAACGCTGACCCGGCTGAACAGGTTGAGGCACATCAACAGGTCTTGCAGGTTGAGATTCCACTTGCCCATCTCAACCAGCAAGTTATCCACACCATTGCGGTAGAAGCCGTTGCGCAAGGCTTGATAGCTGCCTTCGCCGTATTTCTCGGCCACTTCCTGGGCATTGAGCACACCGCCAAAACTGTCGTGCCAGCCGCAGGTGTCAGCGGTGATGGCGGCCAGTACCCGGCCCATGTCCGAGTAAAGGCAATGGCCGCTGGTGAGCTTGGCGGTGTGCTGGCCTTTGAGCGTATCGGGCAGGCTCAAGCGTTCGCTTTTCTCATGGGCATTGAGCAACAACAGGCTGGCATTGGCATTGCCTTCGAGGTCGGTGATACGCAGCAGTTGGCCACGCTTGAGCACAAAGGAGGTGTGGCCACCACCGGGGACAAGCTCTTCGTACAGGGTCGGGCGAAAGGTTAATGAGGCAGTCATCAAAAACTCCTTAGACAGCAGGTTGCAGGCGAGCGGCAACATGCGCAGGTAGCTCATCGAACGTAGCGCGGCTGGCGCGACGTTGGTGGTTGAGGGGGATGTCGTAGGTAATGCGTGCGCCAAAGGCATTGGGTGCATGCGGGTCGATACGAGTCTTGTCGAACACCAGCAGGCGGGTGCCCAGGCTGAACCCTTCCGAGAGGTCGTGGGTGACCATGAATACGGTGAGTTTGATCTCGTTCCACAGCTCCAGCAGCAGGGCATGCATGTCTTTGCGGATGCCTGGGTCCAGCGCACCGAAGGGCTCATCGAGCAGCAAGACGCGGGGCTTCATGATCAAGGCTTGAGCAATGGCCAGGCGCTGTTGCATGCCACCTGAGAGCTGACTTGGGTATTTATCCAGCGCGTGGCCCAAGCCGACCTTGGTCAGCAGCTCGGCAGCCTGTTCGCGTGCTTCGCGCTTGGCATTGCCAAACAGCCGGCCGAGCAGGGGCGATTGCACTAACTCCAGGCCGATCGCCACGTTGTCCAGCACGCTCAGGTGGGCAAACACCGAGTAACGCTGGAAGACCACGCCGCGGCTTGCATCCGGCTCGCCCGCCAAGGGTTTGCCCGCAAGCAGGATTTGCCCTTTGCTTGGCCGCTCCTGGCCGAGCAGCAAGCGCAGGAAAGTTGATTTACCGCAGCCCGAGGCACCGACCAAGGTGCAGAACTCGCCTTCGCTGATCGACAGGTTTAGCCGCTCAAGCACGACTTGGTCGGCGTATTGCTGCCAGACGTTGTTCACTTCAATAAAACTGTTGTGCTGGGCCTGGGTCATGCCTTGGCTCCTTCGTACCACGGGAATGCCAGCCGCGCGACTTGACGCAGCCCAAGGTCCATCAGCCATGCAAGCAAGGTGATCCAGATGACATAGGGCACGATCACATCCATGGCCAGGTAACGGCGTACCAGGAATATTCGATAACCGAGCCCATCGGTGCTGGCGATTGCTTCGGCGGCGATCAGAAACAGCCACGCCGAGCCCAGTACCAAGCGCAACGCAATCAGCAGGCGCGGCAGCAAATGTGGCAAGACCACACGCAGCATCAACGTCCAGGTATTGGCGCCCAGGGTTTGCGCCTTGATCAGCAATTCAGTGGGGATTTCACGGGCACGTTGTTCAAGGTCGCGGGCCAGCACCGGGGTGATGCCAATGACGATCAGCATCACTTTGGATAACTCGCCCAAGCCAAAGACGATGAACAGAATCGGCAGGATCGCCAGCGGTGGCACCATCGACAGCACCGTGAGCAACGGCGACAACGGTGCGCTCAGCAGCGGCAGGGTACCGGCGGCCATGCCCAGGCACAGGCCAACCACTGCGGCGATGCCAAGGCCCATGCCCAAGCGTTTGAGGCTCGATAAAGTATCCTGCCAGAACAGGTAATTGCCGCTGCGTTTGTCTTCGGTAAATGCCAGGCGATCAACCGCGGCCACCATTTGTGTGGCGCTGGGCAGCAGCTTGTCGTTGGCGTTTTCCGCCAGGCGATTGGCCGAGCCGACAAAATAGGCAAACAGCAGCAGTGCGAAAGGCAGCAACACCAGCATCAATCGACCGGCTCTGTCTGGGTGGCGGTTGATTAAGCGCATTAAGTCATCCCGTATCAGGTGACGCTTCTGCGGCTCGGCAGATCAGTGGCCGAACCGCAGTTGCGATGGGTTACAGGCTGTTATCTGCCGCCATTTGCATAAAGCTTGGGTCGAAGCGCATCTTGATATTGTTCTTGTCACCGGTGCTAACGCCCTTGGCGAAGCTCATGCCGACCGCTTCAGCCGATTGCGCACCTTCACCGAGCAAGCCATGGCTGAACGAGAACTCCGCCACTTTGCTCATTGTCGCGGGCAGTTTCGGGCTGTTGGCGAAGGCCACCGCGTCGCTGGCGTTGTAGAACATCTTGGTGGCGGCAAGCTGTGCTTCGTAGCCGGCCAAGTCAGTGCCTGAAGCCTTGGCCATGCTTTCGCGTGCGGCCTTGCCTTCAGCGGTGTCGGCGCTCATGGTGGCCATGACTTCATACCAGGCGCCGGTCAGTGCTTTGCCGAAGTCAGGGTTGTCTTTCAGGGTGTCGCTGTTGACCACCATCAAGTCGATGATCTCGCCAGGGATCTTGCTTGAGTCAAAGACTTTGGTGACGTTGGGCGTGGCTTCAATTTCGGCCAGCAATGGGTTCCAGGTGGTGACAGCCTGCACGTCATCGGTCTGGAAGGCCGCGACCATATCGGCGTCTGAGGTGTTGACTACCTTGAGGTCTTTCTCGCTGAGATCGGCGCGTTCAAGACCGCGTGCCAGCAAGTAGTGCGAAACCGACAATTCAACCAAGTTGACCGGCATGCCTTTGAGGTCCGCCAGGGTTTTGTTGGCTCCCTTGATCACCACGCCATCGTTGCCATTGGAGAAGTCGCCGATGACCAGTGCGGTGGAGTCCACGCCACCGGCGGCAGGAATAGTCAGCGCATCCATGTTGGTCATGGTGCAACCGTCAAACTGGCCTGCGGTGTATTGGTTGATGGATTCGACGTAATCGTTGATCTGCACCACATCAATATTGATGTCGTACTTCTTCGCCCATTTGTCGACGATGCCCTGTGCCTTGGCGTATTCCCAAGGCATCCAGCCGGCGTAGATGGTCCAGCACACACTGAAATTGTCTTTTTGGGCAGCGGGGGCATTGATGCTGATTGCGACCGCTAGACCAGCAACCAATAGGGAGAACAGACGGGGTGTACGCATGGGGAACCTCCAGTTCGAATTTGGGCGGGCAGGAGTTCGCGGCGGATCCTCAAATGAGGCGCGTTCTCCCGGGCTTTTATCCCGCCGTGTAACCTCACTGGAGGTCGCCAACTCTCGGACCAGCCGCTCATCGAACTATCGGTGAGCCGGAACCCTAGTCAGCCATTTGCAAATTGTCAGCCGCGTCCCCGTAGTGCTTGGCACTGGCGGGGTTGTCCTGCTTCAAACTAGTTAAAGCGAACATCGTGCCAGTTGAGACGAGGCTTCTAGAATGGGGGGTTGCGCAATGATGCCTGTGTCTTGAGTGACTTCCTGCATCGCAATGGTGCGTGTTTTGCTGTGGGTGCTGCGATGCAGGGCAACTTAGTCAAGCGGGTCTTTGTCGCTCATCAGTGTCAGGGTGCGAGCCACAGCGACGGCAATAAACATCACGCCTGTTACGGCCTCTGCGCCGGCTAACAAGCGTGCTCCGGGGGCTAATGCATGTATGTCGCCATAGCCCACTGTGGTCAGGGTGACCAGGCTGTAGTAAACGAAATCATGCAGTTCCAAGGGACTGTGCTCGCTCCAGAACGCATCGGGTACAAAGCTGTTGATGACGTGGAATGCAGCGGCAAAGGCCAATGCCAATTGTAGGTACAGGGCGAGCAGGCCGTAGAGCAGTTCTTGGGTGACCGGGCGCTGGTGAATCACCCGGTTGAACAGTGCGTAGACCACCAGTAAGTAGAAGGCGATCAGGCCAACGCCATCACTGAGCGGGCCGGGCATGACGATGTATTTATCCAGAAAGAACAAGCTCAGGTTCACTATGCCCAAGGCCAGCGCAATTCTCAGCAGTATGCCTTTGTGGCGCAGGGTGTTCATGGCGGAGAGTACTAACAGCGAAAAGGCCGTCCACTTCAAGACTAGACTTGGTGCAGGCCAGCCGCTGACGCAGGTGAGCAAGACGCTACTGGCAAACAACAGGCGAAATCGGTAGCGCAGCAAAAAAGCGTTGATCACTGAAAATATCCCTATGAAAGTCTGACTGAGCCAAATAGTCATACAGTATATAAGGATACTTGCAGACGAGCGCTGTTGCTCTGTCACAGCGCTCGTCTGATTGGACTTAATCGATAAACAGCTGCTGGATGACCGAGAAGTCCTGTTTGCCTTTGCCCTGCTTGAGCAGCATGCGGTAGAGCTGCAAGGCCAGAGCGCCCATTGGCGCACTGTTGCCAAAATGTTGCGCCGTTTCCTGGGCAAGGCCCAAGTCTTTGGCCATCAACTCAGCCATAAAGCCTCCACTGTAGCCTTTGCTGGCTGGGGCATTTTCCATGACGCCAGGCCAGGGGTTGTACTTCTCCAGCGTCCAGTTGCCGCCTGAACTCTGGCGCATGATCTCGGCTAGCGTTGCCGGATCCAGACCGTTGGCAACGCCCATGGCCATGGCTTCCGCTGTGGCGATCATCTGCACCGCCAAGACCTGGTTGTTGCACACCTTGGCCACTTGACCGGCTCCGTCGGGGCCTGCATGGAAAATATTCTTACCCATCAATTCGAAGATTGGTCGTGCTTGCTCAACATGCTCGGTTTTACCGCCAATCATGAATGTCAGCGTGCCCGCCGCCGCGCCGGCTGTGCCGCCTGAAACCGGGGCATCAAGCATAGGGATATTCCGTTCAGCGGCGACCTGGTGCACCTTGCGCGCAGACTCCGGGGCAATGGTGGAACATTCCAGTACCAAGGTTCCGGGTTGCAGGCTGTTAAATAGGCCCGACTCGCCCAGGTACAAGCCTTCAACATGACGACTGGCGGGCAGCATGCTGACGACAATTTCTGCGCCCAGCACGGCGTCATGGGCACTTTTGGCAGCCGTTGCCCCCTCACTGGCAAGCTCCGCAACCGAGGCTTCAACCAAGTCGAAGACGCGCAAGGCGTGCCCTGCGTGGAGCAGGTTGCGGGCCATTGGCAGGCCCATATTACCCAGACCGATAAAGGCGATAGTTGTCATTGTTATTTTCCTTATCTGTTAAGTGCGACGTCTAGAGGTCGGCCAATGGGTGCTCGCCTTGCCAGACCGGTTCAAAGTGCGCTGCGATGGTTTCAGTGTTGATGCTGGCGATATCCGGCCAGTGCCACTTCGGTGCTTGATCCTTATCGACCAGGCGAGCGCGCACCCCTTCAGGAAATTCCGGGTGGCGGCAGCAGTTCAAGCTCATGGCGTACTCCATGCGAAACACCTGGGCCAGTGACAGGTGTTTGGCGCGAGCAATTTGCTCCCAGACCAGATATGCCGTCAGTGGGCAGCCGCCCGCCAGGGTTTTGGCTGCGCGGGCAAGCAGCTTGTCGTCATCGTTCTGCAGCGCGGTCAAGGCGTTGTAGGCACTTGGCAAGTCGGCATGGTCGAGCAATTGGTCGATGCGCGAGCGGCGCGGTAGCCACTGCGCTTCAGGCATTTCAGCAATGGCTTGTTGCTCAAGAGCTTTGAGTAGGCTGTGCAATTGCATTTCGGGCTGGGTTTGCCAATTGAGCTGGACCAAGCCGTCGAGCAACGCGTCCTGCTGGCTGTCGAGCAGAAAGCGATCAGCCAGATCAAGGTCTAACGCATCACGTGCATTCATGCCGCTGGCGGTCAGACCAAAGAACAAACCGAGCGCGCCTGGCATTCGCGCAAGAAACCAACTGCCGCCAACATCAGGGTACAAACCAATGTTGATTTCAGGCATGCCCAAGCGACTCGAAGGCGTGACAATGCGCGTGCTGGCGCCTTGCATCAAGCCCATGCCGCCGCCCAGGACATGCCCGTGCGCCCAGCAGATAAAGGGTTTGGGAAAGGTATGAATGCGGTAATCGAGACGGTATTCATCAGCGAAGAAGCGTCGCGCCAAGGGCGGTACTTGGTTGGGATGGGCGCGGCACTCTTCAACCAGTTGCACTACATCACCGCCAGCGCAAAAGGCTTTGGGGCCATTACCGCGCAGCATGACGCAGGCGATTTGCGGGTCATCCGCCCAGGCGGCGAGTTTGCTGTCGAGTGCTTCAATCATCGGCAGCGTCAGCGCATTCAGGCTTTTCTCTGCATCAAGGGTAGCCACACCAATACTGACGCCGTGGAGGCAGGGAAACTCTTCAAAAATTACGTTCATCGGTTATCCATTCTGGTCTTCAGGGCGGGATCAGTTTCCAGTCACGCCTTAACGGTTACGCCACTGCGGCTCGCGTTTTTCGAGAAATGCATTAACCCCTTCGCGGGTGTCGTCAGCATCGAACAGGTCGACAAAGCGCTCGCGCTCCTCAGGCAGCCAGCTATTTGGGTTGCGTTCGCGTGCGCCTTGCAACAAAGGCTTGATGGTGCGCACGGCAACCGGGCTTTGACGGGCAACCTTGGATGCCAGGAGCAGGGCGTGATTACGAGCCTCACCGGCTTCAACCACTTGCTCGACCAAGCCGATACGCAACGCTGTGCTGGCATCAACCCGCTCACCGCAGAGGATCATGCGCTTGGCCCAGCCTTCACCGATCAACCAAGGCAACGCCTGAGTGCCGCCCGCGCAGGGCAGCAGGCCAACGGTTGCTTCTGGCAGCGCCATAAAGGCTTGCTGCTCGGCGATACGAATGTCGCAGGCCAGGGCGCACTCAAGGCCGCCACCCATGGCAAAGCCGTTAATGGCGGCAATCGACACGCCACGAAAATCACGCAAGGTTTCAAATGCTTGGCCAAACAAACGGGCCATTTCTCGGGCGCGGGCTTTGTCGCCATCGGCAAACAGCTTGAGATCGGCGCCTGCCGAGAAGAACTTGCCGCCTTGGCCGGTGATCACCAGTGCGTAGATGTCATCGTCACGGTTAAGGTGTTCAACCAGTTGCTTCAGGCCAATCAGGGATTCACGATCCCAGGTATTGGCGGGCGGATGGTTGATAGTGATCAAGGCGGTGTGAGCGTGCTTTTCGACCGTGAGCTTGTGGGTCAGGTCAAAGGCGCTTGGGTTGTAGGCTTCTATTGCGGTGGTCATAAAAACTCCTGATTAGGAACCTTGTTTGTTTTACAGCAGCCGATCGAGCATACCGTCTTGCTGCAAAAGTCGGCGGGCGATGATGACCCGCATGATTTCGTTAGTACCTTCGAGTATTTGATGCACACGGCTGTCGCGCACCCAGCGCTCCAGCGGATAGTCGTTTAAGTAACCATAGCCGCCATGAATTTGCAGCGCCTCGTTACACAGGGTGAAGCAATGGTCGGTGGCAAAGCGCTTGGCCATTGCACAATAGAGTCCGGCTTCGCTGTGCTGGGTATCCAGTTTGGCTGCGGCCATGCGCACCATTTGCCGGCTGGCGGTAAGGTCGGTGAGCATGTCTGCCAACTTGAACTGCACCGACTGGAAATCGCTAAGTTGCTGGCCAAATTGCTTGCGCTGTTCAACATAGCCGAGTGACTGTTCGAGCGCCGCCTGTGCGGCACCGAGCGAACAACTGGCAATGTTGATGCGCCCGCCATCGAGGCCTTTCATGGCATAGACAAAACCCTGGCCTTCGGGGCCGATGCGATTGCCTGCGGGTATGCGTACATTGGCGAAGGTGATGGTGCGGGTCGGTTGCGCGCACCAGCCCATTTTCAGCTCATTGCGCCCGTAGGTGATGCCGTCGGTATCGGCCGGGACCAAAAAACACGAGATGCCCTTGGCGCCTTCCGCACCCGTGCGCGCCATGACGATGAGCACTTCGGTGGCACCGGCGCCGGAGATAAAGCACTTGCTGCCATCAAGCACATAGGTGTCGCTGTCGAGTCTGGCGCGGGTGCGTAGATTGGCAGCATCAGAGCCTGCATCAGGCTCGGTCAAGCAATATGAAGCCAGTTTTTCACCGCTGATCAGGCCGGGTAGCCAGCGCTTTTTCAATGCCTGATCGGCGAAAGAGGCGAGCATCCAGGCGGCCATGTTATGAATGCTGATAAACGCGGTAGTGGCCACGCATCCCGCTGCCAGCTGTTCAAATATCAACGCCGATGACAGGCGTGAAAGACCAAGCCCGCCGTTGTCTTCATCAATGTACAACCCGAGAAAACCCTGATCCGCCGCGCGACGAATAACATCGACCGGGAAGTGGTGATCACGATCCCAGTCCGCGGCATGCGGGGCCAGTTCCTTGCGCGCGAATGCCTGTGCGCTGGCGACCAGCAAACGCTGTTCGTCACTTAACTCAAAATCCATAGCTCGTCCTTTTCGCAGCGTGAAAACATGCGGTTAAGGCGGGTGAATGTCCTGTTCAGGCTTAATCACCCGCTGCGAGTTATTTCAGTTGGATCGTCATGTTGTGGCTGGCCACTGAGTCTTCATCAAACCAGCGGCTGGTGACCGTCTTGGTTTCGGTGAAAAAACGCACGCCCTGTTTACCATATGCATGCAAGTCACCGTAGAACGAGCCTTTCCAGCCGGTAAAGGAGAAAAACGGCAGCGGCACCGGCACCGGGACATTAATCCCGACCTGGCCCACTTCAACGGCATGTTGGTAACGTCGCGCAGCGCCGCCGGAACGGGTGAAGATCGAAGTGCCATTGCCGTATGGACTGGCGTTGACCAGCTCTATGGCTGCTTCCAGCGTATCGACCTGCATGCACACCAGCACCGGGCCAAAGATTTCTTCGCGGTACAGCGCCATTTTCTGGGTTACGCCGCTGAATAATGTCGGTCCGACCCAGTTGCCGTTGGGGTAGCCTTCAACCTGGCATTGCGAGCCATCCAGCAAGCATTCAGCGCCTTCGGCTTTACCTTCGGCTATCAGCCGCAGGACCCGTTGCTTGGCTTGCTGGTTGATCAGAGGACCGTAAGCGGCAGAAGCATCATTCCAGTAACCGGGCTTGAGTTCGGCCATTTGCGCGCGTAATTCATCAATCCACTGTTTCGACTCGCCGACAAACACCGCCACGCTGATCGCCATGCAGCGCTGACCCGCCGCACCGCAGCTGGCGCCGACCAAATTGCTCAAGACCTGATCCTTGTTGGCGTCAGGCATGATCACCATATGGTTTTTCGCCCCGGCGAAGGCTTGCACACGCTTCAGGTGTGCGGTGCCGGTGCGATACACGTGCTGGCCAACCGGGACAGAGCCGACGAACGAGACGGCGCGAACATCCGGGTGGGTGAGCAGGCTGTCGACCACTTCGCGGGCGCCGTGCAGCACTTGCAGCACACCTTTGGGCGCACCCGCTTCGATAAACAGTTCAGCCAGGCGGTTGGGCGTCAGAGGGTCTTGCTCGGAAGGCTTGAGGATGAAGCTGTTGCCCGCAGCAATAGCCAGCGGGAACATCCACAGCGGAATCATCGCCGGAAAGTTGAATGGAGTAATGCCGACACAGACGCCCAGCGGCTGGATCCAGCTTGAGGTATCGATATCGCGGGCAACGTTCTCAGCGGTTTCGCCCATCATCAGGCTGGATATATTGGCGGCTTGTTCGACCACCTCGATCCCGCGCCAGACGTCACCTTTGGCATCGGCAAAGGTCTTGCCGGTTTCCTGCGCAAGAATTTCGGCAAGCTCATCGTGATGCTCTTTGAGCAGATGCTGATAACGCAGCATGACCCGCGCCCGTTCTGGCACCGGCACTTCACGCCAGGTCAGGAAGGCTGCCTTGGCGCTGGCGATTGCGGTTTCAATTTCTTCAGCGGTGGCTTTGGGCGCAAGCGCCAGCACCTCTTGGGTTGCAGGGTCAGTGACTTCGATAAATTCACTGCTGCGACTTTGCCGCCACTGGCCTTCGATCAACTGGGGAATGGTCTTGGACATTCTTGCCTCCGCTGAAGACCTCAACCTTGTGCGCGACTTTTGCGCCATGCTTGATTGGGTCTGATTGTTATTTTCAGCTTGTTATAGCGCTTGTGGTGACGCTTGTGGATTGACGATCTTGTCAGGTAGATGGACTATCTTGGCCTTACGCATTCGTTAGCAATGGACGATAGCCAATGAACAGCCAAGTCGAAACTTCCAGTTGGCCGCTACCCGCCAATGGCTTGCGCTTTATCACGCCGCCGCGCCTGCGCCGGGTCATGGCTCGAAATACACTGACCCAAGGCTGTTATCCCCTGGCCCTGGGTTTCTATCCCAATGCGCTCAATCACCGCATGCAGCGCTCGGCGCCGGATGACTATTTGTTGATCTACTGTCGCTCTGGCCAGGGTTGGCTTGAGACGGCTGATGGACGATTGGATGTGGCCGGTGGCGACTTGCTGCTTCTGCCCAAAGGCCAGCCCCATGCCTATGGCGCCGACAAATCCAGGCCATGGACCATCTACTGGATTCACTTTGACGGCGAGTTGGTTGGCGACTTTTTACGCCCGCTGGGCAAGGGGCCATTGTGGCGAATCGGTGTTCAACCCCGGGTGTTGGCGGAGCTGGATGCACTGTTCAACTTGCGCAAGCAGGGGTTGGGCCTGCGCCATTTTATCTATGCGGCGCATCAGCTTCAGGCGTTGCTGGCATCGCTTGCAGTGTTGCCGGCGCGAGTCAAGCTGAAGTCTGGCCGGGTGCTGGATGTCGATGCGGTGCAAGCGGTGATGCGCGCGCACCTGCATGGCAGCTTGAGTCTTGACGAGCTGGCCGCGCAGTTCAAGTTGTCCCGTTTTCACTTTGCCAAGACCTATCGGGCGCTGACCGGGCAAGCGCCGATTGAGGACTTCATCCAGCTGAAAATGGCTCACGCCTGTCGCTTGCTTGACGAGGGCGAGCAGGGCATTCGCCAGGTTGCCGAGCAACTGGGCTATGAGGATGTGTATTACTTCTCGCGCCTGTTTCGCAAAGTGGTCGGCATGGCGCCCAGTCATTACCGCGCGCTGCATCAGGGTTGATCTGTCCAGCCTAGACGCGGGCGATGGTGGCGAGGCCGGTGGCGACGATTTTTTGCTGGCCGTCGCGTACTGCAAAAACATCTGCACGCGTCACCACTTGGCGTTTACCGGCCTTGATCACATCGCTGCGGCAAATCAATTTCTCGCCCAGCGCCGGGGCGAGCATGTTGACCTTGTATTCGCTGGTCACTACGTCACCGACCATCGAAGCCGCCGCCCAGGCGCAGGCACTGTCGATCATAAAACCGATTACGGCGCCGTGGACGAAGCCATGGTGCTGACACAGTTCCTTGCGCGGAACTACCTCCATCTCGATCGAGCCCGCGCTGTAATGGGTCAGGCTAAAACCGATGAGCTGGGCAAAAGGCGATTTATCCAGCGCCTGTTCAAGTTGTTCACGGCTGAAATGAGGCTCGGCAGGCGGGGCTGACAGGTCTGATACGGCATCTGTCTCGGTTGAGCTGTTCATGGGCGTATCCTCGGCGATGGAGGTTCAGTCTTGGCAGCTTAGTGGCGGCTTACAAGCTGTATCCAAGGCTGTGATGCAGGCCAATCAATGGGTCTGTTACCATTTCGCTGCTTGGCGCGGCGCAACGACAGCAACTCCGGGCTGGGTCTTATTTTTTATTCTTGTTGGGCATCAAGACACCTATGAGCGCAAGTGATCGCATCAAACTTGAGGCAGGCTGGAAAGCGGCATTGAGTCATGAGTTTGACCAGCCATATATGAAGCAGCTGGGTGAGTTTTTGCGCGCCGAAAAAGCGGCAGGCAAAGAAATTTACCCGCCGGGACCGATGATTTTCAGCGCATTCAATTCGACGCCGCTGGATCAGGTCAAAGTGGTCATCATCGGTCAGGATCCCTACCACGGGCCGGGCCAGGCCCACGGCATGTGCTTCTCGGTGCAACCTGGCGTCGCCACGCCACCTTCCTTGCTCAATATCTATAAAGAGCTAAAACGCGACCTGAATATCGATATTGCCCAGCACGGTTACTTGCAGTCATGGGCCGAGCAGGGCGTGTTGTTGCTCAACACCTCACTCACGGTAGAGCGCGCCAATGCGGGCTCCCACGCCAAGAAAGGCTGGCAGTTCTTTACCGACAAGGTGATTGAAACGGTCAGCCGCCATCAGCAGCATGTGGTGTTTATGCTGTGGGGCGCCCATGCGCAGAGCAAAGAGAAGTTGATCGATAGCACCAAACACCTGATTTTGCGCTCGGTGCATCCTTCGCCTTTATCAGCCTATCGCGGCTTTATTGGCAACGGCCACTTCACCCGCGCCAATAAATTCCTCGAGCAGCACGAGTTGCAAGGGATCAACTGGAAGTTACCTTTAACGGTTGAAGCCTTGAGCTGAAGCGTTGCGGCAGATTACGGCGCCGCCGGAATACAGACTTGCTGTGTCAGTTGCGCTTGCAACGTGTTCAGCCGCTTGCTGATCTGCGCATGCTGTTGGTCAGTGGCCTGACCAACCAGATCGCTCAGCAAGTCGGCCAGTGCTGCCTGGGCTTTGGGATTGGCTTGCTTGTAGTCTTGGGTGTAGAAATCTTCACGGGACTCAATTAATGGTCGCAGGCGCGCCGCAAAGGCTTCTGTGTGACGGATTGCCAAGGCGCTGCGCAGTGCACTCTGCCAGGCTGAGCGGTTCTCCAGCCAGATACGATTTTGCTCGCCGAGGCTGGCTGACCAGCTGTCGATACGCTTTATCTGCGCAGCACTCAACTGACCAAGCCACGGTTCAAGGCGCTCTTGCATACGCGTGCTGCGCTCGCTGATCTGGGTGGCAAGCGGCGGATCGATAAACTCTTCTCGGTCTTCCTGATTTTGCTCCTTCAGGAACGCATACAAATGGGCTACCTGCTGGTCGGACAAGCCGCCAAGCAGTTGCGTGGCCGGAGATGTGATCTGCCGGGCAATGCGCTTGAAGGCAGTGTCGACCTGCTTGATTTGCAAGCTGATGGCTGCACTGCTGGGCGCGGGTTGCTCAAGTAGCAGCTGGCTTTGTTCCAGCCAACTGATGGCATTGGGCAATTCTGCGCTGCAATGCCAGTTCAACAGGGTCTGCAACTGGGGTTCGAGCTGATTTTTTTGCTCGGACGTGAGATTGAGGGCGTCGTCAATCTTCCACATCAACCACCAGTCCATGTGCTTGTACGAAAAGCCGACCATACTGCATGCGCTTAGGGTGATGCAGAGCAACGTTGCGCTGACCAGAGCTTTGAGTCGTATCATTTAACCTGCCTCTGTCTCGTACTGCCTCAGACACTATCTGACATCAAGCTTATGACAGCTTTACGGATCGACTGTGTTCCTGACATCTTCAGTAAAAAAGAACCCGCACATATGGCGGGTTAAACGTGGTCTTTGTTGTGTTTGGTGTTTGATCAAGTCTTTTGCCAAACCTTGAATAAAGGCTCAGCCAAGAACATCACCATAAACAAGCGCAGCACTTGCAGTGCGGTCACCAAGGCCACAGACAGTTGTAAGGCCTCAGCGGTGAGACAGAGTTCAGTAATACCGCCCGGCATCATGCCAAGCATCAACGAGGTTGGGTCTTGTTCGGCAATCAGGCCCAAGCCCTTGGCCAGCAATACTGCGGTGATCATCGCCAGCAAGGTGAACAGCAGGATGCGCAGCAAGAAGCCTGGAGCACTGCGGAAAAAGGCTCGATCAAAGTGACAGCCCAGTGCGCAGCCAATCAGCCATTGGCCTATTTGACCCATGCCCGGCGGGAGGCCGATGTGCAGGTCAAAGGTGCAGGCCGCAATGGCGCAAGCGGTGAGAGGGCCAAGCATCCAGGGGTTGGGTTGCTTGAGCTTGCCCCAGATAATGGCTAGCAGCGCACCGGCAGGCATCAGGATTGCCAGCCACATCCAATCAACAGGAGCTGGAGCAGGGCGCTCCATGGGGGGCAGGCTCCAGGTAAATATCGCAGGAACAATCAATACCACCAGCAATAAACGCATGCTGTGGGCTGCGGCAACGCGGGCGGTTTGGGCATTGTGCCGTTGGGCGAAATTCACCATCTCGCTGGCACCGCCCGGCATGCTGGAAAAAAACGCAGTGGCGCGATCAACCCCTGATCGGCGCAATACTGCAATGCCGATCACGCTCAGGAGCAAGGTGCCGAATGCACCGGCTAGGATGACTCCGAAATGATCATGCAGTTGCCCCATGACTTCACTGGTGAAGTGCAGGCCGATGGCGCTGGAGACTATCCATTGCCCGGCTTTGCGACCCGAAGGCACTTCGGTCACCAGCCAGCCACTGCAACGGGCAATGATGACCGCAAGCAGTGAGCCGATGATCCAAGGCAAAGGCCAGCCTACAAGGCTGGCCAAATAGCCACCGACCGCACCGATCAGTGGCGTCGCCCACCAGCTAGGCAGGCGCGCCAGGAAGGGCAGGTTAGGCATGCGCCATACGCATTTTACGCGCTCGCCACCAACGGAAACCCGGCAGCGAAAGCATCAACACCACCAGCGCCCAAAGGATCAGGGTGATTGGGCTGGACCAGAGGATGCCCAGGTCGCCCGCCGAGATGGACAAGGCGCGACGCAGGTTGTCTTCCATGAGTTCGCCCAGTACGAAGCCGAGAATCACCGCCGAGAGCGGGAAGTCGAGCTTGCGCAAGATGTAGCCGAACACACCGAGCAAAATCATCAGAACCAGGTCGAATGTGGTGCTGTGTACGGCATATACGCCGACCATGCTGATCACGGTGATCGCAGGCACCAGCACCCAGTTAGGTACGCTGAGCATGCGGGAGAACAGGCCAACCAGCGGGATGTTCATCACCAGCAGGATCACGTTGCCGATGAACAGCGAAGCGATCAGGCCCCAAACCACATCGGGTTGCTGTTCAAACAGCAGTGGGCCTGGCGTGATGTTGTACAGAGTCAGCGCGCCGATCATTACGGCAGTGGTGCCAGAGCCTGGAACACCCAGCGTCAGCATCGGGATCAGCGAGCCGCAAGCCGAAGCGTTGTTGGCGGCTTCTGGCGCGGCCAGACCACGCAGGTCACCTTCACCGAACTTACCGCTGTCACCCGCCATGCGCTTTTCAGTCATGTAGGTCATGGCGCTGGCAATGGTTGCACCGGCGCCAGGCAAGGTGCCGATGACAAAACCGGCGACGGCGCTACGCACCATGGTCCAGAAGGTGAAGCAGAACTCTTTGAAGTTGAACAACAGGCGGCCGCTGGCCTTGACCGCTTTTTGACCGTTGTGGGTTTTTTCCAGCATCAACAGCACTTCACTGACACTGAAGAAGCCGATCACCACGATGACGAACTGGATGCCGTCCGAGAGGCTGACGCTGCCGAAGGTAAAGCGGTAGACACCGGTGGTCGAGTCCACCCCAACGGTGGCAAGTGCCAGGCCAATCAGCGCGGCCATCAGGGTTTTTACCGGTTTGTCACCGACCATGCCGCCGAGGCAGGCAATGGCGAAAATCATCAGTACAAAGTATTCGGCAGGGCCAAACGCCACGGCCCATTTCGCCAATAGCGGCGCAAACAACACCACGCCGCAGGTGGCGATAATGCTGCCGATGAACGAACTGACCGCGGATAAAGACAGGGCAATACCAGCTTTACCCTGGCGCGCCAACGGATAGCCATCGAGGGTGGTCATTACCGCTGCAGCATCGCCCGGTACGTTGAGCAGAATGGCCGAAATACGACCGCCGTACTCGCAGCCCAGATACACCGCTGCCAGCAGGATCAGTGCTGTTTCCGGGGGTAAGCCCAGGGCGAATGCCAAGGGCAGCAACAACGCCACGCCGTTGATAGGGCCAAGGCCGGGCAGCAGGCCGACAATGGTGCCGACAAAGGCGCCGAACAGCGCGACCAACAGGTTTGCCGGGCGTGTGGCGACGTCGAAGCCCTGCAACAAATAAGTTAGCGTTTCCATCTCAATCCTCCACGAAGGCTTCTAGCACGCCGAGCGGCAGAGGCACGTCCAGCAAATAATCAAACAGCACGAACAGCAGAATACCCATCAATACGGCGCTGATCAGGCACGGCAGCGGGCGGCCGGTGAACAGCAGGCCAAGCAGGAAAACTGCAACGCTGGTACTTAAAACAAAACCCAGTGGTTCAAACATCAGGGCATAGGCCAGCAGTACGAGCACACACATGGCCGACCGTTTCACGGTTGGGATGTGCAGCTGTTGTTCCATCAGACCCGGCTTGATGACCAGCCACAACGAGCCAGCGCCCATCAGCCCCAGCAGCAGCAGCGGATACGCGCGCGGACCCACTGGGTCGTAGGCGAAGGGTGCCTGGAAACCCCAGGCGACGAAGGCGAGCCAGATGCACAGCAGCAACCAGATCGCAGAGAACAAGCGGACATACATGGCGGAAATCTCGTAAAAAATCGACGCTGACAGGCGTCTAGTGCGTGGGCGCAGTGCGCCCACGTCATTCAGGCTGGGTGAGCCCGGTTTTACTGGTCCTGGCTTTACTGGACCAGGCCGAATTCACCGGCAAGTTTCTTGTAGTCTTCAACTTGCTTGAAGACGAATGTCTTGAGTTCATCACCGGTCAGCGACAGGGGCAGCAGGTCGCGTTGCTCACGCAGCTTGGCGAAGTCTTCGCTGGCGAGCATGGTGTCGAACTGCTGTTTCCACCAGTTGTACTGCTCGTCGCTGACTTCAGGGCCTACGTAGAAGCCGCGAATAACCGGCCAGGTGATGTCGTAGCCTTGTTCTTTAGCCGTTGGGATATCTGCCAGTTTGCCCGGCAGGCGCTCATCGGACAGTACCGCGAGAATACGGATCTTCTTGGCTTCGATCTGCGGGGTGACTTCACCCAGGCCGCTGCTCGTCACCTGAACGTGGCCACCGAGCATGGCGGTAACGGTTTCGCCGCCGCCTTCAAAGGCCACATAGCGCAGGTTTTTCGGGTCGATACCAGCTGCGCGGGCGATCAGCGCGGTTTGCATCCAATCCTGGCCGCCGATGGTTGCACCGGCACCGAAGACTACGCTTGATGGGTCTTTTTTCAGGGCTTTGATCAGGTCGTCAAGGTTCTGGTAAGGCGAGTCTGCACGCACGGTGATCGCGCCGTAGTCAGTACCGACCGCCGCCAGCCAACGCACGGCTGACTCGTCATAACGACCGAACTTGCCTTGCGCCAAGTTCAGCAGCGAACCACTGGAAAAGGCCACGATGGTGCCTGGATCATCAGCACGCTGGGCGACAACGGCGTTGTAGGCAACGGCGCCAACACCGCCAGGCATATAGGTGACGCGCATGGGCTTTTTCAGCAGGCCGCCATCTTTCAGACCACTTTGTGCCAGCTTGCAGGTCAGGTCGAAACCACCGCCGGGCTTGGCCGGGGCGATACATTCAGGGCGCTTGGGGTCTGCGGCGAGCAGTTGACCGGCAAATGCCAGGCAGGCTGTGGCCAGGGCGATTCGGGTAAAGGCAGTTTTCATTGACTGTTCCTCTTGGGTTTTTATTGTGCTTACCAGACGGCTAATGAGTAGCCGATCACGATGCGGTTTTCATCGGCGTTGCGGGCAAAGTCTGAACGGAAAGAAGCGTTACGCAGCCGTACATACAAGTCTTTCATTGGGCCACTCTGGACCACGTACTTGAGCTCAATGTCGCGCTCCCACTCATCGCCCGTTTCGGTGCTGCCAGCGATTTGAGCATCACTACCGCTGATGTAGCGGGTCAGGAAGCTCAGGCCAGGCACGCCTATTGCGCTGAAGTCGAAGTCATAGCGCGCTTGCCACGAGCGTTCATCGGCATTGGCAAAATCGTTAATTTGCACAAAGTTGACCAGGAATGGATCAGTGCCGTCGACGTAGGCAAAGCCAGTGTCGCCACTCATGTCTTGATAGGCCAAGCTTAGCTTATGGCCACTGAGGCCATAGCTGACCATGCCGTTGAGGGCGCGGTTATCAACTTTGCCAGCGTTGGCGGCGCCGTGGTCATCGCTCAGCGAAAGACGCAGGTCTGCCGTAAAGGTGCCCGGTCCAATCGGTTGTGATGCTTTCAGGCCAAGGAAGTGTTGGCGATAGATGTCATCAAGTTCAGCGAAGTGATATCGACCGGTAATGCGGTCGGTAAACTGGTAGTCGGCGCCAGCCAGGGTCAAGTGATCAGCCGTTGCCGAGCTGGCAAAGCGACGGTTCTTGTTATTCAGCGCAAGGTCTTCGTTGTTACTGGAGTCACGATCCTTGACTTCATCGATGCGCCCGCCGGTGAAGGTCAGGTTGCTGATGTCTTTGGAGGTGATCAAGCCGCCTTCGAAGGTTTGCGGCAGGATACGACTGTCGTTGGTTTTAAGCGTAGGCAGTTCAGGCATCAAGGTGCCGACCTTCAATTCGGTCGCCGAAATCTTAACCTTGCCGGTCAGCCCCAGGTGCGAGTAATCATCCGCCGCGCGACCATCGTCATGGGTCGGCAACAGGCCGGTGCCGGTGCGGTCTGGGCTGGAATCAAGTTTCAGGCCGAGCAACCCCAATGCATCAACCCCGAAGCCGACTGTGCCTTCGGTGTAACCTGATTGAATATCGAAGATAAAACCCTGTGCCCATTCTTCGCGTTTGTTCTGGCCGGAGCCTTCACGGAAGTCGCGATTCAGATAAATATTGTTGGCAGTCAAGGTGCCGGAGCTGTCTTTAAAGAACTCGGCATGGGCAGTGGGGGCGAGCAATGCGGTGCTGACAGCTACGCTTAGCAGATTAATAGGCGTAAATGTCTTGCTTGATGCTGATGGCATCCTGTGGTCTCCGATGTTGTTGTTTTTGTAGCAGATGCACGCCACTGTGCTATCCGCTCGGGTAAGTGGATCGAGCCACTTGAGACCGATGCTATTGGGTCAAGCTTTCAGCAACCTTTCATTGCTGAAAGTATTTGCCCTAGCCATTGCTGGCGAATGCGTGCTTCACAGTTGTTTCAGCACGGGTAAACTGCTGCGCTGTTTTTAACCGCGTACATTGATCTTGGAGACGATGGTGCGAATACTGTTGGTTGAAGACCATCCGCAGCTTGCGGCAAGTGTGGCGCAGGCGCTCAAAAGTGCGGGTTGGACTGTCGATGTGCTGCATGACGGCGTGGCGGCTGACCTGGCCCTGAGCAGTGAGCAATATGCCCTGGCGATCCTTGATATCGGCTTGCCGCGCATGGACGGTTTCGAGGTGCTGGCCCGTTTGCGTGATCGTGGCAACACCTTGCCGGTGTTGATGCTCACGGCGCGTGGAGAAGTGAAAGACCGTGTTCACGGCTTGAATCTGGGCGCTGATGACTATCTGGCCAAGCCCTTCGAGCTGAGCGAGCTGGAGGCGAGGGTCAAGGCGTTGCTGCGTCGTAGCATGCTTGGCGGCGAGCAAGTACAGCGCTGTGGTGAGCTGGTTTACGACCTGGCGACGCGACGCTTTCATCTGCATGATGAGTTGCTGACCCTGACCTCGCGTGAGCAAGCAGTGCTTGAGGCAATGATCGCCCGCCCAGGACGGGTCATGAGTAAAGAGCAATTGGCCGCACAAGTGTTTGGCCTGGACGAGGATGCCAGTGCCGATGCGATTGAAATCTATATTCATCGCTTGCGTAAAAAGCTCGAAGGCGACACGGTGAAAATCGTTACTTTCAGGGGCCTTGGCTATCTGCTGGAGGCTGTCAGTGGCTGAAGTGGGTAGCTTGCGCGGGCGCCTGCTTTGGCGATTGGCTATTTTGCTGGCGATCATCTTGCTGGTCAGCAGTGTCAGTGCTTATCTGAGTGCCCGGCGTGCCGCAGACACCGCCTATGACCGTACACTGCTGGCGTCTGCGCGGGCGATTGCCGATGGCTTGTATACAGAAGAGGGCAGGCTCAGAGCCAACGTTCCCTACGTAGCGCTGGACACCTTTGCCTATGACAGCGCCGGACGAATTTATTATCAGGTCATCGGCTTGAACGGTGCCCTGATTTCCGGTTATGACGACCTGCCTGCCGCACCGCCTGGCACCAAGCGAACCGATGATTACCCCGCGCTTGCGCATTTTTATGATGGCCAATATCGGGGCCAGGGCGTGCGTGTCGTCAGCCTTTGGCAGCCGGTCAGCGAACCGCAGTTAAACGGTTTGGCCGAGATTCGAGTGGCTGAAACCCAAGGCGCGCGCGAGCGCCTTGCACGCGAACTGCTATACGGCACTCTGTGGCGCATGGGCTTGCTTTCAGTCAGTGCCCTTGGTTTGGTGTGGTTGGCTGTCAGCGCTACCTTGCGCCCGCTAAACCGTTTGCGTCGCACAGTTGCTGAGCGTGCTCGGGAAGATTTGCGTCCGCTGCCGGATGCTGACATGCCGCGTGAGCTGCGGCCCTTGGTCGGGGCCTTGAATCAGTTCAATGAGCGCTTGCACCAGTTGTTCGAGCGTCAGTCACAGTTTATTGCCGACGCCGCGCATGAATTGCGTACCCCGCTGGCGGCGATCAAGGCACGGGTCGAGTTGGGGCTGCGTTCGGACAAACCTGAGGTGTGGAAAAGCACTTTGCAAGACGCCGCACAAAACACCGATCGCCTGACCCATTTGGCCAACCAGTTGTTATCCATGGCGCGAATAGAAAGCGGTGCGCGAGCAATCGCCGAAGGTGGCGCCGAGCAGCTTGATCTGAGTCAGTTGGCCCGTGAGCTGGGTTTGGCATTGGCGCCGCTGGCGCATGCTCGCGGGGTTTCCTTGGCGTTGGAGGCCGATAAACCGATTTGGCTGAATGGTGAGCCGACGCTGCTCAACGAGCTGCTTTCCAACCTTGTGGATAACGCCATCGTTCATACCCCGGCGGGCGGCAATGTGATTATTCGAGTCGCCGAGCCTTGCATTCTTGAGGTCGAAGATGACGGCCCAGGTATTCCGGAGGCTGAGCGTGAAAAGGTCTTCGAGCGGTTTTACCGGCGCAATGCGCAGGGCGCTGGGGCAGGCTTGGGTTTGGCTATTGTCGGTGAGATCTGTCGAGCGCATCAGGCCCAGATCAGTCTTCATCAGTCCGCCAGTAGCGGCTTGCGCGTGCGGGTGTCGTTTCTCGCAGTTGAAGGCGCCTGAACACTGTGAACCAAGACTTCCTTGAATCCGCCAAGGAAGTCTTGGGCCTGTATCACTGCAGCATTTTCATGGCCGCTTCCATGTCGGCTGCCAGGTCCTGGTCTTCCTGGACGTCAACGTTGGGGTCCAGGCCCAGCTTGGCGAATGCAGGAATCTCGCTCCAGTCAAGCTGGGTGTAAGGGTGGTCGGTGCCCAGGTAGCTTTGCAGTGTGGCTACCTGAACGATATCGACGTAATCGACTTTGGTGCTGTTGCGGCTGAAATCCAGGTGCTGGCTGGGCACCATGCTGATCAGCTCGGGGAAATCCCAGGCGCGTAGAATGCGGTCGCCAATGATGGGGTGAATATTGTCGATCACATGGCTCAGGCTGATTGCGTCTGCCAGTAGCTCACTGTTTTCCTCTGCGTAAGTCAGGATCGGCAGCACGCCGATCTGGTGCACCAATCCTGCAAGAGTTGCCTGGTCGGGCATCAGGCGCGTGTAGTGACGGCAAAGCACATGGCAGATGCCTGCGATTTCGGTGCTCTTGGTCCACACCTCGCGCATTTTTCGATCCACCACGTCCGTGGTTGCCTGGAACATTTGCTCCATGGCCAGGCCGATAGCCAGGTTGCAGGTGTAATTGATGCCCAGGCGGCTGATAGCCATCTGCAAATCGGTGATTTCGCGACTGGAGCGCAAAAGCGGGCTGTTGACCACCTTGATAATGCGAGCAGTGAGCGCTGCGTCGTTGCCAATGACTTTGCTGATTTGTGGCACGCCGATATCCGGGTCTTCAGCAGCATCGCGTACTTTCAGCGCCACTTCAGGCAATGTCGGTAGGACGAGTTGATCGTTATCAATGGCCTCAATCAGTTCCTGTTGGACCTTTTCGGCAAGTTTGCTCATCGTTGTTCTCGTGTAGGTTGGGCAACTTGAAGTTTACGCAGCGGTTCAGTTTTATCGCGTGTGGTATTTCGCTTTTATGAGTTTTGCCGCATACCAGCTTGGCTGGGTTCAGCGCTGGATATCGCGATCCGAGTCCAGGGTATAGGGCAAGTCGAGCAGGCGCAGGGGCAAGCCGTCAGCGTGGCCCAACTTTAAGTCAGCGCTTTGGGCTGCGTCATTTTGCAACACGGCCAGTAGCTCGATGCCGTCGTCGCTATGCGCTGCTGTGACCACTTCACCGACCGAGGAACTGTGTACGCTGGAGAATATCTCTGTTGCCGGTGCGGGCAGTTGCTGGCTGTCGAGGGTCAAGCGATACAGGCGACGCTTGAGCTTGCCGAGATACTGCATGCGCGCGACGATTTCCTGGCCGGTGTAGCAGCCTTTCTTGAAGCTGACCCCGCCTAATGCCTGAAGGTTGAGCATCTGTGGAATAAACAGCTCACGGGTGCTGCCTTGTACATGGCCGACGCCCAGGCGAATTTGTGCCAGTTGCCACTGGTTGAGGTCTGCGGGTGCCGCGTGCTCACTCAAGTGTTGCTCAAGGGCTTGGGCTTGTGCGGCTGGCGCCCAGAGTTCGGCGCAGTTGCTACCCACGCGCACGGCGATCAAATGCTCGTGACGGGCGACGCTGTCATTGCTCGGGGCTAGATCGAGCCCAAGGCTTTGCAAGGCTTTATCGCAATTGTTGAGGCCAAAACGCACCCACTGATTGGTTTCGTCAGTCAGTTTCGACTTGGAAAACACGGCGTATTTCTGCAAATCAGCGAGTTGTGGTTCTACCAGTTCAAGCGCCATTGCTAGTAGGTAGCCATCATCCACGCTGACAACCCGGAAGCTGGAGATCATCCGGCCTTTGGGTGTGCAGCGTGCGCCCAGGCTTGAATGGCTTTCGTTGAGATAGTTGAGGTTGCAGGTCAGTTGGCCCTGCAAGAACTTGTTGGCGTCCGCGCCGCGTACGGTGAGAATGCCTTCGTGACTGAGTGTGCAAAAGAAAGCGGTATCAACCATGGCAATCAAGTATCGCTGGAAAAAGTTAGGGCCTCATCATAGAGCGCCCGTAAGCACTTGTCAGCGCCAGTATGCGATTGCTTTTTGGGCCGTGGCCGACAGTCAGGGTCAACAGCCTGGGCATTCGCCGGTATACTGGCGCGCTATATCAATGCCTGGCTTGCTCAAGGATCTTTCCAATGGTCGACTCGACTGAACTCAATCGTCTTTTCTGGCATAGCCGTCGCGGCATGCTTGAACTGGATGTGTTGCTGGTGCCCTTTGTTAAAGAGGTCTACTCAGACCTCAGCCCTGAAGATCAGGCGCGCTACGTCAAGTTGCTGGAATGTGAGGACCAGGACATGTTCGGCTGGTTTATGCAGCGCGCCGAGCCGGAAGATGAGGATTTGAAGCGTATGGTTCGCATGATCCTGGACCGTGTCCAGCCCAAGTAGTCGCTTCGAGTTTCGCTGGCGACCATCGGTGCGCCTGGGTGTTTTCTACCTGGCTGTCCAATTGCTCGCCCTTACAACCTTGTGGGCAATTGATCTTCCTGACTGGGCAAGTGCTAGCGCGACATTGGTCTGCGGGCTGCATATGGCCTGGGTTTATCCGCGGTATATATCGCTGACCGCCCCGGATGCGCTGACTGCATTGCGCCGGATCGATGATGACTGGCAGCTGTGGAGCGATGCCCAGGGTTGGCGCTCGATCCAGTTGTTGCCAGACAGTCTCGCGCTGCCTTGGTTGATCGTCTTGCGTTATCGCTGGGAAGGTCCAGCGCAAAGCCGCATGGCACATACCCTTTGCATTCCACGCGACGCCATGCTCGAGTCCGAGCACAGGCGTTTGCGCGTTCGGCTTAAGTTCAGCCCGCGTAGATGGGGGGCTGCAGGATAGTATCCTCGGCGTGCGCGAGCATCTCGGGGTAGTCCAAGGTGTAGTGCAGGCCGCGTGACTCCTTGCGCTGCATGGCCGAGCGGATCATCAGTTCGGCAACTTGTGCCAGGTTGCGCAGCTCAATCAAGTCTCTGCTGACTTTATAGTTGCTGTAAAACTCATCGATCTCATCTAGCAGCAGGCGGACACGGTGCTCGGCTCGTTGCAGGCGCTTATTGGTCCGCACAATGCCAACGTAGTCCCACATGAAGCGGCGTAATTCGTCCCAGTTATGCGCAATGATCACATCCTCGTCAGAATCGGTAACCTGGCTTGCATCCCAGTCGGGCACGTTGTGCGGTATGGCGATGTCGTCAAGTTGGCGGGCAATGTCGTCCGCCGCTGCGCGGGCATAGACGAAGCACTCCAGCAATGAGTTGCTCGCCATGCGATTGGCACCATGCAAGCCGGTGAAACTGGTTTCGCCAATTGCATATAGACCGGGTACATCGGTGTGACCCGCTTGATCGACAACCACGCCGCCGCAGGTGTAGTGCGCAGCAGGTACCACGGGGATCGGCTCTTTGGTGATGTCGATACCGAAGTCCAGGCAGCGTTCATAGACGGTCGGGAAGTGTGACTTCACGAAATCGGCAGGTTTGTGGCTGATATCCAGGTAGACGCAGTCGACACCCAGGCGCTTCATTTCATGGTCGATTGCCCGGGCCACGATATCGCGCGGAGCGAGTTCGGCTCGTTCATCGAAGCGCTGCATGAAGCGCGAGCCATTGGGTAGCTTGAGGTGGGCACCTTCGCCGCGCAGGGCCTCGGTGATCAGAAAGCTTTTGGCCTGTGGGTGGTACAGGCAGGTCGGGTGGAACTGGTTGAACTCCAGGTTGCCAACCCGGCAGCCCGCACGCCAGGCCATGGCGATGCCATCGCCGCAAGCACCGTCCGGATTGCTGGTGTAAAGGTATACCTTCGCTGCACCGCCAGTGGCGAGAATAACGAAGCGCGCGCTGTAGGTGTCAACGTGGCCGGTTTCGCGGTTCAGCACGTAAGCGCCGAGGCAGCGGTCGCCGTCCAGGCCCAGCTTGCGCTCGGTGATCAAATCGACAGCAACGCGCTGCTCAAGCAACTGGATATTGTCACGCTTCTGGGCTTGCTCAAGCAGTGTTTTGAATATTGCCGCGCCTGTTGCATCTGCTGCGTGAATAATGCGTCGGTGGCTGTGGCCGCCTTCGCGGGTGAGGTGAAACTCAAAACCACCGTCCTCGCGTGCAGTTTCATCATCGCGAGTGAACGGCACACCTTGGTCGATCAGCCACTGGATAGCTTCGCGGCTGTGTTCAACGGTGAAGCGCACGGCATCCTCGCGACACAAGCCGCCACCGGCATTAAGGGTGTCTTCTACATGCGACTCAACGGTATCGAGGTCATCGAGTACCGCCGCGACACCACCTTGGGCCCAGAAAGTCGAGCCATTGGCTAAGGCGCCCTTGCTCAATACCGCGATATTGAGGTGCGCCGGCAAGGTCAAAGCGAGGGTAAGGCCGGCAGCGCCGCTGCCAATAACCAGAACATCGTGTTGAAAATGGTGGTTCATGAGCTGATTCCGCGAAAATGCCCCACTAGTATATAGAGGGGGCGCGCGTCACAATAGCCGGCTTGATGCGGTGTGAGCGCCAAGGGAACTTTTTATGAGTTATTAGGTTCTATTGGCGGTCGCCCGGAGAGGGACATTGTTTGTTTATCGTGCCAGATTGGTTCTAGATCGCGGCTTTTGACGATAATCTAAACGTTCTAAGATTATTTGCGCAGGTCAATGGCGCCGCCTTGACCTGCGCAGTTTCATGCAGAGCAGAAAAAAATCTGCAAGAAGCTTGGTTGGAGGGGAGAACTTTTGCGCAACGCCCGAGTCTATTTTTGCAAGCCGGTTTATTGGCTGGCGCTGCACTCCTCACAATTCACTAAGGAGTGTTCATGCTAAGCCAGGAAGAGGATCAGCAGCTTGTTGAGCGTGTTCAACGCGGCGATAAGCGTGCGTTTGATCTATTGGTGTTGAAGTATCAGCACAAGATTCTAGGGCTTATCGTGCGATTCGTGCACGACACCCATGAGGCGCAAGACGTTGCTCAGGAAGCTTTTGTTAAAGCCTACCGAGCATTGGGAAACTTTCGCGGTGACAGTGCTTTCTATACATGGCTGTACCGCATTGCCATTAACACGGCAAAGAATTACCTGGTGTCGAGAGGTCGTCGGCCGCCAGATAGTGATGTAAGTGCTGAAGATGCCGAATTCTATGATGGTGACCACGCCCTCAAGGATATCGAATCTCCAGAGCGAGCATTGCTGAGGGATGAAATCGAAGCCACTGTGCATCGTTGCATCCAGCAGTTACCAGAAGATTTACGAACGGCCCTAACATTGCGTGAATTTGATGGTCTCAGCTATGAAGACATTGCAAGTGTGATGCAGTGTCCAGTTGGTACGGTGCGCTCACGGATTTTCCGGGCGCGAGAAGCAATTGATAAGTCACTGCAGCCTTTGTTGCAAGAAACCTAAGACAGCGGCGACAGCCAAGAGAGGAATCATTATGAGTCGTGAAGCCCTGCAGGAATCGCTGTCCGCGGTGATGGATAACGAAGCGGACGAAATGGAGCTTCGGCGAGTGCTCGGCGCCAGCAATGATGCTGAGCTGCGAGCCAAGTGGTCGCGTTACCAGATCGCTCGCGCCGTAATGCATAAAGAGTTGCTTGAGCCGCGTTTGGACATTGCCAGTGCGGTCTCTGCGGCAATTGCTGATGAAGCCATGCCGCAAGCGCCAGGCAATGTGACTCGCGGCCCGTGGCGTGCGGTTGGCCGGTTGGCTGTTGCAGCCTCGGTGACAGTGGCTGTCTTGGCAGGCGTGCGCCTGTACAACCAAGACGAGCTGACGGGTACTGAACTTGCCCAGCAAGCAGCGCCCCAGCCTGTGTTCAACCACATTCAGGTGCAGGGACCTGCAATGTTGGCCGGTTTTACCACTGATGATCAGGGAACATCCATGATACCGTCGAGTAAAGCTGAACCAACATGGCATGAGCAGCGCTTGCCGTCCTACGTACGTCAGCATGCAGAGCAGGTTGGTTCAAATGTGACTGAAGGCGCATTGCCGTACGCACGCGCAGCAAGTCTGGAAAGCCGTTAAGGAAACGCATGCGCTTTATACCCCTGACCGCCTTACTGTTAGGCGGTTGTTTGGCGTTACCTGCTGCTGCATCTGAGGCGCAAGATTGGTTGCGACGCTTATCGGATGCGAGCCAGAACCAAAGCTACCATGGCACGTTCATATACGAGCGTAATGGTAGCTTTTCCACTCATAGCATTTGGCATCAGGTTGGTTCGGACAAGGTGGTGCATGACCACCTGCTGCAACTTGATGGTCCTGCGCACGAATCCTTTCGTGTAAATGGGCGCACAGAATGCGTGGCTGGAAACCTTGTAGATGAAGTCAGCGATGCTCAGGTATGGCCAGCGCGTGACCTTGATGCAAACGAGTTAGCCAAATGGTATGACATTCGCGTCATGGGTAAGTCCCGCGTTGCCGGGCGCAGCGCCGTCGTTCTGGGTCTGCTTCCGCGAGACCAGCATCGCTACGGTATTGAACTGCACCTCGATAGCGAGACCGGCGTACCACTCAAATCGCTGCTGCTCAACGACAAGGGGCAGATGTTAGAGCGATTCCAGTTCACCCAGTTCGATGCAAGCCAAGCCGCAAATACCGACCCCGTTGCTCCGAGCGCTGATTGCCAGCCGGTCAAGGTGGTTGCAGCGACGCCGCTGGATGTCAAGGCATGGCGTACTGACTGGCTGCCGCCCGGTTTTAGCCTGAGTTCGACGACCGAGACGGTGAGCCCTGTTTCCAAAGAGCCTGTTGCCTGTCTTTTATACGACGATGGCCTTGCGCGTTTTTCAGTCTTTCTTGAACCGCTTAAGGGCGCAACCGCAGGCGATGCGCGTAGCCAGCTTGGCCCAACAGTCGCGGTGTCGCGGCGTTTGGCGACCTCCGAGGGTGACGTGATGGTCACTGTCGTGGGGGAAATCCCGCTGGGTACTGCCGAGCGAGTAGCGTTGTCAGTTCGTCCGGGTGAGGCTCAACCTCAGCCATGATCGAAGAGCAGGGGCGGGTCGTTGCAGTAGAGTCCGGCGCAGTATGGGTCGAGACTCTTCGCAAAAGCACCTGCTCAACATGCTCGGCAAACGCCGGCTGCGGCCAGGGGTTGCTCGATAAACTAGGCGTTGATAGCCGTCGAGGCTATGTGCGAGCGCTATCAAATCTGCATTTAACTGTTGGCGACCAAGTAGTGATTGGGGTGCGCGAGGATTTGCTTGTGCGCGGTTCACTGCTGGTCTATCTGATGCCCTTGATTGGGCTGTTTACGGCGGCTGTTCTTGCTGATCAGCTGTCTCTGAGTGAGCCTTGGGTGATTCTGTCTGGTTTCGCAGGGCTGGTTGCATCCTGGCTCGGGGTGCGCTGGCGGAGTTCCCGCGTGGCAGAAAATCCAAAACTTCAGCCGGTAGTAATGCGCGCCGTATTGGCAGATGCTACGACTGTTTAATGAGTCAAACCTCTTATTCCGGATGGGGAGCTGTACGTTAATGCCTAGCCTGAAAATATGTTGTTCCGCTGTACTCTCATTGTTGCTGATGGGGCAGGTGCTTTCAGCTCATGCTGAGCTGCCTGACTTTACCGAGTTGGTTGAGAAATCCTCGCCTGCGGTTGTAAATATCAGTACGCGGCAAAAAATTCCAGATGCTGTCGCAAGCTCCGGCGGTATTTCGGCACCAGACCTTGAAGGCCTTCCGCCGATGTTTCGCGAGTTCTTCGAGCGCAGTATTCCGCAGCAACCACGACCGCCAAGCCATGGCCGTCAGCGTGAAGCGCAATCGCTGGGTTCTGGTTTCATTATCTCCTCCGATGGCTACATCATGACCAACAATCATGTGGTCGCCGATGCTGACGAAATTATTGTTCGCCTGTCGGATCGCAGTGAGCTTGAGGCCAAGGTGATTGGCGCAGACCCGCGTAGCGATGTGGCCTTGCTCAAGGTTGATGCTAAAGACCTGCCAACAGTAAAGCTGGGCAAGTCGGAAGACCTCAAGGTCGGCGAGTGGGTGTTGGCGATTGGTTCCCCGTTTGGGTTTGACCACTCGGTGACCGCCGGTATCGTCAGCGCCAAGGGCCGCAGCCTGCCGAATGAAAGCTATGTGCCTTTCATTCAGACCGATGTTGCGATCAATCCGGGCAACTCCGGCGGTCCACTGTTCAACCTGAAGGGCGAAGTCGTGGGTATTAACTCGCAGATTTTCACCCGTTCCGGTGGCTTCATGGGGTTGTCGTTTGCGATCCCAATGAGCGTTGCCATGGATGTGGCTGATCAGCTCAAGGCTGACGGCAAGGTCAGCCGTGGCTGGTTGGGTGTGGTCATCCAGGAAGTGAACAAAGATCTGGCCGAGTCGTTTGGCTTGGACAAGCCAGCAGGCGCCTTGGTTGCTCAGGTGCTTGAAGATGGCCCGGGCGCCAAGAGTGGTTTGCAGGTGGGTGATGTCATCCTGAGTCTCAATGACAAGCCGATCATCATGTCTGCGGACCTACCGCACTTGGTCGGTGGCTTGAAACCGGGCTCCAAGGCGGAAATGGAAGTGGTTCGTGATGGCGCTCGCAAGACGCTTGAACTGACCATCGGTTCGCTACCGGAAGATGGCAGTGCTCTGGCTGGCAACACGGCGCCAAGTGCTGAGCAAAGTAGCAATCGTCTGGGCGTGAAAGTGGCCGAGTTGAGCGCTGAGCAAAAGAAAGCGCTGGATCTCAAAGGCGGTGTGGTGATCAGCGAGGTCATGGATGGTCCGGCTGCGTTGATCGGCTTGCGTCAGGGGGACGTCATTACTCACCTGAATAATCAGGCGATTGACTCTGGCAAAACCTTTGCGTCTGTTGCCAAGGCGCTGCCGAAGGATCGCTCGGTGTCGATGCGCGTGCTGCGCAAGGGTCGCGCCAGCTTCATTACCTTCAAATTATCGGAATAACAGTCGACAGCGGAAAAGGGCGATTTAATCGCCCTTTTTTGTGTCTTTGTCCCCAGCGAATCTGGCGCCGTACAAGCGCTGTGGCAGATTGTCAGCCTTATATCAGTGAGGTTGGGGCCGTGGGTGACGAGTTGACGGTAAATCGGGTACACTTCGCGGCTATTTTCGGCGGGCAGTCGCCTGCGATCTTTTTGAGTGTTGTCTTGTGAGTGACCTGAGCCACATACGTAATTTCAGTATTATTGCCCATATTGACCACGGCAAGTCGACGCTTGCTGACCGCTTTATTCAAATGTGCGGTGGTCTGACTGAGCGCGAAATGGAGGCCCAGGTACTGGACTCCATGGACTTGGAGCGCGAGCGCGGCATTACCATCAAGGCGCATAGCGTGACCTTGTATTACAAGGCGCGTGACGGCAAAACCTATCAGTTGAACTTCATTGATACCCCTGGCCACGTTGACTTCACTTATGAAGTCAGTCGTTCTCTGGCTGCGTGCGAAGGCGCGTTGCTGGTGGTCGATGCAGGTCAGGGTGTTGAAGCTCAATCGGTAGCCAACTGCTATACCGCTATCGAGCAGGGCCTTGAGGTCATGCCGGTGTTGAACAAGATGGATTTGCCCCAGGCCGAGCCTGAGCGAGTCAAAGAAGAAATCGAACACATTATCGGCATCGATGCGACTGACGCCGTGGCCTGTAGTGCCAAGAGCGGCATGGGCGTCGATGAAGTGCTTGAACGTCTGGTTGCGACTATTCCAGCGCCAACCGGCGAGATTGACGCCCCCTTACAGGCATTGATCATTGATTCATGGTTTGACAACTACCTGGGTGTTGTTTCTTTGGTGCGTGTGCGTCACGGACGCATCAAGAAGGGCGACAAGGTACTGGTCAAGTCCACCGGCAAAATGCACCAGGTTGATAGCGTCGGTGTCTTCAACCCCAAGCACACCGCCACAGCTGACCTTAAAGCCGGTGAAGTGGGCTTTATTATCGCCGGTATCAAGGACATTCACGGTGCGCCAGTGGGCGATACCTTGACGCTGTCGACCACCCCAGATGTCGATATGCTACCCGGCTTCAAGCGCGTCAAGCCGCAGGTCTATGCCGGTTTGTTCCCGGTCAGTTCCGATGACTTCGAGGATTTCCGCGAAGCCCTGCAGAAACTGACGCTCAACGATGCTGCATTGCAGTACGAGCCAGAAAGCTCCGACGCCTTGGGTTTTGGCTTCCGCATTGGCTTCCTGGGCATGCTGCACATGGAGATCATCCAGGAACGCCTTGAGCGTGAGTATGACCTGGACCTGATCACCACGGCGCCGACTGTAGTCTTTGAGGTTGTGCTCAAAACCGGCGAAACCATCTACGTCGACAACCCATCGAAGCTGCCGGACGTCTCGGCGATCGAGGATATGCGCGAACCCATAGTGCGCGCCAATATCCTGGTGCCGCAGGAACATTTGGGTAACGTCATTACCCTGTGTATCGAAAAGCGCGGCGTGCAGATCGATATGCAGTACCTGAGCAGCCAGGTTCAGGTTTCCTACGACCTGCCAATGAATGAGGTGGTTCTCGACTTTTTCGACCGCCTGAAGTCGGTAAGTCGTGGTTATGCGTCGCTGGACTACAGCTTCGACCGTTTCCAGTCGGCTAATCTGGTCAAGTTGGACGTGCTGATCAACGGTGACAAGGTCGATGCACTGGCGTTGATCGTGCACCGTGACAAGGCGCACTACAAAGGCCGCCAGTTGACCGAGAAAATGAAAGAACTGATTCCGCGTCAGATGTTCGACGTGGCCATTCAGGCTGCAATTGGTGGGCAAATCATTGCGCGTACAAGCGTTAAAGCTTTGCGTAAAAACGTACTGGCCAAATGCTACGGTGGCGACGTAAGTCGTAAGCGTAAGCTGCTTGAAAAGCAGAAGGCCGGTAAGAAAAGAATGAAGCAGGTCGGTAATGTGGAAATTCCACAAGACGCCTTCCTTGCTGTTCTCAAAGTGGATAGTTAAGACATATGTCGATCAATTTCCCGCTGTTACTGGTCATCGCAGTTGCCGTGTGTGGTGCCTTGGCTTTATTTGACCTGGTGTTTTTGGCACCGCGTCGGCGTAATGCAATCGCCACCTATCAAGGCCAAGTTGCTGGTGAGGCTGACGAGCAGGTGATTGAGCGACTCAATAAAGAGCCGTTGCTGGTCGAGTACGGCAAGTCTTTCTTTCCCGTGTTGGCGATTGTGCTGATATTGCGCTCTTTTCTGGTTGAACCCTTCCAGATTCCATCGGGCTCTATGCGTCCGACCCTGGAAGTCGGTGATTTTATCCTGGTGAACAAGTTCGCCTATGGCATTCGCCTGCCGGTAATCGATACCAAGATTATCCAGGTTGAAGACCCGCAGCGTGGCGATGTAATGGTGTTCCGCTATCCGAGCGACCCGAACATCAACTACATCAAGCGTGTAGTGGGTTTGCCGGGAGACCAGATCCGTTACAGCAAAGACAAGCATCTGTATGTGAACGGCAAGCAGGTTGCTCAGCAGTTGATCGGTGAAGAGCCAGGCAGCCTCGGCAGCGTGATGCTCTACAACGAGAAGCTGGGCGAAGCTGAGCATTTGATTCGCAAGGAAATGAAGCGTTATCACGCCGTTCCTGGCGGTGAGTGGGTGGTGCCGGAAGGGCATTACTTCATGATGGGCGATAACCGCGACAACTCCAACGACAGCCGTTACTGGAATGACCCAAACATTCCAAAGCCTTTGCTGGGCATGGTTCCAGACAAAAATATCGTGGGTAAGGCCTTTGCGGTATGGATGAGCTGGCCTGATCCGAAAATGAGTAATCTGCCAAACTTTTCACGGGTTGGCTTGATTCACTGATTTAAAACCTAAAAATGCGGCGCTGTTCAAATCAGCGCCGCAGTCTATATATAGTCTGTTAGCTCGCCGCTTTGGCGTTTCAAAATTCTAATAAATGGGGTTAATCATGACATTTGCGCGTTCGCAAAAGGGAATGTCTATTATTAGTTGGTTGCTGGTGCTGGGGCTTGTCGCGTTTTTTGCCAGCGCTGCTTTCAAAGTAATACCGCATTACCTTGACTATATGTCGATGGAAAAAATCATCACCTCGGTCGAGACCGACAAGGCTGCGGATATCCGTACCGTTGGTGATTTTTACAACCATGTCAGCAAGGGCATGCAGGTCAACAGTATTCGCGACTTGAAGCTTCAGGATGCCCTTGAAGTGACTGTCGAGAACAATGAATTTCGCGCTCATCTCAAATACGAGAAGCGTGAGCCGCTGATCGAGAACCTCGATCTGGTGGTCCATTTTGATAAAGAATTCCGTGTGCGTATGCCGTGAATGATTCGTTAGCCCGTTTAGAGCGCAAGCTCGGTTACACTTTTAAAGACCAGGACCATATGGTCCTGGCGCTCACTCATCGCAGCTTTGCTGGGCGCAATAATGAGCGCCTGGAATTCCTCGGTGACGCTATTCTTAATTTTGTTGCTGGCGAGGCGCTGTTCGAGCGCTTTCCTCAAGCTCGTGAAGGCCAGTTGTCACGCTTGCGTGCACGCTTGGTCAAGGGCGAAACCCTGGCGATCCTGGCTCGTGGCTTTGATTTAGGTGAGTACCTGCGCCTGGGCTCTGGCGAGCTGAAAAGTGGTGGTTTTCGACGTGAGTCGATCCTGGCCGATGCGCTGGAAGCCTTGATCGGCGCGATCTACCTGGATTCGGGCATGGAGGCGGCGCGTGAGCGTGTGCTGGCATGGCTGACCAATGAGCTGGAAAGCCTTACCCTGGTCGATACCAACAAAGATCCAAAAACGCGCTTGCAGGAGTTCCTGCAGTCGCGTGCCTGCGAGCTGCCACGTTATGACGTGGTTGATATTCAGGGCGAGCCTCACTGTCGGACATTCATCGTTGAATGTCAGGTGACTTTATTGAATGACAAAACGCTGGGGCAAGGCGCTAGTCGGCGCATTGCTGAACAGGTTGCTGCCGCGGCAGCCCTGATCGCCCTGGGTGTGGAGAACGGCCATGACTGATTCACCTGTTTCACGCTGTGGCTATGTCGCCATCGTTGGCCGGCCTAACGTGGGCAAGTCAACGCTGTTGAACCATATCCTTGGGCAAAAGCTTGCAATTACTTCGCGCAAGCCGCAAACCACTCGCCACAATATGCTCGGAATCAAAACCGAAGGCGGGGCTCAGGCCATCTACGTAGATACCCCGGGCCTGCATAAAAATAACGAGAAAGCGCTCAACCGCTACATGAACAAAAGTGCATCCTCGGCGTTGAAAGACGTTGATGTGGTTATTTTTGTGGTTGATCGCACCCGTTGGACAGACGAAGACCAGATGGTGCTCGAGCGTATCCAATACGTTGAAGGCCCGGTGATTCTGGCGATCAACAAGACCGATCGTCTTGAAGACAAGTCAGACCTGATGCCACATCTGGAGTGGTTGGCCACCCAGCTCCCCAAGGCTGAAATCGTGCCTATCTCTGCGCACCACGGCCATAATCTAGAGACTCTTGAGAAACTGGTTAGCTCGCACCTGCCGGAAGGGGATCACTTCTTCCCGGAAGACCAGATTACCGACCGTTCAAGCCGTTTCTTCGCCGCCGAGTTGGTGCGTGAAAAAATCATGCGTCAACTTGGCGCCGAGCTGCCGTACCAGATCACCGTTGAAATTGAAGAATTCAAGCAAGAAGGCCGGATTCTGCATATTCATGCGCTTATTCTGGTTGAACGCGACGGTCAGAAGAAAATCATCATTGGCGACAAGGGCGAGCGCATCAAGCGTGTTGGCCAGGAAGCGCGCAAGGACATGGAAGTGCTGTTCGACTCCAAGGTCATGCTCAATCTCTGGGTCAAGGTCAAAGGTGGTTGGTCGGATGATGAGCGGGCTCTGCGTTCGCTCGGTTACGACGACATCTAAGCACGCACGGCAGATTAGGCCGTCATGATCAGTTAAGCTTGCACCAATGCGCAGCGTGGCACCCAGCCACGCGCGGTTCATTTCGAGTCAATACTTGCCATGCTTGTGCTGAATCAGCCCGCTTATGTGTTGCACAGCCGTGCGTATCGCGAGAGCAGCGCGCTGGTTGACTTCCTCACGCCTCAAGGGCGCTTGCGCGCCGTGTTGCGCGGCGCACGCGGCAAAGCCGGAACCCTTGCGCGGCCCTTTGTTGCTTTGGATGCCGAGTTTCGCGGGCGCGGTGAGCTGAAGAATGTCTCGCGCCTTGAAGCCACCGGTATACCCAATCTATTGTCAGGCGAGGCGCTGTTCAGCGGCCTTTATCTCAATGAACTGTTGATTCGGTTATTACCCGCCGAAGATGCCCAGCCTGCGGTTTTCGATCACTATGCCCTGACCTTGCTTGCGCTCGGCCAGGGGCGGGCTATCGAGCCTTTGCTGCGCTCGTTCGAGTGGCGTCTGCTTGACCAACTGGGCTATGGTTTTGCCCTCGATCAGGATTTGCACGGCCAGCCGGTAGCCAGTGATGGTATTTATCGCTTGCAGACAGACGACGGCCTGGTGCCTATCGGCCAATGGCAACCGGGCGCATTCCAGGGCGCTGAATTGTTAGCCATGGCCGACGCCAACTGGCAAACTCCCGGTGCACTAGCCGCTGCCAAACGGCTGATGCGCCAAGCGCTGGCCCCACATCTAGGCGGCAAGCCGTTGGTTAGCCGTGAATTGTTTATAACCCTCAAGGAGCCTACTCGTGACTGACGCCAACCGTGTTTTGCTGGGTGTGAATATTGATCATGTCGCCACGCTGCGCCAAGCCCGTGGCACACGTTACCCAGATCCGGTAAAGGCTGCGTTGGACGCCGAGGAAGCGGGTGCCGACGGAATTACCGTGCACCTGCGCGAAGATCGCCGGCACATTCAGGAGCGCGACGTACGCCTGCTAAAAGAAGTGATGCAAACGCGCATGAACTTCGAAATGGGCGTGACCGAGGAGATGCTGGCATTCGCTGAAAGCATCCGTCCCGAGCATGTATGCCTTGTACCTGAAACCCGTCAGGAGCTGACCACTGAAGGCGGGCTTGATGTTGCCGGCCAGGAAGAGCGCATTCGCGCGGCGGTGGAGCGCTTGAGCAAGATTGGCTGCGAGGTATCGCTGTTTATCGACCCGGATCCACAACAGATTGACGCTTCAAAACGTGTCGGCGCCCCAGCCATTGAGCTACACACAGGTCGTTATGCCGATGCGCATACGGCCCAGGAACAAGCCGTCGAGTTGGCGCGTATTGCCGATGGTGTGAAGCGTGGCGTCAATCAGGGTTTGATCGTCAACGCTGGGCATGGCTTGCACTATCACAACGTTGAGCCCGTGGCGGCGATTGCCGGGATCAACGAGCTGAACATCGGCCACGCGCTGGTGGCCCACGCCTTGTTTGTTGGTTTTAAACAGGCGGTCGTGGAGATGAAGCACTTGATCGTGGCTGCCGCTAACCGCGGTTAAGGTCGCAAGCCAGATAGCCGCACGGCTACCTGGCCATGTGCAAGACTAGGGCTTGCGCGCGGTGATCACGGCTCGCGTCGGTGCTGGAAGGCCTTCTATGGTGCGGCTGTGATCGGCCGGGTCGAGAAACTCAGGCAATGACTGATAACGCATCCATTCGGTGGCGCGTTGTTCATCGACCGAGGTGGTGCTGACATCGACACATTGGATGTCAGTAAAACCGGCGCGGCGCAACCATAATTCAAGCGCCGGTACTGATGGCAGGAACCAGACGTTACGCATCTGCGCGTAGCGATCCTCAGGCAGCAACACTTGTTGGGCATCACCTTCGACAACCAAGGTTTCGAGCACCAACTCACCACCTTTGACCAGGCAATCCTTGAGGTCGAGCAGGTGATCGATTGGTGAGCGCCGGTGGTACAGCACGCCCATCGAGAACACTGTGTCAAAGCCTTGCAGCTTTGGTGGCAGCTCCTCAACAGCCAACGGCAGGTGCCAGATGGGCTGCTCTGGCAGGTAGTTCTTCATTGCCAGAAACTGATTGAAAAACAGCCAGTTTGGATCGATGCCAACTACGCAGCTGGCGCCCGCGCCGAGCATGCGCCACATGTAGTAGCCATTGCCGCAGCCAACGTCGAGGATGCGCTTGTCCTTGAGATCCAGATAGGGGGCTACGCGCTGCCATTTCCAGTCGGAACGCCATTCGGTATCAATGTGCACGCCAAACAACTGGAAAGGGCCTTTGCGCCATGGGATCAAACCCTGCAGGGCTGATTTTAACTGTTCACGGCTTGGCTCATCGCAGGGGCCATCGAAGCTGAACGCCTGCAGCATTTCCAGTTCTGCGATTTCCAGGGGCGGCAGGGCTTGAACCGCTGCATACCAGCGTTCCAGGTCGCCATGCCCAATCGCCAGCTTGCTGTCAATTTGCCTTGGCAGGTCGGCACTCCATTCTTGCAGTGGCGTCCCGGCGAGCTGTGATTGCAATGCATCTAAATCAAATCGCTGGATCATGGCAGGGCAATCATCGAGGCAAAATTAAGGCACTGGAACCAAGGCGTCACCTTGCTAAAGCCTGCACTAAGCAGGCGTTCGCGGTGGGTTTCAAGGCTGTCGGGGATCATCACGTTCTCGATGGCGCTGCGTTTCTGGGCTATTTCCAGTTCGCTGTAGCCATTGGCGCGTTTGAAGGCGACGTGCAGGTCGGTGAGCAATTGCTGTTGTTCATCATCTGCAAAGCACAGCTTTTCCGAGAGGATCAATGCGCCGCCAGGCAGCAAGGCATTGCGGATACGCCCGAGCAGCTCGAGCCGTTGTTCAGGCTTGATGAACTGCAGGGTAAAGTTCAATGCGACCAATGATGTCGGCTGGAATTGGAGGCCCAGGATATCGGCCTCGATCACTTCAACGGGCAGCAACTCTTGAAACATCGAGTCTTGTGCATGCAGGTATTCGCGGCAGCGTTCAACCATGGCGCTGGAGTTATCGATTGCGATGACCCGGCAGTCTTCAATCTGGACATGACGACGTAGCGCTTGGGTAACCGCACCCAACGAGCTGCCCAAGTCGTAGAGCACGCTATGTGGCTTGGCGAACTGGCTGGCAAGCACGCCAATGTTTTCGACAATGGTCGGATAGCCAGGCACCGAGCGCTTGATCATGTCCGGGAAGACCCTGACCACATCCTCGTTAAAGGCAAAGTCTGGTACTTGCGCCAGTGGCTGGGCGAATATGCGGTCGGGCTCTTTGCTCACGGTGGTTCCGAAACAGGGCAGGAAATCCGCCTATTTTAGCCAACTTGGGCGCTTAACCAAACCATGATTGTGTCAACCGGGCGGAAAACGACGCAGGCACGGATCGCGTTGGTTTATGTTTCAGCGAAACCGCTGCTGAGCGGATGCGGCAATTGCCCATTGCGCCAGCCAGTAGGTGAGGATAATCGCATAGGGCGCTGCCGCGAACGGCGCGACGAAGCGGTTGATGCCAATCAGGCTGTCGGACAATACGAAGAGCAGCGCGCCAACAGCCGCCAACCAGGCGCCTTGCTGATTGATCTGTGGCTGGTTCAGGCGGGCAAGGGCACGCCAGAGCATGGCGCCAATAGCGGTGGCATAGCAGAGCACGGGAATCAGAAGCGGTCCGAGTCCGGCACTGGCCAGAACACTGAACATGCCGCCACCGACGATGCTCGCAATGAGCAGCGCGGGCCAGGCGGGTCGTTTGCAGTCACTGAAGTAAGCGCGCAGATAAGCCAGGTGAGCGAGCAGGAAGGCGCCCAGTCCAAACACGAACAAATCGCCCGGCCAGTCGAGCAGAATATCGCCAGCCAGCGAGCACAGCAGCCCGATGCGTATCCAACGACTATAAGTGTCGGCAGGCGCCTGTTGCAGCCACAGCAGCAGCGCAATGACCGGGATGCCTTTGCTCAAAAGGCTCAGCAGGGCAAGATCGGCAACCCTTGCATAGATGAACAATGCCGCGCCACTGAGGGCTAAAAGCAACCAACGCATATCAAATTCTCGACCCGATTTCAGAAGCCAAGACTATGTCGTTTTGATAACTGGTTGCCAACGCCGAAGATGACGCGCCAAGTAGCTTTTCGCGCCGAACTCGACTGGGCGAACGGGCCCGGCCTCGTTCAGTCGGGTGAATCACTTGGCCTTGATGGCACAGTCAAAGGTTTGCGCTGGTGCAACCTCGGTTTCCCATGGTCGTTGGTAGGTCATGAGCAGGTGACCTTCACCCGCTTGCTTGACCTTGTAGCGCCAGGTTGATTTACCTGCACTACCGACCAGTCCCGATTCTTCAGGGTTGCTGTAAACCTCAGGGCCAAGGCTGGTTAATACCGCTGGAGCTGCATCGCGCACAACCCAGCGGAAACCGGTAGTCGGGTTGCTTGGCAAGGTAACAATCAATTGTTGATCGGCGGTTAACGACAGCGGGCAATCGCTTTGCTGTTGCAGGTTAACGGTCGTGGAATGGGTGGAGCAGCCGGCTAATAGCGCGAGGCTGAGTGGCGGCAGTAAGCGGAAAACTGCGGTCATGTTTGGCTCCGGTGATGGAAATGGCTGTCCAGCATAGCCCCAGACGATGTCCAAACGTAAGCCTGAACACATTGAAAAACAGCATCGCCCTGATGACAAAGGCTCAAGGGGTGACCCGCCCTTGAGCCTTTGTTCGTGCGTAGCTTTACTCAAGCAGCACCTTGGCTACATCGCTATAGCGTTTGGCGAAGTGCACGGTGATACCTTCTTTCAAGTAATCCGGCAACTCTTCATACGAACCTCTGTTGGCATCTGGCAGGATCAGTTCATGGATTTTCTGCCGACGCGCAGCAATCACTTTCTCGCGAACCCCACCAATGGGCAGTACTTGCCCGGTTAGCGTCAGTTCGCCGGTCATGGCCACACCTTTTTTCGGCACCTGGTTACGCGCCAGCGAAAGCAGCGCACTGGCCATGGTCACGCCAGCACTCGGGCCGTCTTTCGGGGTCGCGCCTTCGGGGACGTGAAGGTGAATAAACGCCTGGTCGAAGAAGCTGCTGTCGCCACCAAATTTTTTCACGTTGGAGCTGATATAGCTGTAGGCGATTTCAGCGGATTCCTTCATCACCTCGCCCAACTGGCCTGTGAGTTTGAAGCCGCGATTCAAGGTATGAATTCGTGTGGCTTCGATTGGTAGCGTGGCGCCGCCCATGCTGGTCCATGCAAGGCCGGTAATAACGCCCTTGCCGGAGAGCACCCGCTCATTGCGGAAAACCGCAATGCCGAGATAGCGCTCAAGGTCCTTGTGGCCGATTTTTACCGGCGTGTCAGGTGCGTCCAGCAATTGCACGACCGCCTTGCGCACCAGCTTGCCCAACTGCTTTTCGAGCTGACGCACACCGGCTTCACGGGCGTAGCCTTCAATGACGCCACGCAGCGCTGCATCCGTAATGCTCAGGTGTTTTTTCGGTACCCCGGCTTTTTCCAACTGTTTTGGCCACAGGTGATTTTTAGCAATCGCCAGCTTTTCTTCGGTGATGTAGCCGGAAAGACGAATAATCTCCATGCGATCGAGCAGCGGCCCCGGAATCGAGTCGAGGGTGTTCGCGGTACAGATGAACAAGACTTTCGACAGGTCTATGCGCAAGTCAAGGTAGTGGTCGAGAAACTCGACATTCTGCTCCGGGTCGAGGGTTTCAAGTAGGGCCGAGGCTGGGTCGCCTTGAAAGCTGCTACCCATCTTGTCGATTTCATCGAGCATGATTACCGGGTTCATCACTTCGACTTCTTTCAGCGCTTGCACCAGCTTGCCGGGCAGGGCGCCAATATAGGTACGGCGATGGCCCTTGATCTCTGCCTCGTCGCGCATGCCGCCAACGCTGAAACGATAAAAAGGGCGGCCCAAAGACTCGGCAATTGATTTGCCGATACTGGTTTTACCCACCCCGGGAGGGCCGACAAGCAGCACGATGGAACCGGCGATTTCGCCTTTGAATGCACCTACAGCGAGGAATTCGGTGATCCGCGATTTAATGTCGTCCATGCCCGAGTGATGCTTGTCGAGCACTTTGCGCGAGTGTTTGAGATCAAGCTTGTCTTCGCCAAACACGCCCCATGGCAGCGCCGTTGCCCAATCCAGGTAATTGCGAGTGACGGCATATTCAGGGGAGCCGGTTTCAAGTATCGCCAACTTGCCAAGCTCTTCATCGATGCGCTTGCGGGCGTGCTCGGACAGGGTTTTACCTTCCAGGCGCTGCTCGAACTGCTCGATATCGGCGCTGCGATCATCTTTGCTCAGGCCTAGTTCCTGCTGGATGATTTTCAGCTGTTCCTTGAGGAAGAACTCGCGTTGATGCTCGGATATTTTGCGGTTGACCTCTGCCGACAGCTCGCCTTGCAGGCGTGCAACTTCAACCTCTTTGCGCAGCAGTGGCAACACTTTCTCCATGCGCTTGAGCATTGGTACTGTGTCGAGGACTTCTTGCAGTTCATGACCGGGGACTGTGGTCAAGGCGGCGGCAAAGTCGGTCAGCGGCGATGGGTCGTTGGGGCTGAAGCGGTTGAGGTAGTTCTTCAGCTCTTCGCTATAAAGTGGGTTGAGCGGCAGCAGTTCCTTGATCGCATTGATCAGTGCCATGCCATAGGCTTTGATTTCGTCGCGCGACTCAAGCAGGGTTTTCGGGTATTCAACCTCGGCCAGGTACGGCGGCTTGCGGCTTAACCAGCCGCGAATGCGCACGCGGGTCAGGCCTTGGGCAACAAACTGCAACTTGCCACCTTCTTCGGAGGCATTGAGCACGCGCACCAAAGTGCCGTGCTCGGGCAAGTCATCAGGGTCAAGGGCTGTTCCATCCGCAGGAGGATTATCCACAAAGAACAGCGCCATGCTTTTGTGCGGCGTATCGCTGACCCGCTGCAAGGTCGAGCTCCAAGGCTCGGGGTTGACGATGATCGGCAACACTTGGGCAGGGAAGAGCGGGCGGTTGTGAATCGGAATCACATAAAGCTTGTCAGGCAGTTGCTGATTAGGCAGCGCCAGACGTTGATCATCCTTATTTTCTGGTTCTACGACGATATCGTTATCTTCGTTCATGCTGCACCTGCAGTTGGGCTATGACATAAACATGGGGGGGAACTTGGGGTTTTCAATCATCAATTGCCTGCGACCCAACGTCACTGCCTGTCCATTTGTCGTCGACGCTGCTGTTTTGGCAGTTTAGAAGGTAAAATGCGCCATCACTCTTCGGACGCCGTCTCGCGATGCTCAATGCCCGCCTAATCCGCCTCGATGATAAAGCCCACGAACACACCCACGATCACCATCAGTTGGTGCTGTCGTTGTCTGGTCGTGCAGAATTCGAAGTCAATGGCAGTGGCGGAGAGGTCTGTCGGATGCGCGCTTGTCTGGTCCCTGGCGATGCCGATCACCAGTTTGCGGGCATGGGCGACAACCGCATGTTGATCATCGACCTTGATGAGCAGGACACCACCAGCGAAGATCTGGAGTTATTGACGCATCTGTTCGAAACACCGCGCTACCCGCAACTGGATGCAGATTTCCAGCACTTGCTCAGCTATGCCGGTGCGGAGCTTGAGCGCTACGGCAGCGATCCGATTCTGGCTCGCTCGTTGGGTGGCGTTTTGTTGCGCGCCTTGCATCTGCGCCTGTTTGGTGAGCAGCGGCGTCAGGTCAGCGGTGCACTCAACCTGGAGCGTTTGGATCGCTATATCGTTGAGCACCTGTCGCGGCGCATTAGCGTTGCCGAGCTGGCCCAGACCGTTTGCCTGAGCCCAAGCCACTTTCATGCGCAGTTCAAAGACAGCGTAGGCCTTACCCCGCATCAATACCTGCTTAAAAGCCGCCTGGACCAAGCCGCGCGTTTACTGCGAGAAAGCAACTTGCCGCTGATTCGAATCGCCGAGGAGTGCGGATTCTCTTCACAAAGCGCCCTGACTACAGCAATGCGTCGATACATGGGGTTGACCCCAAAACGTATGCGCAGCTCTACCTAGGCGGCTGCTAGTCCCACGCGTTCAACACCCTATCAGACCAGGCCACGTCCAGGAGTTTGTCTTGACCCAGTTTTCGCCCATTATCTGGCAAACCAAGCACCACCACGAGCTGAGCGTCGCTGAACTGTACGCCGCATTGAGGCTGCGCAGTGCGGTTTTCGTGGTCGAGCAGAATTGTGTCTACAATGATATCGATGGTCACGACATGCGGGACGACACCGCCCACGTGCTGGCCTGGCAGGGCGATACGCTGGTTGCCTATCTGCGCTTGCTTGACCCCGCGCACCATGACGGCCAGGTGGTGATTGGTCGCGTGGTCACCGATCCATCAGCGCGTGGCACTGGCCTGGGTCATGAACTACTGGCGTACGCACTGGATGCCTGCGCCAAGCGCTGGCCACAGGTGCCGATATATTTATCGGCGCAAGCACATTTACAAGGTTATTACGGGCGTTATGACTTTGTGGCTTGCAGTGAAGTCTATCTGGAAGACGGTATCGAGCACATCGGCATGCGTCGCTCCTAACCGTCATTCGCGCCCAAAACAGAATGCGTCTCGCGCCGCTCAATGCTCAAGCAGTGCGGCGCAGAAGGTTTTGTCAATAAGGACAGGATTTAGCCGGATTAAGGGTTCTTGCACCTTCTAGTTCGGGCGCTCTAGTTGTTTTTTGGGTGTTCTGGTTGAAAAAAACGCCCTGAAATTAGTTCCCCGCCTCATAGCTTTCTGCAAAAACTCCAGAGGTTTTAGTAAGAAGCTGTAATCACTCTGCCACTAAATTCAGTCATCCAGTTGCGTCTAGTTGAGTTGCCTCGAGTTTTGTCGTCCGGGCAACGCACCTGCACCCTATGCAATGTATAGACGCTTACAACAACAGTCTCCAGAAGAGGATGGGCGTGATGTTTAAAGCCAGTCACGTCTTGCAGGACGAGTTCCTAACCCGGATCTCTGCCGCCAAGGCCGCCGATTTTTTCCCTGTCATCAGCGCTAACTACAGCGTTGACGAGGCAGCCTATCTTACTGAGCTATTGCAGCTCGCCGACCCCGGTGAAGCCGGCATTGAGGCTATCCGCCAGAATGCCCGCACATTGATCGAGCATGTGCGTAGCCGGGACAATGCCGTCGATACCCTCGACGCACTTCTTCGTCAGTACAGCCTCGACACCCAGGAAGGGCTGATGCTCATGTGCCTGGCCGAGGCTTTGCTGCGTGTGCCTGATGCGGTCACCGCCGATGCGCTGATTCGCGACAAGCTCAGCGCCGCCGAGTGGGAACGCCACCTGGGCAAGAGTGACAGCGTTCTGGTCAACTTTGCTGCCTGGGGCCTGGTCATGACCGGCAAGGTGGTTGACCCGGAAACTGCAGACGGTCGTCCGAAAAACGTATTGGGCAAGCTGATCAAGCGCTCCGGTGAACCGGTTATCCGCGCGGCGATGAACCAGGCCATGAAACTCATGGGCAAGCAGTTCGTACTCGGCCGCACCATCAGCGAAGCACTGAAAAATGGTCGCCCGGAGCGCGAAAAAGGTTACAGCTATTCCTTTGATATGTTGGGCGAAGCAGCGCTGACTGCTGAAGACGCCAACAAATACATGGCCGACTACCGCCAGGCGATTGATACCGTTGGTGCTGAGCCGCAAGTTGGTAAAGGCCCGCGTCCGTCGGTTTCAATCAAGCTGTCGGCGCTGCACCCGCGTTATGAAGTGGCGCAGCGCGAGCGCGTGCTGATTGAATTGTTTGCTAACGTGCGCGAGCTGTGTGTACGGGCCCGTAAGTTGAACGTTGGCATCTCGATCGATGCTGAAGAAGCGGACCGCCTCGAACTGTCGCTCGAACTTTATGAAAAACTTCTGCGTGACCCGGCAATCAGCGGCTGGGGCGAAGTTGGTCTGGTCATTCAGGCGTACTCCAAGCGTTGCTTGCCAGTGTTGGTGTGGCTGACGTTGCTGGGTAAAGAGCTAGGCGAGAAGATGCCACTGCGCCTGGTGAAAGGTGCGTATTGGGACAGCGAAATCAAACAGTGCCATGTGCAGGGGCTGGATGGTTTTCCGGTATTTACCCGTAAAGAAGGCACCGACAGTTCTTATCTGGCCTGCGCCCGCTTCCTGTTATCCGAGTTCACCCGTGGCGTGATCTATCCGCAGTTCGCCAGCCACAACGCGCACACGGTCAGCTGCATTCTGACCATGGCCGCCGAGCTGCCGCAGCCGCGTGATTTTGAGTTCCAGCGCCTGCACGGTATGGGCGATGCCTTGTATGACACTGTGTTGGAAAAGCACGCCACCAATGTGCGCATCTACGCACCGGTTGGCGCACACAAAGACCTGCTGCCGTATCTGGTCCGCCGTCTGCTGGAAAACGGTGCGAACTCCTCGTTTGTGCATCAATTGGTTGACCCTAGCACGCCGATTGAGTCACTTCTGGATCATCCAGTGACGCAGTTGCGCAAGTTCAAATCGCTCAGCAATGAGAAAATTCCACTTCCGCCTGCACTGTTTGGTGCTGCTCGGAAAAACTCCCAAGGCATCAACATGAATATCGAGCACTCCTGGGCAGAATTGAACAGTGCCTATCAGCCTCACCTGAATCGCCAATGGCATGCAGCGCCGGTTATCAATGGTGAAAAACTTGCCGGTACTGCGCAAGCGGTGCACTGCCCTTATGAGTTGAACAAAGTGGTTGGCAGCGCTGAGTTCGCGACCGCCGCTCAAGCCGCCCAAGCGCTGGATGTATTGAGCGCCGCTTGGCCGCGTTGGAATGCCACTGCTATCGACGACCGCGCGAGCATCTTTGAGCGCCTGGCGGACCTGCTGGAAAAGCACCGTGCAGAGCTGATGGCAATGTGTACGTTGGAAGCCGGTAAGAGCCTGCAAGACGGTATTGATGAAGTCCGTGAGGCTGTTGATTTCTGCCGCTACTACGCCCAGCAAGCGCGCCTGCGCCTGGGTCGTGAAGAGCTGCAAGGCCCTACCGGCGAGCGCAATGAACTGTTTCATGAAGGCCGCGGTATTTTTGTCTGCGTCAGCCCCTGGAACTTCCCCCTGGCTATATACCTGGGCCAGATCGCTGCAGCGCTGGTTGCCGGTAACTGTGTGCTGGCAAAACCTGCCGAGCAGACCAGCCTGATTGCTGCACGCGCTTTGGAGCTGATGTTTGAAGCGGGCTTGCCGAAAGATGTGATTGCCTTCCTGCCAGGCGATGGCGCGACATTGGGCGGCGTGTTCTGCCGCGATGCCCGTGTATCAGGTGTGTGCTTCACTGGCTCGACCGATACCGCGCGAATCATCAATCGTCAATTGGCTGAAAAACAAGGTCCAATCGCTGCCTTGATCGCTGAAACCGGCGGCCAGAACGCGATGATTGTTGACTCGACAGCACTGCCCGAGCAAGTGGTCAAAGATGCCGTGCAATCGGCCTTTACCAGCGCGGGGCAACGTTGCTCGGCCCTGCGTGTGCTCTATGTGCAGGCAGATATCGCCGACCGCGTGGTTGAGTTGCTCAAGGGCGCGATGGCTGAGCTCAAAGTTGGTCCTACACACTTGCGGGCCAATGACATTGGCCCGGTGATCGACGCTGAAGCCAAGGCCGGTCTAGATGCGCACATCGCGAAGCTCAAAGGCGAAGGCAAGTTGATCGCTGAAACACAGATGCCTGCTGATCTTGATGGGCATTTTGTGGCGCCTGTTGCGTTTGAAATCAGCGGCATCAACGAGTTGGAAAAAGAAAACTTTGGCCCGATTCTGCACCTGGTGCGCTATCAGGCCAGCGAGCTGGAAGCGGTAGTCGGCGCGATCAACGGCACCGGTTACGGTTTGACCCTTGGGGTGCACAGCCGCAACGAAGAAACTGCCGCGCGCATTGAAGCACTGGCCCGCGTCGGTAACCTGTACATCAACCGCAACCAGATTGGCGCTGTGGTGGGGGTACAACCCTTCGGTGGTTGTGGCTTATCCGGTACCGGTCCAAAAGCCGGTGGACCAAGCTACTTGCTGCGCTTTGTTAACGAGCGCACGACTTCGGTGAACACCACCGCAGTCGGAGGCAATGCGTCGCTGCTATCATTGGGCGACGAGATTTAGGCAGTTTTAACGGGCGGGCGCCTTCGGGCCTCGCCCGTTGTTTTATTGAGGGCTCAATTGAGCCTGAAGTAGATTGAGTGACTTGCGGGCTAATTGCTCAATCTTTAAAGAGGGGCCGGTTGTTCTGATATTACGCTGAGCTGGGTTTTCCGGCCGCAGGGTATAGACAAGGTATCCGCTTTGTTAGGTGCGGGCGCTACACGCGAACGCTGTTTGCCATACAGGGCATGGGTCAACCCCGTGCTGCCATAACAACAAACGAGAGGGGAACACCCCAATGACTGCGAACACACCCATGCTTGTCACCTTTGTGGTGTACATTGCTTTGATGATCGGGATCGGCTTATTTGCCTATCTGCGTACCAAAAACCTATCCGACTACATCCTCGGGGGGCGTAGCCTCGGCAGCTATGTAACTGCCTTGTCCGCAGGTGCATCGGATATGAGCGGCTGGTTGCTGATGGGCTTGCCGGGCGCCGTTTACTTGTCAGGCTTATCTGAAGGTTGGATTGCCATTGGCCTGGTAATCGGTGCATACCTGAACTGGTTGTTTGTTGCAGGTCGCCTGCGGGTTCAGACCGAGCACAACGGTAATGCCCTGACCCTGCCTGATTACTTCACCAACCGCTTCGAAGACAATAGCCGCGTGCTGCGGATCTTCTCTGCGCTGGTGATCCTGGTGTTCTTCACCATCTATTGCGCATCGGGCGTAGTAGCTGGCGCGCGTCTGTTTGAAAGCACCTTTGGCATGTCTTACGAGACTGCACTCTGGGCCGGCGCTGCGGCAACCATCGCCTATACCTTTATCGGCGGCTTCCTGGCTGTCAGTTGGACTGACACCGTACAAGCAACGCTGATGATCTTCGCTTTGATCCTGACGCCAGTGGTTGTGATGATCGCCACCGGCGGCGTGGATACAACATTCGCTGCAATCGAGATGCAAGACGCCACCAACTTTGACATGTTCAAAGGCGCAACCTTTATTGGTGTGATTTCGCTGATGGCGTGGGGCCTGGGCTATTTCGGTCAACCACACATCCTGGCGCGTTTCATGGCGGCAGACTCGGTTAAAACCATTCCTACAGCACGTCGCATCTCCATGGCCTGGATGATTCTTTGCCTGATCGGTACCGTGTCGGTTGGTTTCTTCGGTATCGCTTACTTCGCGGCGCATCCTGAGGTTGCAGGTCCAGTGACTGAAAACCCTGAGCGGGTCTTCATCGAATTGGCCAAATTGCTATTCAACCCATGGATCGCAGGCATTCTGTTGTCAGCTATTCTGGCTGCCGTCATGAGCACCTTGAGCTGCCAGCTGTTGGTCTGCTCGAGCGCCCTGACAGAAGACTTCTACAAAGCCTTCCTGCGCAAAGATGCTTCGCAAACCGAGCTGGTTTGGGTTGGTCGTGGCATGGTATTGCTGATTGCCTTGGTTGCAATCTTGCTCGCTGCTGATCCAGAAAACCGCGTATTGGGCCTGGTGTCCTATGCCTGGGCTGGTTTCGGCGCGGCATTCGGTCCAGTGGTACTGCTGTCTGTCATGTGGGCCCGTATGACCCGTAACGGCGCGCTGGCTGGCATGCTGGTTGGTGCTATTACCGTGATCGTGTGGAAGAACTACATCGGTCTGGGTCTGTACGAAATCATTCCTGGCTTCATCCTCGCAACGCTGGCCATTGTGGTCTTCAGCCTGCTGGATAAAGAGCCATCTGCAACCATGCAGAAGCGCTTTGCTGACGCTGAAAAAGAATACAACGCTGCCTGATAGCCCGCGTTGAGCAGCACAGAACCGGCCCATGCATGTTATGCATGGGCCGGTTTTTTTTGCCGAAAACGAGCAATGCAGTCACCGCTGTCAAGGTGATCAGATCTTATTCCTTCCGTTAGCACCTGAGCTTGGCTATGGTGCGCTTCTTAACCTATTAGCTGGCATAGGCTTGGCATGACTCAAACCGCAAAAAATCCGCTGCACGGCATTACGCTTGAGGCGATTCTCACTCAGTTGGTTGCGACCTACGGGTGGGATGGACTGGCGCAGCGTATTGATATTCGTTGCTTTAAAAGTGACCCGAGTATCAAGTCGAGCCTGACTTTCTTGCGCAAGACGCCGTGGGCGCGGGAGAAAGTAGAGGCGCTTTATATCAAGGCGCAACGCAATAACTGATCGGCGCGGAGGTTGCTTAAGCAGGTTGGATGAGCCGCGGCAATGCGCGGGCTCATCGGGAGGCGGGGAGTGTTAGCTCATGGGCTCGTCGTCGCGCACCACAATGTATTCACGGCCGTTGTCATCTTCGCTGTAGTCGAGCACATAGAACATCACCACTTCACCCGGGTTGGGCATGGTCGCGACGTAGTCGTTGCCTTCTACCGTGAAGAACTGCGCTGACTCGGGCTTGGACTCGCATTCGATGAACGCAGTCATGAATAGCTCAGGGTTGGTATCACCAAAAAACTCTTCCCGCTCCTGCTCATCCCAGTCCGCTGGCGCTTCAAATAGGCCGGTGAAGAGGATCTTGGCATCGCCAAGGTCAATTTCTTCAGCATCAGGGTCTTGCTCATCCGGGCGATAAACCATGCAGTTCAGTGCGTCTTCGTGAGTCAAGGTGGCATTGCGCGCGGCAAGGCGCTTTTGTGGGTCGAGTGGTGGCACGTCTAGCTCCATGTATGTGGCCCTGTGCTGGTTGTTTCAGCAGCGGTGACTGACAGCAAACCATAGTCAATGAGTGTTAAAGGAAAAAGACCTTTGGTCAGTTTTCGATTTCCCTACATGCGTATGGTTCATCCGTAGGCGCAGATATTACCACCGCACGAGGCTCGGCCATGGACGAGCAAGCACTATATTTGATGGTAGCCGCTGCTTGAGTAAAGTGTAGGTTCAGGCGCAAGGTTCTAGGGCCAAGAGATACCTTAAAAGCCAACCAAGAGCGACAAGCGAGGCCGAAATGTCAGTTGATAAACCCAGGCAACTGATGCGCAGTTGGCAAGCCAATGCCGAGGCGTGGACCAGGGTTGTGCGTGAGCAACGCCTGGCGAGCCGTCGCTTGGTGACCGATGCCGCAATACTTGGCGCCATAGATCAATGTGCGCCCAGGCGTGTACTTGATGTCGGTTGCGGCGAGGGTTGGCTATGCCGGGCATTGGCGGCAAAAGGTTATGACGTGCTGGGTGTCGATGCTTCGCGACCACTGATCTTGCAGGCTCGCGCAGCCGACCCTGCCCCGCAACGTTATCATGAGTTTGGCTATGATCAACTCGTCGAAGCGGGCCAGGCATTGGGCCAGTTTGACTTGTTGGTGTGCAATTTCGCCTTGCTTGATGAGGCTCTTTTACCCGGCCTCAAGGCCATGCGAGCCCGTGTGACGGACGCCGGGTATCTACTCATCCAGACCCTGCATCCTTGGCAGGCCAGCGCCAGCCAGCCCTATGCTGATGGTTGGCGGGTTGAGCCGTTCAGTGATTTTGCCGGTGAGTTCACCCAGCCCATGCCGTGGTTCTTTCGCACCTTGCAATCCTGGCTCGCACTGCTGGCTGAGGCGGGTTGGCAGTTGCAGTGGTTGCAGGAACCCAAACACCCGCAGCAGATCCAGCCTGCGTCGATGCTGCTGTTATTGCGCGCACACGCCTAGCGCTGCACTGAAGGGCCAGGCACTGTTTAACGGGCGACGCTGACACCTTCAAGGTTGGCGAATGAGGTGTCCTTGGCGGTCAGCAAGAAGTCGCGCATAAATGGCGCATCGAGCATGTCGGTGCGAATCCCTGCATAGAGTGTGGCCAGCAATCCCTTTTCTCCAAGTCGCTTGGCAGTGACATAACCGCGCGAGCTGTACTCGTGCAGCGCCCAGTTTGGCAGACCGCAGACGCCCCGGCCGCTGGCGACCAGCTGCATCATCATGACCGTCAGTTCGGAGGTACGTACCTGTGCCGGTTCGATGTCGGCGGGTTCCAGAAAGCGGGTGAAAATATCCAGGCGATCACGCTCCACAGGGTAGGTGATCAGCGTTTCCTGTTCTAAATCTTCTGCGACGATAAACGCCTTGTTCGCCAGTGCATGCTGGTTGGCGACGGCGAGCATGGCCTCGTAGGTGAAGAGCGGTATGTAGGTAATGCCTGCCAGTTCGATCGGGTCCGAGGTCACCACCAGGTCGAGGTCGCCGCGGGCCAAGGCAGGCAGGGGCGCAAAAGAAAAACCAGAGGCCAGGTCAAGTTCCACTTCTGGCCAGGCATCGCGGAACTGGTCAATGGTCGGCATCAGCCACTGGAAACAACTGTGGCACTCAATCGCCATATGCAATCTGCCGGCAGTGCCACCTGCCAGGCGTGACAGGTCACGCTCGGCGCTGCGCAGCAGCGGCAACACCGAATCCGACAGCTGCAACAAGCGCAAGCCGGCACTGGTGAAGCGTACAGGCTTGGTCTTGCGCACAAATAGCTGCATGCCCAGTCGTTCTTCAAGCTCCTTGAATTGATGCGAGAGTGCGGATTGAGTCAGGTGCAAGCGTTCTGCAGCATCAACCAGGCTGTCGCTTTCGCGCAGTGCGTGCAGGGTTTTCAGGTGGCGAAGTTCTAGCATGGCGGTCTCTGAGTCGCGGGCGCTGTAAAGCGATGGGGCGGGTGGGCTGTATCAGCTGTGGCGCTATATGAACATGAGTAAAACTATAGATCAATACGAATATGTTGAGTTTGTCTCATGATTCAGGGTTGTTGAGAATACACACCATCATCTGTATGGAGTTTTTAATCATGGCTGTATCTCATTCCCTCGGTTTTCCTCGCATCGGTCGCGACCGTGAATTAAAGAAGGCACTGGAAGCGCATTGGCGAGGCGAGCTGGATGAGGCTGGTTTACGTGCCGTCGGCCGCGAGCTGCGCGCCACGCATTGGCAATTGCAAAAGGATGCAGGTATCGACTTGCTGCCAGTGGGTGACTTTGCCTGGTACGACCAAGTGCTCACTCATTCCCTGACCTTTGGTGTGATCCCGCAACGTTTTCGCCCTGAGTCCGGCCAGCCAACCTTGGATACCCTGTTTGGCATGGCTCGCGGTGTGAGCAAAAGCTGTTGCGGTGGCGCCCATGCGCAAGAGATGACGAAGTGGTTCGATACCAATTATCACTACTTGGTCCCTGAGTTCAGCGCTGATCAGCGCTTCCAGCTGAGCTGGGAGCAGTTGTTTGAGGAGGTCGCCGAGGCCCAGGCCTTGGGGCATAAGGTCAAGCCTGTATTGATTGGCCCGCTGACCTATTTGTGGCTGGGCAAGGCCAAGGGCGATGAATTCGACAAGCTGGATTTGCTTGAGCGCCTGCTGCCGCTCTACGGTGAAATTCTCGGTCGTCTGGCTGCCATGGATGTTGAGTGGGTGCAAATTGACGAACCCATTCTTGGCCTGGACCTGCCGCAGGATTGGAAAAACGCCTTTGAGCGCGCTTATCACTTGCTCCAGCATGCGCCGCTGAAAAAACTGGTTGCCACCTACTTCAGTGGTCTTGAAGACAATCTCGGTCTGGCCGTTACTTTGCCGGTCGATGGGCTGCATGTCGATTGGGTGCGTGCGCCTGAGCAACTGCCGCTGCTGATTGATCGCCTGCCAAGCTACAAGGTGCTGTCACTGGGCGTGGTTAATGGGCGCAATGTCTGGCGTTGTGACCTGAATGCAGCATTGCAGGCGCTGAAGCAGGCGCAGCTTCGCTTTGGCGACAACCTTTGGGTCGCGGGTTCATGCTCGCTGCTGCATAGTCCGGTTGATCTGCAGCGTGAAGATGGGCTGGATACCGAACTTAAAAGCTGGCTGTCATTTGCCGTGCAAAAGTGCTCGGAGATTGCACTGTTGAGCAAGGCGTTGAACGACCCGGAGTCAACAGAGGTCAAGGCCGCATTGGCCCAGAGCGCACAAGTTCAGCTCAGCCGTGAGCAGTCCAAGCGTATTCACAAGCCTGAGGTGCAAGCGCGGTTGCGTGCGGTGACTGGGGCAGACAGCCAGCGTACATCGGCCTTTGCTAAGCGAATTGATCTGCAGCGCCAGCGGTTGCAGCTGCCAGTGTTCCCGACAACCACCATTGGTTCGTTCCCGCAGACCGCCTCTATTCGTCTGGCGCGTCAGTCATTCAAGCAAGGCAAGTTGTCATCTGCTGAATACACCGAGGCAATGTTCAGTGAAATTCGCCATGCAGTCGAAGTGCAAGAAGACCTTGGCCTGGATGTGCTGGTGCACGGCGAGGCAGAGCGCAATGACATGGTCGAGTATTTCGCCGAGCAGCTCGATGGCTACGCCTTCACCCGTTATGGCTGGGTGCAGAGCTATGGTTCACGCTGTGTGAAACCGGCAGTGATCTTTGGTGACCTGAGCCGACCCAAAGCCATGACGGTCGAATGGATTCGTTATGCGCAGAGCCTTACCAGCAAAGTCATGAAAGGCATGCTGACTGGGCCGGTGACCATGCTGATGTGGTCCTTCCCGCGTGAGGACGTCAGTCGAGAAGTTCAGGCGCGGCAGTTGGCGCTGGCGATTCGTGATGAAGTGGTTGACCTGGAAAAGGCCGGCATCAAGATTATCCAGATCGACGAAGCGGCTTTTCGCGAAGGCCTGCCGTTGCGCAAAGCGGCTTGGCAGGGTTATCTCGATTGGGCAACCGAAGCGTTTCGCTTATGTGCATCAGGTGTACAAGACCAAACCCAGATCCATACACATATGTGCTACAGCGAATTTAACGATGTGATTGAGTCAATTGCGGCGATGGATGCCGATGTCATCACCATTGAGACTTCGCGTTCGGACATGGAGCTGCTCGATGCGTTTGAAGCCTTCGACTACCCCAATGACATTGGCCCCGGCGTCTACGACATCCACTCACCGCGGGTGCCGCAAACCAGTGAAATCATCAAGTTGATGACCAAGGCTGTGCAGCGCATTCCCGCTGAACGACTTTGGGTTAACCCTGACTGCGGTTTGAAAACCCGCGGCTGGGCAGAGACTGAAGCCGCATTGGTGAACATGGTCGCGGCAGCCCGTCAGTTGCGTACGCAACAGGCTTAAGGCAACAACCTGCCAGCAGCGCGCGCATGCAAGGTGCGAACGCTGCTGGCAGGCTCTTACGCATGAGTAATCAACCGCTGCTCCAGGTTGCAGGCAAAACGACCACTGAGCAGGGTTCATCAAATTGTCATGGTTCTGTGGCAGCGCGAAAGCATAAATATCATCAAACTCGCACCTTAATGGGGTTCTGCGTTTTGGTGTTTTTATGCGTGCGTTTTTATTTATCGCCGCGCTGTTATTCAGTGTGTCGTCTTTTTCTGCGGTCCGTTGCGACCTGACATCCGCTACACAATTTGCCGATGTGGGCGAGCTGAGCCTTGCCTATCAAAGTGTTGGCCGTGAGCGCGATCCTGCGTTATTGCTGGTGATGGGGTTGGGTGGTCAACTGATCCACTGGCCGGATGAGGTTGTGCAATCCTTGTGTGAACAAGGGTTCCGGGTGATTCGCTTCGACAATCGCGATGTCGGTTTGAGCCGCTGGCACCAGCCCGAGGCGCCGGTAAACCTGACGATCCAAGCGCTGCGCTACCGGATCGGCATCAGTGTGTCGGCGCCTTACAGCCTGACGGATATGGCCCGTGACTCCCTCGGGTTGATGGATGCGTTGGGGATTGAGCGCTTTCATGTCTTGGGCGCAAGCATGGGCGGCATGATTGCCCAGCACCTGGCGGATCTCGCGCCGCAGCGGGTGCAAAGCCTGACGCTGATCATGAGCAGTTCAGGGGCCGAAGGGTTACCAGCGCCGAGCCCTAAGTTGCTGGCGTTGTTGGGTCGCCGTGAAGCGCCCAACAGGGCTGTGGCGCTGGAGCAGCAAGCGGATCTACTCGCCGCCTTGGGCAGCCCCGAGGTGAAGGATGATCGCCAGGAGTTGTTGCACGAAGCGCAGGTTTCCTACGATCGCGCATTCAATCCGCAGGGCGTTGAGCGGCAGATCGCGGCTATTCTGGCCGAACCCAGCCGCGTAGAACTGCTCAATCGTTTAAGGGTTCCGACGTTGGTGGTGCATGGCACGGCAGACCCGCTATTGCCGGTAATGCACGGTGTACATCTGGCGGCCCATATTCGTGGCAGTCAATTAAAGCTGATTCCCGGTTTGGCTCATCGTTTTCAGGCTGCGTTTAAACAGCCGTTGCTCGCCGCGGTGTTGCCGTATTTGATAGAGCATCGTACTGATACTCATATCGCCCAGCTGTAGTTTGCGGGCTATTCGAGGGTGATTGGCAGGCGGACAAGGCGCAGTTTGTCCGCCGTGATTTAGCAAATGGCACGGGTTTGCAGCAGGTGAATCAGTGAGCCAGTGCCGAGTCCTGAGCTGCTGGTTCCGGCGCCGAGCCATGGCGTTCTCGCAAGTACTGGCCCAGGCGTAGTTGTTCTGCTGCGCTCATGAACAGACCCAGCTTGGTGCGGCGCCAAAGAATGTCGGCTGGCGCCGTTGCCCATTCCTCGGTGCACAGATACTCGACTTCTCGCGCATACAATTGCGCCCCAAAGTGCTCACCCAAGTCTTGCAGCGTGTTTACCCCGTTCAACAACAGCCAACTGCGGTTGCCGTAAGTGGTCGCCCAGCGTCGAACCAAAGTGCTCGGCAACCAACTGAAGCGTGCGCTGAGCGCTTCGACCAAGACGCTTTGGCTTTCAAAATCCTCGGCGCCGGGTAATAAACTGGTCGCGGTCCAGCTTGGTCCCATTTGCGGGAAGTGGCTGGCCAGCAGCTTCAGTGCGGACTCGGCCAGTTTGCGGTAGGTGGTCAGCTTGCCGCCAAATATTGAAAGCAAGGGGGCTTCACCGGGATGCCCTGAAAGAGACAAGGTGTAGTCGCGGGTGACGGCTGATGGCTCAGCAGACTCGTCGTCACACAACGGTCTGACTCCAGAGAAACTGTGCAAAATGTCTTCGCGTGCAAGCGGCTGGCGAAAGTGCGCGTTGAATACATTGAGCAGGTAATCAGTCTCTTCTTCAGTGATCGCCACGGCGCGAGGGTCGCCCTTGTATTCACGATCAGTGGTGCCAATCATGGTGAACTGATCAAGGTAGGGGATCGCAAACACCACGCGTTGGTCTTCGTTCTGCAGGATATACGCCTGCTCACCTTCGAACCGGCGCGGCACTATGATGTGACTGCCTTGAATCAGGCGAACCCCGTAGGGTGATTCTTGCTTGAGATCGTCGCGAATAAACTTCGCCACCCAAGGGCCGGCGGCATTGACCAGTGCACGGGCGCGAATTGAAAACAGGCTGCCATCGCTACGCTCAAGATGAATGTGCCATAAACCTTTGCTGCGTCGGGCACTGGTGCAGCGGGTTTGAGTATGGATGTGTGCGCCGCTTTCACGGGCCGCCATGGCGTTAAGCACTACCAGCCGGGCATCGTCGACCCAGCAATCCGAGTATTCAAAACCACGGGTGATTTGCGCTTGCAACGGCCCATTAGCGGCAAAGCGCACGCCGTTTGAGGCGGGTAGCTTTTCGCGCTTGCCAAGGTGGTCGTAGAGAAACAGGCCCGCACGGATCATCCAGGCCGGCCGCAAATGGGGGCGGTGCGGTAGGAGAAACCGCATGGGCTTGATGATATGGGGTGCCTTGGCCAGCAATACTTCGCGCTCAGCCAATGCTTCTCGCACCAGGCGGAACTCATAGTGTTCAAGGTAGCGCAGGCCGCCATGTATGAGTTTACTGCTGGCTGAGGAGGTGTGTTCGGCCAGATCATCGCGTTCGCAGAGGAATACCGACAAGCCGCGTCCAGCTGCATCGGTTGCAATGCCGACTCCGTTAATGCCGCCGCCAACGATTGCAATATCGTAAACCTCGGCAATGGGTGCGCTGTGGCTGCTGTGATTGGGCATACTGACACTCACAAGAGATCGGAATTGAACTATTGATGTTCACTTCCGAACATATGCTAGTTGAATAAATCTGGATTCGCCAGCCGGAACCACTCTTTATCCACGAAAGCGTGCTTGGTTTGGGTGCTCAATCGCGCAGTGAGCTGCGCCAGAGTCGGCAATAGTTGGTGCCTAGACCAGGTTGAGCTGAATCTTGGCTTCGCGCAAAAGCCGACAGATTGCCGGGCTCGGCGCTGCATCGGTAAATACCTGATCAACCAGGTTGATCGGCCCCAGGCGCACCACAGCGTTACGCCCGAATTTATTTGAGTCAGCGGCCAACAATACCTGGCGTGCATTGCTGATGATGGCCTGGGAGACCCGCACTTCTTGATAGTCAAAGTCGAGCAGGCTGCCGTCTTCATCAATCCCGCTGATGCCAACCAAGGCAAAATCGACTTTGAACTGCTCGATGAAATCGACCGCGGTTTGCCCCACAATCCCGCCGTCGGAGCGCACTGTTCCGCCAGCTACCAGAACTTCAAAGTCAGCCTTGCTACTCAACTGCGCCGCTACATGCAGGTTGTTGGTGATGATTTTCAAACCTTTGTGGTTCTGCAAGGCGCGAGCAATGGCTTCTGTGGTGGTGCCTATATTGATAAACAACGAAGCGTGATCAGGTATCTGTGCCGCGATGGCTTCGGCAATGCGCAGTTTCTCTTCGCGCATTTGCCCGGCGCGCATGGTGTAGGCGGTATTTTGCGTGCTGGAGCTTTCACAGGCTGCGCCGCCATGGGTGCGACGTAGCAAGCCTTGCTTTGCAAGTTGGTTGATGTCGCGACGGATAGTTTGCGGGGTCACCGCGAATGCCTGGGCAAGTTCCTCGATGCTGACGTATCCGCGTTCGCGGGCGAGAGTAAGAATGTCTTGCTGGCGCGGTGGAAGAGTCATGGTCGAGTCCTTTTTTGCGCCATTATAGGCTGCTCAGGAAGAATTTTTCGGCTATGGTAATCAGACTTTGTCTGAGTATTTTCACAAACGAACATGACCCCTGCAATCGATCTGTTAAAAAAGGCTAAGGCGCAGTTTCAGGTTCACAGCTATAGCCACGATCCCAAAGCGGCTTCCTATGGTCTTGAGGCTGCCGAGAAACTCAATCTTGATCCTGCGCGGGTGTTCAAGACACTGTTGGCGGCAAGCGAGAAAGGCGAGCTTTTAGTTGCCGTGGTGCCTGTAGCGGGTAGTCTGGACTTGAAAGCTCTGGCCGCTGCCGCCGGGGTCAAAAAGGCCGATATGGCTGACCCGGTTGCTGCACAACGGGCAACGGGTTATTTGCTCGGCGGTATCAGCCCGTTGGGGCAAAAGAAGCGGTTGCGTACCTTTATCGATACCTCAGCCCAGCAGTTTCCAAGTATTCATGTCAGTGCTGGCAGGCGCGGGCTTGAGGTTGAGTTGGCGGGCGCCGTTCTGGCGCAACATACAAGTGCCCAATTTGCGGCAATTGGCCGCGAGTAATTTCAGCTTGCTGCATCCTTGGATTGCAGCCTGCGCTCATTCACTTTGGCCGACACATTTTCAGCTGTGAAGGCCCGACAATAATAAGGACACCTACATGTCACGGTTTCTGCTGGCGATCGACCAAGGCACGACGAGCAGTCGCGCAATTGTATTCAGTGATCAGGGTTTGCCGGTGGCGCGGGCGCAGCAGGAGTTCAAACAGTATTTTCCGCAAGATGGCTGGGTCGAGCATGATGCCGAGGAGCTGTGGCAGAGCACGCTTGATGTCTGTCGCGAGGCGCTGGAGCAGAGTGGACTGGAGATTAGCCAAGTCGCAGCAATCGGTATCACCAACCAGCGCGAAACCACCTTGGTTTGGGACGCCCAAAGTGGTGAGCCGATCCATCGCGCCATTGTCTGGCAGGATCGGCGTACTGCTGACTATTGTGCAGAGCTCAAGCAAGACGGGCACGAAGCGCGTGTGGCGGCAAAAACTGGACTGTTGATTGATCCCTACTTTTCCGCAACCAAGCTGCGCTGGATTCTGGAAAATGTGCCGGGGGCCCTTGAGCGCGCGGAGCGGGGCGAGTTGCGCTTTGGTACGGTCGACAGCTTCTTGCTATGGCGCCTGACCGGCGGTCAATCACACAAGACTGATGCAACCAACGCCTCGCGTACCTTGATGTTCAATATCCATACTCAGCAATGGGACGCCGAGTTGCTGGAGCTGTTTGATATTCCGGAGAGCATGCTGCCTGAGGTGATGGATTCGGCAGCGGATTTTGGTCGTTGTTTGCCCGAGCTGTTAGGCGCGGCAATTCCTGTTTTAGGCATCGCCGGTGATCAGCAGGCGGCATTGGTGGGGCAGGCGTGTTTTCAGCCGGGCATGGTTAAAAGCACCTACGGCACCGGTTGTTTCATGATCCAGAATACCGGTGATACGCCGGTTACCTCGCAGAACCGTCTGTTGACCACAGTGGGTTATCGTCTTAATGGCAAGGTTACCTATGCTGTCGAAGGCAGTATTTTTGTGGCTGGCGCAGCTGTTCAGTGGCTGCGTGATGGTATCAAGCTGATCAATCATGCGCGTGACAGTGAAGCCATGGCCGTGCAAACCGGTGATGCGTGCGGCGTATATCTAGTGCCGGCCTTTACGGGGTTGGGGGCGCCATATTGGGACCCCAAAGCACGGGGCGCCATCTTTGGGCTGACCCGCGATACAGGGATCAAGGAAATCGTCACCGCAGGCTTGCAGTCGGTTTGCTATCAAACCCTGGATTTACTCGAGGCCATGCGTCAGGACGGTGCTGCCGCACCCAGTGCGCTGCGGGTTGATGGCGGCATGGTTGAAAATAATTGGGTCATGCAGTTTTTGGCCGATATTCTCGGCGTCACGGTCGAGCGCCCGAAGGTCACAGAAACCACCGCGCTTGGGGTCGCTTACCTTGCGGGCCTGCAAGCCGGTATCTACCCTGACCTCGAAGCAATTGCCAGTCATTGGCACTGTGAGCAATGCTTTACCCCGCTCATGGCAGATAGCCATCGTGATACGCTTTACAACGGTTGGTTAGATGCGGTTAAACGTGTACGCAGTGAGAATTAACCTGGATCGGCTTGTTGTGAGGCAGACCTTTGATTCGCTTTCTACGCTTGTGGCTGGCTTTTATTGCAAGTTTTTGCGCACAGCTGCTCTGGGCCGCAGGGGCCGATAACGAAACCTTGATTATCACCGGCGACCTCTGGTGTCCCGTGAACTGTGCGCAGGATGCACAGCAGCCAGGGATATTCGTAGAGTTGGTGCAACATATTTTTGCCGAGCGCGGGATCAAGGTTGAGTACCGGGTTACCAATTGGGCGCGTGCGGTTCATGAGGTGCGGCGCGGTAAAGCCAACGCCCTGGTTGGCGCTGGCGTGAGAGACGCCCCAGACTTTATTTTCAGCAAAACAGCTGTGGGCGTCTCACGCAATTGCTTCTACGCCAAGCAGGGCTTGGGCTGGCGTTTTCAAGGGGTTGATTCTCTGGCCAAGGTCACAGTCGGCGCGATTAACAGTTATAGCTATGGCGCAGAGCTGAACACTTATTTTGAGCGTTACCGTGCTGACTCAGCGCGAGTGCAGATGGCGTCAGGGGATCGGGCGCTGGCTATCAATATTGATAAATTGCGCAAAGGTCGTGTGGACACGATTATTGAGAATAGCTGGGTCATGCAAGCCTATTTGGCTAAAAAGGGACAAGCCGATACCCTGCTTGAAGTCGGTTGTCGCAAGATTGATGTGCCGATTTACGTCGCATTCACCCCTGCGCTAGAGTCCAGCCAGCGTTATGTCGATATTTTCGAGCAGGGGCTGGAGCGCTATAAAGCCATGGGTGAAATGGATGCGCTTTATCGACGTTATGGCATCGCTCCCGAGAGCCTAGGCACTCGTTGATCCTTGCCAGCCCTTGAGCCCCTGCAGTGATTTGACTAAGACAACTAAGGTTTATCGTTATGCAGCTCGAATATCATCAGGTCGATGCTTTTTCCAACCGTCCATTTTCTGGTAATCCTGCCATCGTTTACCGCCTTGATCGTTGGCTCGATGATGCGCTGATGCAACGCATTGCGGCCGAACACAATTTGGCTGAAACCGCGTTTATCGTGAAGCAACCCGAGCATTGGCACATTCGCTGGTTCACCCCGGCCACTGAAGTGCCGTTATGCGGTCACGCAACCCTGGCCAGCGCTTATGTGTTGTTCAATATCTATGCAGAGCCGGGCGAGGTTATTGAGTTTCACAGCCTGTCCGGGCCGCTGCGGGTCAGACGTGTCGGACAACGCCTGGAGCTGGACTTCCCTGCGCAAAAGATTAAGCCGGATCAACAGTTGTTGGATGCGGTATCCGCCGCGCTGGGCGTTGCTGTCGAGGCCACATTTGTCGGCCCGGAGCTGCTTGCGGTAGTGGCGAATGAGGCCGCTGTACGCAATTGCCAGCCCGATTTGGCAGCCGTCGCAAAATTGCCGGGCATGGGCGTCATCATCACCGCGCCAGGGCAGCAATACGATTTTGTCTCACGCTACTTTGCCCCTTCGATTGGGATTGCCGAAGACCCTGTGACGGGCGCCATCCATTGCAGCTTGATCCCGTATTGGTCGCAACGCCTTGGGAAGCCAGAAATGCGAGCATACCAAGCGTCTGCGCGGGGCGGGGAACTGCATTGCCGGCTGGCGGGGGAGCGGGTGAACATTGCCGGTGACGCTGTTTTAGTCGCCAAGGCAACCTTGTTGCTGGGGGATGCCGAGTCCCCCGCTGGTGATTAACTAGATTCCCGCGCTGTGGCGGCGTACGCCAGAACTTGCCAGGTCGGCGTGGGTCGCGACGCTGCCGGGCACCGCAAATGCGACCAGATGATCGGCAGCCACGCGAATCCCCACGCTTTCGCCTGGTTGATGATCCGCGTGGCTGGGGAACAGCGCCTCCAGTTGGCTGCCGGTTGGCAGTTGCAGGCGATACAGGGTTGCCGCGCCAAGGAAGGTCTTGCCGACGATAAGGGCTGTTAGCGAGCTTTCGGGCGCGTAAACGATGTCGTCGGGTCTGAGCAGTACATCAACTGCGCTGCCGGTCGGCCAGATATAAGCACGATCACCGCTGATAACCCCCAGTTCGGTCTGGACCTTTTCCGGGCTCAGTAATTGGCCACGGATAAAATAACCTTGGCCGATAAAGCTGGCGACAAAGGGCGTCTTGGGTTCGTGATACAGGTTGTACGGGGTGTCCCACTGTTCCAGCTTGCCTTCCTTGAATACGCCGACATGGTCGCTGACGGCAAAGGCTTCTTCTTGATCGTGGGTGACCAGGATTGCGCTGGTGCCACGGCTCTTGAGAATTTCACGAACTTCACGGCTCAAGCTGCGGCGCAGCTCACCATCAAGGTTGGAGAAGGGTTCATCAAGCAATAGCAACTGGGGCTCTGGCGCCAACGCCCGGGCGAGTGATACACGCTGCTGCTGTCCGCCCGACAATTCGTGCGGGTAGCGTTTGCCAAGGTGATCAAGTTTGACCAGCGCCAGCAACTCCTCAGTGATGCGCTCGCAGTCTGGCTGCTTGCGGATGCCAAAGGCGATGTTCTGCGCCACGCTAAGGTGAGGGAACAGCGCATAGTCCTGAAACACCATGCCGATCCGTCGTTTCTCCGGCGCCAGGGTGAAGCCGGCACTGGAAATCACTTCGCCCGCCAGGCTTATCTCGCCGCTGTGCACGGGTTCGAAGCCGGCAATCGCGCGCAGGGTTGTGGTTTTGCCGCAACCCGATGAGCCGAGCAGGCAGCCGATGTCACCGGCATTGAGGTGCAAGTTGAGATCCCGAACGACTTTGTGCTCGTTATAGCCGCAGCTCAGGTCACGCAGGTTAAGCAGCATTGAGTGTGTCATACGTGGTGGTGTGACGCTTCGACTAGGAATTCAAGCAAGGCCTTTTGCGCATGCAGACGGTTTTCCGCCTGATCCCATGCTGCCGAGCGCGGATCATCAAGCAAGTCTTCGCTGATCTCTTCGCCACGGTGGGCCGGCAGGCAGTGCAGGAACAATACCTTTTCGTCTGCCATATCGAGCAGGGCACGATCAACCTGGTAGGGCTTGAACAGCTTCATGCGCTCTTGTGCTTCGTCTTCCTGGCCCATCGAGGCCCAGACGTCGGTCGTCACCAAGTGTGCACCCACTACTGCCTGGCGTGGATCGCGGATGATTTGTACCCGTTCACCTGCTTGTGCCATCAGCCTGGCACTCGGCTCGTAACCTTCGGGGCAGGCAACACGCAACTGGAAGTCGAACTGGATAGCCGCCTCTATATAAGAGTTGCACATGTTGTTGCCATCACCGATCCAGACCACGGTTTTGCCCGCGATGTTGCCACGGTGTTCAAGGTAAGTTTGCATATCGGCCAGCAATTGGCAGGGGTGCAAGTCATCTGACAAACCATTGATGACCGGAACGCGTGAGTTCGCGGCAAACTCGGTCAAGGTGTCGTGGGCGAAGGTACGGATCATCACCGCATCAAGCATGCGTGACATCACCTTGGCCGCGTCAGCAATAGGCTCACCGCGGCCCAGTTGGGTGTCGCGTGGCGACAGGAAAATTGCCTGGCCGCCGAACTGGATCATGCCTGCTTCAAAGGACAGGCGTGTACGGGTCGAGGCCTTCTCGAAAATCATGCCCAGTACACGGTTCTTGAGCGGTTCGAAAAGCACGCCTCGGTTGCGCAAATCCTTTAGCTCCATGGCGCGGCGGATCAAGCTCACCAGCTCAGCGGGGCTGCAGTCCATCAGCGAGAGAAAGTGTCTTGCGCTCATCAGAAATACCTTTTTTACAGCAGGGCGCAGGCTGCACAACCACTAAAATCAGTAGAAATGGCTAGACCTGCGGCAGGAGGCCGCACAGTGCGACGTAACAGGGAAAGGCGAAATCTTATAAGCAAATGACGATTCGGCGCAAATTGTCTGGTGTTTCAGGGTTTTCCTGTTTGCTTGGCGGTTGGTTGCTGGTGCTGGATTGGTTGCCCTGATGCCTGTCAATTCACAGGACTGACGCTGCTGGTGCGACATCGGGCGGCGGGCCATAGTCGTTATTTGCACTCCAGCGGGTGCACTCGAATAATAAAGCGAGGCCGGCCATGAGCAAGACTCTCCATCACCGTGCATGCCACCTGTGTGAAGCCATCTGTGGCCTGACGATTGAAACCGAGCGTGCCGCAGACGGCAGCCAACAGATTTTGTCGATCAAAGGTGATGCGCAGGACAGTTTCAGTCGCGGTCACATCTGCCCAAAAGCGGTGGCGCTGCAGGATATTCAGAATGACCCGGACCGTATACGTCAGCCCATGCGTCGTGTGGGCGCTGAATGGCAAGCAATCGAGTGGGATGAGGCCTTTGCCCTGGTTGCTGAGCGCTTAAGCGATATTCAAGCGCGGCTCGGCAACAATGCTGTGGCGATTTATCAGGGTAATCCGAGCGTACACAATTATGGCCTGATGACCCACAGCAACTATTTTCTGGGGCAGTTGAAAACCCGTAATCGCTTCTCTGCAACCTCGGTCGACCAGTTGCCGCATCACCTCACCAGCCACCAAATGTATGGTCATGGTTTGCTGATTCCGATTCCGGATATCGACCAAACCGACTTTATGCTGATTCTGGGGGGCAACCCGCTGGCATCCAACGGCAGCATCATGACGGTGCCGGATGTCGAGAAACGGCTAAAGGCAATCAAGGCTCGCGGTGGCAAGGTTGTTGTGGTCGACCCGCGCCGCACGGAAACCGCTGCAATTGCCGACCAGCATCTGTTTATTCGCCCAGGGCAGGATGCCGCGTTGTTGCTTGCTGTGTTGAATACCTTGTTCAGCGAAAACCTGACCCGCCAAACCCATCTGGATGTGCACGGTCTTGAACAAGTACGTGAAGCCGTTGCAGGCTTTAGCGCCGAGACAATGAGTGAGCGATGCGCCGTTCCAGCTGAGGTTATCCGCCAGTTGGCGCGAGACTTCGCCGGCGCTGATAAAGCGGTGTGCTACGGGCGCATGGGCGTTTCGACTCAGGCGTTTGGCACGCTCTGCCAATGGCTGGTGCAATTGATAAACCTGGTTACAGGCAACCTTGACCGGGTAGGCGGTGCACTTTGCACCGAACCGGCGGTTGACTTGGTCGCGAGCACCTCCGGTGGGCATTTCAATGTTTGGCAAAGTCGGGTTTCAGGTTTACCCGAATACGGCGGCGAGCTACCGGTGGCGGCGCTGGCTGAAGAGATGCTGACCGAAGGCCAAGGGCAGGTCAGAGCCTTGATCACTGTGGCGGGTAATCCGGTGTTGTCGACGCCCAACGGGCGCAAGCTGGAGCAGGCGCTCGATGGCCTGGAGTTTATGCTCAGCATCGACTTTTACATCAATGAAACCACGCGCTATGCCGATTTGATCCTGCCGCCGACTGCGCCGTTGGAGCATGATCACTACGACACTACCTTTAACAGCTTCGCGGTGCGCAATGTCACACGCTTTAACGAGCCTGTGCTGGACAAGCCTGCCAATGCCTTGGATGACTGGGAGATTTTTGTCGGATTGGCGAAAGCGTTCTCCGAGAAAATAGGCACCGAACTCAAGCCAACCATGGCCCCGGCCAAGATGATCGACATGGGCCTGCGCCACGGCGCCTATGGCGACAACTCTGTGCATAAGCTCAGTGTTGAAGCGTTGCGTGAGCATCCCCACGGTCTGGACTTGGGGCCGCTCAAGAGCAATTTGGCTGGCCGTATCCGCACGGAGGACAAAAAGGTGCAAGCAGCGCCAGCTATCTTCATGGCTGACCTGCTGCGCTTTGCGCAGCAACCTGCGCCTGCGGCCGGTGAACTGCTGCTGATTGGTCGTCGGCATGTGCGCAGCAATAATTCCTGGATGCACAATTATCACCGTCTGGTGAAGGGTAAGCCGCGACATCAACTGTTTGTACATCCGGCAGATCTGGCCAGTCGCGGCTTGACGGATGGCCAGCGGGTGCGGGTGCGCTCGCGGGTGGGGTTGATTGAGGTTGAGGTCGCCGCCAGCGATGAGATGATGCCGGGTGTGGTGAGCCTGCCGCACGGTTGGGGCCATGCGCGGCCCGGGGTGCAAATGGTTATTGCCAGTAATCAGCCGGGGGCCAGCGCCAATGACCTGACTGATGAGCTGCAGCTTGATGCGCTATCAGGAAATGCCGCGTTGAATGGGGTGCCGGTCGAAATAGTCGCCGCTTGAGAGGCGCAGGTCGGTATTTTGGCCGGGTTGTTTCTGACCAAGCATTACACTCGGCTTTTCGCTACAATAGCGCCAACCGTGTCGACTTTTGAGTCGTAAAGCTTAGTCCTGAGGTGCCCAATGGATATCATCGAAACCATTAAAGAACAGATCGCCAACAACCCCGTTCTGTTGTACATGAAAGGCTCGCCGAATGCCCCACAGTGTGGCTTCTCGTCGAAGGCCTCGCAGGTAGTCATGGCGTGTGGCGAAAAGTTCGCTTATGTCGATATCCTGCAGAACCCGGAAATCCGCGCCAATCTGCCAAAGTACGCCAACTGGCCAACCTTCCCGCAACTCTGGGTTGGCGGTGAGTTGGTCGGCGGCAGCGATATCATTGCCGAGATGTTTGACAATGGTGAGCTGCAGCCCATGATCAAGGCGGCAGTTGAGAAGTCCGAAGCCTAAGTTTCCACGCTTCGCTGGTTCTAGAAAAATCGATGCTTCGGCATCGATTTTTTTTTGCCTGCGCAACCCTCTTGGCCCGCATCGATGCTGAACTGACTAGGCTCTATAGAGTCTCTATCGCAGAGCGCTCATGGAGCAAAACAAGGATATGGGATGAATAACAGTAGCCAGCGTCAGCATCAGTTTCTCAATGGCTCTATTGCCAAGGCACTGCTGTCGCTGGCGGTGCCGATCATTATCGCCAACTTGCTGCAGGCCGGTTATCAACTGACCGACACTTACTGGGTTGGCCGCTTGGGAGCGTCAGCTGTGGCGGCGGTAGCTGTAAGCACCCCAGTCACATTTCTGGTGATAGCGCTGGGGGCAGGGCTGGCGATGGCCGGTGCGACACTGACCGCCCAGTACATGGGTTCTGGACGCTCGGACATGGTTAACCATGTGGCGGCGCAGACCATGCTCATGGTGATGATCAGTTCGGTGGTGCTGGGCACCCTTGGCTTTATTTTGTCCCCATACCTGCTCAAGTTGCTCGGCGTCGAGCCTAATGTGTACGACAGCGCCTTGGGCTACATGCGTGTGTCATTTGTCGGCGTGATTTTTGTCTTTATTTTCTTCATGTTTCAGTCGTTGATGCGCGGGGTTGGGCAAACGCGGGTGCCATTGCTGATTGTGCTGGCAACGGTGTTGCTCAACTTCGGCCTCGATCCGTTGTTTATCTTCGGCTGGGGACCAATCCCGGGCTTTGGTGTCACGGGCGCAGCCATGGCGACTTTGGTGACTCAAGCAATAGCAGCCAGCTTGGGCATGTGGGTGTTTTTGCGTGGGCGCCACGGGATTCAAGTGAAGTGGTCGGGGTTCAAGCCAGACTTGAGTTATATTCGCAAAGCGTTCTTTCTTGGCTTTCCAGGTTCGGTGGAACTCTCGACTCGAGGCCTGGGGCTAATTGTCATGTCTTTTCTGGTGGCCAGTTTCGATACCAGCACAATAGCCGCCTACGGGATTGGCGCTAATATTCTGCAAGTCATCACCATTCCCGCGATGGGTATTTCAATGGCTGTCTCGACCTTGGTCGGCCAGAACATTGGTGCAGGTAATATAAGTCGCGCCTCTAAAATCACCCAGCTTGGGGCCTTGTATGGTTTTGTTGGCCTGACAGCCGTTGGTTTGCTGGTGTATGCGATTGCCCCGCATTTGGTGGCGTTTTTCGTGCCAGGCGAAACCCTGGTCATCAATCAGGGGGCGGATTTTATTCGCATCATGGCGTTGGCCTGGGGATGCATTGGCATTCAACTCTGTATCGTTTCGGCATTCAGGGCCTCGGGGAACATGCTCAGTGCGATGGTGATCGCCCTGGTTGCACAGTGGATGCTGCAATTCCCACTGGCCTATGTGTTGGCCAAGCACACGCAGCTGGGCGCTGCAGGCTTGTGGTGGTCATTCCCGGTCACCAATGTATTGATCGCGATTATTTCACTGTGCTGGTTTGCCAGGGGCGACTGGAAGAAAACCCGACTCACCGAGGAAGATCAGCAGGTGCGTAGGGTTTCGGAGGAAGCATTGGTTGAAGAGGGCTACCGCTAGACTGAGATTCGAGGCATAAAAAACGGCAGCTCAAGGCTGCCGTTTTTATTGACGCAGGCGGGTGGATTATTCGTCCATCTGCGACTGCAAGTAGTTCTGCAGGCCAACTGCTTCGAGCAGGCTGAGCTGAGTTTCGAGCCAGTCGATGTGTTCTTCTTCAGAGCACAGAATATCTTCCAGCAGTTCACGGCTGGCAAAGTCGCCAACGCTTTCGCAGTAAGCAATCGCCGCTTTCAGATCGGTGTGCGCCTTGTGTTCAATCTTCAGGTCACACTCAAGCATTTCCTTGGTGTTTTCACCAATGAGGATTTTGCCGAGGTCTTGCAGGTTAGGCAGGCCTTCGAGGAAAAGAATACGCTTGATCAACTTGTCAGCGTGTTTCATTTCATCGATCGATTCGTGGTACTCGTGCTCGCCGAGTTTCTTCAGGCCCCAATCTTCGTACATGCGGGCATGCAGGAAGTATTGGTTGATTGCGACCAGCTCGTTACCGAGGATCTTGTTCAGATGCTGGATGACTTTCTTGTCGCCTTTCATTTGCGTGCCTGCCCTGTGCCGAAAAAATGTATGGAGCAAATTTTGAGCGCATAAACTTTGACTGTCAAATCTAAGTGTTTGAAAAATAAGTTAAAATTAAACTTAATACGAATGTTTAAGTTCTGCATCTAAGTATTAAGTTATTGAATTTAGGGCATAAAAAAGCCGGATCTTAAATCCGGCTTTGGATATGTCTGGTTTTAGCTGCGATAAAAAAGATTAAGCGGCTACAAAATTTGCCTGGTAGGCGAGGGCGCCTTGGTTGGCATGAACCTCGGTCAGGGCCTCGCGGACAACAGATTTTGCCAGGCAAGCGCATTTGCCACATTGGCTGGCAACGCCTGTTGCTTCACGGACTTCACGGTAGCTGCAGCAACCTTCGTAGATTGCATCGCGGATCTGGCCGTCAGTGACACCTTCGCAGAGGCAGACATACATAGTTAAGACTCACTACACAAAGACTGTTTCGTTGGAAGGGATACTAATGTTAATGAGAATGCTTGTCAAAGCCATCTGTTGCGCATGACGGATAAATCGAAAAACCCTGATGAACGGTTATGCACCGGTTGAATTGACTTGTAGAACCTAAGGTCAAAAAGCGGTGGGCGAGGCCTAAAATCGGGGTGTATGATGATGGGCCCAGTCAGTGCAGGTGAGTCATTGCGTTGTCGTGTTATAGCGCTAGGCTACTCGCACTACTCAAACTTTTTAGGAGATATCGAATGAGCGTACTCGTAGGTAAGAAAGCCCCGGATTTCGACGTCGCAGCTGTATTGGGCACAGGCGAAATCGTTGACAGCTTCAGCCTGTCTTCTGCGATCAAGGGCAAATACGGCCTGGTATTTTTCTACCCACTGGACTTCACCTTCGTATGCCCGTCGGAGCTGATCGCTCTGGATCACCGCATTCCTGAGTTCCAGGCGCGTAACGTTGAAGTGATCGGTGTTTCCATCGACTCCCACTTCACCCACAACGCATGGCGCAACACGCCGGTAGACAAGGGCGGCATCGGCCAGGTCAAGTACACCTTGGCGGCTGACATCAACCACGACATCTGCAAAGCCTATGACGTTGAGTCTGAAGGCGGCGTAGCTTTCCGTGGCGCATTCCTGATCGACCTCAACGGTGTTGTTCGCTCGCAGATCGTTAACGACCTGCCGCTGGGCCGTAACATGGACGAACTGCTGCGTCTGGTTGATGCCCTGCAGTTCACCGAAGAGCACGGTGAAGTTTGCCCGGCAAACTGGAAGAAAGGCGACAAAGGCATGACTGCATCGCCAGACGGCGTTGCTGCTTACCTGTCTGAGAACGCTGCCAACCTGTAAGGGTTTGCCTTCAGGTGGGCCTGCTCACCTGAGCGTTACTTGGTGCAATAAAAAACCGGCCTAGGCCGGTTTTTTTATGTGCTGAGTTATGAGTTCAGCATCGAGAGCGCAGGGCTTTTAGTCGTCGAAGTCTTCCCAGCCACCCATCTCTTTCCAGCGATTGACAATGCCGCAGAACAGCTCGGCTGTCTTTTCAGTGTCGTAACGTGCTGAATGTGCTTCACGGCCATCAAACTCAATGCTTGCTGCTTGGCAGGCTTTGGCCAGAACGGTTTGGCCGTAAGCCAAGCCAGCCAGGGTTGCGGTGTCGAAGCTTGAGAAGGGGTGGAACGGGTTGCGTTTGATGCCGGTACGGGCAACCGCAGCATTAAGAAAACCAAGGTCGAAGCTGCTGTTGTGGCCGACCAGGATCGCCCGTTTGCACCCATTGGCTTTCAGCGACTTGCGCAGGCCACGGAAGATTTCAGTCAGCGCGTGCTCTTCACTCACCGCCATGCGCAGCGGATGGTCGAGCTTGATGCCGGTGAACTCCAGCGCCGCCTGTTCGATGTTCGCGCCGGCAAAGGGCTCGACCCGGAAGAAGTGAGTGTGATCTGGGTACAGAAACCCCTGCTCATCGATACCGACTGTGGTCGCGGCAATTTCCAGCAGTGCGTCAGTGGCACTATTGAAACCGCCGGTCTCGACATCAACCACTACCGGCAGATAACCACGAAAGCGGGCTGCCATAGGGTGACGCGGGCCTGAGGGGGCGTTGCTTTCCAGCTCTTCTTCGTACTGATCTTCACTCATGCGTTTTGCTCCAGCAAGCGCCAGCGCAAGGTTTCACCCGCACGCAGCGGGATAACTGTTTGCTCGCCGAACGGCAGGCTGGCCGGTACGTTCCAGTCGTCACGAACCAGAGTGATGGTTTCTGTGTTGCGCGGTTGGCCATAGAAGTCCGGGCCGTTGAGGCTGGCGAAGGCTTCAAGTTTGTCCAAGGCATTACGCTGCTCGAAAGCTTCGGCATACAGCTCGATAGCGGCGAACGCGGTGTAGCAACCGGCACAACCGCAGGCCGATTCCTTGGCATGCACAGCGTGCGGCGCCGAGTCGGTACCGAGGAAGAACTTGCGGCTGTCGCTGGTAGCGGCATCGAGCAGGGCTTCTTGGTGCACATTGCGCTTGAGAATCGGCAGGCAATAAAAGTGCGGGCGAATCCCGCCAACCAGCATATGGTTGCGGTTGTAGAGCAGGTGGTGAGCGGTGATTGTCGCGCCAACGTTAGCCGGAGCAGCTTTGACGAACTCAACGGCATCACGGGTAGTGATGTGCTCGAAAACGACTTTCAAGGTTGGGAAGCGCTCAACCACTCGACCAAGGTGCTCATCGATAAACTGTTTTTCGCGGTCGAAGATATCGATTTCGCTACGGGTCACCTCGCCATGAACCAGAAGCGGCAAACCGACTTCCGCCATGGCTTCAAGCGTGGCGAATATCTTGTCGATGCTGGTTACGCCGGAGTCGGAGTTGGTGGTCGCACCGGCTGGGTAGAGTTTGGCCGCATGTACAAAGCCCGAGGCCTTGGCGCTGCGAACATCTTCAGGGCTGGTCTGGTCGGTGAGGTACAGCACCATCAACGGCTCGAACTGGCTGCCTGCCGGGCGGACACTGAGTATGCGCTGGCGGTAGGCATCGGCTTCGCTGGTGTTGCGAACTGGCGGGACCAGGTTTGGCATGATGATGGCACGGCCAAAAGTACGTGCAACGTCAGCCACGGTATGCGGCAGAACAGCACCGTCGCGCAGGTGAATATGCCAGTCATCGGGACGCAGCAGAGTAAGACGGTCGATCATGGAGGCTTCCAGGCGGGTAAAACGTGGCTCGAATCCTACCGGAAAACCCCCGTCAGAGCACGCCATCCGTGTGCTTAACGCGCATATGTGCGACCAGTGTACTTAAGTTTTTGCGCCTGCAACCGATATCAAAGGCAAACCCGTGATTACGTGTGGAGCCCACCGTGCGCCAACTTTCTATTACCCCGCTGTGCCTGCTCATTGGCTTGAGCACGTGTTTGCCTGCATGGGGCATTAGCTTTCAGACGCGCCTGGAGAACGTTGAGTGGACGGTCGAGGGTGATAAGTTTGAGTGTCGCCTGTCGCAACCGGTGACGGATTTTGGCGTCGGTGAGTTCGTCAGAAAGGCCGGTGAGCAAGCCACTTTTCGTTTACAGACCCAAGGCCGTTGGCTGAGCGCCGGTTCGGCAACCTTGCTTGCGGCGGCTGCGCCGTGGCAGCCGGGGCGCTCGGATATCAACCTGGGGCGGGTCGGGGTTAATGACAGCAGTACGCCTTTCAATAGCTCCCAGGCTCAAGCAGGTCGATTGTTGGCGGGCCTGCTGGACGGTCGCAGCCCGCTGGTGCAGCACCTCAGGATTCAAGGCGGCGAACGGGTTGAAGTACGTCTGCTCCCAGTGAAGTTCAAGAAGGCCTACACCGATTACCTGGCCTGCACCGCCAAGCTGTTACCGGTTAACTTCAATCAGGTTAAGCAAAGCCGTATCGGTTTTCCCAATGGCGGCGTTGATCTCGATCCAATGGCTGAGGCCAAGCTGCAGATCCTCTTGGATTTTCTCAAGTCAGATCCTGCGGTAAATCGAGTATTGGTCGAGGGCCACTCCGATAATAGTGGCAGCCGTTTGACCAACCGCGACTTGTCCCGGCGCCGGGCGATGGCGGTCATGAGTTACCTGGAAGCGCACGGTGTACCAGCCGAGCAAATCACCATGCGCTTTCACGGCGAGCGCTACCCAATAGTGCCCAATAACAGCCCGGCCAATAGAGCCAAGAACCGGCGCGTATCGATCACCTTGGATAAAGTCCCCGAACAAGCAGCGGAAAAAGCCTCGGATGATCCCGCTCCGGCGCCAAAAGCTACGGTGCCGGCCGATCCCGCCGCGACTTCTTAGCCGGTTTTTTGCGGTCGCATCGACTAAACAATTTGTCGCCTCGTCGTCTTAAGCTGTCGCGCCTCTGTAAATTGGCCGCCAGGGTCAGTAGAATGGTCGGCTTTCCGCACAACCCCATGGAGTTCATGGCATGGCCGATGTAAACAAGGTAGTCCTGGCATATTCCGGTGGCCTGGACACTTCAGTGATCCTCAAGTGGCTGCAAGATACTTACAACTGTGAAGTAGTGACCTTCACTGCTGACCTCGGTCAAGGCGAAGAAGTTGAGCCAGCTCGCGCTAAAGCTCAGGCCATGGGCGTTAAGGAAATCTACATTGATGACCTGCGCGAAGAGTTTGTCCGCGATTTCGTCTTCCCGATGTTCCGTGCCAACACTGTTTACGAAGGCGAGTACCTGCTCGGCACCTCGATCGCGCGTCCGCTGATTGCCAAGCGCTTGATCGAGATTGCCAACGAAACCGGTGCTGACGCCATTTCCCATGGCGCCACCGGCAAAGGCAACGACCAGGTACGTTTCGAGCTGGGCGCCTATGCACTCAAGCCTGGCGTCAAGGTGATTGCCCCGTGGCGCGAGTGGGACCTCATGTCCCGCGAAAAACTGATGGATTACGCTGAAAAGCACGCCATTCCAATCGAGCGTCACGGTAAGAAGAAGTCGCCGTACTCGATGGATGCCAACTTGTTGCACATCTCCTATGAGGGCGGCGTGCTGGAAGACACCTGGACCGAGCATGAAGAAGACATGTGGCGTTGGACCAAGTCGCCAGAGCTGGCGCCGGACACTCCAACCTACATCGAACTGACTTACCGCGCGGGCGACATCGTTGCCATCGACGGCAAGGAAATGACGCCTGCAACTGTCCTGGCCGAACTCAACCGTATCGGTGGCGAGAACGGCATTGGTCGTCTGGACATCGTCGAGAACCGCTTTGTCGGCATGAAGTCGCGCGGCTGCTACGAAACCCCAGGCGGCACCATCATGCTCAAGGGCCACCGCGCCATTGAGTCGATCACCCTGGACCGCGAAGTCGCTCACCTCAAAGATGAGCTGATGCCGAAATACGCCAGCCTGATCTACAACGGTTTCTGGTGGAGCCCTGAGCGCACCATGCTGCAGCAGATGATCGACGCTTCACAGGCCAACGTTAATGGCGTGGTCCGTATGAAACTGTACAAGGGCAATGTGATTATTGTCGGCCGTAAGTCCGATGATTCGCTGTTTGATGCCAATATCGCCACCTTCGAAGAAGATGGCGGTGCCTACAATCAGCAAGATGCTGCTGGCTTTATCAAGTTGAACGCCTTGCGCATGCGTATTGCTGCCAACAAGGGCCGCAAACTGATCTAAGCTTTCAGTACGACCATCAAGCCTCATATAGCGCTGTCTATATGAGGCTTTTTTATGTGTCACTGGTTGGTGCGAGCAGGTGAGCAATAGGCTCATCGGTGGAGGTTTAGGCGTTTGAACCATGGCGGGCAGGCTTTGTGTTGTTCGCCTTACTAAGGAGTAGTGATCATGGGTAAATTATTAGTTGGTCTGTGTCTCGGCCTGTTTTGTCTGAATCTCCAGGCTGGGGTTATTGACCCCGATTGCACCCCTGAAAAAGCGGCCAAAAGCGCTGCCATGAAAGCCACCGTGGGTGTTGGTGGTCGCTGTGATGCAAAAGAAGCCGCCTCTGACAGCATGGGGCTGGACGACAAGAAGGATAAGGTCGATGACGCTAAAGATAGCGTCTCAGACAAAAAAGACCGGGCGCAGGATGTAGGCCACAAAACCCTCAAGAAAGCGCTTTAAAGCATTTTTCAGCAATCCAGGCCTAGCGCTCCAGGGACTTGATCGAGCGCAAGACTGGTCAGAATCCGTTAGGGCGCTCACAATAGGCTTTCATTGAGTAGAGGCCAGATAGTGGCCTTTTGCATTTGCCATAACGACTCTATGGAGCCTTTATCATGCGCTTGTTGCATACCATGCTACGCGTCGGCGATATGGATAAATCCATCGCTTTCTACACCGAAGTGCTGGGCATGACCCTGCTACGCCGTAAAGATTACCCGGAAGGTAAGTTCACCCTGGCCTTTGTTGGCTACGGTGATGAAGCGCACAACTCGGTGCTTGAACTAACCCAGAACTGGGGCACCGAAAGCTACGACCTTGGCAACGGCTACGGGCACATTGCCCTGGAAGTCGAGGACGTTTACAAGGCCTGTGATGACATTCGCTCGCGCGGCGGCAAGATTACCCGTGAGCCAGGCCCGATGATGCACGGCACCAGTATTCTTGCGTTTGTCGAAGACCCGGACGGTTATAAGATCGAGCTGTTGTCGCCCTCACGCAACGACTGATTTGTCGCTTGCCTGCCCAGGGCACTGCGCTGCAATCCAGCCGCTGAGCCCTGTGCATTTACTGCCACTGTCTACAAGGTAACCCTATGCACAATCCAGTCTCATCTGTTGATCCAGAAGGCCTGCTTGAATATTCGGTGGTGTATACCGATCGTTCGCTGAATCACATGTCGCAGTCATTCCAGCAGGTCATGAATGACATTTCGCGCACCCTCAAGCAGGTCTATAACGCTCACGCCGTGGCTGTAGTTCCAGGCAGCGGTACCTTCGGCATGGAGGCGGTCGCACGTCAGTTTGCTGGTGATAAAAAATGCCTGATCGTGCGTAATGGCTGGTTCAGCTACCGTTGGACGCAGATTCTCGAGATGGGCAAGATTGCTGCGCACAGCACCGTACTTAAAGCGCGACCTGTAAGCACTGAGCCCCAGGCAGCGTTCGCCCCAGCACCGATTGAAGAAGTGGTTGCTGCAATTCATCGGGAAAAGCCTGACGTTGTCTTTGCACCACACGTTGAAACCTCATCAGGAATCATCCTTCCAGACGCCTACATGCGTGCCATTGGCGAAGCCGTGCACGCGGTTGGCGGTATCTTTGTGCTCGACTGCATCGCCTCAGGTGCGCTCTGGGTTGATATGCAGGCCAATGCCGTGGATATCCTGATCAGCGCGCCGCAGAAAGGCTGGAGCGGCTCGCCGTGCTGTGCATTGGTTATGTTCAGTGAGTTGGCCCGTGAGCGCATCGAAAGCACCGAAAGCAGCAGCTTTGCTTGCGACCTGAAAAAATGGTTGCAGATCATGGGCGCCTACGAACAGGGCGGTCACGCCTATCACGCGACCATGCCAAGCGACTCACTGGTGCGCTTTCGTGATGTGATGAAAGAAACCGAGCAGTACGGTTTTGATGTGGTGCGCAACGAGCAACAGGTGCTTGGCGATAACGTTCGTTCCTTGCTGGCTGAGAAGGGCTTTAAAAGTGTGGCTGCGGCGGGCTTCGAAGCGCCGGGTGTGGTGGTTTGCTACACCGAGGATGCGGATATCAAAAGCGGTAAGAAGTTTGCTGCGCACGGCTTGCAGATAGCCGCTGGCGTGCCGCTGATGTGTGATGAACCTGCAGATTTCCAGACTTTCCGCCTGGGCCTGTTCGGTCTTGATAAGCTCAATAACCTGAAGCGCACGGTAGCGACTTTGGCAGACGCCTTGGATAAGGTGCTGTCTGAGTAACCACGCGTTGAACAAGGGTAAAACAATGCAATAGCGCTGGCTTTGGGCCGCGCTATTGCGTTTCAACCTGCTTAGTCAATCCTGTTGCGCTATATGCGTCAGGAAGGACCGTTGAAGCAGGGCAGTGCTTACAAATCGAAATCGTATTCAGCCAGCTGTTTGTTCAGGCGGCGTTCGTCCAGAAAATTATCAATGATACGGCGCTTGGTCAGGTTGGTTTTCGCCACCTCAACCGGTGCATCGTTGTCATCGCTATCGTCTGAGACAAAGTCGTCGTCGAGGTCCAGGTCTTCTTTGTCAGTGCTCATATCTTCCACTCCGGGCTGTGCAAGCCATTTGCGCACCTTATAGCGGCAAAATCGCAGCGGGTAAAAAAGATTTTTTCAATCAGGAGGATAGAAAAGTCACTGCAAAATCAATCGTCAGATGTTTTCTGCTTGAATTCGCACAAATCTTCAATACGGCAACTGCCACAGCGCGGCTTGCGTGCCTGACAGACGTAGCGGCCATGGAGGATCATCCAGTGGTGCGCATCCAGTAGAAAATCCTTGGGTACAAACTTCAGCAGCTTCTTTTCAACCTCAAGCACGTTCTTGCCCGGGGCGACGCCCGTGCGGTTGCTGAAGCGAAAAATATGGGTGTCGACCGCCATGGTGAACTGGCGGAAGGCCGTGTTGAGCACCACATTGGCCGTCTTGCGACCCACGCCTGGCAGCGCTTCAAGTGCTTCGCGGGTTTGCGGCACCTGGCTGTCGTGCAACTCGATCAGCATGCGGCAGGTTTCGATGATGTTTTTTGCCTTGCTTGGATACAAGCCAATGGTTTTCACGTACTGGCACAGGCCGTCGTAACCCAGGGCGTAAATCGCTTCCGGGGTATTGGCAACCGGGTAGAGCTTGGCTGTGGCCTTGTTCACGCCAACGTCGGTGGCTTGAGCCGAGAGAATTACCGCAATCAACAGCTCAAAGGGCGTGCTGAAGGCCAACTCGGTTTTGGGCTCGGGGTTGTCTTCATGCAGGCGGCGGAAGATTTCGTAACGTTTAGCGGCGTTCACTCAATGACTCCTGTCACACGAACGCGACGGCTTTGCGCCACAACTTCAGGCTGTCTGGCCTTGGCGCGCTCGGCCAATACTGAATCGATACGGTTTTTACCGGCAATCAACAAGCCCAGCACGATAAACGCACCCGGCGGCAAAATGGCCAGCAAGAAGCCTTGGTAGTTGCTGAACAGGGTGATCTGCCAGTTCGCCGCGGCAGGGCCAAACAGCAACTGCATGTTGGCAAACAGAATACCGGTGCCAAGCAGCTCGCGAATGGCGCCGATGGACACCAGCACCGCGGCAAAGCCCAAGCCCATCATCAAGCCATCATAGGCTGCGCGGCCAGGATCGTTCTTTGCGGCAAAGGCATCGGCGCGGCCCAGGATCACGCAGTTGGTGGTGATCAGCGGGATAAAAATGCCGAGAATCTGATAAAGCTCGTAGGTGTAGGCCTGCATCAATAACTCGATGCAGGTGGTCAGCGCAGCGATGATCATCACGAATGCCGGAAGACGCACGGCGGTGTTCACCACGCCGCGCACCAGCGACACAGCGGTGTTAGAGCAGATCAGCACCAAGGCGCTGGCCAGCGCAAGGCCCAGGGCGTTAACCGTGGAGTTGCTGGTGCCAAGCAGCGGGCACAGGCCAAGCAATTGCACCAGGCCAGGGTTGTTTTTCCACAGGCCATTGAGGGTGATTTCGCGGTAGCTGGTACTGGCCATCAGTTGGACTCCTGTTCGGGCGTGCGCTCAGTGGCAAACAGTCGTTGCTGGTTGGCATCGAAATACTGCAAGGCTTTGTGCACGGCTTTGACCACCGCGCGCGGGGTAATAGTCGCACCGGCAAACTGATCGAACGCGCCCTGGTCTTTCTTCACTGCCCAGCCGCTGTCGTCCGGGTTGCTTAGCGACTTGCCATTAAAGCCCAGAATCCAATTGCTCTTGCTCAGGTCGATGCGATCACCCAGCCCCGGTGTTTCACGGTGATTGAGCGCTCGCACCCCCGCCAGCGTGCCATTGGCGTTAATTCCGATCAGCAGGTGAATCGCGCCGCTGTAGCCATCCGGGGCGGTGGCCTTGAGGATGATTGCGCTGGGCTTGCCGTCTTTGAGGGCAATGTAGGCATCCTGTGGCGTTTTAATGCCAAGCAGTTTCGGATCAAACACTTCGACAACGTTATCAAGCAGGTGATTGTCATAGCTGCCGTTGGGCAATATCTCCGCAAGTGCGCGGACCTGGGCCTCACGCTGCGCGGTTTCGATACGCGATGCGGTGCCCAGTTGGGTGAGCGCCACGGTGCCGACGGTGACCACTGCAAAGAGCCCCAGCACCAAGCTGTTCTTGATCATCGATCGGCTGATTTCAGGCAAGGCCACTGGTTATTCTCCGAGCTTGAAGCCGCGGGTGGGCTTGCGATGACCATAGGTGCGTGGTCGTGTGTAGTAATCGATGGTGGGGGCGGCGAGGTTCATCAACAAGACGCCAAAGGCGACGCCGTCAGGGTAGCCGCCCCAGGCGCGAATCACGTAGACCAGCACGCCGACACCTATGCCAAACAGCAATCGCCCCAGATTACTGGTCGCGCCGGAAACCGGATCGGTGACGATAAAGAACGCGCCAAGCATGGTCGCGCCGCTGAGCAGGTGAAACAGTGGCGAGCCGTGGGAATCTGAACCGCTGCCGTTCCAGAACAGCAGGCTCATTACTGCCAATGCCGCGAGCATGCCGATGGGCGCATGCCAGGTGAACAGGCGTTTACGCAACAAGTAGATGCCGCCGAGCAGGAATGCGAGGTTGACCACTTCCGCCCCAGCGCCGCCGAAGCGACCAAAGGCCGGGCTTTGCGCCCACAGTTCGTCAATGGTCAGGCTTTTATTGATTTTCAGGGTGTCCAGTGCTGTCGCTTGCGCCCAACCGTCTGGCAGGCTGGCGAAGCCAAAAATATGCTGCACGGCATCCAGCGGCCCGATCAAGTGCGGCGCTGGCCAACTGGTCATTTCAACTGGGAATGAAACCAGCACCACGACATAACCGACCATCGCCGGGTTGAACGGGTTTTGCCCCAGGCCGCCATACAGCTGCTTGCCAAGGCTGATGGCAAAGCCGGTGGCGACCAGCGTGAGCCACCAGGGCGCGTAAGGCGGTAAAGCCAATGCAAGCAGTACCGCAGTCACCAAGGCGCTGTAATCCTTGAGGAAGAAGCCTACAGGGCGCTTGCGCAGGGCAAGAATCAACGCTTCAAAGCCTAATGCACAGACACTGGCCCAAAGCAGGTTGATCAGCGTGCCAAAACCGAATAGCCAGGTCAGGGCGATGATCCCGGGCACAGTTGCCAGCAACACCTGCAGCATGACGCGCTGGGTGCGATTGCTGCCCTTGGCGTGGGGCGATGTGATGCGGGGCAGGGCCATGGATTATTGAGTCTCTAAAGGGTTGGGGCAGTGGCTTGATGGGCGCTAAGTGCTTGCTCGGCTGCGCTCAGGCGCGAGTGTGCCGCTTCCAGTGCAGCCTCGTCGGGGCTCTCTGCACGCTCCAGCTTGCGTAAGTCAGCGCGGGCGAAGGCAACTTCAGTCTTCAATGCGCGGCTGGTCTCATCAATCGGGCGCTTATCGTTGCGCTGCAATTGTGGCGCTGGCTTGTTCGATGCTTCTTCAGCGGCATGCAGGGCTTGTTCTGCAGCGGTCACCGCGGCGGTCAAGGTGCTCAGTTGATCCGCTCCGGCTTCGGCTTTTTCAGCTTTTTTCAACCCCGCGCGGGCCATGGCCAGCTCAATCTTGGCTTTTTTCAAGGGGTCAACAGCACTGGTCTCGGCTTTGTCTGGTGCGGCAGCCACGGGCGCTTGCAAGCTGGCGAGCAGCTTCTCGGCTGCTTCGAGCTGGCTGCGCAATTGCTGCAATTCAGTTGTTTGTTCGGCGGTGGGCGCTTCGATTTTTTCCAGCTTGCGCAGTTGGGCGCGCAGCATGGCGGCGTCGATCTTGGCCTTTTTCAGCTCGGCATCATTGGCAGGCGCTGCCGGCTTGGCTGGTTCCACTGTCGCGGCTGCTTGCAGGCTGGCGAGCAGTTTCTCGGCTGCGTCGAGCTGGCTGCGCAATTGCTGCAATTCGGTTGTTTGCTCGGCGGTGGGCGCTTCGATCTTTTCCAGCTTGCGCAGTTGGGCGCGCAGCATGGCTGCGTCGATCTTGGCTTTTTTCAGCTCTACATCATTTGCGGACGCTGCAGGCTTGGCCGGTTCTACTGTCGCGGCTGCTTGCAGGCTGGCGAGCAGTTTCTCGGCTGCGTCGAGCTGGCTGCGCAATTGCTGCAATTCAGTTGTTTGCTCGGTGGTGGGCGCTTCGATCTTTTCCAGCTTGCGCAGTTGGGCGCGCAGCATGGCGGCATCGATCTTGGCCTTTTTCAGCTCGGCATCATTGGTCGTCGGGCCTGCTGGCGCTGCGGCTGGCTCGGCGGCCAGTGCCGCGTCCAGGGCTTGTTGTGCCTCGTGCGCTGCAGAGCGCAGGTTGCTGACTTGTGTGTGCAGTTCAGGCGTGTCGTGCGCGGCGAGTTGCTTTTCGGCTTTTTTCAGTGCGACTTGCGCCATGCTTGCCTGAATTTTCAGCCTCTTCAATTCGTCGCTCAGGCTGCTGGCCGGGGCTACAACTGGGTTGCTGACGGGCTCTGCGGCCGGATTTTCTGCCTGGGCGGCTTTGGCCCGTGCGGCACGTTCCAAGCGAGCTTTGCGCTCAGCTTCTTTTTTCTCTTCAGCGAGACGCAAGCGCTCCTGGCGGAGTTCAAAGCGTTGCTTGGATTGCTCGGCCTTGAGTTGTTTTTGCTCAAGATCGCGAATTTCACCCTTGGCCGCGCGGTAGTACTGCACCAAGGGAATGTTTGAGGGGCACACATAGGCGCAGGCGCCACATTCGATGCAGTCAAACAGGTTATGTGCTTTGAGCTGTTCGTGGTCCTGGCCGAGGGCAAAGAAATGCAACTGTTGCGGCAGTAAGCTGGCGGGGCAGGCTTCTGCGCACTCACCGCAACGAATGCATGGCATTGCTGGCGCGGGGGCAGGCAGCTCCGTGGCGCTGGATGCCAGCAGGCAGTTGCTGGTCTTGATTACTGGCACATCGGTATTGGGCAGGGTGAAGCCCATCATCGGGCCGCCCATGATCAAGCGATTCAGCGTTCGCTGATCAAGCCCGGCAAAGTCGAGTAATTCGCCAACGGGAGTGCCGATCAATACTTCAAGGTTCATCGGTCGCGCCAGCGCTTCACCGGTCAGGGTGGTGATCCGCGAGATCAGAGGCTTGCCGAGCACCACGGCGTTGTGTATGGCAACGGCGCTGCCGACGTTTTGGCAGAGCATGCCGATGTCCGCAGGCAGGCCGCCGCTGGGCACCTCGACCCCGGTCAAAATCTGGATAAGTTGTTTCTCGCCGCCCGAGGGGTACTTGGTTGGAAATACGCAGACTTGAAACGGCCGCTCGCCAACCGCCTGCTTCACGGCGGCAATGGCTTCGGGCTTGTTGTCTTCAATGCCAATCAAAACCTGCTCGGGATTGATCAGGTGGGCGAGGATTTCGATGCCTGAAACCAGCTCGGCGGCAAACTCACGCATCAGCATGTCATCGGCGGTGATATAGGGCTCACACTCGGTGCCGTTGATAATCAGCGTGTGAATTTTTTGCGTTGGGCGTGCGGTCAGTTTCACGGCTGTGGGGAAACCCGCGCCACCCAAACCACTGATTCCGGCCCGGCGAATCAGCTCCAACAGTGCGCTGGGCTCTAGCTGGCGATAATCGGCGCAAGGCTGTAGCTCGCACCATTGGTCCTTGCCGTCGCTGTCGATAACGATCGCCGGGGCGAGCATGCCAGACACATGCGGGTAAGGCTGCGGACCTATAAAGCTGATGCTGCCGGAGGTCGGTGCATGCACCGGGACGCTCACGAAACCGTTGGCTTTGGCGATCAGTTGGCCCTTGAGCACATGCTCGCCAACGGCAATCACTGGCTCCGCTGGGACGCCGATATGCTGATTAAGCGGCACGATTAGCCGCGCCGGCAAGGGTGCGGGCTGGATAGCGGTTTGGGTGGAGAGGTCTTTACGCTCAGGCGGGTGAATACCGCCCGGGATATCCCAGGTTTGCATCAGGCTCATGCCGCTTCGCCTCTGTGGCTCGCGTCGCGATCAGTGGCGATCAGTTGGCCGGGAGCCAGAGGCTGCTGCCATTTCCAGGTTTGTACGCTGCTGCCGACTTCGAGCATATCAATGCAATCAACTGGGCAGGGTTCAACGCAGAGGTCGCAGCCGGTGCATTCAGAGGCGATAACCGTATGCATCTGCTTGGCCGCGCCGACGATTGCATCGACCGGGCAGGCTTGAATGCACTTGGTGCAACCAATGCATTCGGCCTCGCGGATGAACGCGACCATCTGTGGTTTTTCGCCTTCGACCGCATCAAGGGGTTCTGGCTCGACATCCAGCAGGTCGGCCAGCGCCTGGATGGTCGCTTCGCCGCCAGGTGGACATTTGTTGATCTTGTCGCCACCGGCAATGGCTTCAGCATAGGGCTTGCAGCCGGGATAACCGCACTGGCCGCACTGGGTTTGCGGGAGCAGGGCGTTGACTTGCTCGGCAATGGGGTCGCCTTCGACCTTGAAGCGCACTGCCGCGTAGCCGAGGATTGCGCCGCAGACCAAACACAGGGCCAGCAGCGCGAGAACGGCGCTGATAACCAGTGTCATAGCTTGATCAATCCGGTGAAGCCCATAAATGCCAGCGACATAAGGCCCGCTGTGACCATGCCGATTGCCGCGCCTTGGAATGATTTGGGCACGTCGGCAATGGCAATTCGCTCACGCATTGCAGCAAACAAGACCAGGACCAGTGAGAAGCCAAGGCCTGCACCAAAACCATTGGCGGTGGCGGTGATAAAGGTAAATTCGCTCTTGTTGGCATTGAGCAAGGCAACACCCAAGACGATGCAGTTGGTGGTGATCAGGGGCAGGAAAATCCCCAGCACGCGGTACAGCAACGGACTGGTCTTGTTGACCACCATTTCGGTGAACTGCACCACAACGGCGATCACCAGGATAAAGCTGATGGTGCGCAGGAACTCGATGTCCAGCGGCTTGAGCACGTACTGCTGCACCAGATAACTGCACATGGCGGCCAAGGTCAGGACGAAGGTGGTCGCCAAGGACAAGCCAATTGCGGTCTCGATTTTCTTCGACACACCCATAAATGGGCACAGACCAAGAAACTGCACCAACACAAAGTTGTTGACCAGGATGGCGCTAACCAGAATCAGAGCGAGTTCGGTCATTGCGGGTACCGTTTGGACGGGCAAAGGCCGTATAAAAAGGGTGTTTATTATCGGTGACAGGCCAGTAACACTCAAGCCAGCATTGGCTTGAGTGTTACTGGCCTATAAGCCTAGCACCGCTGGTGGCAGGTGCTGTTGCAGGCTTACAGCAGCGCTTGACCGCTTTACTTAACCCGTTGACCGGGCTTGGCGCCGCTGTCCGGGCTGAGCAGGTAGATTTCTTCGCCGCCGGGGCCTGCCGCCAGGACCATGCCTTCGGAAACACCAAACTTCATCTTGCGCGCGGCCAGGTTGGCCACATACAGGGTCAGGCGACCTTCAAGCTTGCTCGGGTCTGGGTAGGCGCTTTTGATGCCGGAGAAGACGTTACGCTTGGCATCACCAATATCCAGGCTCAGGCGCAGCAGTTTATCGGCACCTTCGACGAACTCGCACTTCTCGATCAGAGCAACGCGCAAATCAACTGCGGCGAAGGCGTCGAAAGCGATCTCGGCGGCAATTGGCTCTTTGACCAGCTCACCATTGCCGGCGGGTTGGTTGGTGGCTTCAGCGGCTGCAAGGTCTTCTTTGGAGGCTTCGGTCATGGCTTCGATTTTCGCAGGTTCGATACGGGTCAGCAGTGCGCTGAACGGGTTTAGTTGGTGGTCAGCAAGCTGGGTTTGATAGTCATCCCAGCGCAGTGGCTCAACATTGAGGAATTTCTCGGCGTCGCTGGCCAGGTTTGGCAGCACTGGCTTGAGGAAAATAACCAACTGGCGGAACAGGTTGATCGCCTGGGCGCAAATCGCCTGGACTTCATCCTGCTTGCCTTCCTGCTTGTTCAGCGACCAGGGGGCCTTGTCCGCGATCCAGGCGTTGGCGCGGTCGGCCAAGCCCATGATTTCACGCATTGCGCGGGCAAAGTCGCGGGTTTCATAGGCTTGCGCAATGCTTGGCGCTGCGGCCTTGAAGGCTTCTGTCAGCTCAGGAGCGGCATCACTGGCGACCAATACACCGGCGTTACCCTTGTGGATAAAGCCAGCGCAACGGCTGGCGATATTGACCACTTTGCCGATCAGGTCGGAGTTAACCTTCTGCACGAAGTCTTCAAGGTTGAGGTCAAGGTCATCAACGCCACGGCCCAGCTTGGCGGCGTAGTAGTAACGTAGGTATTCCGGGTTGAGGTGGTCAAGGTAAGTGCGGGCCTTGATAAAGGTGCCGCGCGACTTCGACATTTTCTGCCCGTTAACCGTCAGGTAACCGTGCACATTGACCGCAGTTGGCTTGCGCAGGCCAGCGCCTTCGAGCATGGCGGGCCAGAACAGGGCGTGGAAGTTTACGATGTCCTTGCCGATGAAATGGTACAGCTCGGCGCTGGAGTCCTGATTCCAGAAAGCGTCGAAGTCCAGGTCAGGACGGCGCGAGCACAGGTTCTTGAAGCTGGCCATGTAGCCAATCGGCGCATCCAGCCAGACGTAGAAGTACTTGCCCGGCTCATCGGGAATCTCAAAGCCGAAATACGGCGCGTCACGGCTGATGTCCCACTCGTGCAGGCCGGAGTCGAGCCATTCGGCGAGCTTGTTGGCGACTGCATCTTGCAGCGCACCGCCGCGCGTCCACTGCTTGAGCATGGCCTCGAACTCAGGCAGCTTGAAGAAGAAGTGCTTGGAGTCCTTCAACACCGGCACAGCGCCAGAGATGGCCGAGCGCGGGTCTTTCAGCTCTGTTGGCTCGTAGGTCGCACCGCACTTCTCGCAGTTATCACCGTATTGGTCTGGCGTCGCACATTTCGGGCAGGTGCCCTTAATGAAACGGTCGGCCAGGAACATGCCTTTTTCCGGGTCGAAATACTGGGTCACCGAACGCGTGGCGATGTGCCCGGCGTCGCGCAGTTTCAGGTAGATAGCGGCTGACAGCTCGCGATTCTCTTCGGAGTGGGTCGAGTGGTAATTGTCGAAATCGACCCCGAAGTCGGCAAAGTCGGCGGTGTGCTCGGCCTTGACGTTATCAATCAATTGCTCGGGCGTAATGCCTTCTTTTTCGGCACGCAGCATGATGGCTGAGCCATGGGCGTCGTCGGCGCAGACATAGATGCACTGGTTGCCGCGCAGCTTCTGGAAGCGCACCCACATGTCGGTCTGAATGTACTCGAGCATATGGCCAAGGTGGATCGAGCCATTGGCGTAGGGCAGAGCGCTGGTAACGAGAATCTTGCGGGCTTCAGACATAGAGATCGGCTGCACTGGTAAATCAAGGGAAGTCGACAACTATATAGCCCTGGCCATTTTTTTTCATCCCGCGCAGTCGCCCAAAGGTGGAAAAGTCAGCATCTGTTGCAAGTCGGGCTTTGCGGTAACATGCTGAGCTGCGTTACTTGACCTTTGTTTGGGAGTTTTCATGTCTGTCACCCGTGAAGTAGTTGAAGCCACCCTGCGTCAGTACACCGACCCGCATTTGAATCAGGACCCGGTCAGTGCCGGTTGCCTGCGAGAGATTGATATTCAGGGCAGCAGCGTCAATGTGCGCCTTGAGCTCGGCTATGCCGCCGGTTTGTTCAAGAGTGGCTGGGCGCAAGTGCTGGAAATGGCGCTGACCAACCTCGATGGTGTTGATACTGCAAAAGTACAGATTGACTGCGTAATTGCTGCACACAAGGCGCAAGAGCAAGTGCCTGCGCTGGCCAATGTTAAAAATATTATTGCGGTTGCCTCGGGCAAAGGTGGCGTCGGCAAATCGACCACTGCGGCGAACCTGGCACTGGCCCTGGCCCGTGAGGGCGCCAAGGTGGGGATTCTCGATGCCGATATCTATGGCCCGAGCCAGGGCATTATGTTCGGCATCGCCGAAGGCACTCGGCCACTGGTCAAGGATCAGAAATGGTTCGTGCCGCTTGAGGCCCACGGTGTTGAAGTGATGTCCATGGCATTCCTGACCGACGAGAACACGCCTGTTGTATGGCGTGGGCCGATGGTGTCCGGCGCGTTGATCCAGTTGATCACGCAGACCGCCTGGAATGATCTGGATTATCTGGTGGTGGACATGCCGCCAGGCACCGGCGATATCCAGTTGACGCTGGCGCAAAAAGTCCCGGTTGCCGGTGCCGTGATCGTGACAACGCCGCAAGATTTGGCGCTGCTGGATGCCAAGAAGGGCGTGGAGATGTTCCGCAAGGTCAATATTCCGGTGCTGGGCGTGGTTGAGAACATGGCTGTGCACATTTGCTCGAACTGCGGTCACGCTGAGCATTTATTCGGTGAAGGTGGTGGCGAGAAACTGGCCAAGCAGTTTGATGTCGACCTGCTGGCTTCATTGCCGCTGTCGATGGCGATTCGCATGCAGTCTGACGGTGGCAAGCCAACAACCATTGCCGACCCGGAAAGCCAGATCGCCATGATCTACCAGGAGACCGCACGTACCGTTGGTGCGCGAATTGCTCAAAGTGGCGCCAATGCTCAGGCCATGCCGACTATTTCGGTCAGCGACGACTGAGGGCAATCAGCGGCGGCCCCGGTGCGCCGGGGTTGCTGCTGATCTGGTGGGTTTGTGCAGGCATAAAAAAACCCCGCCGAAGCGGGGTTTTTTATAGGGAGGACAAGTTAGATAACTTGTACTTCCTCAGCTTGCATGCCTTTCTGACCACGAGTGGCCACGAAAGTCACTTGCTGGCCTTCTTTCAGGCTCTTGAAGCCATCGCTCTGGATAGCTTTGAAGTGTACGAACAGGTCATCACCAGATTGTGGAGTGATGAAGCCGTAACCTTTCTCGTCGTTGAACCACTTAACGGTGCCAGTTTGACGATTAGACATGTGTAATCTCCTAACAAAAGTAATATACAGCCCTGGAAAAACCCAGGCCGGGACTGAGTGCAACGAGTACTAGGAGTCGGACGATGTTTGGATCGAAATCTAGGCATCAAGTAGCGATTCGCGGTGACACATGCAGCACAGTGGAAGCACCATACTCGTTTTTCACGCTAAGCGCGAACACTGTGTGCACCTTTCTGTTATTTAACGACTGATGGAGCAAAAAATGCTCAATTTTTGTACATTCGACGCCAGCCTTTGAACCCGACCGCCGGCCCCGGTAAGATGCGCTCACTTTTGTTTCATTACTCACCTCAGGACGCCCGCCATGAGCATCAAATCGGATAAGTGGATTCGCCGCATGGCCCAAGAACAGGGCATGATCGAACCTTTCGTTGAGCGCCAAGTACGTACAGAGGGCAGCGAGCGATTAATCTCGTACGGTGTCTCAAGCTACGGTTACGACGTTCGCTGCGCGGATGAATTCAAGGTTTTCACCAATATCAACTCGGCAACCGTCGATCCTAAAAACTTTGATGAAAAAAGTTTTGTTGATGTGAAAAGTGACGTTTGCATCATTCCGCCGAACTCATTTGCCCTGGCGCGTACGGTCGAATTTTTCCGCATTCCACGCAATGTACTGACTATTTGCCTCGGCAAGAGCACTTATGCGCGCTGCGGCATCATCGTTAACGTCACCCCGCTTGAGCCCGAGTGGGAAGGCCACGTCACGCTGGAATTCTCCAATACCACGACGCTGCCAGCAAAAATCTACGCCAACGAAGGTGTGGCGCAGATGCTGTTTTTGGAGTCGGATGAAGAGTGTGAAGTGTCTTATAAAGACCGTGGCGGCAAATACCAAGGCCAGCGCGGCGTGACCCTGCCAAAAGCCTGAGTCCACAGGTTTTAAAAGGCCTCGCCCAGTGCGGGGCTTTTTTTCGCCTGCATTATTTGATTTTGAGCGGCTGGGCGCGAGCCCGGTGGTTGATGCCGCTTCGGCCTCGGGCCGGGGGGCTGAATAGCTTTCAATATGTAACGCCAACGAACTGTCATCGCTTTGAGCTTTCAAAGGTTATAGGTCCGAATAGCGGTTAGATGCTCATAATCTTTGATTGAGGAGGCTTTATGCCGGTTTGGCGAATTACCTATAACCACGATGAAAGCGCTGAGAGTCTTGAGTTTGAGTCGGCACAAAAACCCAGTATCGATGAAGCTGTTGAGCTGGTGTTGCGCATGACTGAGCAAAACCTCAAGCCCCTGCCTCCCAAAGAGCTGCCGCATGAGGAACAAACGCCTGCAGTGCAGCTCTTGGAGCGCTACGCAATTACCGTGACCGGGATAGCGCAAGAGTAAGCGCTGCCTGGTAATGCCTGGGCAAAAGAAAAGGCGCCAGCGGCGCCTTAAAAGATGATCATGGAGTAAGTCCACTATGTCTGAGTGGTCGCCTGTGCCTTTGGTTCAGCGGATACCGATAAATGGTTGTTTGTCCAAGATAGCGCTGTGTAGCCGCCCGCTCTTAGTACAAAGGTTTCCTTCAGTTCAAGACTTGTCTGATGCGGCCTGTCATACACACCGCAGCAGTGTAGCTGCGGTGTGACAGCACGGGTTATTGCGTATCTTGGGTAACGCTTTCGGTGTGCTCCGCTGGCGCTTGCCCTGCATCGACCCATTGCCAGAACAGCTTGTAGCCCACGGCTAACACGACTGGGCCAATGAACAAGCCGATAATACCGCCCGCCAGCATGCCGCCCAGGGCGCCGATAAGAATTACCGGCATGGGTACATCGACGCCACGGCCCAACAGCATCGGTTTGAGGATGTTGTCCAGCAAGCCGCCGATAAAGGTGTAGATGGCGAATATAATGGTGGCCAATGTGGCCCCTTCGGTGAAGAACACAAAGGCGATCACCGGGATAGTGACCAACGGCAGGGGCAACTGCATGATGCCCAGCAGCAATACCACCATCGCCAGCAAGCCGGCCCCCGGAATACCCATCACGATAAAGCCGATGCCAATCACCACCATCTGGATAAAGGCGATGCCGATTACACCTTGAGCCACGGCGCGAATAGTTGCGGTGCACAGGCTAATAAAACTTTGGCTGCGGTCCGCACCGATGATGCGGTTCGAAATGCGAATAGCGCTTCTGTGGCCTGTTTCGCCATAAGTGATGATCACGCCCGCAATGATCAGCGAGGCGATGAAGATCAAAAAGCCCACGCTGACGCCAGCTATCTTGCCCAGCAGGCCAAGGGAGACCCCTTTCAAGTGTGGCGCCACAGTCTGCAGCACGCCGGTCAAGTCAGACGCTGCGCTTTCCCAGAAACCATAGAGTGGCCCGCCTATCACCGGCCAGCTTTCGACGACGGCGGGTGGCGGCGGAATATGCACGCTGCCACTTTTGACTGTCTCGATTGCTACATGGACGGATTCAGTAAGTGAACTGCCGAGGAAGTACACCGGAATCAGCAACACAGCAATTGCCAATGCCACAAGCAGCGATGCTGCGTGGCCACTGCGGCTGGTCAAGCGTGATTTGATCATGCCATGCAATGGGTACAGGGTAACGGCGAGGATCACTGACCAGAGCATCATGCTGAGGAAGGGATGAAACACCTGATAGCAGCCGTAAACCAGAACCGCGATCAGTGCGGCGCGGATAAAGGTATCCAGCAGTGTTCGCGAGAACTGCAGCTCGGGAGGTGTTGTAAGCGACATTTGAGTTCCTTTCTGAGTGGCTGGGTGCGTATTAGCTACAGCATAGCCGCTCGCCAGAGGGCGATGAGCCACAAGCGCGGGTTATATATCAGTGGCTAACTTGGCTAAGCAGATTAGATTGGCGACTGTGGCTTGATAGTCACAATAAATATAAGGATTAGCCTGGCGGCGCTGCTGTAATGGGCTTTTAAACTTAGGTAATGGCGGCTGGAGCGTAAATTTCAGGCAAAAGAAAGGGCACCCAAAGGCGCCCTAAACGATGATCATGGAGTAAGTCCATTAACTCTGAGTGCTACTTGAGCAGTTGGTTCCGTTATGTCGGTAAATGAGGGCTATTTTCCAGGTGTGAGCAATAAACGTTTGCTGCCGTAGACCTTGTCGATGTTTTGCGACTTGAACGGAAAGCTCATGTATTGGCCCTTGAGCCATGCATCAATGCCATCGGCGTAATGATCACTGGCCGGGTTGCCCGATTGACCTGAACTGTTAACCCCGTAAAAAGGTTCATCGAGGCCAAAGTCGACAGCAATACGCATGGCTGGAATCAACCAGGTATCAAAGTCCTGTCCCCAGTGGTAAGCCGAGACATTCAGGGTGTTGTGGTCGCCACCGGCAGGGTAGGGACCGCGATCAAGGTAGCTGCTGATGGTGCCTATGCTGGCGCGCTGGCTGGCGCTGAGCATGGGCGCCGCTTTGCTGTTGTCGCTGATCCAGTTGTAGCTGTGCAACTGGCCCCATTGCCAGCTTGCAGGGTTGCTGCCGAGTTTGCCTTGGGTGAAGCTGGCGGCCGCACTCAGGCTGCGTGCCAGGATCATGGCCTTGGTTTCTTTCTGCGGGGTGCTGATATCGTCCCAGAAGGGGCTGTCATCGCGGCCGAGCAGATGGTCCGCCTGGGCGGAGTAGGAGATGCCGGAGGTTTCAACCAGCGCCTTCCACGCCGCGCTGGTATCGGGGCCGAGCTCATCAAGGAATATCTGCCGTGCGCTTTCATGCAAAAACGCACTGTACAAGGCTGCGTCGGCTGAGTTGGCGGCCAGCTTGCCATCGAAGCTCATCAGGCGTTTCAGGGTGTCGCGCGCATTGGCGGCATCAGCCGGTGGCATTGCATCAATTGCCTGTTTGAGCGGCTCGGCCATGCCCGGTGCTGCAAACATGCCTTGCAGCTTGCCAGCGAACAAGGTGGTTTGATCGTACTGCATGGCTTTGGTGCTGCGCAGGTCTTGCTTGGTGCTGTTGAGCAACTGGGCGATACGTTCGGCACGTTCAGGGTAATGCCAGGAGTTGGACAGCTGCATGCCATAGCCGGGCGGCACGGTGCGGTTATTGGCGGTTGCGATCCAACCTTGCTGCGGGTCTTGATCATAGGGGTGGAGCATCGGCTCTGCGTAGCCATCCCAGTCGTATTCGCTGTTCCAGCCGGGCGAGGGCATCAGGCCAACACCGCCACGACGGTTAGGGAAGCGGCCGGTGACTTGCCAGCCAATATGCTCGGCATCGGCAAACACAATGTTCAGCGGTATTGCGCGAATTTCACGGGTAGCGGTCGAGGCTTGATCAGCTGACTGTGCACGGGACAGGTCAAAAAAAGCATCGAGGCTTTTGTCGGACTCAAATTGTGCGGTTTGCAAGGCCAGGCCGTAGCCGCTGCTGATCTGTATCGGTTGCAGCGGGTGCTTGCGTTCACCCAGGACTGAGTTGAGCAGCGGGCCGTGGCGCGTTTCAAAAATCGTTTCGCGCACAGGGCTCTGGCCTTTGATGAAAAAGGTTTCCTGACGCTGCTTGGCGGGCAGCCACTTACCTTCGGAGAGGTAGTAAAGCTGGCCATTCTGGCGTTTGACTTGCTCCAGGAACAGGTCTTGGTTGTCGCCCATGACCATGGTCATGCCCCATGCAGCTTTACCGTTAAAGCCTGCAACCACTGCAGGCACGCCTGCGATTGAGACGCCCGCCACCTGGTATTTCGGTGCGCGGATTTGCACGAAGTTCCACATTGACGGCAATGACAATGGCAAGTGGGTGTCATTGGCCAGCAAGCTCTTGCCGCTGCGGGTCTTTTGTGGGCTGACGGCCCAGTTGTTAGAGGCGGCAACACTGAGCAAACGGGTATCAGCCACTTGTTGAACGGCTGAATCAATGGCGTTCAACCCGCCGATTTGGCCGCCGAGCTTCAGGCCCTTGAGTTTGTCGGCTTCGGCAAAGGGCAGTGGCTCGTCCGGGTAAGTCGGCAGCAACCAGGCAAGGTTATCGTTGCCCACTTTTTGCGCCATGACCAACGCGGCGATTTCTTCTTGCAGGTTCACCGACAATCCAAAGTTGATCAGGCTGAACACCAGCGCCGAGTCTTCAGGCTTCCAGTACGCGGGGCGGTAACCCGACTCGGCGATGTCCATCGGCAGCTTGTCGCGGAAACGGAACATATAGGCGTTCACCCCGCGTGCATAGACCTCGAAAATCTTCTTCAGGCGTGGCGATGCGCCCTTGTACAGCTGTTCGGCACTTTGCTTGAGATTGACCGCACGCATCAGCCGGTCGACTTCCAATGCGCCGGGGCCAACCATTTCCGCCAGGCGACCCTCCGCGAGCAGGCGCATGCCAACCATTTGGCTGAGGCGATCACCGGCATGCACATAACCGAGGGTGAAAATAGCGTCATGCAGGGAGCTGGTTTCAATCAGCGGCATGCCCAAGGCATTGCGCCTGACGACCGCGCCCTTGGCCAAACCTTTAACCGCGACAATGCCTTGCTCTGGCGGCACGCTGTCAGCGTAGCGACTGCTTAAGAACGACTGGCAACCGCTGAGCGTAAGCCCAGCACTGATTAATGCGGCAAGGCCGAATACGGCTGTTGGACGAAACACACGCGATTGCATGCAGCAAACTCCTGAGGAATGGAGCGGGTCGATGATTCATTCAGCTATGGTCACAAGCCTAGCAGGCATGGTGGGCCGGGTGACGGGCTGTTTGAGCGGTTGGGGTGGCGCTGCGTAAGTTAGTCAGCGGCGCAATAACTGGCAAGCGCTGGATTGATATTTTCAGCAGGCATTTAGCAGCGGTCCATCAGCATGTCTGCCTTGTTGCTATTACCAGGTTGAGCCGGTCTGGATATATACCGCATTGTCTTCTGGGCCCGCGGCAACATCGACGCCCATTACCAGGCCATAGCGCTTGGCAATCAGGTAGCGAAAGCCAGTGCCATAGCTGTTGACTTCCTCGGCGCTGCCGAGCTCATTGAAGTGCTCGGCAGCACGGCCGGTTCCTGTAAACACTCCAAGCGTCCAGCGTGGGCTCAGCTTATAGTCCAACTGGATTTCCGCGACCGCGACCCTATTGCCTTGATAGCGCGATTTCGAGACGCCACGCAGGTCGATAAAGGGCGGGACATAAGGCGGCAGGGCTTCGTCGCTACGGGCGTTGACCGCATCGACCTGCAGGCGCAACCCCAGGTTCCAGCGACTATTGAGCTGCCAATAGTTCAAGCCGGAAACCTGATAGCTGCTGTACTCGACATCGCTGCCAATGCTCTCGTCAAACAGGCTGTAATTGCTCGAGTAGTAATAACCCTTTTGCGGGTTGAAGGGGTTGTCGCGGCTGTCGTACTCCAATACCAGGCCCAGGCCGGAAGTTGTGATTGATTTATCTGTTTGCCGCTGGAGAAATTCCCGCACGGTGCTTGGCAAGCGCGACAGGTCTGGCGAGCTGACCAGCTTGCTTGTCACTTTACGGTACAGCTGGCGGCCACCGATGAACACCTTGGTTCCGGGAAGACGATACTTGAGATCCTGGAAGACCACCGGGCCTTTCAGGTTCAACTCAACCGATTTACCCAGGTCACCGATACGTGGCAGCGAATAAAACTCGAGGTTGGGCGAGGCGTAGGCCAGAACGCCCCGATAGCGCAAGCTGTCTTGCATCCAGAATCCAAGATGGCCGATGGCGGCGCCCCAGGTACCATTCTCCGTACCCATGCCGCCAAGGATGCTGATGTTTTCAGGCAGCATTGCGTGGGTTTGGCTGCGCTGCTTGCGTTGCTCATCGGACTCATGAAAGAACAGCGCACCCAGCGCCAACCCGGTTCCAACTGCCGGTTCAGTGATCAGGCTCGGAACTGGCAGGAAGCCATTGGGCACCTCGGACAAATAACTGCTGGTATCGAACTGGCCGTCATCGGGGTCGATCATATGCTTGTTGAAGAAGTCGGCGTCCGCCAAAGATGGCTGGATCAGTGCCCACAAGCAGAGTAAGTACGACCATGTTTTCAAACTCATCCGGAGAGGCTCGGGCGGAATTTGGATTGCAGTATAGTTCGGCCTTTTTAAGCCTGACTTTGGATACTGTTTTGAGCTTCAAGGATCGTTGTCGCCTGAACCGCTGCTGCATCTGAGTGCCCCGCAGCGTGGCTGCAGGACACGGCAGTTGGTGTCAGTTTGATCGGCTTTTAGGTAGGCCCAGAAACCAGCGGTAATAAGGGTTATCCCCGTCCGTTTCGAGTAGTTGACTGACTTCGCGGGTCCAGCCCTGGCGATCACGCTGGTAGGAGAACAAGCCCGCCGCATAAAAATGCTGCAGGCGTTTCCAGTTATTGGCGACCTCGGCCCGGAAGGCGTCATCAGCACCAATCAGCGGCGCTGCGCTGTGCAGCTCTAGCAGCGCTGGCAGCACGCGAGTGATTTCCTTCGAGCGCACCCAAGGAGCATATTCGATGCGTGGGCGATCGTCGGTGACGGCGGGGGCATCACCGGCAAAACGCTCAAGGCCCTTGCGGTCGGTGATCCAGGTTGCGAGCAACGCCGCTGGTGAGTCAATCCCCACCTCGTTTAGCGACTCGGCAACCTGCGGGCGTTCGAAGCGTTGCTCAATATCGGGCACTGAAAGCGATATAGGCTCCAGCGAGCCAATCAACAGCATTTCGTGGAGTTCGGTGGTCCACAGCGTGGCATGGGGAAATACATCAATAAAGCTGCGCACCAATGAACGACTGTCTTCAATATTTTGCGTCGGCAGTGGCAACCATTGGGCAACCAGTCCGCCGGGTTGCAAGCGACTGGCAGCCAGGGCGTAGAAGTCCCGGGAGTAGAGGTTGACCACTCCTGCAGCGGATGGCGGCGGTGGTTCCAGCGTCACCAAGTCGTAGCGCTCGGCGCTGCGTAGCAGTTCGCGGCGGCCGTCGCGTAAACGAATATCCAGTTGCGGGTTTTCTGCAGCGTTGTAGTTACCGTTGAACAGTGGCGCGGCTTCAAGCACTTCAGGGAGCAGTTCGGCGACCACTGGTTTTTTCAGGTCGGTGTAGCGCAACATGGCGCCGACTGTGATCCCGGTGCCAAAGCCAATAACCAGCGCCGATTGCGGTTGACCCTTATGGATCAGCAGCGGCAGCAGTGCTTGCAGGCGCATATAGCGCAGCGAAGGCATGGCGTCGCCCGTATTGGAAACACCTTGGATATACAGGCGATTGAACTGGCGTTCAGCCTGACCCTGGGTGACTACGGCGACCGTGCCGCTACGACCTTCCTTGTAGAATACGATCTTGCCGTTGCGCGCCCCCGGCAGCAGATCAGCAAGCCGTTGCGGCGGCGTAAGTGCACCGCCAATGACTGTGGCCAAGCACAGCGCCACAACAGCAAGGCGCATGCCTTTGCCAACCGCAGCACCTTTGAGCGCTGCTATGGCGCCAATCAATCCGGCGACTACAGCCAGCACGACTAGGGTTCGTACCAGACCCAGTTCAGGCACCAGGACGAAACCGGTGAGCACCACCCCGACAATGCCGCCGAGGGTGTTAAGTGCAATCACGACGCCAACATCCCTGCCAACGTGATTGCTGTTGACCGCCAGGCGCAAGGCCAGCGGGAAAGCCGCGCCAAGCAAGGTTGTGGGCAGAAACACCACGCATAGCGCGGCGACGGCAAAGCGGGCAGACATTCCGGCGAGGTCATTGCCGGTTAGTTGCAGCACAAAGAACTCAGCATGGGTTTGGGCAATGACCAACCAGCGGCCCAGCCCCGCAACCTGCAGCAAGGCGAGCAAGCCGGCTGCTGCGATTAACAGGCCGAATAGCCCCCACGGATCGGCAATGCGATCGGCGCGGCGCGCATACAAGGCGCTGCCTAGTACCAAACCGGTGAGATAGGTGGCCAAGACCACGGCGAACGCGAAGGCGCGGGTGCTCATGAAGGGCACGATCGATTGTGTCCAGACCACTTCGTAGCCGAGTGCTACGCCACCAGCGATGCAATACAAGGCGATGGCCAGGCGAGCCATGTTTGAACGCGGGGCAGGGGAGGCAATTGCTGGTTTAGGCAGCCGTTGATCATTGCGCCGCGCGAGCCAGGCACCGCCACCCGCGATCAGGTTTAGCAGGGCCGCAGCATAAGCACTGCCTGTGACGCCTAATTGTGGAATCAGAAAAAAAGCCGCAAGCAGCGTTCCGGCGATGGCGCCAGCGGTATTGCCGGCATACAAACGCCCACCCGCTTCACCGAGATGGCCGTCGGCAGGGGATAAGGCGCGCACCAGCACCGGTAATGTGCCACCCATGAAAAACGCCGGTATGCCGACCAATGCAAAGGGCAGCAGCCAGGCAAGCAAGCCAATGCTGCCTTCGAGCCGAGCGAACAGGCCGGCCGATTGCGACAAGGCGTAAGTTGCCGCAATGCCGAGTACGGCGACTATCACTTCCAGCGCCGCATACAGTCGGATCGGGCGACTCAGGCGGTCGGCCCAACGGCCAAAAGCCAAGCCGCCCAAGGCAAGACCAGCGAAGAATGCGCTGATGCCCGTGGTGATGGCATAGACCTCAACCCCGACCACCAAAGAAAGTTGTTTGACCCAAAGCACCTGATAGACCAAGGCTGCGCAGCCGGAAATAAACAGCAACAGCACGGGAATCAGCATGGGTAGGGCAAGAAGGTTTACAGAGGTATCAGCAACCGCACCGCGGGATCGGGCACGAGATGATTTGGCGGCTGAGGACATCAAAAAAGTGCCTTATCTGATATGAGAAAACCTGCGACAGGTTGCCCCGTCGCAGGTTTTCAAGATAGCGCCCCAAGTAAGCGGGCGCCAAGTGTTACATCACTGTTTTTTCGCAGCTTCTGCTTCTTGCATCTTGGCTTCGATCTGCTTATCAACATCGGCGCGAACTTGGTCGATGCTGAAGCTAGCTGGACGCTGGCTTGGCGGATATTCAACGAAGGTTTGCAGGAAGGCAGCAGCCTTGCGTGTGCCCTGGAAGATCAGGTAGTCGTTCTTGCTCATCCAATCGTTATATTGATCGGAAACGATGTCGGCACGCTCGTATGGGTCCATACGCAGGTTGAACAGTTTAGGTACGCGCAGACAGGTGAAGGGTTCGCTCCACACTTCCAGGCCGCCTGGAGCACGCTGTTCGCAGTACACGATTTTCCAATTGCCAAAGCGCATGCTGACTAGGTCGCCATCGTCGCTGAAGTAGTAGAACTCGTTCCGCGCACTTTTATCCGCTTTACCGGTCAGGTAATCGAGTTGATTGTAACCATCCAAGTGCACCTTGAAGTTTTTGTCACCAATCTCAGTTCCTTTGAGTAGGCGATCTTTGATATCAGTATCGCCAGCAGCTGCCAACAGGGTTGGGAACCAGTCCAGGCCTGAGAACATTTCGGTCGAGACCGTGTCAGGCTTGATCTTGCCCGGCCAGCGAATCATCGCAGGTACACGAAATGCACCTTCCCAGTTGGAGTTCTTCTCGTTGCGGAATGGAGTGGTTGCCGCATCCGGCCATGACCATTGGTTCGGGCCGTTATCGGTGGTGTAGACCACGATAGTGTTGTCGGCGATCTTCAGGTCATCGATTGTTTTGAGAAGCTTGCCAACATCTTCGTCGTGCTCAAGCATACCGTCGGCATATTCATTGCCGGGCATGCCGCTGCGGCCTTGCATTGAGTCACGCACGTGGGTGAAGGCATGCATGCGCGTGGTGTTCATCCACACGAAAAACGGCTTGTCGGCTTTTGCTTGCTTCTCGATGAAGTTGATTGCTGCCTGGGTGGTTTCGTCGTCGACAGTTTCCATGCGCTTGCTGGTAAGCGCACCGGTATCTTCGATTTTACCGTCGGCACTCGACTTTATTACACCGCGTGGAGTGGCAGCTTTAGTGAACGCCTCGTCGTCTTTTGGCCAGTAAGGGCGCTCAGGCTCCTCTTCGGCATTGAGGTGGTAGAGGTTGCCAAAGAACTCATCGAAGCCGTGATTGGTGGGCAGGTATTCGTCGCGGTCACCCAGGTGGTTTTTACCAAACTGGCCAGTGGCGTAGCCAAGTGGCTTGAGCGCTTGAGCGATAGTTACATCGCGCGGCTGTAGGCCCACGGGTACACCAGGCATACCGACTTTAGAAAGCCCCGTACGTAATGCAGTCTGGCCAGTGATGAAGGTGGAGCGACCTGCAGTGCAACTGTTCTCAGCATAGTAGTCAGTGAACATCATGCCTTCTTTGGCAATTCTATCGATGTTCGGTGTCTGGTAGCCGACAACGCCATGAGCATAAGCACTGATATTGGTCTGGCCAACGTCATCCCCGAATATCACCAGAATATTGGGTTTTTCTGCTGCGAATGCAGCTGAGGTACTTATGGCCGTCGCCATCGCGAGTGCGACTCGCGGTATCCATTTCCGAGGGGTTTTCATGCTCGTATTTCCTTTGTTTACGAATTTGACAACTACAACGATGGTTTAAAAGGTTAGTACATGAATCAAGTTGTTACAGGCGTTTTTATTGAAAAAAAGACCTAGGGTTGATTCAGCTCAAAGGGGTAGATGTTTTTCCACTCCTTGGCCATATCTACAACTGTCCAGTCTTGCGCTTTGGCGGTATCCAGTGCTTTGTCCAGGCGGCCAATCTTGCTATCACGGTCATAGGCCCATTCGCGCTTGGCGTCGGTGTGATGGACTATGCCAGCAAAGCGCTTGCCTTCAGCTGCGGTGGTCCATTGCAGCATTTGCAGGTCGCCATCGGAGTTGCCAAAGGCAAAAATTGGCCGACGTCCGATAATTGACTGGATGCTCACCGGTTTGCCCGGGCCGTCATCATTTAGCGCCAGTTTGGGCTCACGCAGGATCGAGTATTTGCCATCCTGATCCTGGAACTTAGTCATGAAGGTTGTACCAATCACCTGCTCAGGTGGTATGCCGTAGACTTCCTCGGCGAAGGTACGCATAAACTCCACTTCGCCACCTGAAACAATGTAGGTTTTGAAGCCATTGGCGCGCAGGTAGTCAAGCAACTCCAACATCGGCTGGAACACCATTTCAGTGAATGGTTTTGCGCTTTTGGGGTGCTTGGTGCTGGCCAGCCAGCGCTCGGCATTTTCCTTGAATGTTGCAGTGCTGATACCTGTATGAGTGGCACCCACTATCTTCATCAGACCCTCCATGCCACTGGCGGCAAGGGTCTTCTGGTCGTTTTCGAGCACGGCCTTGAAGGGTTGTTCGGTTTTCCACTCAGGATGTTGTGGTGCCAGGCGTTTGACCTCGCTCAGGGCGAATAGCAGCTGGAAGTACATCGGCTGTTCGCTCCATAAGGTGCCGTCGTTATCAAACACGGCAATGCGCTCGGCAACAGGTACATAGTCCTTGCTGCCTTCGCGGGTGACTGCCTGAACGAACTCTACGATGGCCTGGCGCGAGGGGCCATCATTCCAAGACGGCAGTTCATCGGCCGCCTGCGCCAGCATGGGTAAAACCAGCAATAGTGCGACCAGACCGCGCCATGACGTTTGCGCATTCAATCCAAGCATAGAGCCATCCTTGTTTAGCATTACCAGTGTTTTAGTGGGTTGGGTTTAACGGTTTTAGCTGGCCCGTTACCGAGGCGGGCGAGCGCTGCTGTTTTAGTAATTGACGCATTTCAGACAGCAGCTTTTTCTGCTCTGAAGCCCCAGCTAGAGGGGGCGGGTTCAGTGCGTAACGGTCGTTTAGGAAGGTTAGCAGCTGTTCTCTAAGATGCGAGGGCAAGTCTTCGGTTGCACCGATGAATGTATTTTCACCAGTATCTCGCTTGAGCCAACGGTATAGCTCGTCAAGGGGCAAGGATTGATCATTTAGTCGCGCCTGAAGTTGTTGCCAGGCGTAATAAGGTGAGTCAAACCAAGCCTGCCGACGCGCTGCTCGCTTGCGCAGGAATGATTGCCAGCCACGCTGCCAATAAGGTCTGCCGAAATAAACCACGACAATTGCAAAGAGGATTAAACCGCTCAGTAGCAGCCAGTGGCGTGCGATATGCACGCGAGTATTTCGGCCCAGTTGGCGCAGGTCTTCGCTAATTGAAAATGGCCCGCTGTAGCTACTTTGGCCCTGGGCCTTGAAAGTGACCTTGGGCACCGATGCTGTCTGCTGCTGTCCGGCTTGGTCCCACCACTTGAGTTCGATTGCGGGGAGTGTGTAGTTGCCCGGCTCACTGACAACATAGGTCAGGGTGTCGTTACGTAAACCGCCAGTAACGCCTCCTCGGCCATCATCCAGTGACTGGATTTCAGGTGTTTGCACATAGCGTTTAAGCCCCTCTATTTCAGCTGCCTCAGGTGCTGGTATCAACAGTGCCTGCGCATCTAAGGCGCGGATGCTGAGTTGGCGGCTGATGCTATCGCCAGCGCGAAGCGGGTCGTGGGAGCGAACAATGTTCTGGGTAAATGTGATCTCTTTGGCCACCAATACATGCTTATCGGGGCTGGCACCGACGGGTTGTACCGCGTTGAAGCTTTGGGCCTGCGTCTGTACCGTCTGTGGCTTACTGCCTTGCCCTGGCTGCAGTTGAATGCTCAGGACAGGAATATCGAAGGTCTGCGCTTGTTGTGGCGTGATCCGGTAGGTGAAGCGCAAGCCAAAAAAGGTTTTGCCTTGGCGCTTTTGAGTGAGGTGGGTCGCTTCCGAGCTTGGCGCGGACACAATTGCGCCCGGCAGTTCCAGTTTCGGCAGTTGGGGCGCACTGGTGAACCAGGTGTCGACGAGCAGGTCGACTTCGAGATTAATGGTGCCGCCGACTAACACTTGTGTTTCCGGTACCAAGCGGCTGTCGACAAGCACGCTTGGCTCATCGGCCAACGCTGGCCAGGGCAGTAACAAGGCAAGAAGCAGGATCAGACGCTTCATGGCGAAGCCTCCGTTTTCTGCTGGCGTCGAGCATCTTGCAGCACAAACTTCTGCTTGAGAAAGCGTGCAGGCGAGGTGGTCAGGTTATCCAGCCAAAGTTGATCGGAGGCCGCCTTGGCCACTGGCTGGGCTATATCCTTGCCTTGGTTGGATTTGTTATCGAACTTGATTTCATCCGGCTTATCGTCAGGCGTGCCGGCCTCTTGCTGGTCCTCATAGTCTTTCTGCAGGGCTTGGGCAAGGGCGAGGTTGCTAGCGGCCTGAGGAAATTCAGGCTGTAGTTTGAGTGCTTGTTGATAAGCACTAATTGCTTCGGGGAAGCGGAATAAACGCACGTAGCTGTTGCCCATGTAGAAGAACGCCTGGGCGTTGTCCAGGCTGGCGAAACTGACGAGGGCAGCGTCATAGTCGGCGGCGTTATAAGCGGCGACCCCTTTCCAATAAGGGTCACTGAAGTGAGCCGCCGCTTGTGGGTAGCGCTGGTGCTCGAAGGCCCAGCGTCCTTGTTGATCAGCCGTAAAAAAAGCATCGGCCAGGACACCGGCCTGGGCCGGGGCTGAAGGAAAGCCAAGTCCTAGCGCCAGCACAAGACTGGCCAGCCAGTGCACACGCCAGCCGCGACGTACGCAAAACAGTGCAATCAATAACAGCGGCCAACACAGCCAGTAGCCAGCGTCCTTCCAGTAAATCTGTTTGCCTTGGTCGCTGACCGCTTGAAAGTGGCGTTGGGCGTGCAGTTCGATCCAGTCAAGATCATCGTCATCAAGGGTCAGGCTTCCCAGTGGCGCATTGGCCGCATCCGCGAGTGCTTGCAGTGCCTTGCTGTCAAAGTTGGCAACCACTGGACGGCCGCTGGCATCAACCTTGGGTTGGCCTTGGGCATTGCGAACCACGCTTGAGCTCTTGCTGCCCACGGCCAGAACCAGAACCTGGAGATCCACGCCCTTGAGATGTTCATCAATCTGGTCGTTCAGGGCGGGATCGGCGCCGTCGGTTATCAGAACCAGGGTTCCCGGGCTTTTTTCCGCCTCCAGCAAACGCTTGGCCTGGTCGATTACGCCGAGGACATCATGCCCCGTTTTATCTATGAGGTCGGTGGATAGCGCTTGCAGGAAGGTATCGAGCAGCGCCGGGTCGTCCGTTGCCGGTAACACTAAATGAGCGCTTCCGGCATAGGCAATCAAAGCTGTGTGCGCACCAGCGCGTCGCTCAATCAGGTCGTGTAATTTATTGCGTACTGCGCTCAAGCGAGTCGGCGGTACGTCGTCGGCATCCATTGAGGGTGATAAATCCACAGCCAGTATCAACGGTGCGCGGTCATCAAGGAAATCCGGGCGGTCTTGTTGCCAGGTCGGGCCAGCAGCGGCAAGCGCGCCCAGAATAAGTAGAGCTGCAAGCAGGTGTACCGGACGCAGGCGCTGATTGTCCTGCGGCTTGATCACCAGATGTTCGAGCAGCTGAGGTGCGATGGCGCCTCGCAGTTGACGGTTCAGGTCGTGACGACGTGCCCAGAGGATGGGCAGTGCTATGCCCGGCAGCATAAGCAGTAGCCACAGAGGACGAAGAAAGTGCAGGGCGCTCAGGTCGATATCCATCTCAACGCTCCTGTTGTGATTGAGTGGCAGTCATCGAAGACATTCGAGCTGCGATGGCTGCGAGACACTGACTCAAGGCCAGCAAGAGTAGGGCAGCCCCCAGCGGCCACCAGAACAGGTCGCGCTTGGGTTGATGGCTGAAGGTCTTGACCTTGTGCGGCGTGATTCGGTCAAGGGTGTCGTAGACCTGTTTTAGCGCGGTGCGGTCATCGGCACGGAAGAATTTTCCGTTGGTAATCTTGGCGATGTTTTGCAGCATTTGCAGGTCAACTTTCGACTCGCCTGTGGCCTCGGGGTCGCCAATGCCAATGGTATGCACCACGATACCTTTGCTGGCCGCCAGATCGGCTGCATGATCGGGCGTTATTGCGCTGCCGGTGTCATTGCCATCGGTGAGCAGGATCAGAACCTTGTCTTGTTCCTTGGCTTTATCCAGCAGTTTAATGGTCAGGCCTATGGCGTCGCCCAGGGCCGTGTTGGGGCCGGCCATGCCGATGCCTACTTCGTCGAGCAAAATATGCAGGCTGGCATGGTCCAGGGTCAACGGCGCCTGTGGATAGGCGCCTGTGCCAAACACAATCAGACCGATGCGGTCGTCCTTGCGCTCGTCAATAAAGTCACGCACGACATCCTTGACGGCACTGAGACGATCGGTTTGTTCGCCGTTAGCATTGCTGTAGTCACGCGTTTCCATTGACTGGGATATGTCGATAGCCAGCATCAGGTCCCGGGTTGGCTGGGTATGCTCAATGGGTTTTTCAACATAGACCGGGCGGGCGCAGGCGAACACTATCAGCGCCCAGACAAGCAGGTTGATAAACAGTTGCCAACGCCCTGCGCTGGATTTGGCTTGGCCAGGCAGCTGCCCGACGGCCTGGCTCATGGCCCTGAAAAATGGAACACGAACAGCGCTGCGAGATTCGCGGTACTCGCTTAAATAGCGGTAGGTCAGCCAGGGCAATGGCAACAGCAGCATCAGCCAGGGGTAATCAAGCTGCCACATGATGAGCCTCAATCCATTGCTTGCAGGTGCTAAATACGCTGTCTAACTGTTCAGGTTTCAAGGCCATTAGTTGCGTCTGTGGCGCATAAGCCAGCAGCGCCAGTTGCTGGCTAAAGTCAGCGGGCAGGGGGCTAGGACTTGTACTTTGCAAGAAGCCTTGCCACTTCGCGCCGCTCAAGTTGCCTACCTCCGGCGCGTTGGGCATCGATAGCGCCACGCGCTTGAGCAGTTCAGGAAGCTCACGCAAGGCGTGCAGGCGCTGTTTATCGTCTGTGATGGCATCTTGCAACTGTGACAGGCGCAACAAGGCTTCGCGGCGATAATGGTCACGGTGCCAGCGACGCCAGCGCAGAAAGGCCCAGGTGGCGAAGATAGCCAAGCCAACCAACAGCAATACAAGCCAACCCCAGGTTTGCGGAAAGTAGCTAAACGCAGGTGTTGGCAGCGGCAGTTCCTGCAACTGGCTGATGCGCGGTGTGTTTGCGACAGTCATCGCGGAACCTGGGCAAGTCTGCCCAACTCTTGCCTGAGCTGTTCAAGGCTGTCTTCGCCGGTGCTGAACATCATCAAAGGCACCTGGCTGAGCCTTAGCATTTCGGCGACCTGACGCAGGCGTCCAGTGAGAAATTCGCCTAATGGTTTGTTGACCCGGCGGTGGTCGACTTGCAGTTCGACTTGCAGTTCGCCCTGGGTGACCATCAATCGGCCTGTTTTCGGCAAGCTCAAGGCAATGGGGTCATAAACCTGCATGGCGATGACATCGTTGTGGATCTTCAGCTCTCTTAGCAGTTGCAGCGTGCGTTCACTGGTCGCGGCAAAGTCGCTGATAATGCAGATCAGGTGGTCGTGACCAGCCAGGCTCAGGCAATTGCGCAGCGCTTGGTCCAACTGGTCAGCGTCTTCACTATCTGGCCGCGAGGCAGACAAGCTCTGGTTTTGCCGAACGATACTTGTGCACAGGGCCTCGACCCGTGAACGGCTGCGCAAAGGACGAATATGCTCGATGCGTTCATCACCGAATACCAGGCCACCGACGCGATCCCCCGCTTGCAGCGCGATCCAGGCGCAAAGCGCGCCCAGCTCTGCTGCTGTCACTGACTTGAAGTTACGTTGCGAGCCAAAAAACATGCTCATGCGCTGGTCGACAAGAATCAGGGTCGGGCGATCGCGTTCCTCGGTGTAACTGCGGACAAAGGGTTTGCCGTAGCGCATTGAAGCGCGCCAGTCGAGATGGCGTAAGTTATCGCCGGGCAGATAGTGGCGCAATTCGTCGAAACTCAAACCCCGTCCACGCAGCCGGGAAGCATGATTGCCGGACAGCACACTGGATAACGACTGGCGAGCCATGAAACTCAGGCCGCGAGCGCGATACTCAAATGCCATGAGTTGCGGCAATGATGCGTAAACGAATCCGTCGGCAGCGGTCTTGGAAGACTGCATGGTACTGCTCCTAATCAGGCGGGTATTGCCACCTTGTCGAGCAAACGGTCGAGCACTTGATCTGCGTTTACACCATCTGCCACTGCGTCGTAGGTGAGCAATAGCCGGTGGCGCAGCACGGGATGTATGACGGCACGTACATCGTCCGGTGAAACGAAGTCATTGCCCGCCAGCCAGGCGTGGGCTCTGGCAACCCTGTCCAGGCTGATACCACCGCGAGGGCTGGCGCCAATATGGATCCAGCGAGCGAGGTCAGCGTCGTAGTCGGCGGGGTAGCGCGTTGCGTTGACCAGGTCAATCAGATAGCGGTCTATCGCCTCAGACACCTGCACCTTGTTCACTTCCTGGCGCGCGGCGAAAATCACTTCCTGGGCCAGGCGAACCTCTTGCTCGGGCGCCTTGGCTTGATGCTCGGTCTGGTCCTCGGCCCTGAGCATGCGCAGCACCTGGGCTTCGTCCTCGGTGTGCGGGTAATCCATGACCAGCTTCATCAGGAAGCGATCCATCTGTGCTTCTGGAAGCGGGTAAGTGCCTTCTTGCTCGATGGGGTTTTGCGTCGCCAGTACCATGAACAATTGCGACATCGGATGGGTCTGCCCGGCGACAGTTATTTGCCGCTCCTCCATCGCTTCCAGCAAGGCGGCCTGAACCTTTGCCGGGGCACGGTTGATTTCGTCGGCGAGGATGACGTTGCCAAACAAGGGGCCTGGCTGGAATTTGATCTGGTTCTGGCCATCGACCTGTTGAAGAATCTCACCGCCGGTAATGTCCGAGGGCAAGAGGTCTGGCGTGAACTGGATACGGCTCATCTGAGCATCGAGATGTTCGGCAAGTGCTTTAACCGTCCGGGTTTTGGCAAGGCCTGGAAGACTTTCCAGCAGGATGTGACCGTTGGCTAACAACCCCAGGATCACGTATTTGATGGTCTGTTGTTGTCCAAGGACTCGCTGGCCGACAAAGCGCTCCAGATGTACAACTTGTTCTCTGCTATCCATGAACATTTCCTTGAAAACGACGCCGTTACACAGTCCTTTACACCCAAGCGCATGGTTTCGGCGGTAAGGGCTGGCATTTACATACGGGTATTTGGAACCCGGAATACTCGGTTAAATGTAGCTGCTAACTCGATTTCAGCAAGACGCTTGATTGTCCTTAACGCTTGTTTTTTCGAAGAATTCATTTGCGCCATCGTTGCAACGCGCTATTTCCAGAACAGCCAGTTTTGTCGGCGCCATGATCAGCTTTCCCTCCTAAAAGAAGGCGGCTGGGCAGTCTACTTTAATGCTCGGTGCTGTAGGAAGGCTCTTACGGCTTCGGTAAGTGAGGTGGGCAAGACTAAAGTTTGGGTTAGGAGTTTGGCAAGCACGATTTAATAACCCAGCAGTGGCAGCATGATGGCTTTCGCTTTGGTGCAAAACACCATTGTTTGATGCACAGGACAACAGGCCGTGATGATCAATGCCCTGCACTCCAGCGGTAACTCAAGCCGCAGGTGGTCTTAGAACCGTGATGGTTGGAACCATATAATAAATAGGGAAATTACTATGCTTAATAACACCAAATTCCTCAGCAGTACCTCAAGGTGGCTTCTCTTCGCTCTTTCGCTAACTGCGCTTGGCAGCGTTGTCCAGGCCGCCGAAACCCTCGACGAGGGCGTAAAAGCGAAATTTGTCGATGCTGAAACAGCGCATATCCCCGAGGGCTATCGCAACTGGACGCACATCGGGACTTTCGCGACGCCGCCAGGTAGCAAAACCATTCTTGACGGTAGCATTCGTGAGGGCGTTCAGTTTGGTAACACATACGTCGAGCCAACCGCGCTTGCCATCTACAAGGCAACCAATAAGTGGCCAGACGGTACCCAGTTCGTCAAGGAGTTCAGTGAGTCGCGACTGTCCGATGATTGCGACAAAAACAATGGCAGTTGCAGCAGAAACAACGGCAAACACTGGCCGCAGAGCATCGATAAGTGTGACAAGGTCACTGGCGTATGTGTAACCAGTCACGGCAAGGGGATCTTCCAGAGTGATTTCTTTGGCGTCACCCTAATGGTGAAAGATGCGAAGCGCTTCCCTGACGCGCCAGGTAACTGGGCCTACTTCTCATATGGACCTGCCAAAGACGATAAGTCTTATCCGCAGACAGCCAAGGTGCTGCCGTATGAAAAGTGTGCAGGCTGCCATGTGGCCAATGCCAAAGATACGGACTACGTGTTCAGTGACTTACACTTGGGTTTGCAGTAGTCAATCTTGAACCGCTTGTAGTTGTCCTCAACTACAAGCGGTGCGTACACGGGCGTTACGCGATCTAGCATGGCCTGGGGGAAGACGCCATCAGGGCTCTGAAACGGTGCGGTCCAAGGGCTTGAAGGGCGCTGGTCGATATCAAGGGCGGTCGGTATCGCAATGCCAATGCCGGTACAGCTGAACGCTTATGTCTATTGGTTGATAGTGCGAACTAGATCTCGAAACGCTTGTGTCCAGACCCTATATACGTTGTCGCTAAGTATTTTAACCTCCATCTGATCTAATTCATCCCATCGTTCAATTGCGATACCCATCGAGCGTGGGCAGAGTTTGAATTACCCAGTGCCCAACACTACTTGTCGGATGTCGGAAATTGTGCGGCTGCAGTGTTTGATTCTGTCGCTCGGAACCATATTCTTGCAGTTGAAATACTTTGATTGCTGTATAACTAGTCTAAAGTTGAGCCAAGGATAATACGGTCAAGTGCAAACAGTACTGTGTCTGTATTTTGACGCTTCAACCAATAAAGTTTTTTCTCGTGCCCAGCTGCGTTTTACAGGAGTAACAAATGCGTAGACTTATCTTGACGACCCTTGGTTTGGCAGTGGCTTGCTCAGCCCAAGCGTTTGACCGAATCCCGAAGAAAGATGGCTTCAGTGGCTATGCGTATCTGGGGGCAAGCGCCAACCGTATGGAAAGCAACACTGTCGCAACCCTGGCCGGCACAGATGTCAGCGACAGCCGTATCGATTCATTGAACAGTTCTCCAGACAGCAAGAGCTTTAGCAAAATCGTTCCTGCATTTGGCCTGTCCTATAAGCTGCAAGGCAGCCGTACCGAGTTTTTTGGTGGTACCGAGCTTGAAGACTTTCTGACCCAAGATGGCACCCTTGCCTTGGGTGTACGCCAAGGTGTTGGCCATTTCGGCAACCTCAGTGCCAGCCTGCTTGCTTCCACGCCTGTTGAAGTCTGGGAAGATCCATACCTGGTTAATGGCAAGCGTAAAGAAACCGACCGCACAAGCTCCGGTGCGCGCATGGCCTGGGAACACATTTTTGAATCCGGCTTCGATGTGACCTATACCCATCGCAAGATCGAGATAGATGATGAAGACAGCGGCGAGGCCTTGGGCCTTAGCGCAGCGCAGCGCGGTCTGCTTGATCGTGAAGGCGACGAAAATAAACTCGATGTGCGTTATGTCTGGGGCATTGGCAGTGACCACATTGTGATCCCGACCCTAAGCTATATAAACCGTGACCTAGATGGCGATGCCATGGCCATGGACGGTTATCAAATGGAGCTCAACTACGCTTACACCGGTTTTGACCGCTGGGAGCTGGTGACCAATTTGACAGCCGGCCATCTGGAAAGCGATGACAGCAATCCGATCTACGACAAAAAAGCTGATCTGGATCGCATGGGTATTTCCTTTGCCGCAACCTACAAAGAGCCGTTTGGCATGAAGAACTGGCGCGCTCGTATGGTTGCCAACTATGGTGAAGAAGACAGCAATATCGACTTCTACGACACCAGCATCAAGAGCTTGAGCCTGGGTATGCTTTACAACTTCTAAGGCTCATTGCTGTAGCACCCGACCTCTGCTTCGTCAGCCCGTTTGGGCTGTCGTTGCAGCAGTCGCAATGTGGCATCCCAATCCCCGACCTGGCAGGTTCACTGTCACGGCGTTCGAATGAAACTTCGCGGTGATCTTGACACACAACAGTGTTGAGCCCAGACCGTTGATTACCGCTCTTGCTAGCGCCTGATACTAAACCTGTGCATCCAGCGAAGGCTTTGGTATTCAAGAGCAGTGCATTCACAACGCGTCCAGCTTTCATGGTTCTTCGCACAAGGCTGGTTTGTGCGCGGCAGACTGCGTTTTTAAAGCCGCTCATAGCGTTGCTGGATACGTGCCAGCTCGCCTGAATCGCGCAATTGTTCCAGCGCATTGGCCCAGGCCGCTACTCGTTCGTCCTCACTGTCGCGGCTAAAGGCTATATACAAGGATGAACGATAAAGTTCGATGGGGATCTGGCGTAGGGTGCCAGGCGCAATGTTCAGCCGACGGCTGTAATAAGCCACCCCGGCATCGGTGTCGCCGATGATGATGTCGGTGCGCCCGGCCAGCAGCATGCGGTAGAGCTGAAGATTCTGGGTTGCGCTTGTGTCGAGGTTTTTGAAACCCAGCGACCGGAGCATTTTAGGAACCAAGCCGGCATATCGGGTGGTGATTCGTGGGGCGCGCAGCAGCTGCTCCAAGGAGGTTACTGGCGGCGCGCTAGCCAGTTGATAGGGGTGGATAGATTCTTCCACGATCGGCCCAACCCACTTGTATAAAGGCTCGCGCTCAGCCGTGCGAAACAAGGAGTACATGATTGTTTTGGGGCGGGTTTTCAATCTGTGAGTGGTTCGCATGCTGGGCAGCAGCACTATTTCGAAGTCATCCCCGGTCCGGGCCATGATTGCCCTGACGATCTCGGTAACCATGCCTGTGATCTGGTTGTTCTCACGATAGTTGTAGGGCGCCCACTCTTCGGTAACAACCTGGTATTGCTCGGCCCGGGAAATAGTCGCTAGCAAGAGGCAGAGCAATGCTGTGGTTAATGTTGAGTATTTCACGGGTTCGACTAGTTCACCTATGGGCTGTTCGGGAATGAAGCCACAGTAAGAATAGACCTTGATATGGGGCTAACTGTTCTGAGTGGCGAGTAGCGAGTGGCTGGGTGAACAGCTGAGCCTGAACAGGGCTTTTGGGCTGGTAGGCAGGTGGCCGCTGGATTTACAGCGATACGGTCTGCTGCTTGGCCCTGTCTTGAACACAACAAGGTCGATAAAGATTCTTTGCGCTTGAAAGAGGGCTCGAGTAGCGATCATTATTTCAAAATGTTTCGTTAAAGTCGCTTGAGGTTTCAGTTGTGCCCCCGAAGCCTATCCAATCCAACCACCGGTCAGTGGATACTTCAGATCGGGCTAATCGCGATGCGCGTTTATCAGCCTTGACTCTCGCTTTTTGCCTGCCAAGTGACGTACTGCTCTATCTATTGCTACCGGCTCATCCTGAAGCTTTCGGCATCACCCTGGCGCAGGCGGGGATATTGCTGGCGGCTAATCGCTTGGTGCGTATTTTCGGTTACAGCCATGTCTTGCGCTTCTATGCGCGCCATGGCGACCGCATGACTCTGATGCTGGCTGCCAGCGCGGCGATGCTCTGTGCAATTGGCAATGCGCTGTTTTGCGGGTTCATGGCTTTGCTGATGCTGAGATTGATCTGGGGGTTGTGCTTCGCGGCCCTGAACCTTTCCACCCAGGTGTTGGCGACGGCAGATGCTAGCGCTGCTGCCGCTCGGTCCGGGCGTTCACGTGCGCTGATTGCCCTGGGACCGATGCTGGCCTTGCCGCTTGGGGCCTATGTCAGCCAAGAGTTTGGTCCGCGCGTCATTTTCTGGTTGCTGGCTGTAGGCTGTGCGGTTGGTTTTCTGATCGCCCGTGGGCTGCCGGGGACTGGCCATGATCTGCCCGTGAGCAATCGCCGTTTTCGCCTGCCCGATAGCGTTGCGTTGTGGTCATTCGTAGAGGGCGTGGCGCTCGATGGCTTGTTTATTTTCGGATTATCTCTGCAGGCCGCCAAGTTACTGGGTGAAGATGCTTTGCTCGTGGCAGGCACACTCATGGCCTTGCGCTACTTTTCCGAAGTGCTGCTCAGTCCTTTGGGCGGTCGTGCGGCGCAGATGTTTGGCGCCACGCCCATGTTGTTGCTGTTTTCCGCGTTAAGTGCACTGGCGTTGACTGCTTTTGGTATGCATTGGGTGGTGGCGGGTGCGGCATCTGTGTTGATCCTGCGGGCATTGCAATTGCCGCTGGTGACCACCCTGGTTGCCGAACGCAATCCGGGGGCTGCCCGAGTTGGCGCTCTGGCCTCAAATGCCATATGGCGAGATGTTGGAGCAGGACTCGGCCCTTTGCTGGCGGGCATTTTGCTGCCAGTTGCTTCGGCCCCGTGGGTATTCGCCCTGGCTGCGCTGGCGATTGTAGCCAGTGCGCTGGGTTGCTGGCTCAGGCGTTAGTGTCGGGCTGGCTAGATGGTTTTCAGCTTCGCGCTGGGGTTGGGGCAAACAACTTAACGTTGCTGCCGGGCCTGATCTGCGCAAGCAAGAAAGGTTTCTATCATCTGGCTGCCCTTGCGTTCGGCCAGGCAATACAGGTACGTCTCGGTGTGTATTGGCTCGCCTTCAATGCGGATCGCCTTGAGCTGTGGATCGCCAATGTATTCCGCCGCTGAAACCACGCCAAGTCCGATTCCTCTCACAACGGCCTCGCGCAAGGCTTCGCGGCTGCCTATCTCCATCACCATGCGCGGTGTGACGTGGCGTTCAGCCAACACCTTTTCGAACGCCAGGCGGGTCGTGGAGCCCTGTTCGCGATACAGCATGGGTTGTCCTTGCAGTTCTTCAAGACGAACCCTGTCGCGCTGGGCCAAGGCATGTGTGTGATGGGCGAACAGTATGATCGGATGACGCGCATAGAGCATGCTATGAAATGCCGGAGAGTCATGAAGTCCGGCCAGCACGCCTATTTCGATCACATAGTTCTCAAGGTCAGCCAACACCGAGGCCGAGTTACCGATACGGATCGACAGATCGATCTGCGGGTAATCGCGTCGATAGGCATCGACCATCTCGATTACATGGAAGGGCCCCACGGCGCCCAGGCGCAATTGCCCACGGGTGAGGGCGCCTGAGTCGCGGAGTAAGCCGTCGGCTTCCGACTCCAGACTGATCAGTTGCTGGGCGATTGGCAGCAGTTGGCGACCGACACTGGACAGCTCAGCGCGACGACCACGGCGATGGAACAGTTCGAGATTATGCTGGCGCTCCAGCGCTTGGACCTGGGTGGTGATGGTGGGTTGGCTCAGACCGAGGGCGCGGGCGCCAGCGCTGAAGCTGCCGTGTCGCGCGACGGCCAGAAAGGCGCGCAGCTTGCTGTTCGACATCCATAGATCCTTTCAATACTTTTCGACGTAAATGCATATTGAATCGATCGTATGACCGTCACATTACAGGCATAGGGTAACTGGCATTCCCACAACAACTGCTGGAAATGCCATGACTACTCTTCGCAACCTGTTTTGTGCCTGCAGCGTTTTATTGCCACTGCTTGCCAGCCCATATGCCTCGGCCGAGTCGGCTTTGCGCATCGGCTTGATTCCTTCCGAGGACTCGCAATCAATGGTCGAAAGCAGCCAACAAGTCCTCGACCAGCTCGAGGCTGGCCTGGGCATGCCGGTGAAGCCTTTTGTGGCGACTGATTACAACGGTGTGATCGAGGCCTTGCGCTCGAAAAAACTGGATGTTGCCTACCTTGGACCGTTCTCTTACGTGCTCGCCAACAAAATGGCCGATGCCGAGGCTTTCGCCGTGGCAGTGACCAAAAAGACCGGCACCAGCGCTTATCACAGCGTGATTATCACGCGCCGTGACAGTGGTATTAAAAACTTGGCAGACCTCAAGGATCATACCTTTGCCTTCGTTGATCCGAGCTCAACCTCCGGCCACCTGTTCCCCAAGGCCGGTATTGAGCAGGCGGGCTACCAGCCTGAAAAACTGTTTTCGCGGGTGATGTTCTCCGGTTCCCATGACGCCAGCATCCTGGCTGTGGTGAACCGCAAGGTCGACGCAGCGGTGGTGGCTGACCGTATTCTCGCGTCGGCGATCAGCCAGGGGCAGATCAAGCAAGACGATATCCAGATTGTCTGGAGCTCGCCGGATATTCCGGAGTCGCCGATGGTCTGGCGCAAGGATTTGGACCCGGCCCTGAAACAGAAACTGGCCAAGGCGCTGGCCCAGGTCAAGGACGTGCCATGGGGGGATCAAGGTGTGCTCAATGGCTTCCAGCCGACCACCGATGCGGCCTACGATGTGGTCCGCGATACCGCCAAGGTGCTCGATCTCGACCTGAGTAAGATGAAGTGATCAGGGTCAGCCGATTGACCAAGCACTACGGTGGAAACCAAGTGCTGCGCGGCATTGATCTGCACATCGGGGCTGGTGAGTTTGTGGTTGTGCTCGGCCAGTCCGGTGCAGGTAAATCGACCTTCTTGCGTTGCATGAACCGTCTGGCCAAGGCCGATGGCGGTGAGCTGCAGGTGGCCGGTATCAATGCCTTGCTGGCCCGTGATGAGCGGGCGCTGCGCTGCCAGGTGGCGATGATCTTCCAGCACCATAATGTGGTGCCGCGTTTGTCGGTATTGAAGAACGTGCTGACCGGACGGCTTGCTTCGGTGTCGACCTTGGCCTCGGTGTTGCAACTGTTCAGCCGGGCCGACGTCGAGCTGGCCCGCCAGTGCCTGCTCCGGGTGGGGCTGGCGCACAAGGCCGATGAGCGAACGGACTCACTGTCCGGTGGGCAGATGCAGCGCGTGGGCATCGCCCGGGCGCTGGCTCAGCAACCCAAGGTGATCCTGGCCGATGAGCCGGTGGCCAGTCTTGACCCGAAGACCGCGCGCCTAGTCATGCAATACCTGCACGATGCCAGCCGCGAGCTGGGGATTACCGTGGTGTGCAACCTGCATCAAGTGGAGTTCGCCCGTGAGTTCGCTGATCGCATCGTCGGTTTGGCCCATGGTCGGCTGGTCTACGACGGCGATGCCAGCGGCCTTGATGAGGCGACCTTGCAGCGCATCTATCCAGACGCAGAATCCACTGAAGATGAATCCGCCGCGGCCTATGCGCCGCAGCTGCACTATGCCAATGGACTGGGAGGCTGACATGGGGACGCACGAATATCGCTGGCTGGTGAATACGCCTGAAAGCCTGCGTGGCTGGGCTGTCAGTGGCTCCTTGGTGTTGGCCATCATGGCGCTGCTGCACTGGAGTGCCGGAGGCGCGGAGCTCAGTTGGGGTGAATTGGCGGCGGGTTTGCCGCAGATTGGTGATTTCCTCAGCCGTTCGGTGCCGCCTGATCTGGACATCTTGCCGAAGTTGCTCGCCCCGGCACTTGAGACTGTGCAGATTGCTATCTGGGGCACCTTGCTCGGCATCCTCTTCGCGGTGCCGCTGGCATTCCTTGCTGCACGCAACCTGCACAGTAATCGTTGGCTGTATCAGGGCACCCGCCAGATGCTCAACGTGATTCGTAGCATCAATGAATTGATTCTCGCGCTGGTGTTTGTCTCGGCGGTCGGCCTTGGTCCCTTTCCGGGCGTGCTGGCTTTGGCTGTACACGGCGTTGGCATGCTCGGAAAGTTCTTTGCCGACAGTATTGAGGAAATTGACCAGGGACCACTCGAAGCCCTGCGCGCCACGGGAGCCAGGCCCTTGCAGGTGATTGTGTTTGGGGTGTTGCCGCAGGTGATTACCGCCTGGATTGCGGTGATTCTTTATCGGTTCGAGGTCAACCTGCGCTCTGCGACCGTGTTGGGAATGGTCGGCGCCGGTGGCTTGGGTTTCGAGCTGGTGAGTAGCCTCAAGCTGTTCAAATACCAGGAAACCGCAACCTGCATCATCGTCATTACCGTGATGGTAATTGCCGCAGACATGCTTTCTGGTCGCCTGCGCAAGGCCATTCAGAGCGGTGGCAGGCATTAAGTGAAATCGTCAGTTTTGGTTTGTCCGCTTAGTGCCTTGGATCAAAGGTTCTGGGCCTGGGTACGTTGCCAACCACTATGCCAACATTTTTAAACAGCTATCAAGGGACGCTACATGCCTGCCCAATTTCATAATCCGGTTGCCACTTATTTTGGCGCTGGCAGCCTGAACCAGATCGCTGACCTGACTGAAGGCCAGAACGTTGCTCTGGTGACTTTCTCAGAAGCACGTCGCCTGGGCCTGGTCGACAAAATTCAGGCTTTGCTAGGTGATCGACTGATTCATGTGGTCGAAGACGTCCAGCCAAATCCTGATGTTGCCCAACTGCGCGCCAGCTATGAGCAGTTCTGGCAGCAGGCGGCAGGTTGTGAAGTCGTATTGGCCGTTGGTGGTGGTAGCGCCATCGATACTGCAAAGGCGCTGATTGTCGGCACCGGGTCTGGTCAGTTCGATGAACTGCTGGCGCTGTTGGCAACTGGCAAAGCCTTTACTCCGCCGCGCCACAAAAAACTCATAGCGGTTCCGACCACCGCCGGTACCGGTAGCGAAGTAACGCCTTGGGCAACCATCTGGGACTCGCAGCAGCAGAAGAAGTATTCACTGCATTTGCAGTGCACCTGGCCAACCGCAGCGATCATTGACCCAGACTTGATGCATACAGTCCCGGCTGCTGTGACCGTCTCGACTGGGCTGGATGCGCTGTCTCACGCCTTGGAGTCGATCTGGAATGTAAACGCCAACCCGATTTCCGACACCTTCGCTATCTCCGCCATCGAGGACATTCTCGACTGTCTTCCCCAGCTGCAGCAAAACCTGACGAGCAGTGAACTGCGCTCGCGCATGGCCTTGGCTGCGCTGAAAGCAGGGCTGGCCTTTTCCAACACCAAGACGGCCTTGGCGCATTCCATTTCCTACGAGATGACCCTGCGCCACGGCTTGCCTCACGGTATCGCCTGCTCATTCACCCTGCCGTATGTCCTGGGCCTGGCCTGGGGCAAGGATGCGGGACGGGACCAGACGCTGCAGCGCGTTTTCGGTACTGATCTGGGGCGAGCCCAGGCGCAACTGCGCGCGTTCCTCCATCGTCTGGACGTGAAAACCGAGTTTGCCGATTACGGCGTGACCGAAGGCGAGGCGCAGCAAATGATTTTCTCCGCCATGCAAGGCGCGCGCGGCAAGAACTTCATCGGTTCAGAGGCGGCATGACCGTGCCTTCGCTGGATGCTGGTCGCACAGTTAATGCCGCGTTGGATCTAGGTTGGATTGGTTTAGCGTTTCAGGATCAGGACGAGCAATACAGATTCAGCCGGACGCACTTGGATTTCAACTGGATTGCCGAAAGGCATTCATGAATGTCGATTTCAAACCTCATCCAGCTCCTGCGTCTGCGGAGTTGGTGCACCTCACTCTGCAAATGGAGAAAACCATGAACTACCAGCAACCAACCTGTCTGCAAGCCGCGATTCTTGATTGGGCCGGTACCGTCGTCGACTTTGGCTCCTTTGCACCTACGCAGATCTTCGTCGAAGCCTTTGCCGAATTCGGTGTAGAGGTTTCCCTGGAGGAAGCGCGCGGCCCGATGGGCATGGGCAAGTGGGATCACATCCGTACGCTGTGTAACGATCCGCAGATTGCCGAGCGCTACCGCGCTGCATTTGGTCGCACGCCGACGGACGCTGATGTCACCGCCATATACGAGCGTTTTATGCCGCTGCAAATCGAAAAGATTGCCGACCACTCGGCGTTGATTCCTGGCGCGCTCGACGCCATCGCCGCATTGCGCGACAAAGGTTTGAAGATCGGAACCTGTTCAGGTTACCCGGCGTTAGTCATGGCGCGGGTGGTTGGGTTGGCGCGTGCTAACGGCTATGTGCCGGATCATGTGGTTGCAACCGATGAGGTGCCTAACGGCCGACCGCATCCTGCGCAGTCGCTGGCCAACGTCATCGCCCTGGGCATCAGTGATGTTGCTGCCTGCGTAAAAATTGACGACACCTGGCCGGGCATTCTCGAAGGCCGTAGCGCGGGGATGTGGACGGTTGCGCTGACTTGCTCGGGCAATGCCCTGGGCCTGACCTATGAGCAGTTCAAGGCATTGCCGGAGGACAAACTCAAGCAGGAGCGCGCACGTATCGGCCAGATGTTCGAAGGTTCGCGGCCGCACTATTTGATCGACACCATCGCTGAGTTGCCTGCGGTAATCGATGAGATCAACGCTCGGCTGGCTCGTGGCGAGACGCCGCAAAACAGCTGACGCGAGCTTGGGCTTTTGCTAGCGGGCAAGCCTGCAAGACGTCCACAAAGCACAACACCGGCGCAGGGCCGGTGTTGTGTTGTCCAGGGTGATGCAGTTAGAAGCGGTATTTGGCCGACGCGGTGAAGCTGCGTGGTGCACCGTAAGTCAGGGCGCCGTAGGCATCGAAAATATCGAAGTACTTTTCATCGGTAATGTTGTCGGCATTCAATTGGGCCGACAGGTTCTCGGTGAACTCGTAACGCGCCATCAGGTTGACCAGTGCATAGGCATCCTGCTCGATCTTCTCGGAGTTGCCCGCCGGGTTAGTGGCATAGGTGTAGATGCTGTCCTGCCAGTTAACGCCGCCGCCAATGGTCAACTTGTTGAGCATGCCGGGCAGGCGATAAGTGGTGAAGGTACGCAACAGCTTGGTCGGATACAGGGTGTTGACGTCGTTGTCATCGGCATCCTCAGCGGTGAACTGGGTGTAGCCAATCGAGGCATTCCAGTCCGTGGCTAGCTCGCCTGATACTTCAATTTCAAAGCCTTTGCTGGTCGCGCCCTCACTGGCTTCATAAGCGTAACCGCCAATCGGGTTGGTCGGGTCGATCAACTGGCCGGTGCTCTGGCCGAGGTTGTCCTGCTTGATCTGGAACACCGCTGCGGAGGCGTTCAAGCGGCCATTGTAGAACTCGCCTTTGAGGCCCAGTTCGCTGCTCTCGCCGACGATAGGCTCCAACTGCTGGCCGTTACGGTCGCGAACCGACTGCGGCAGGAAGATCTCCGTGTAGCTGGCGTAGGCCGACAGGTTTTGATTGAGGTCGTAGACGATGCCCGCGTAAGGCGTCAGTTCGTGGTCCACATCGACCTTGCTGACTTCCGAGTAGATGTCATCGCTGGTCTGCTCGTACCAGCTGTCGCGACCGCCCAGAATCAATTTCAGGTCGTCGGTCAGGTTTAGGCGTGTTGCCGCATACAAACCCTTTTGCCGGGTTTCGCTGTAGCCATAGTCGCTGCGCGGTGCCCAGACGGGTTCTGGGAAATCACCGTTGTAGGCGTCGAAGTTTGGTACCCCGCCAAAGCCGGTTTGGGCAACCAGTGCGTCGGCATCGAACTCTTGTTTACTGTCGATGTAGCCAAAGGCCAGGTCGTGCTTGCGACCCAATAGCGAGAATGGGCCATCGAAGCGGATGCTGTAGTCGTCCTGGGTTGTCTCGGTTTTATAGGTCGCCGGGAACGAGGACATTGGGCTGCTGCCGTTGCGGCCCGGGTTGCCGGAGAGGTAGAGCAGGGCGGAGTCGCCACTGCGCTCGCCACGGTTGTAGCTGAGGTTGACCTTCCAATCGTTGGCGAAGGTGTGGTCAAGATTGACGAAATAGGTCTTGTAGGTCGTGTCCCACTTGCTCCAACCCGCAGAGGTCGATTTCGAACGGCTCCAGTTGGTGCGGCTGCCATCGGCGTACCAGACGGGCAGGCCACCCCACATTGGCGAGTCTTCGCTGTTGTCCTGGTTGCTAAGGCCGAACCACAAGGTGGTATCTGGCGTCAGGTCGATGTCCATAGTGCCGTAGACCGTTTCACTGCGCTTCGAGTTACCGTCGATCCAAGTGTCGCCATCGGTGACTTCGCCAACCAGGCGTGCGCGGATGGTGCCAGCCTCATTAAGCGCCGTGGATACATCGGCTTCGGTGCCAAAGGTATCCCATGTACCTGCGCTGAATTTGACCGAGCCTTTAAGGTCGCGACTGCTGGCGCGTTTGCGCACCAGGTTGATGGAGGCTGAAGGGTCGCCTGCTCCGGTCATCAAGCCGTTGGCTCCACGTACGATTTCAACGCGGTCATACATGGCCAGGCTGCTGAAAATCTCGCCCGAGCTCCACGGCTGCTCATAAATGGTGGGTACGCCGTCGATCATCAGCGAGTTGAGTTCAAAACCGCGGGCGTTGAACTGGGCCCGGCTGGTTTCGTAGCGGTTGACTGAGACACCGGTGGCGTTGTTGACCACATCAAGGATGGTTTCCAGATCTTGGTCTTCAATGCGCTGCTGGGTGACGACGCTGACCGACTGCGGCGTCTCGCGCAGGGACATGCTCAACGGCGTGGCGGTGCGTGCAGCTTCTGTGGTGTAGGAGTGAGTATCTTCAGTGACCGCGCTCGGTTCGGCGGCGCCAGTGATTTCCATCGGCTTCAGGGTTACAGCACTCGTGGCCTCGGTAGACTCAGTTTGCTCCGCTGCCATGATTGATGGCGCCACAAAGGCTGTACCCGCTGCAAGCATATGCACCGCAAGGGCCAAGGGACGGATTGCTAACGATGAGCGCTGGGCAAATAGAGTGTGTGAACGCAGGGGAGGATTGGCGGACATGGAGGACTCTGCTGTATTTATAGTATTAATGCGAATCACTATCATACGCAGTCAAAGTGGTTTCTGGAACTATCGTATTGAAGTTTATTTTTGTTTTGCCAGGGGAAGGGCGCGGTAATCGCCATGTGCATCTATTTGCAGGCTTGCACGATGTCTTTGGGTGACGGTGTTTATCGGCAAGTAGGGGCGTCGGCCCTAATGCAAAACTTCGCTTACAAGAGATCGATTGATGAATCGACTCCGCGAATCGCTTGAATTTGACGGCTGCACAGCCCTGGTGGGCCACTTGCGGCTGCTAGCGGATGGCGCGGCGCTGCTTTTTTACCCGATACATCTCGCCATCTGCATGGCTAAGCAAGGTGTCGGCATCCTCGCCATCTGCGGGGTAGCAGGCCACGCCGATGCTGCAGGAGGGCATGTTTATTGCGCCAAAGTCAGCGTCCAGCGGCTCTGCCATGAGCGCGAGAATCTGTTCGACCTTCGCTGTAACGGCGTCTTCGGATTGAATGTCAGTCAATAGCACTGTGAATTCATCACCGCCCATGCGCGCGACAGTGTCCGTCTCACGAACGCAGCTTTTCAGGCGCTGCGCAATCAAGCGCAACACGCGATCACCTGCGGCGTGGCCATGAACATCGTTGATGCCCTTGAAGTCATTGATATCTATAAACAATATGGCCAGTGAGTTCTGGTGGCGGCGGGCTCCGCGCAGGGCTGAGTCCAGGCGTTCGCTGAACAGCGAACGGTTGGCCAATTCGGTTAGGGGGTCGTGGTGGGCCAAGAAGTGTAATTCCGACTCTGCCTGCCACAGGGCGGTAACATCCCGTGCAACGCCAATTCTTGCGCCCACGTCCTCGGACCAGAAGGCTGCCCAGAGAATGTGCACGACGCCTCCATCCTTGCGGATGTAACGGTTGCGGAAATCGATGTGAGGCTTGCCATTCATGACGCGGACAATCGAGGCTTGGGTGATAGCCAAGTCATCAGGGTGCATATAGTTGGTGATTGCAGTGCCAGTCAGTTCATTGGCGCGATAGCCGAGCAGGGTTTCACAGGCATCGCTGACAAATACAATCTGGTTGTCCTTGTCGACCACGAACACAGTGTCCAGCATCAGGTGGATCAGTTTGGGATAGAGTGCTTGCAGGTCAACGGCCATGGTTCAGGGAAGTCCGCTTTATGTCGTTCAATCATAACTCGAATGCGCAGCGAGGCGCAGCGGGGAATAAAGGCGTTTAGCCATCAATGTGTGGTTCACCTTCCCTGTAGAGCGGTGTTTAAAGGCGTGTCAGCTTAATGAGTTGATGTGAAAGCAAATATCTCAAGCAGCACTGGCAATGGGTTGGGGTTTTATCGCCGGTGGTTAAGTCAACCAGGCTGCTTGCGCGGTGGTCGTGAGTTTTCAATCCCGGCAATAGCCCTCGCCTGGCTTCACAATCAAGCAGTTGTGCTTGTCCGCCAGCCATTTCAATCCTGTGGCTTGGCCGTCTCCTGCGCGCAGTAACTGCGGACCATCCTGGCGATTGAAGGCGATGCCACCTGCTGTTGCCTGGCCTTTGTAGGTGCCACTTTGTTCGGCATCGAGGCCATATTGCATCTTCAGCACATAGTGTCCGGGGCCTGCCGATGTGTCCTTGCTCAACGTTAAATTGAGGCCTTCGACGCCTATCCATTTGCCGACCCATTGATCGGTAGCCGCTACAAGGGATGCGGCAGGCGTTGAGCGCTTGGTGTCGTCAGCGCAGGCACTGAGCAGAATGCCTAAACTGAGTATCAAGGCTGTTTTGAGCATGGGCCGTTCTCCAGCGAGGTAAAGAGGGGGCTGATGCGCCATTGTCTTGGCTATTGGTTACAAAGCCACCATGTTAGAGGAGATGCTTGTGGAGTCGTTCAGCGCAGGTTGCCTATGCGGCAATGTTCGAGTCGTCGCCGTGGGGCCGCCATATCGAGTGGGTATTTGCCATTGCCTGGATTGCCGCAAGCATCACGGTGCGCTGTTTCACGCGTCGGCGATATTTCCTGAGCGGGCAGTCACCATCACTGGCGAGACGAGCGAATACCAGAGTCGGTATTTCTGTCCACGTTGTGGCTCATCGGTCTTTTCTCGCAGCGATGACGAAGTCGAGCTGAATCTGGGCTCGCTGGATGAGCCTGACCAATTGCGGCCAACTTACGAGTTATGGATGCTAAGGCGCGAGTCTTGGCTGCCGCCGTTTCCATTGGCACGCCGCTACCTGCGTGATCGTGATGGAGAAGGGCGTTTTGAATAGACGCAAGTATGACTCAGAGCAGATGGGCAAAAGCCAGAGTGGCTGAGTGATGGTTGTGGGGCAGAGTTCTGCGGAAACAACCCAGCTCAGAAGTTGCAAACCAGGCTGAATTTTCATCAATAAGCGTTGTGCAAAGTAGCTACGCCAACTTTATGCCAGGCATAAAAAAAGGCCTTGATAATCAAGGCCTTTCTTCGAGTTTATGGTGCCCCGGGGGAGACTCGAACTCCCACTTCTTTCGAAAACGGATTTTGAATCCGCCGCGTCTACCGATTCCGCCACCGGGGCACAATGGCGGCGAAGTATAGGGACGAGTTTCGAGTTGGTCAATGCTCTTTCGTGGTCATTTTTAATAATTTCCGCTAAACTTTGCCGCCCTGCTAGATGACCCTTCTGTCATGCGTGTTGCCGATTTTCATTTTGATCTACCTGAAGCCCTGATTGCTCGTCATCCACTGACTGAGCGGCGTGCCAGTCGCCTGCTCACTGTTGATGGGCCGAGTGGTGCGCTGGGCCATCGTCAATTCAGCGACCTGCTTGAGTTTCTGCGCCCAGGCGACCTGATGGTGTTTAACAACACGCGGGTGATTCCTGCGCGCTTGTTTGGCCAGAAGGCTTCAGGCGGCAAACTTGAGATCCTGGTTGAGCGCGTGCTCGATACACACCGCGTGCTGGCCCATGTGCGTTCAAGTAAGTCGCCAAAACCCGGTTCGAAAATTTTGCTTGAAGGCGGTGGTGAGGCCGAGATGGTCGTGCGTCACGACGCCTTGTTCGAGTTGCGATTTGCAGAGGAAGTGTTGCCGCTGCTTGAGCGTGTCGGCCATATGCCGCTGCCGCCTTATATTGATCGTCCTGATGATGAAGCCGATCGCGAGCGTTACCAGACCGTCTATGCGCAGCGCGCAGGGGCGGTAGCGGCGCCAACAGCGGGGCTGCATTTCGACCAGGCGCTGATGGCGGCCATCGCTGAAAAAGGTGTTGAGTCTGCATTTGTCACGCTGCATGTCGGTGCGGGTACCTTCCAGCCCGTGCGTGTCGAGCGTATTGAAGAGCACCACATGCACAGCGAGTGGCTTGAGGTCGGTCAGGATGTGGTTGATGCCGTGGCTGCCTGTCGTGCTCGCGGTGGTCGAGTGATCGCCGTGGGCACCACCAGCGTGCGTTCGCTGGAAACAGCTGCACGTGATGGCGAACTCAAGCCCTTCAGTGGCGATACCGATATTTTTATCTACCCCGGCAGGCCATTTCATGTGGTCGATGCCTTGGTAACCAATTTTCACCTGCCTGAGTCGACCTTGCTGATGCTGGTGTCGGCGTTTGCGGGTTATCCGGAAACCATGGCGGCTTATAAAAGTGCTGTCGCCGAGGGTTACCGCTTCTTTAGTTATGGTGATGCGATGTTTATCACCCGTAATCCCGCGGCGCGCGGGCCTGAGGATCACGTATGACGCTTACTTGCCGTATGTCTTTTGAGTTGTTGGCGACCGATGGCAAAGCGCGCCGCGGGCGCCTGACCTTTCCGCGCGGCGTGGTGGAAACCCCGGCATTCATGCCGGTCGGCACTTACGGCACGGTCAAGGGCATGCTGCCCCGTGATATCGAGGCGATTGGCGCGCAGATGATCCTGGGTAACACCTTCCACCTGTGGCTGCGCCCGGGTACCCAGGTCATCAAGGAGCACGGCGACCTGCATGACTTTATGCAGTGGAAAGGTCCGATCCTTACTGATTCCGGTGGCTTCCAGGTCTTCAGCTTGGGCGCCATGCGCAAAATCAAGGAGGAGGGTGTAACCTTTGCTTCTCCGGTTGATGGCGCCAAGGTGTTCATGGGGCCGGAAGAGTCGATGCAGGTTCAGCGCGACTTGGGTTCCGATGTTGTGATGATTTTCGACGAGTGTACGCCGTATCCGGCCGAGTTCGATGTCGCCAAGACGTCGATGGAGTTGTCGCTGCGTTGGGCCAAGCGTTCAAAAGTCGCTCATGGTGATAACACTGCAGCGCTGTTCGGTATTGTCCAGGGCGGCATGTATCAAGAGTTGCGCCAGCGCTCGCTCGACGGCCTCAATGAAATTGGCTTTGATGGCTTGGCGATCGGTGGTCTATCGGTTGGCGAGCCGAAAGAAGAAATGATCAAGGTACTCGACTACCTGCCAGGCCTGATGCCAGCTGAAAAACCGCGTTACCTGATGGGTGTAGGCAAGCCCGAGGATTTGGTTGAAGGTGTGCGCCGTGGCGTGGATATGTTCGACTGTGTGATGCCAACCCGTAACGCTCGCAATGGCCATCTGTTTATCGATACCGGTGTGTTGAAGATCCGAAATGCGGTGCATCGCCACGATGATTCGCCTTTGGATGCCAACTGCGATTGCTACACCTGCCAGAATTTCTCCCGTGCTTATCTGCATCATTTGGACAAGTGTGGCGAAATGCTGGGCAGTATGCTGAATACAATCCACAACTTACGTCACTATCAGCGCTTGATGGCTGGTTTGCGCGGTGCTATCCAACAGGGTACATTGGCCGCCTTTGTCGATAGCTTCTACAGCCAGCGTGGTTTGCCAACGCCGCCGCTGGACTAAAACCGAGTTTGTTTAAAAACTATTTCAACAGGAGTGATACATGAGCTTTTTTATCCCTGCGGCATTCGCAGACGCTGCGGCACCTGCTGCCGGCCCAGCTGGTAGCGGTTTTGAGTGGGTATTTCTGGTTGGTTTCCTGGTCATCTTCTACCTGATGATCTGGCGTCCACAGTCCAAGCGCGCCAAAGAGCACAAAAACCTGCTCGGCAGCCTGCAGAAGGGTGATGAGGTTGTCACCACTGGTGGTATCGCTGGCAAGGTCAACAAAGTTAGCGATGACTTTGTGGTGATCGAAGTTTCGGACACCGTTGAGCTGAAAATTCAGAAGGTTGCCATTGCTGCGACCTTGCCTAAAGGCACTCTGAAAGCCATCTAAGTTTCAACCTTTACCATTCGACGGGGCGCTAAATGCGCCCCGCGTTACAACGGGCGGCGTCATGCTCAATAAATTTCCAGTTTGGAAGTACCTGCTGATTGTGGCCGTGTTGGCCGTCGGCTTTCTCTACTCTGCACCTAACCTGTACCCGGATGATCCGGCGATTCAGATTAGTGGCAACAGCACCGCTACACGCATCGAACAGGCTGATCTTGATCGTGCAGACCGTGCATTGAAAGAAGCTGGTATTGAGGTCAAGGGCCTCAGTGTTGCTGACCAGGGCAAGGCAGGTTTGCTGCGCTTGGTTAAGAAGGAAGACCAGCTTCCTGCAAAAGACATCGTGCGCAAGGCGCTCGGTGAAGATTTCGTGGTTGCGCTGAACCTAGCGCAAACAACGCCTGACTGGCTACGTAGTGTCGGTGCGACGCCGATGAAGCTGGGTCTCGACCTTTCCGGTGGTGTGCACTTCCTGCTTGAAGTGGACATGGAGAAAGCGCTGGATGCACGACGCAAGGTTTACGAGGGCGAAGTAAAAACCCTGCTACGTAAAGAGCGTGTGCGTTATCGCAGCTTGCCAGAGCAGGCCGGTGCAATTCAGCTGGGTTTCGCTGATGAAGACACGCTTGAAAAAGCCCGAAGCCTGGTGCGCAAGGATTTCACTGATTTTGACTTGACCACCACTGAGCGTAACGGCATGCAAGTGCTGCGTTTGACGCTGACCAAGGCCAAGATTGCTGAAATTCGTGAATACTCGATCAAGCAAAACCTGACCACCGTACGCAACCGGGTAAACGAGCTGGGTGTGGCTGAGCCGCTGGTTCAGCGCCAGGGTGCCAACCGTATCGTGGTTGAGCTGCCGGGTGTGCAGGATACGGCTGAAGCCAAGCGTATTCTGGGTAAGACTGCCAACCTTGAGTTCCGTCTTGAGGCGGCTGTCGATGCATCAAAGGCATCGACCGAGTCCTTTGAGTTCCGCGAGCCGGGTCGTCCGCCGGTTGATCTTGAGCGTGAGCTGATCATCACCGGTGATCAGGTAACTGACGCACAGGCCAGCTTTGATGAAAACGGCAGCCCGCAAGTGAATATCCGTCTGGATAACCACGGTGGTGACCTGATGAGCCGCGCAACGCGCAGCAACGTCGGGCGCAGCATGGCGGTGATCTTCATCGAGCAAAAGCCGATCACCAAGTTCGTGCGCAAGATGGTTGATGGCGTGGAGCAAGAAGTTGCCGTGCCAAGCTTCGCCGAAGAGAAGAAAATCATCAGCTTGGCAACCATTCAGTCGCCGCTGGGCAGCCAGTTCCGCATCACCGGCCTGAACGGCCAGGGTGAATCGTCTGAGTTGGCCCTGTTGCTGCGTGCTGGTGGCTTGGCTGCGCCAATGTACTTCGCTGAAGAACGCACCATCGGTCCTAGCCTGGGTGCGGATAACATCGCCAAAGGTGTCGATGCGGCGCTGTGGGGCATGCTGTTCGTATCGCTGTTCATCATCGCGATCTACCGTTTCTTTGGTGTCTTGGCGACTATCGCGCTGGGCTTCAACATGATCCTGCTGCTGGCGTTGATGTCGTTGCTCAGTGCAACGCTGACCTTGCCAGGTATCGCCGGTATCGTATTGACCATGGGTATGGCGGTTGACGCCAACGTGCTGATCTTCTCGCGTATTCGTGAAGAGATCGCCAACGGCATGTCCATTCCGCGGGCAATCCATGAAGGTTTCGACCGCGCGTTCTCGGCGATCATCGATGCCAACCTGACGACACTGTTGGTCGGGGGTATTCTGTTCGCAATGGGGACCGGACCGGTCAAGGGCTTTGCGGTAACGCTGTCGCTTGGCATCCTGACGTCTATGTTCACCGCTATCTGGGTGACTCGCGCCATGGTCAACCTGATTTTTGGCGGGCGTGACTTCAAGAAGTTGTGGATTTAAGGGGCTGACATGAATCGTACAATCAACTTCATGGGGGCGCGGAACCTCGCGTTTGCTGTGACTGTGTTCCTGACGCTTCTGGCGTTGGGCAGCTGGGCGGTAAAGGGCCTGAACTTTGGCCTGGACTTTACTGGTGGTACCCAGATCGAGCTGAGCTACGAGCAGCCTGCGGTGTTGGAGCAGGTGCGTGAGAAGCTGCAGTCCGCCGGCTTTACTGATGCTGTGGTGCAAAGCTTTGGTGCCACGACTGATGTGGTCGTGCGCATGCAGGGTGATGATCCAGACTTGGGTAACAAGGTTGCTAGTGCATTACGCGCGACGGGCGATCAACTTGAGGTCAAGAAGGTTGAGTTCGTTGGCCCGCAAGTGGGTGAAGAACTGCGTGACCAAGGCGGTATCGGCATGTTGCTGGCTTTGGGTGGTGTGCTGCTGTACTTGGCCTTCCGTTTCCAGTGGAAGTTCGCGGTCGGTGCCATCGTCTCGCTGGTCCATGACGTGATCGTGACCCTGGGCATTCTGTCGTTTTTCCAGGTGACCTTTGACCTGACCACGCTGGCGGCCGTTCTGGCTATCATCGGTTACTCTCTCAACGACACTATCGTGGTGTTTGACCGGGTGCGTGAGAACTTCCGGGTGCTGCGTAAGGCGACCTTGATTGAAAACATCAACATCTCGACTACGCAAACCCTGTTGCGGACCTTGGCTACCTCGATCTCAACGTTGCTGGCGATTGGTGCGCTGTTGATCTTTGCGGGCGACAATCTGTTCTCGTTCTCGATTGCGCTGTTTATCGGTGTTTTTGCCGGTACTTACTCATCGGTTTACATCGCCAACGTGGTACTGATCTGGCTGAACCTTAACGTCGACGACCTGATTCCACCGGTTGTTGCGGAAGAGGTTGACGAGCGCCCTTAAGCATTGGGGCTAGCAGTCGCTCATCAGGCCCTCGCAGGTTTTGAACTTGCGAGGGCTTTTTGTTGTCTGAGGGTCAGATAAGGCGAGATTCGCCAGATAGAGAAGGTCAGGAGTCAATAATGAATAAGTCATTGCTTGTAGGTGCGGTATTAGGTGCGGTGGGCGTAACTGCTGGCGGTGCTGTTGCGACTTACAGCTTGGTCGGTGGTTCGGACTACGCAGATGTGCTGGCTGTGGAGCCCATCAATGAAACCATCAAGACCCCGCGTCAGGAGTGTCGCGATGTGACTGTTACGCGTCAGCGTCCTGTGCAGGATGAGCATAAGATCGCCGGTACGGCCATTGGTGCCGTGGTTGGCGGTTTGCTGGGTAACCAGATCGGTGGTGGCAATGGTAAGAAAATCGCAACTGCAGCAGGTGCTATTGGTGGCGGTTATGCCGGCAACAAGGTGCAGGGCAATATGCAGGCGAACGATACCTACACCACGACTGAAAACCGTTGCAAGACAGTTACTGACACCAGCGAGAAGCTGGTGGGTTACAACGTGAAATACGAACTCGATGGCAAGGTTAGCCAGGTGCGTATGTCAGAAGATCCGGGCAGCCGTATTCCGGTTAAAGACGGCAAGCTGGTGCTCTCCGAAGCGCAGTAATCCCGTTATACAAAAAAGCGCCCTGATTGGGCGCTTTTTTGTGGGCGATGTTTAAGTGAAGGGGTTGTGCAGGGTGAGGCAACGCGAAGCTTGTCCACCATGGTTCATCCAAATATAGGCCGCTGCTAATGGTGGCAGAAAAGGCGTCAGGCGTGCTTTGAAGGCTATGTGCGTGCCGCGCGTGAGCCGAATGGGCAATAAAAAAGCGCCCGAAGGCGCTTTTTCGCTACGGCGCAGCTTAGCGTTTCAGCGATGCTGAAAGGTGTGGCTGAATAGCGGTTAACACGGCTTTGAAGCACTTGGTGTTGCCGGCAACGATCTGGCCTTTAGCCAGGAAGTCATGACCGCCGGTGAAGTCGCTGACCAGGCCGCCTGCTTCTTGAATCAACAGGGCGCCTGCAGCCATGTCCCACTCGGACAGGCCGAATTCCCAGAACGCATCAAAACGGCCTGCTGCTACATAGGCCAGGTCGAGACTGGCGGCGCCAGCACGGCGCACACCGGCAGTTTGGCCGACCAGGCTGCGGAACATGCCCAGGTAGTTCTCAAGGTTGTCCATTTGGCTTTCGCGGAACGGGAAACCGGTGCCGAGAAGGGCGCCGTCGAGGCTCTTGCGGGTGCTGACGCGCAGGCGGCGACCATTGAGAGCGGCGCCGCGGCCACGGCTTGCGGTGAATTCTTCCTGGCGAACCGGGTCGATGATCACTGCGTGCTCAAGGCGGCCGCGGTATTTGCAGGCAAGGCTGACTGCGAAGTGCGGTACGCCACGAATGAAGTTGGTGGTGCCATCAAGTGGGTCAATAATCCACAAGTAATCAGCGCCTTCGCCCGTGCCTTCGGTAAGGCCGCTTTCTTCGCCGTAAAAGCCGTGCGTCGGGTAGGCTTTGCGCAGTGCCTGAATGATCAACTGCTCGGCAGAGCGATCAATTTCGGTCACGTAATCGTTGGCATCTTTCTCGTCTACCGAGATGACATCCAGGCGTTCGATTGAGCGGAAGATCATTTCACCGGCGCTACGGGCTGCGCGCAGCGCGATATTCAGCATAGGCTGCATGGATGGGTCACCTGGGTCGTTAAAGAAAGCCGAACATTCTATCAGAAAAGTTACATATATGAAGTGCCGCTTAGCCTTGCGTGGCGTAATCAGAGTGGGTTCTGTAAGATTTGCACCTTTCTGCATTCTGTGTGAGCGCTTTCGTTGCTGCAAAATATTCGAGTTGTCTTAGTCAACACCAGTCATCCCGGTAATATCGGTGGCGCGGCGCGGGCGATGAAAAACATGGGATTGAGCCGTTTGGTACTGGTCGATCCAATTGATTTCCCGAGTCATGAGGCGGATGCGCGAGCATCTGGCGCAAGCGATATTCTCGAGGCGGCGCAAGTTGTAGGTACTCTTGAGGAGGCGCTGGTTGGCTGTAATCTGGTGCTCGGCACCAGTGCCCGTGACAGGCGCATCCCGTGGCCTTTGCTGGATCCGCGTGAGTGTGGGGTTACGGCTTGTGAGCAGGCGCTAGAAGGTGCTGATGTGGCGCTGGTCTTTGGTCGTGAGTATGCCGGCCTGACTAATGAAGAGCTGCAGCGCTGTCAGTTCCATGTGCATATCCCGTCTGATCCTGAGTTCAGCTCGCTGAACCTGGCTGCAGCGGTACAGGTTCTGGCCTATGAAGTGCGTATGGCGTGGCTGGCTGCGCAAAATCAGCCTACCAAGGTGGCCAAGCTCGAAACCACTGCAATGCTCAATACCCAGTTGGTGACGGCAGATGAGTTGGAGTCGTTTTACACGCACCTGCAGCAGGCGCTGGAGGAAATCGGGTTTCTTGATCCGCAGAACCCGCGTCATCTTATGAGTCGGTTGCGGCGCTTATATGGGCGCAATAACATCAGTCGAGCCGAGATGAATATTTTGCGCGGGATTTTGACCGAAACGCTCAAGGCTGCGCGCGGTGAACACCATAAACAGGGGAAGTCAGATGTTTGAGCTAATCCGTGAAGATATTCGAAGTGTATTTCATCGCGACCCGGCTGCGCGTAATACCTTTGAGGTGGTCACTTGCTACCCCGGCCTGCATGCTGTTTGGTTGCATCGCGTGTCGCATGCTTTGTGGGTCAATGGTTGGAAATGGCTGGCGCGGGTGGTTTCGAACTTTGGTCGCTGGATGACCGGGATTGAAATTCATCCTGGGGCCAAAATCGGTCGTCGCTTCTTCATTGATCATGGTATGGGTATTGTCATTGGAGAGACGGCTGAGATCGGCAACGATGTCACTCTTTATCAGGGTGTGACGCTGGGTGGTACTAGCTGGAATAAAGGCAAGCGCCATCCAACGCTCGAGGACGGTGTGGTTGTCGGTGCGGGTGCCAAGGTCCTGGGGCCGTTTACGGTCGGCGCCGGTGCCAAGATTGGCTCCAATGCGGTGGTCACCAAGGAAGTGCCTGCGGGCGCGACTGCTGTCGGGATTCCCGGTCGTATCATTGTCAAAGACGATAGCGATCAAGAAGCCAAGCGCAAAGCGATGGCTGAAAAGCTGGGTTTCGATGCCTATGGCGTAAGTCAGGATATGCCTGACCCTGTTTCGCGTGCGATTGGCCAGTTGCTAGATCACTTGCAGGCTGTGGATGTGCGTCTTGAGGGGATGTGCGAGGCGCTTACCTCGCTGGGTAGCGACTACTGCGCGAAGGATCTGCCTGCCTTGCGCGATGAAGATTTCATCGGTGTCTGCAAAGAGCAAGACGACAAGCCCGCCGCCTGATGCGCGAGCATAGCGAGTTTGCTATGCTTTGCGCCCCTCGCAAATGCTAATCCCGAGTAATTTAATAGGTCTTATAGTTGACTTAAATACTCGGGAATTGCATAATTTGCAGCATATTGTAATCCCCGGTACCTCTTAGATGAGACTGACAACCAAAGGTCGATACGCCGTCACCGCCATGCTCGATTTGGCGTTGCATGCGCAGAATGGCCCCGTGTCCCTTGCTGATATTTCCGAGCGTCAGGGAATTTCCCTTTCCTACTTGGAGCAGCTGTTCGCCAAATTGCGCCGTGGAAGCCTGGTTTCCAGTGTTCGTGGCCCTGGCGGCGGTTACCAGTTGGCACGCGACATGAAGGGTATTCAGGTCGCAGAAGTGATTGATGCAGTCAATGAGTCCGTTGATGCAACGCGCTGCCAAGGGCAGGGCGATTGTCATGCGGGCGATACCTGCCTGACTCATCACCTGTGGTGTGACCTGAGCCAGCAGATCCACGAGTTTCTGAGCGGTATCAGTTTGGCTGATCTAGTTACTCGTCGAGAGGTTCAAGAAGTTGCTCATCGCCAGGACCAGCGTCGCTGCAACGGCAGGACGTCGCAACTCGATAAAATAGAAGCATCCGCCGTCGACTGAATCCAGCCTGCAAAGCCTGATTCCTGATAGGAGAGAATCAATGAAATTGCCTATTTACCTCGATTATTCGGCGACTACGCCGGTTGATCCGCGTGTTGCGCAAAAAATGGTTGAGTGCCTGACCGCTGAAGGTAACTTCGGTAATCCAGCGTCGCGCTCCCACTTCTTTGGTTGGAAAGCTGAAGAAGCGGTTGAGAATGCGCGTCGCCAGGTTGCTGAGCTGGTCGGTGCTGATCCGCGTGAAATTGTCTGGACTTCCGGTGCGACCGAATCCGACAACCTGGCCATCAAGGGTGTTGCTGACTTCTACAAGAGCAAGGGTAAGCACCTTGTGACCTCGAAGATCGAGCACAAAGCGGTGCTCGACACCATGCGTCAACTTGAGCGTGAAGGTTTCGAAGTGACCTACATCGAGCCGGGTGAAGATGGCTTGATCACTCCAGCCATGGTTGAAGCGGCATTGCGTGAAGACACCATTCTGGTGTCGATCATGCACGTCAATAACGAGATTGGTACGGTCAACGACATTGCCGCTATCGGTGAGCTGACCCGTTCGCGTGGGGTTATCTTCCACGTTGATGCGGCGCAATCGACTGGCAAGGTTGAAATCAACCTGGAGAGCCTCAAGGTTGATCTTATGTCGTTCTCTGCGCACAAGACCTACGGTCCTAAAGGCGTGGGTGCCCTGTATGTACGCCGCAAGCCGCGTATCCGTCTGGAAGCACAGACTCACGGCGGCGGTCACGAACGCGGCATGCGCTCGGGGACCTTGGCAACTCACCAGTGTGTCGGCATGGGCGAAGCCTTCCGTATCGCCAAGGAAGAAATGGCTGCTGAAAACCAGCGCTTGCTGGCCCTGCGTGATCGCTTCTACTCACACCTTGAGGATATGGAAGAGCTGTACATCAACGGCAGCATGATTGCCCGCGTACCGCACAACCTTAACCTGAGCTTCAACTACGTTGAAGGCGAGTCGCTGATCATGGCGCTCAAGGATCTGGCTGTTTCGTCGGGCTCGGCATGTACTTCGGCATCGCTTGAACCGTCATACGTTCTGCGCGCCCTGGGTCGCAACGACGAATTGGCACACAGCTCTATTCGTTTCACCTTCGGGCGTTTCAGCACTGAAGAAGAGATTGATTACGCAGCAGCAAAAGTTCGCGACGCAGTTACCAAGCTGCGTGAGCTTTCGCCACTGTGGGATATGTTCAAAGAAGGTGTCGATCTGTCCCAGGTTGAATGGGCGGCACACTAAAGCTGCCGATGAGCGGCGCCTGATGATTGAGGATTAAGAGCATGGCTTACAGCGAAAAGGTCATTGACCACTACGAAAACCCGCGCAACGTCGGCAAGATGGATGCGCAGGACCCTGATGTTGGCACCGGCATGGTCGGTGCTCCAGCGTGCGGCGACGTAATGCGCTTGCAGATCAAGGTCAACGGCGAAGGCGTAATTGAAGACGCCAAGTTCAAGACCTACGGTTGCGGTTCGGCTATCGCTTCCAGCTCCCTGGCCACTGAGTGGATGAAGGGTAAGACGCTGGACGAGGCTGAAACCATCAAGAACACTCAGCTCGCGGAAGAGCTGGCGTTGCCGCCGGTTAAAATTCACTGCTCAGTGCTCGCCGAGGACGCCATCAAGGCTGCCGTGCGCGACTATAAGCAGAAGAAAGGTTTGCTCTAAGGAGGTTTGTCGATGGCTATCAGCATGACCGAAGCCGCCGCCCGGCACGTACAGCGCTCCCTTGATGGGCGCGGAAAAGGTGAGGGCATTCGTTTGGCTGTTCGCACGACCGGCTGCTCAGGGTTGGCTTATGTGCTGGAGTTTGTCGATGAAACTGCTAGCGAAGACCAGGTCTTTGAGAGTCATGGGGTCAAGGTGATTATTGATCCTAAAAGCTTGGTTTACCTCGACGGCACCGAACTGGATTTCGTCAAGGAAGGTCTCAACGAAGGCTTCAAGTTTAATAACCCTAACGTGCGCGGTGAATGTGGCTGCGGCGAAAGCTTCAATATTTGAGGCTATTGTGGGTACTCCTTGTCACTTCGCTTTATTTGACCTGCAGCCGAGCTTTCGGCTGGACCTTGATCAGTTGGCTGCGCGTTATCGCGAGTTGGCCAGAGCGGTTCATCCGGATCGCTTTGCTGACGCCGATGCGCGTGAGCAGCGCGTTGCGCTGGAGAAGTCTGCGAGCCTTAATGAAGCGTACCAAACGCTGAAAAATGCTCCGCAGCGTGCCCGTTACTTGCTGGCGCTGAGTGGCCCCGAGCTACCGCTTGAAGTAACAGTGCATGATCCAGACTTCCTGATGCAGCAAATCCAGTTGCGTGAAGAGCTTGAAGACCTGCAAGACGCCGCGGATATTGACGGTGTATTGCAGTTCAAGCGCCAGCTGAAAGTTGCCTCTGATGAGCTGAACGAAAGCTTTGCGGTTTGTTGGGATGATCCTGCCCGTCGTGATGAGGCCGAGCGCCTCATGCGTCGCATGCAGTTTCTCGACAAGCTTTCCCACGAGGTTCGCCAGTTGGAAGAGCGCCTCGACGATTAACGCTCGCGCGCCTCAACGGGTGCGCTTGATATTCACAAAAGCACATATAAACCATGGCCTTACTGCAGATCGCTGAGCCCGGACAGAGCCCCCAGCCACACCAGCGTCGGCTGGCAGTCGGGATCGACCTGGGCACCACCAATTCGCTAGTCGCTGCAGTTCGCAGCGGAATTTCCGAGCCATTGGCTGATGCTGAAGGCGAAGTCATCCTGCCTTCCGCTGTGCGCTATCACGCCGATCGAGTGGAAGTGGGCGAGGCTGCCAAGGGTGCAGCCTCTGGCGACCCGTTCAACACCATCGTTTCGGTTAAACGCCTGATGGGGCGCGGCCTGGCTGACGTCAAGCAGCTCGGTGACCAACTGCCTTATCGTTTTGTTGGCGGTGAGTCGCAAATGCCTTCAATCGACACGGTGCAGGGTGCCAAGAGCCCGGTTGAAGTTTCCGCCGAGATTCTCAAGGTGCTGCGCCAACGTGCTGAGTTGACCCTTGGTGGTGAGCTGGTGGGGGCGGTTATTACCGTGCCTGCGTATTTTGACGAAGCACAGCGCCAGGCCACCAAGGATGCGGCACGCATTGCCGGCTTGAATGTCTTGCGCTTGCTCAATGAGCCGACTGCGGCTGCCGTTGCCTATGGCCTGGATCAGCAGGCCGAAGGTGTCGTGGCTATTTATGACTTGGGTGGTGGCACCTTTGATATTTCGATCCTGCGCCTGACCAGCGGTGTATTTGAAGTCATGGCAACCGGTGGCGACAGCGCCCTGGGCGGTGATGACTTTGATCACGCGATCGCCAACTGGATTATCGAGCAGGCGGGCATCTCGGCAGATATCGATCCGAGCGCCCAGCGCAGCTTGCTGGAAACAGCCTGTGCCGCCAAGGAGGCATTGACCAGCACTGATTCGGTCGAGGTGGTCTACCAGCAGTGGCGCGCAGAACTGAGTCGCGAGCAGTTTGAATCACTGATCGAACCGATGGTTGCTCGCAGCCTAAAAGCCTGCCGCCGCGCGGTGCGTGATTCGGGCGTCGAGCTGGACGAAGTTGGCGCTGTGGTGATGGTTGGCGGTTCTACGCGAGTGCCGCGTGTGCGTCAGGCCGTTGCTGAGATGTTTGCCCGTCAGCCTCTGACCGATATCGATCCTGATCAAGTGGTTGCCATTGGCGCGGCGATTCAGGCTGATACCTTGGCTGGTAATAAGCGCGGCGATGGTGAGGAGCTGTTGCTGCTCGATGTCATCCCCTTGTCCCTGGGGCTTGAGACCATGGGCGGCTTGATGGAGAAGGTCATTCCGCGCAACACCACCATACCGGTTGCCCGCGCCCAGGACTTCACCACCTATAAAGATGGCCAGACCGCCATGATGGTGCATGTGCTTCAGGGTGAGCGCGAATTGATCAGTGATTGTCGCTCCCTGGCGCGTTTCGAATTACGCGGTATCCCGCCAATGGTGGCGGGTGCGGCGAAGATTCGGGTGACATTCCAGGTTGATGCCGATGGCCTGCTAAGCGTGGCTGCGCGTGAGCTGGGATCAGGCGTCGAGGCCAGTATTCAGGTTAAGCCGTCTTACGGGCTGACTGATGATCAGGTAGCAAAAATGCTGCAAGACTCATTCAGCAATGCCGGGGACGACAAGCAAGCGCGCGTGCTGCGTGAGCAGCAGGTTGATGCCCAGCGCTTGCTCGAAGCAGTTGAAGCGGCGCTGGAGGCTGATGGCGAGCGCTTGCTGGACCGCGACGAGCGGTTGGCAATTGATGCCCAGGTTGAGCTGTTGCGCGAGCTGATGAATGGTTCCGATGGCTTGGCGCTTGAGCAGCAGACCAAGCGATTGACCCAAGTAACCGATGCGTTTGCAGCGCGTCGCCTGGATTCAACGGTCAAAGCCGCATTGGCTGGCCGTAGTCTTAATGAGATCGAGGAATAAGCATGACTCAGTTGATTTTCCTGCCGCATGCCGAGCATTGTCCAGAGGGTGCGGTTTTCGAGGCTCAGCCTGGTGAGACTGTGTTGAATGCTGCGCTGCGCAATGGCATCCATATCGAGCACGCCTGCGAGAAGTCTTGCGCGTGCACGACATGCCACGTTGTGGTCCGTGAAGGTTTTGACTCCCTCGAGCCTTCCGACGAACTGGAAGATGACATGCTCGACAAAGCCTGGGGCTTGGAGCCTAATTCGCGCCTGTCTTGCCAAGTGGTGGTGGGTGAGGACGATATGGTTATCGAAATCCCGAAATACACCATTAATCAGGTTTCTGAAGGCCACTAAGGAGCATCACCATGAGTATCAAATGGTCCGATGTACTGGAAATTGCCATTCAGTTGTCAGAACGCAAGCCGGATGTTGATCCGCGTTACGTGAACTTCGTCGATTTGCACCGTTGGGTGATCGAACTGCCGGAATTTTCCGATGACAGTCAGCGTGGCGGCGAGAAGGTTCTTGAAGCTATTCAGGCGGCCTGGATCGAAGAAGTGGACTGATTTTTGACCCAAGGCAGTGCGCCGTCAGGCGCGAGCCCTACGCATTTACCCAGAACCCGCGTATAATTCGCGGGTTTAATTTTTCGCTTTAATCCCTGTTTTTGGAGTTTCACATGGCTGTTGAACGTACTTTCTCTATCATCAAACCAGACGCAGTTGCTAAAAACGTCATCGGTGAGATCGTTACTCGCTTCGAAAAAGCGGGTCTGCGCGTTGTTGCATCGAAAATGGTTCAGTTGTCCGAGCGCGAAGCGAGCGGTTTCTACGCTGAGCACAGCGAGCGTGGCTTCTTCAAGGATCTGGTTGCATTCATGACTTCCGGTCCGGTTGTTGTTCAGGTTCTGGAAGGCGAAGGCGCCATCCTGAAAAACCGCGAACTGATGGGCGCTACCAACCCTAAAGAAGCTGCTGCTGGCACTATCCGTGCTGACTTCGCTGTTTCCATCGACGAAAACGCTGTACACGGTTCGGATTCCGAAGCCTCGGCTGCTCGCGAAATCGCTTACTTCTTCGCCTCAACAGAGGTGTGCGCTCGCATTCGCTAAGCGAATCGGGTGAAGGTGAAACCATGACTATTGCGACCGGTAAAATCAATCTTCTGGGCCTGACCCAGCAGGAAATGGAACAATTCTTCGACAGTATCGGGGAGAAGCGTTTCCGTGCCGGTCAGATAATGAAGTGGATTCACCACTTTGGCATCGATGATTTCGACGCCATGAGTAACGTCAGCAAGGTCTTGCGCGAAAAGCTCAAGGCCTGTGCTGAAATTCGCGGGCCAGAAGTGGTCAGCGAAGATATTTCCACCGACGGCACCCGTAAGTGGGTGGTGCGAGTGGCATCGGGTAGCTGCGTTGAAACCGTGTATATCCCACAAGGTGCTCGCGGCACGCTGTGTGTGTCCTCGCAAGCAGGTTGTGCGCTCGATTGCAGCTTCTGCTCGACCGGTAAACAAGGCTTCAACAGCGATCTGACCGCTGCCGAGATTATCGGCCAGGTATGGATTGCAAATAAATCATTCGGCACTCAGCCAGCGAAAATCGATCGCGCCGTCACCAACGTGGTGATGATGGGCATGGGTGAGCCGTTACTGAATTTCGACAATGTCGTCGCTTCGATGAAGATCATGATGGACGACCTTGGTTATGGCATTTCCAAGCGCAAGGTAACCTTGTCTACCTCGGGCGTGGTGCCAATGATCGACAAACTGGCCGAAGTGATAGACGTATCGCTGGCGCTGTCGCTGCACGCGCCTAATGATGCGTTGCGCAACCAGTTGGTCCCGATCAACAAGAAGTACCCTCTGGAAATGCTCCTCGCCGCCTGTAAGCGTTATGTTTCGCGTTTGGGCGAGAAGCGTGTGCTGACGATCGAATACACATTGCTTAAAGATGTGAACGATAAGATTGAGCACGCTGAGGAAATGATCGCACTTCTCAAAGATGTACCTTGCAAGATCAACCTGATCCCGTTTAATCCCTTCCCTTTCTCGGGATATGAACGGCCGAGCAACAATGCGATACGTCGTTTCCAAGACCTGCTGCACAAAGCAGGGCACAATGTAACTGTGCGTACAACGCGCGGTGAGGACATTGATGCCGCTTGTGGCCAGTTGGTAGGACAAGTGATGGATCGTACACGCCGCAGCGAGCGTTATATCGCCGTGCGTGAGTTGAGTAGCGAGGCAGAGTCGCCACGTTCCACCGCAAACAGTAACTAGAAGAGAGGAAATCCATGACCCTGCGCCCCGCGCTGTTCTTATTGCTTGCCAGCCTGCTTGCTGGCTGTGTTACAACGGGTGATGTCGACCCAATGAGAACCGAGAAGGGTCGTGAAGAGGCGCGCGACGCCTATATTCAGCTGGGCTTGGGTTACATTCAGCAAGGTGCTAGTGAGCGCGCCAAGGTCCCACTGAAGAAAGCGCTCGAAATTGACTCATCCAGTGCTGATGCCCATGCCGCGCTGGCCTTGGTATTCCAGCTCGAAATGGAACCTACGCTGGCGGATGAGCACTATAAAAAAGCCATTGCGCAGCGTCCTGATGATGCCCGGTTACTCAATAACTACGGCAGCTTTCTTTTCGAGCAGAAGCGTTATGACGAAGCAATGGATCGCTATAAGCAGGCCGCGCAAGATAACCTGTACCAAGAGCGCTCGAGGGTGTTTGAAAACCTGGGCGTTACGGCTTTGGCCTTGAACAAGCCGGATGAGGCTAAAAAGTATTTTCAACGGACCTTGCGTTTGAACAGCCGTCAGCCGCGCGCGTTGTTGGCAATGGCTGAGATATCCTACAAAGAGCTGGATTATGTAGCGGCGCGCGGTTACTACGATAGTTTTAGCCTTATTAGTGAGCAAAACGCGGCAAGCCTATTGTTAGGTGCCCGTCTTGCCAAAATATTTGAAGACCGTGACAAGTCAGCAAGCCTCGGTCTGCAACTTAAACGCTTGTATCCCGGCACTGCGGAATACAAGCAATACCTGTCGGAGCAATGATGAAATCGGCGCCACCTGAAGCTGTAGCAGCAAATCGCGTCAATCCCGGTGAAACTCTGCGCATCGCGCGAGAGGCCAAAGGCTGGTCGATTGCTGAGGTTGCAGCGCAGCTCAACCTCACGCCTGAGCGCCTCGTTCAGATTGAAACGGGTGCGTTCGATAAATTGCCAGGCACTACCTTCGCCCGTGGTTATCTGCGCACCTACGCAAAATTGCTGGGTGTTGATCAGGCTGAAATCGTCAAAGAGTTTGACCACTTCACCGGCAGCAGCGTAGCGGCTAACAGCGTGCAGAGTCTGGGGCGTATTGAAGAGCCGACCAATTACTCGCAAAAAATTCTGCGTTTCGTCAGCTTTGCCATATTGGTTGTATTGGGTTTCGTGGGTTTTTTCTGGTGGCAAGAACAGGCCAAGCGCCAGGCTGATGATTTAGCCGTGGCTGGCATCGAGCATGTCGAGGTTGAAGGGGCCGATGGTTCAACCCAGATCCACGCCCTGGATGAGCCGGAAGACCAGGCCGTGGCCGCCGCTCAGAATGAAACCCAACTGGACCTGTCGGCTACTGACGATTCACTGAGCGACCCTCCAGAGCCGCCAAGCGATGAAATGGCAGCGCAAATGACTGGCGACGAGACAATGCCCAATGCTGCTCCTGTCGAAGGCCAGGCCGTGGCTGATAACGCGCCGACGACCGAGGCCTTGACGCCGCCGGTTGTGGAGGCGCCGGCGTCAACTGCCGCACCTCAAAGCACGCCTGCGGTTGCGGGTGAAGGCAATGTCAGCATCAATTTCACGGCCAACTGCTGGCTGCAGTTGAAAGATGCCAATGGCAAAGTGATTTACAGCGGTCTGAAGAAGCAGGGTGAGAGCCTCAACGTTAGCGGTAAAGCACCTTTGGAGCTGCGTTTGGGCTTTGCCAGTGGTGCACAGGTTACTTATAACGGTCAGGCTGTGGATGTCGCACCCTATGCGACTGGCGAAACAGCACGCCTGAAACTGGGGCTTTAAGTCATGCATGGCGAATCACCGATTCAGCGTCGTTTGTCGCGTAAAATCTGGGTGGGTTCTGTACCTGTAGGTGGCGATTCGCCGATCTCGGTACAGAGTATGACCAACACCGATACCAACGATGTTGCCGCTACTGTGGCGCAGATTCGTCGTTTGGAGGAGGCTGGTGCCGATATCGTGCGTGTTTCCGTGCCCGACATGGATGCCGCTGAGGCCTTCGGCAAGATCAAGAAGCAAGTGAGTCTGCCGCTGGTCGCAGATATCCACTTCGATTACCAAATTGCCTTGCGCGTGGCAGAGTTGGGGGTTGATTGCTTGCGCATCAATCCGGGCAATATTGGTCGCGAAGATCGAGTGCGTGCAGTGGTTGAAGCGGCGCGCCACAAAGGCATTCCGATTCGTATCGGGGTCAACGCCGGGTCGCTGGAAAAAGACCTGCAGAAGAAATACGGCGAACCGACTCCTGAAGCCTTGGTCGAGTCGGCCATGCGTCATGTCGAACATCTTGATCGACTGAATTTCCCGGACTTCAAGGTCAGCGTAAAGGCATCCGATGTGTTTATGGCGGTAGCGGCATACCGCCTGCTGGCGACCAAAATCGAGCAGCCATTGCACTTGGGTATCACCGAGGCTGGTGGCTTGCGTTCCGGTACGGTCAAGTCGGCTGTTGGCTTGGGCATGCTGCTTGCCGACGGGATTGGCGATACTATCCGCATCTCGCTGGCAGCTGACCCGGTTGAAGAAATCAAAGTTGGTTTCGATATCCTCAAGTCACTGCGCTTGCGTTCGCGCGGTATCAACTTCATCGCCTGCCCAAGCTGTTCACGGCAGAACTTTGATGTGGTCAAGACCATGAACGACCTCGAAGGCCGTCTGGATGATCTGCTGGTGCCGCTGGATGTCGCGGTAATCGGCTGTGTGGTCAATGGTCCTGGCGAGGCAAAAGAGGCGCACATCGGCTTGACCGGTGGTTCGCCAAACAACCTTATCTACATTGATGGCAAGCCTGCACAAAAACTGAATAATGAAAACCTCGTGGATAACCTAGAAAAGTTGATCCGTGAGAAAGCAGCTGAAAAGCTCGCAGCAGATGCCGCTGTTATTGTTCGCAGCTAAGAGCTTTGACGTCTAAGGAATTGAATTGAGTAAGCCCCTGCAAGCCATTCGTGGCATGAACGACATCCTGCCAGAGCAAACCCCGCTGTGGCGCTATTTTGAAGCCACGGTTGCAGGTCTGTTGGATGGCTACGGCTATCGGCAGATTCGCATGCCGATTGTTGAGTTCACCGAGCTGTTCAAGCGCTCTATTGGTGAAGTCACCGATATCGTTGAAAAAGAGATGTACACCTTCGAAGACCGCAATGGCGATTCACTGACCTTGCGTCCCGAAGGCACGGCTGCATGCGTGCGTGCTGTACTTGAGCACGGTTTGTCCGGTGGCGGTCAGACCCAGAAGCTCTGGTACATCGGCCCTATGTTTCGTCATGAGCGTCCTCAGAAAGGCCGTTACCGCCAATTCCACCAGATCGGCCTTGAGGTGTTCAACCTGCCGGGCCCGGACATCGATGCCGAGTTGATCATGCTCACCTGGCGTCTGTGGAAGCTGCTTGGCATTGGTGATGCGGTAACGCTCGAACTCAACAGCCTTGGCACCAGCGAAGCGCGTGCGGTCTACCGTGGCGAACTGGTTGAGTACCTGACTGCGCGAATTGATCAGTTGGATGAAGACAGTCGTCGCCGCCTGTCGAGCAATCCATTGCGTATCCTCGATAGCAAGTCGCCAGAGACTCAGGCTTTGCTGGTTGATGCGCCAAAGCTTGAAAACTATCTGGATGAAGAGTCGCGTGTCCATTTTACGGGCCTCAAGGCACGTCTTGATGCGGCTGGCATTCCTTATGTAATCAACCCCAAGTTGGTTCGTGGCCTGGATTACTACAGCAAAACCGTTTTCGAATGGGTCACCGATAAACTAGGTGCGCAGGGTACAGTTTGTGCCGGCGGCCGGTATGATGGGTTGGTTGAGCAAATGGGCGGTAAACCGACCACCGGTGTAGGCTTTGCCATGGGCATCGAGCGCTTGCTACTGCTGATCGAGACACTTGATAAAGTACCTGCAGAAATCGCCCGTACTGTTGATGTGTATCTCTGTGCGATTGGTGAGGCGGCTGAGTTGGCTGCCATCCCATTGGCCGAGCAATTGCGTGACCAGATTCCAGGTTTGCGCCTGCAAGTTAATGCTGGCGCTGGCAGTTTTAAGAGTCAGTTGAAGAAAGCCGACAAGAGCGGTGCGTTATACGCTCTGGTCATTGGGGAAGACGAACTGGCCCAGCAAGTGGTAGGTTGCAAGCCGCTGCGTGGTCAGGGTGAACAAAACAGCATTGCCTGGGATGTTCTTGCTGAGCATCTGGCAACCAGCCTCAAACAGGCTTAAGCGAATTAGCGAATAAGGAGTATTGGGGTGGTTTCGCGTAACGACGAAGAAGAATTAGCGGTAATCAAGGAATGGTGGCAGCAAAACGGCAAGCCGCTGATGGCGGGTTGCGCGCTGGCGCTGATTGCAGTCTTGGGCTGGCAGGGGTGGCAGAAGTACCAGGCCAACCAGTCACAAGGCGCATCAATGATTTACCAGCAATTGCTGGAAACCGCTCTTGATCCAAGTGGCAAGCCGGATGCCGGTAAAGTCGCTGAACTGGCTGGCAAGCTGAACAGCGAGTACGGCGGCACCTATTACGCGCAGTATGGCGATTTGTTCGTGGCCAAGGTTGCAGTTGAAGCCGGTGAATTGAACGATGCCGCCAGTGCTCTACAAGGTATAGTCGATAAGCCAGCCGATGAAACGCTGGAAGAGCTGGCCCGTCAGCGCTTGGCGCGCGTGCTGGCCGCGCAAGACAAAACCGAAGAAGCCTTGAAACTGCTTGATGGCGATGCTGATAAAGCCTATCTGGCGAGCCGCGAAGAACTCAAAGGTGACCTGCTGGTTAAGCTGGGTCGCACTGATGATGCGCACGCCGCCTACGAGAAAGCCAAGTCTGCTCTGTCAGAAGATGCTGCGGTTGGTGGCTTGCAAATCAAGCTGGACGACCTCGCGAAAGGGGATGCGTGACGTGATGCGTTGGAAGAATGTAGCACTACTGAGCCTGGCCTTGTTGGTCGTGGGCTGCAGTAGCACTAGCAAGAAGGAACTGCCGCCAGCGGAACTGCCTGACTTCACAGCTGAAGTTGAGCTTGATGAGCAGTGGGACCGTTCGATTGGCGATGGCCAAGGCGAAACGTTCAACATGCTTGAGCCGGCGATCGAAGGCGAAAAAATCTTTGCCGCTGACGTCGAAGGCGTTGTCATGGCGCTGGATCGCATGACCGGCGACGTGATCTGGGAAGACGATCTAGAGCTTCCTGTTTCTGGCGCGGTAGGCGCTGGCTACGGCATGGTGTTGCTGGGGACTCTCAAGGGCGAAATTATTGCTCTGGATTCCTCCACCGGTGAAGAAAAGTGGCGCGCTCGGGTCAACAGTGAAGTGCTCTCTGCCCCTGCGACCAATGGCGATATCGTCTTGGTGCAAACCCAGGACGATCGACTGGTCGCCTTTGATGCGGACACTGGTAATCAGCGCTGGAGCTTTGACAACACCCCAGCGGTGCTGACATTGCGCGGCACCAGTGCACCGGTGCTAACCAACAATCTGGCCATTGCTGCTTTGTCCAGCGGTAAGGTCATTGCATTGGATGCGCAGCGCGGCATACCGGTCTGGGAACAGCGTGTTGCCGTGCCACAAGGCCGTTCCGAACTGGATCGCGTGGTTGATATCGACGGTGGCCTGCTGCTTTCCGGTGGCAAGCTCTATGTAGTCAGCTACCAGGGGCGGGTTGCCGCGTTGGACCTGGAGTCGGGCCGTGTGCTTTGGCAGCGTGAAGCGTCCAGCTATGTAGGCGTGGCACAGGGTTTCGGTACCGTCTATGTCTGCTTGGCCAATGGCACTGTTGAAGGTGTGGATGAGCGTTCAGCATCGGCTCTGTGGAGCAATGATGCATTGGCTCGTCGCCAATTGTCAGCGCCTGAAGTGTTCTCCAGCTATGTCGTATTTGGCGATTTTGAAGGCTACCTGCACTTGATCAGTCAGGTGGATGGACGCTTTGTCGGTCGTGAGCACGTTGACAGTGATGGCATACGCGCACGTCCGCTGGTGGATGGCGACTGGCTGTACGTATTTGGTAACAGCGGCAAGTTGGTTGCTTACACCATTAAATAGCTGGCAACTGACGGGCTTGTCTATGCTGCATCTGTAGCATCCAGGCCCAGCTTTGAATTCCGGCCGCTGCTCATGCAGCGGCCTTTGTATTTTCTGAAATAACGAAGTGGAGAGCCTAATGGTTCCCGTAATTGCCCTGGTGGGCCGACCAAACGTCGGTAAGTCCACTCTATTTAACCGCTTGACCAGGACCCGCGATGCTATCGTCGGTGACCTGTCGGGTTTGACCCGTGATCGCCAGTATGGCGAGGCCAAGTGGCAGGGACGCACCTACATTGTCGTTGATACCGGTGGTATTTCCGGCGATGAAGAAGGTATTGACGCGAAGATGGCCGAGCAGTCGCTGCAGGCCATCGAAGAAGCTGATGTGGTGTTGTTCCTGGTCGATGCGCGGGCGGGCTTGTCTGCTTCGGATCAAATGATCGGCGAGCACCTGCGCAAGCGCAACAAGGACAGTCACCTGATCATCAACAAGGTCGATAACCTTGATCCTGATCTGGCGCGTGCCGAGTTTGCCGCGATGGGCATGGGCGAATCGCTGGCAATTGCCGGCGCCCATGGCCGTGGTATCTCGCAGATGCTTGAAGCCGTGCTCAGCCGCTTCCCGAAGGATGCTGGCGAGCTGGAAGAGGGTGAAGAGCCTGAAGAGGTTGCCGAAGGCGAAGAAGCCAAGCGCATCCCTGGACCGAGCGAGAAGGACGGCATCAAGCTGGCGATCATCGGCCGTCCTAACGTGGGTAAATCGACACTGGTTAACCGCATGCTCGGTGAAGACCGGGTTATCGTCTACGACCAGGCAGGCACCACGCGTGACAGTATCTACATCCCTTTTGAGCGTGATGATGAGAAGTACACCCTGATCGATACTGCGGGTGTTCGTCGTCGTGGCAAGATCTTTGAGGCTGTCGAGAAGTTCTCGGTGGTGAAGACGCTGCAGGCGATTCAAGACTCAAACGTGGTCGTATTCGTCATGGATGCGCGCGAGGGCGTGGTCGATCATGACCTGAATCTGCTCGGTTTCGTACTCGAAAGCGGTCGTGCGCTGGTGATTGCCCTGAACAAGTGGGATGGCATGGAGCCAAGCGAGCGCGATTATGTGAAGACCGAGCTGCAGCGTCGTTTGTTCTTCGTTGATTTTGCCGATATTCACTTTATCTCGGCGTTGCACGGCACTGGTGTGGGCCACTTGTACAAGTCGGTGCAGGCTTCGTTCCAGTCAGCCATTACCCGCTGGCCGACCAATCGCCTGACCCAGATCCTCGAAGATGCAGTGCGCGAACACCAGCCACCGTTGGTCAATGGCCGCCGGATCAAGTTGCGTTACGCTCACTTGGGCGGTGCCAACCCGCCGCTGATCGTGATCCACGGTAACCAGGTTGAGTCGGTGCCGCGCGCCTATTCGCGATACCTGGAAAACACCTACCGTCGCGTCTTGAAACTGGTCGGTACGCCGATCCGCATCGAATACAAAGGTGGCGAAAACCCTTATGAGGGTAATAAAAACACCCTGACCGATCGTCAAGTGAACAAGAAGCGTCGCTTAATGAGCCACCACAAGAAAGCTGAGAAAAAGCGTAAGGACAAACGCTAGGTCAGCTAATTTGTTGCTGTTGAACAAGGCGCCTGACGGGCGCCTTTTTCATGCCTGTATGATCCGTTATCCTGCGGTTATCAATCGCCCAGCCGGGCGTGTGCAGCAGGAAGGTGTGATGATCATCAGCAAGTTGCCGAATGTTGGCACCACTATATTTACCCGTATGTCCCAGCTTGCCATGGAAACGGGTGCCCTGAATCTGTCGCAGGGCTTTCCCGACTTTGATGGGCCGCTGGCACTGCGCGACGCCGTTGGTCGACATATCGCCGCAGGTCACAACCAATACACCGCCATGACCGGGTTACCTGCGCTGCGCGAGCAAGTCGCCGCCAAGATTGCCCGTTGCTATGGCCGCAGGGTCAGCGCCGAAACCGAGGTGACTATCACTCCGGGCGCTACCCAGGCGATTTTCTGCGCGATTCAGGCGTTGATTCGTCCCGGTGATGAAGTCGTTGTCTTTGATCCCAGTTATGACAGCTACGAACCCTCGGTCGAGCTTGCTGGCGGGCGTTGTATTCATGTGCCCCTGGCATTGCCGGACTTCTCGATCGACTGGCAGCGTTTTAGCGATGCCCTGAGTGATAAAACGCGTCTTATCATCCTCAACAGCCCGCATAACCCCAGCGGGGCGCTGATCAGCCGGGCAGAGCTGGATCAACTGGCCACGCTGATCCGTGGTCGCGATATCTATTTGCTCAGCGACGAGGTTTACGAGCATCTAGTCTTTGACGGTATTTCCCATACCAGTGTCTTGGCGCATGAGGAGCTTTACCAACGTGCGTTCGTGGTCAGTTCCTTTGGCAAGACGTACCACGTAACCGGTTGGAAGACGGGCTATGTGGTTGCTCCGCCTGCGTTGAGCGCTGAGCTGCGCAAGGTCCACCAATATGTCAGCTTTTGCGGCGTTACGCCGTTGCAGTGGGCGTTGGCCGATTTTATGAGTGAGCAGCCGCAGCATGTTGAAGAACTGCCAGGGTTTTATCAGGCCAAGCGTGATCTGTTCTGCGGTTTGCTCAAGGGTTCGCGTTTCAGCTTTACCCCAACGCCTGGTACATACTTTCAACTGGCGGACTATTCGGCCATTCGTGACGACCTTGATGATGTAGCCATGTCTGAATGGCTGACGCGTGAGCATGGCGTGGCAACCATCCCAGTGTCGGTCTTCTATCAGCAGGCACCCAAAGATTTACGCTTGGTCAGGTTCTGCTTTGCCAAGCGTGAAGACACCTTGCGCCAGGCCGCGGAGAAATTATGCGCGATTTAACGATGTTGCCAGACCTTAATCTTGTGCTGGTCCAGAGTGATCTGGTCTGGCAGGACCCGGCCGCTAACCGTGAGCATTTCCAACAGATGCTGGCAGCGGTCGAGGGGGCCGATCTGGTCATCCTTCCAGAGATGTTCAGCACCGGCTTTTCGATGGACTCGGCCGCGCTCGCCGAGCCAGAAGGTGGCCCAAGCAGCCAGTGGATGGTAGAGCAGGCCACACGGATGAATGCAGTGGTCACCGGCAGCCTGATCATCCAGGCGGCAGATGGCAGTTATCGCAATCGTTTGCTCTGGGCGCGTCCCGATGGCTCTGTCGCTCATTACGACAAGCGTCATCTGTTTCGCATGGCAGGTGAACACAAGTACTTTGCCGCAGGCCAACAGCAGGCCTTGTTTAACCTCAAGGGCTGGAATATTCGCCCGCTGATTTGTTACGACCTGCGGTTCCCGGTCTGGAGCCGGGATGCAAGCGATACGGATTTATTGCTCTATACCGCCAATTGGCCTGCGGCACGGCGCAATCATTGGAATCGCTTGTTGCCAGCGCGGGCGATTGAAAACCTGTGCTTCGTGGCTGCAGTCAACCGCACAGGCACTGATGGCAAGGGCCATGCCTACAGTGGTGACTCCAAGGTGATTGATTTTCAGGGCGAGGTAATGCTGGACGGCCAGGATGTAACAGGTGTGCTGCGCTTTACTCTAAAGGGTTCTGATTTGGCGGAGTATCGCCAGCGTTTTCCCGCTGACCGCGACGCTGACACATTTACCCTGAGTTGAAGGTCACACATGCCTGTTACCACGTCACCCAGCACGCTAGAACGGATACCACACTGTGCAGGGACTGACGAGGCTGCTAGCGCCAAGCTTTACTCTGTAACCGCCGTTGGCTTGGCTACGCTTCTGGGCTCGCCTTTGGCTGGCGCCTTTGTTATGCAGCATAACTTCAAGATCTTGGGGCGTGGCAAACAATCATTGAAGCTCTGGAGCCTTGCAATCAGCCTGTTGTTTGCGACTTTCAGCCTTTCCAGTTGGCGCCCTGAAATCTTTAGTGCACAGCTGCTAATTGTCCCCGAAGTGTTGGTAATGCTTGTCTACGCCAGGCTCTGTTTTGCCGATGCAGCCAGATGGCAAGCCGAAAGGCTTTATTCGAACTGGAGAGTATTGGGGATTTGTTTGCTGTTGCTGTTGGCCGTACTGCTGACGGTAATTGAAATGACGCTGTTTTTGAACTTGTTCTAATAACCTGTCGGCATAGGCCTAAATGCAACAACCCCGCCAATTGGCGGGGTTGTTGATTGCAAGGTTTGTCAGTCGAGCCGTTACGCCGCTTCTTGAGCCTGGACCAAGGCACGATTGAGCGCACTGAACAGGGCGCGGAAGCTGGCAGTGGTCAGGTTCTCGTCAATACCCGCGCCATGCAGGGCACGGCCGCCATCCATCCGCAACTCAATATAGGCAGCTGCTTTGGCGTTGGTTCCGGCGCCAATTGCATGCTCCGAATAGTCCATGATCTCTACATCGAAGGGCAGGCCCGCGACCAAGGCTTCCAGCGGACCTTTGCCGATCCCGCTCCAGTGCTTGGTTTCGTTGTTGCTGATGACTTCAACGTCTACCGCGCTGGTGCCGTTTTCTTCCTGCAAGCGATGGCCCTTGAGTGCATATGGGCTGGCTGCTTGCAGGAACTCGGTTTTGAACAGGCTGTAGATCTGCTCTGCAGTCATCTCAAGGCCGAGGCGGTCGGTTTCTTTTTGCACCACCTGGCTGAATTCGATCTGCATGCGTCGTGGCAAGCACACGCCGTATTCCTGTTCGAGCAGGAAGGTGATGCCGCCTTTGCCGGACTGGCTATTGACGCGAATAACCGCCTCGTAGCTGCGACCGATGTCGGCAGGATCGATTGGCAAGTACGGGACTTCCCAAATGGCGTCCTCTTGCTGCTGGGCCAGGCCCTTGCGGATTGCATCCTGGTGCGAGCCGGAGAATGCAGTGTGCACCAAGTCGCCAACGTAAGGGTGGCGTGGGTGAACCGGTAACTGGTTACATTCCTCGACCACCTTGCGCACGGCATCAATGTCGGAGAAATCCAGACCCGGATTGATGCCCTGGGTGTAGAGGTTCAACGCAAGGTTGACCAGATCGACGTTGCCAGTGCGTTCGCCGTTGCCAAACAAGCAGCCTTCAACGCGATCGGCGCCCGCCATCAAGCCCAGTTCGCTGGCTGCAACGCCTGTGCCCCGGTCGTTATGGGTATGCAGGCTGATCAATACGCTGTCGCGACGGCTGATATTGCGGCCAAACCATTCAATTTGGTCGGCGTAGACGTTTGGCGTCGCCACTTCGACAGTGGTCGGCAAGTTGAGAATGACCTTGTTGTCTGGGGTTGGCTGCCAGACATCAAGCACTGCATCGCAGACTTCCACGGCGAAATCCAACTCGGTCGAGGAGAAGATTTCAGGCGAATACTGGAATGTCCACTGCGTCTCTGGCTGCTCTTCGGCCAGGCGCTTGATGACCTTGGCGGCGCTGGTGGCAATATTGACCACGCCAGCCTTGTCGAGGTTGAAGACAATGCGGCGAAACGATGGCGCCGTCGCGTTGTAGACGTGAACGATGGCCTTTTTAGCGCCCTTGAGTGACTCAAAGGTACGGGTGATCAAGTCTTCACGGGCCTGGGTCAACACCTGGATAGTGGTGTCGTCCGGGATATGGCCGTCGGTGATCAAGGTGCGCACGAAGTCGAAATCAGTCTGCGAGGCAGACGGAAAGCCCACTTCAATCTGCTTCACGCCCACCTGAACCAGGGTCTTGAAGAAGCGCATCTTCTTCTCTGCATCCATCGGCTCAATCAGCGATTGGTTGCCATCGCGCAGGTCAGAACTGCACCAGATAGGCACTTCAGTGATGGTCTTTGACGGCCAGGTACGGTCAGGCAAATTGATTGGCGTAAAAGCACGGTATTTGCGTGATGGGTCTTTAAGCATGCTCATGATAAATCCTTGGAAGCGGCGACCTGATAGGTACAGGTTAAGTCAATGGGGAGCGATGGGCGAGGGCAGCAGTCTTAGCTACGCAGTCGCTGGCTTACCAGACAAAGATTGGCGTGTTGCCGCTGCAGAAACAGGGTGTGAGAAGTATTCATGGGTCTACACTACTGCGCTAGGTTAAAGCTGGCAAGCATGCTTGTAAAATTGGTGATTCTGGTCTCTGTTCGTGGTTTTTCGAGTTTTTATTGCGGGTTTTTGAGAGATATTACTTAACTATTGCTTGGTGTTGCCGTGGGTCAAGCCTTGCGCTTGACCCACGGCGCGCAACCCGTTTCAGTTGGGTTGGCCGAACAGGGATTGGTGGCGCAGTTCGCGCATGTCCGCACCACTTGGGTGTTGGTAAACCCGCAGGCCAAACTCCGGCAGGATTGCCAGCATATGGTCGAAAATATCCGATTGGATGCTTTCGTAACGGCCCCAGGAGATGGTCGTTGTGAAGCAGTAGATCTCGATCGGCAGGCCTTCGGCGGTCGGCGCAAGTTGGCGCACAAGTTGCGTCATCTGCTGATGAATATCCGGGTGATGCTTGAGGTAGTTTTCAATGTAGGCGCGCAGGGTGCCGATATTGGTCAGGCGCCGGGTATTGGCCTGAACCACTGCGTCGTCAGCGAGCTCTTTGTTCCATTGGCTGACCTCGGTATTTTTGTCGCTCAGGTACTGCTTGAGCAGTTTCATCTGTTGCAGGTGTGCCAGTTCATCGGCGCTGAGGAAGTGGATGCTCGACTGATCGAGGTAGAGGCTACGCTTGATCCGGCGCCCGCCGCATTCCTGCATGCCGCGCCAGTTCTTGAAGGGGTCGGTGATAAAGCGCCGGGTTGGAATGCTGGTGATGGTTTTATCCCAGTTCTGCACTTTGACCATGTGCAGGGCAATGTCGATGACATCGCCGTCGGCATTGAGTTGCGGCATTTCGATCCAGTCGCCCACCCGGACGATGTCATTGGATGAGATCTGGATGCTGGCGACCAGTGACAAGATGGTGTCTTGGAAAATCAACATCAATACGGCCGCCATGGCACCCAGGCCAGACAACAGAATCACCGGCGAGCGGTCGATCAGCGCTGCGATTATCAGGATCAGCGCAACCAGCGAAATGACGATTTGTACGACCTGGATGTAGCCCTTTATCGGCCGCAGATGCGCGTCGGGCCGACGGCGGTACAGGGTGTTGACTATGTCGAGTACCGCGTTGATCGCCAAGGCTACGGTCAACACGATAAAGGCGCTGCAGACGTTGGTGACAATAGTCACCAGCGATTCCGGCAGGCCTTCGATAACACGCACACCGTTGGACAGGATCAGTGCCGGGACTATGTTGGACAGGCGCTTGATGACGCCACTTTCCTTGATGTGTGCCTCGCGCCACAAACGGGTATTGCCCGCAACCAGATTAAGCCCGCGCACGAGCACGCGCTTGACCAGCCAGTTGCACACTATGGCGACCAAAACCAACGCGCCTAGCGCGATAGGGGTGTATAAATCCGGGTGCTGCTGTAGCCATTCCAGCGCATTGGCCAGCTCTTGTTGCATAACGACTCCTGCTCACTTCAATAAAAGCCGGAGCACCTTAGCAAAGCTCTGTGACATCTGCAGGCGCTATCTGTAACTCAAGGTTTGAATGCACCGATAAAAATCGCTGGATCAACCCGATTGGCGTTGAGGCTGACGTTCCAGTGCAAGTGTGGTCCTGTGGCGCGTCCGGTTGCCCCGACCTTGCCGATAATCCCGCCGCGCGGTACTTCGTCACCGACCTTCACGCCAATCTGTGACAGGTGGCAAAACATGCTGATCAAGCCTTGGCCGTGGTCAATAAACACCGTGTTGCCATTGAAGAACAGGTTGCCAGTAAGAATCACCTTGCCAGCCGCTGGGGCTTTGATTGGCGTGCCGCTGCGGGCGGCAAAGTCCAGTCCGGAGTGCGGGTTGCGTTCCTCACCATTAAAGAAACGACGCAAGCCAAAAGGACTTGAAAGCGGGCCGTTGACCGGATGGTCAAACAGCAGGTTGCTGGGTTGGCGCGGGCTGAACTGGTCATAGGCGGCGTTTTGTTCGGCCAGCTCGCGATTTATGCGCTTGAGATTGGCCGCGTTGGGGTTGACCTGCTGGGTGTTCTTGATGGTGATGTGCTGCTCTTTATAGTGCTTGGGCTTGACCTCGAAGCTCAGGGTTTTATCGCCTTGCTCGCTGCTGACTTGCAGCTTGTCAGTGCCTGGCTTGGTGGTGAGCGCGATGCCGACAATCGCAATCCAGCGTTGTTGGTCTTCCTTCACCACCAGCACCGGCTTGTCGTGATACACCGCGCGCGGGGCGCTTGCGCCGTTACCCAGATCGACCACGGCCACGCCGCCAGGTACGGGTTGATTAAGCAGGCGAGTAATAAACCCCTGGGCGCTGACTGGCAGCGCGGCAAGCAAAACACACAAAGACAACAGATAACGCAGGCGTGACATAGAAAACTCAATCCGGTGAATTCAAGCCGCAATGCTTGCATTAAAGCCGGTGTGCTGTGAAGGGGGAGCAGGGCTGATAGATCTTTTATCAGCCGCGGGGCCTCAACTGCCTTGGTTGGCCTGCATCTGCTTCTCAAGTTGTTGGCGCCACAGGTTGTCCAGTGACTGAACCTGGGTCGGCCCATAAATCGCTGCATTCAGTCCCTTGTGCCAGGCCCACAACTGATCACCATAATCGTAGTGCCACCACTCGCTCGGCAGGTTGGTAAAACCTGCCGCATGCATGGCGTTATAGAGTATTCGGCGATTGTCGCGAACCCGGGTTTGTTGCGCGTCGGGCTGTTCAATGTGCTCGAAGTAATCACTTGCCGACAGCGGGCTGGCTTCATCGAAGCCGGTGCCCATGTCGAGCCAGCGACCGTCCTCGTCACACAGTGATACATCCACTGCGCCTCCGGTCAAATGCGGGCTGGGCGCGGTTCTGCTGGGGCTTGGCGGCGACACGAACTGGCGTGTCAGGTGTTCAAGTTGGGCAGTATCCGCTTGTGGGTGATAGTCCCTGAGCGCATCCCACAAACTGTCATACAGGTATTGCTGCACGCCGAATGGTCGCCACGCATCCAGCACCACCAAACGAATGCCGTCGGGGAGTAACTTGCTCACCTGCAGCAAGCGCTCGAATACGTCGCTGCGCACATAGCATTCGGCAATCGCATTCGGCACCCCAAGCTTGTAATAGGCCGGGTGGACCGTCAGTTCCCGGTTCAGGCCAAGCGCTTGCAGGGGTTGATTGCACTCGGCAATGGGCAGCGCCGCCACCCCTTGCCAATCGGGTTCAGGGTTGTGCGGTATAGGAGTATTTACATTCATCTTGTTAGCTCAGCAACTGCGGTAACCACAGGGTCAAAGACGGGAACAGGATCAGGATATAAAGCACGGCCAGCGCCACGGCGATAAAGGGCCAGATGCCTTTGAACATCTCGGTAATGCTCAATTTGCTGATGGTTGCCACAATGAACAGGCACGAACCCATCGGCGGCGTAATCATTGCGATGGTGATATTGAGGGTGAATATCAGGCCCAGATGGACAGGGTCGACACCAGCGGCCAGGGCAACCGGAGCAATGATCGGCGTGAGCAGCATCAGCACCGACACTTCCTCCATCACCATCCCGCAAATGAAGATGATTGAGCTGATCACCAGCAACATCAGGGTTGGTGAGTGATTGAATGGCTGGAGCAGCGTCGCGAACTCATTGGCGACCTGTGCATAGTTGAGCAGCCAGTTGACCACTGAGGCGGCGGCAATAATCACGTAGATACTGGCGGTCAGTTGCACTGTTTCCTGGATCGAAGTCCAGAAGCCTTTCAGCGATAGCTCGCGTTGGATAATCCCGATCAGTGCCACATAAAGCACGATGATTGCACCCGACTCGGTCGGTGTGACCAGGCCCAGGACGATACCTGCAACGATCAACACTGGTGCGACCAACGCTGTGGATGCGCCTGCAACTGCGGCGAACACTTCTGCCCATGAGGGGGCTTTGTGCTGTGCTTTGAGGCCAGCTTTGCGGGCATAAATCGCATTGATGGTCATAAATCCCACGGCCAAGACCAAGCCTGGAATTACTCCCGCCAGAAACAGCTCGCCAACCGAGGTATTGGTCAGGGACGAGTAGAGGATCATGAAGATGCTGGGCGGAATAATAGGCCCGATCAGCGAGCTGCCAGCGGTAAGTCCAGCGGCGAACTTGCGTGAGTAGCCTTCCTTTTCCATTGCCGGAACCAACAGGGTGCTAAGCGCGGAAGCATCGGCCGCGGCAGAGCCATTAACCCCGGCAAAGAACACCCCGGCGACCACGTTGACGTGCCCGAGGCCACCGCGGAAATGCCCAACCAGCGCATTGGCCAGGCGCATCAGGCGCGGTGTCATGCCCGAGCTGTTCATCAGGTTGCCCGCGAGAATGAACAATGGAATAGCCATCAGCGAGAAAATATCCATGCCGCCAAAGAAACGCTGCGGCAAGGTATTGAAAAACAGATTAGGGTCGACAAATAGAAAGCCAACCAATGCGGTCAGCAGCAAACACAGGAACAGCGGTAGGCCCAACACCAGGTTAACGGCAAAGGCTGTGATCATGGCCAAACCCATCATGGTGCTATTCCTTGTTCGATTTGTTGCTCCGCTTGCTTATTGCTCCACGGGCCTTGAATCAGGATCATCAAGGTCAGCAGACCAAAGCCGATGGGTAAGCTCATCAGTGGCCACATGCGGCTAACGCCAAGACCCATGCTGCGAAAACGGCTGGCATTGAGGGCGTAGTGAATGCTTGCCCAAGTCGCAAAAGCGAAAAAGCACAGGGCAATCAACCATTGGTAAAGCTTCACTATTCGGGCAAGTTTGCGCGGTAGGTGTTGCTCAAGCAGGTTGATGCGCATATGTCCGCCGCGAACCCAGAGCGTGCCCATGACCAGCATGACGCTGCCAATAATCAGGTAGCGCGCCAACTCGTCCATCCAGATAGGCGAGCTGCCGATCAGGTAGCGTGCAAAGACGCCGTAGCTGAGTAACAACAGGTCGAGCAATAGCAGCAGGGTGCCCAGATTCAGCAGGGCACTGCTGCTGCGCTGTAGTAGCGAATGCATAGAGATTCCTTAGGAACCAGCGCCCGATCAGGCTGGGCGCTGCCGACCTGTTTTACTGGGCGTGAGTGAGACCGGTATCCTTGAGCGCCATATCGATCCACTTGGCATCGATATTTTGCTCTTTGAGCCAGGACAGGTATGCCGGCTGGCCTTTGCTCTGGAAGGCTGCCAGGTCTTTATCGTCTGGCTGGATCACTTCCATGCCTTGGGCCTTGAGGAATGCCAGGTCGCTGTCTTCCTGCTTGGCAATGGCTTCGCGGTTCAGGCGAGTGGCCTCTTCACTGGCTGCGAGCAGCGCCGCGCGGTCTTTTTCAGACAACGAATCGAGCATGTCGCCGTTGGCCACCAGGAATTGGTCGGAGTACTGAATGTTGGCCAGTGTCAGGTATTTCTGCACTTGATACAGGCTGCCCATGATGATGTAGGACGCAGGGTTCATCTGGCCATCGGCTACGCCAGTGCGCAGGCCCATGTACAGCTCGGTCCATGGGATTGGCGTGCCCGATGCACCGAATGATTCATACAGCGCAACCTGGCTTGGGTCCATTGCACGAAAACGCAAGCCGGCAAAGTCGTCAGGCGATTTGATTGGCTTTTTATTGTTGGTGAAGTTGATGAAGCCACCTTCCTCAACCACCGCCAGCAGTTGCGTGCCTGTGCGCTCTTTGAATTCGGCCTTGGAGGCTTTCCAGTATTGGCCTTGGTCAAAGAACTTATGTGCGGCGCTGGCATCCTTGAACATGAACGGGATGGCGCTGACATAGATTTCAGGAAACAGCGGCGCAATACCGGCAAAGGATGCAATGTTCAAACCTGGCCCGCTGATGACCTGCTCCATGCGCTGTTCTTCTTCACCGAGCATGCTGTTTGGATACAGCTTGATGCTCAGGTCACCGGCGCTCTTTTCCTCGGCCAGGCGTTTGAGGTTGGTGGCGAACAGGTGAACAGGGTTCTTTTCGCTGTCAGCGGCGCCGTTGTAACTCAGGTTGATTTCGGTAGCGGCTTGCGCGACGGCTCCTGCCAGTGAGATCGCTGTGAACAGCAGTCCGGCGGTGAAGCGACGGGCAAGGTTATGACGCAGAATCGAATGCATATTATTTTCCTTGTGGCAGAGCGAGTTCGGAAGATAGAAAAAATTCTTGTTATGTGACGCCTAGGGTTTGCTGAGAAGAAACTAGCTGTTGTCGTGTTGACTATTCAAGTCTTTGAGTGATGCATTAAATGCAACACTGGCTGCATGTTGAGACACTCGGTGCACAGCCGGCGATCGCTATTTTTTATCGCGGATACTGGGGGCGTGGTCGTTGAAAAAGCGCATGCCGTCGCGCAAATGCTCAAGGCAAGCTTGGCTGGCGACCGTCAGCTCACGGCCCTTGTGGCTGACAATTCGTGCGCGTGCGTCACGCAATGCGCGATTGGCCAAGGTGCAGCGGCGAATAGTGCCTGACTGCAACTCATCACTGACTGTCAGTTCCGGCATAAAGGCCACGCCTATGCCTGACTTGACGAAGTTGACCAACACCGCCACTGAATTGGTGCGCAATTTGGGGCGAAGTTGCAGATGCTCCAGTTGAGCGACAATCACCGCCAACTGGCCCATGCCGGTGCTGTTATGAATCAAGGCCAGCGACTCATTACGCAGCGCCGCCATACTGATAGGCGAGGTTGATTGCGCCAGTGGGTGGTTGGGCGGGGTAATCAGGTCGAGCGGTTGCAGGGTATCGACATGCACATGCAGCGAGTCATCTTCAGCAGGGGCATAAACCAGGGCGAAGTCCACGGCATCCTCCTTGACCAGGCCAATGGCTTCATTGGCGCCAGCCATGCTGACTTCCAGGTCGATGCCCGGATGGCTGAGGATAAAACTCTGCAGGGGCTGTGAGATTAGATCCGCAATAAAGCCTTCGCCCACGGCAATACGCACATGGCCTTGGCGCAGCCCGCGCAGGTCGGATAAGCGGGATAACACGCCCCGGTCGTTGGCCTGTTGTTGGCGGTAATGGGCAACCAGCATCTCGCCCGCCTCGGTCGGGCTGACGCCTTGCGCCGTGCGTTCGAGCAAGCGGGTATCAAGCTCCAGTTCCAGCGCAGATATCTGTCGGCTTATGGCGGAAGGGTCGATATTCAGATGCTGGGCGGCGCGGCGCAATGAGCGGTGGTGAATCACTTCATTCAAATAAGCCAGCGCCCGCTGGTTAATCCGCATTGGCGTTAATCCAGCAGCGACAAGGTGGTCGGAGTGACGTGATTGTCCTCGACACGAACAGCCAGTTCTCCTTCGTCAAGCCTGGCTTTCAGGCGTTGGCCAGGTTGGGTGTCTGCCGCCTTGCGCACCACTCGGTTGTTGTCATCGAGCAAAATACTGTAGCCACGGCCGAGGGTTTCCAGCGGGCTCACAGCGTTGAGGGTTTTCATTTGGCTTTGAAGCTGCAAGCGGCGCTGCTTGAGAGCGTCGTTGATGGCTTTGGGCAAGCGCTGGGCAAAGCTGTCGAGGCGCTGTCGCAGCAGTTGCAGATTGCGGCCAGGGTGCTGGGTGATCAGCCGTCTGTCCAAATACGCCAGGCGCTCTTTGCGGCTGTTGAATTGCTGCTCAAATGCGCGTTGCATGCGCATTTCCAGATCGTCCAGTTGCTGCGCTTGCTGGCGCAGCCGCTCACCCGGGTGACGCAAGCGGCGGCTGGTGCTTTCCAGGCGCAGGCGTTCGCGCTCAAGGCGGCTTTGCAGGCGCAACACCAAGCGACGATGCAGGTTGCTTAGCCGTTGCACCAGCTCCGAGCTGTCCGGGGCGAGCAGTTCGGCGGCAGCGGAGGGCGTCGGGGCGCGAACGTCGGCGACAAAATCACTGATCGAGACGTCTGTTTCGTGGCCAACCGCGCTGACCAAAGGGGTGATACAGGCATCAATCGCCCGCGCTACCACTTCTTCGTTAAAGCACCAAAGGTCTTCGAGCGAACCACCGCCGCGCGCCAGAATCAGCGCGTCGAATTGCTGTTTATCGGCAAGCTGCAAGGCCCGCACGATTTGTCCTGTGGCTTCGCGGCCCTGTACGGCGGTTGGGATCAGCACCAGCTCAACCTGCGGAGCACGGCGGCGAAACACGCTGATAATGTCGCGAATTACCGCGCCAGTGGGGGAGCTGATGATACCGATGCGCTTTGGGTGGCTGGGCAGGGCGAGTTTGCGCTCTGTTGCGAACAAGCCTTCGGCCCCGAGCTTTGCCTTGAGTGCTTCGAATGCCGCACGCAACGCGCCATCACCGGCGGGCTCCACGGTATCGAGAATCAGTTGGTAGTCACCCCGGCCTTCAAACAGCGACACCTTGCCACGTACTTTCACCGCTAAGCCGTCCCGCAGCTCCTGGCGAACCCGGGCTGCGCTCTGTCGGAACAATGCGCAGCGCACCTGAGCCTGAGAGTCTTTAAGGGTAAAGTAGATGTGACCCGAGGCTGGCTTGGCCAGGTTGGATATTTCACCCTCGACCCAAATGCCGCCGAACACGTCCTCAAGCAGCAGGCGCGCACGGTTATTGAGTTGGCTGACGCTCAGCACCTCGCGGTCGAGGCCTAAACGTTGGAACGGATCTTTAATCATGGGCGCATGATAAAGGCTTTAAACCGTCGTCGGTAGATTGTCTTGACCCAGAAACTGGCGCGATTAAGCTGCGCGGCTTTTACTGATTGAATACTTCAGCAGAGCAGGTGAAATGAACGACCAGCAAGCCATAGTTGTGCCGCAAATATCCAGCTTTCCGGGCCACGAGGGGCGGGCACGCTTGATTGTGCGCTGGCTGGTGCAGCAAAAGATTATTGAAGAGCAAATGACTACTTGCGGGCGCACGTTCAAGAAGATGGCCTATGCCATTGCGCCTGGCGCGCGGCGTGTGGTCGAGCACCCGGAGCTATTGCCCTTTGCTCAGCCGGTCAATGGCTTGGAGATAGTCACCCGGCGCTGCATTTTTACCCCGCAAAAAGACTTCAAGGAGGAAGCGGGTTGTCCTGAATGCAGGCAGGAGATTGGCGAGGCGTTGTTCGACAGTCTTGAAAACTGGATGCCGGGGCACACTGATAACTTCATATGCCCCGAATGCCGCCATGAAGACGATATCAATGGGTTTCTGTACTTGCAGCCCTGCGGATTTTCCAACCTGGGCTTTATCTTCAATAACTGGGCCGATGCCGTGTTCAAACAGGCATTTGTCGATGAATTTGCCGAGCGCCTGGGTTACGCCGTACGTGTGGTGCGAGTCGACCTCTAACGGTTTCCTCAGGATGTATCGTCTTACTCGTCCATACTTGGCTGCGACCTTGGCAGCCAGGGTTGAGCCAGTTCCAGGCTACCGTGGCCATTGCGCTTGAGGCATTTGAGCACCTCAAACCAGCTCAGCTCGGTCGGGTGGACATGCGCCGAAGGAACGATCTGTACCCCGCCAGCCGTCAGGCCAGCAGAACCACCATCCGGAATGAACACCGAGGTCCAGTCAGGCGCACTGCCGACAATCAGGCAGAACTGCACAATATCGCCATCCACATAGAGCCCGACTTGGGTATTGACCTCCTCTTCAACCCCAGCCATGCGCGCCATTGTGTCTTTGATCAAGCGGTAACCGGGTACATTGTCGAGAAGTTTGTCTTCTATGGAGTCGCGGACCTGCTTTGCCGCCCTGGTCTTGGCCAGCAAACCTGCCAGAAAACACAGCAGCAACAGTGCAAGCAGCGCTGTAAGCGTCAGCGCGGTAATACCTGCGACGCTGTGATGGTCAAACACCGGCAGCATTTTGCTGATCGGGCCGCGCAGAAGATGAACTGCTTTCTCGATGAGCACGCCAATCAATATCAGCGGCAAAATAAACAAGATTCCGCCGAGTGCAGTCGTTTTAAGAAACTTGAACATCGAACTCTCCAGCGCGCAGTTTATGCAGTGCGAATAAATATGTGATGTCTTCCATGGCGCACTCAAGCGTATTCAGAATGTCTTGATTGCGGTTCAGCGGTTGCTTAGGGATTGCCTAGATAAAGTTAGTCTATAACCCTGAAAATAAGCGAATAAATCAATTATTGCCTCGGATGTATTGTTCTCCAAGGAGATTGCGGGTGGGGGCTGGTTTGGCGCTGCAGGACTCAGCACGTAAGATAGAACGATGGTTGATTATCAAACAGGGTATTCCCTCGACTCCACCGAATTGCTCAACTCGCTGGCCGCAACCGAGCGTCTGTTGATTGTCCAAGATCTTGACGGCGTGTGCATGGGGCTGGTGCGTGACCCGCTGACGCGAGTGATAGGGCGTGATTACATCGAAGCCGCCGCGCGACTGGCCGGGCGCTTTTATGTATTGACCAACGGCGAGCACATTGGCCGGCGCGGCGTGAATAGTATTGTCGAAAAGAGCGTGGGCGATGCCGCGCAAACGCGTGAGCGCGGGTTGTACTTGCCGGGTCTGGCAGCGGGCGGGGTGCAGTTTCAGGATCGCTTTGCCGAGGTATCGCATCCGGGGATCAGTGAAGCCGAGTTGCATTTTTTGCAGCAAGTACCGGCCAAGTCGGAATCTTATTTGCGGACGTTGCTGGCGAGCGAGCCGTATCAGCTTGATACGCAGCTGATAACTGAGCTGGCGGCCTCGGCTGTACTGGATAATCGGGTTTCGCCAACACTGAATATCAATGTCCTGTACCAGCACTTCAAGACTCAACCGGATATCTACGGACAGTTACAACAGGATATCGCCGCCTTTATGACCGACCTGCACAGGCAGGCGGCCGAGCAGGGGCTGGGCGCGAGCTTCTTCACCCACTACGCCCCCAACTCCGGGCGTGATGCAGCGGGGCATGAGCGCCTCAAGCTGGGCGGTGATAACAATGCGGGCACCACCGATTTCCAGTTCATGCTCAGTGGCGCGATCAAGGAAGTTGGTTTGCTGGTGCTGCTCAACCACTACTACTTTGCCCAAACCGCAAGCTACCCGCTTGGCGAAGACTTCAATGCGCGCCAAGCGCCACACAGCCAGGCGGAATTACTCAAATTAGCCTCGGATAAATTTGATCCGCAACTGATGCCGCGAATCGTCGGGGTTGGCGACACTGTCAGCTCAATTGCGCAGCCCGGCTCGCAAGCCTTCCTCCGAGGCGGCAGTGATCGCGGTTTTCTGCATCTGGTGCAGGCCTTGGGCGAGACTTTCGGCAGTGACAACAAGGTCGTCTATATCGACAGCAGCGCAGGTGAAGTACGCCGCCCCGGGGTCGATGCCGAGCTGTTGCGACGGCGCATCGCTGAGCCAGCGTTGGCACCCTGGCCAGCGCTGCAAGGCATTAGTGATCCTGCCGACCCGTTGCGCCTGGACGTGATCTTCAGTGGCGGTCATCAGCAGTATGTTGAGTTTTTCTGCGAGCTGGCCGAGCGTTTAGCCAAGTAGCTGGGTAGCGCCTTGCACCTTTTGCGTGTACCAGAATACCCGGCTCACGCCGCGAGTGATTGCGACGTAGCCAAGGCGCAGGCTTTCGCCACGCATGGCCTGGTCGTAACTGTTCACAAAATAGCCAGAGTAGGCATAGAGCGCGTTGCGCAGCGGATAGCTATCCGGCGCCTTGCAATCGTCGACAATGATTGCAACCTGCGCTTGCAGGCCTTTGGCGCGGTGGATGGTGTACCCCTTGACCGGCAGCTTTTTGTCGAGCTGCGCCTGTATGGTTTTCAGTGTGTGATTGGCCCGGCTCAATAACAGAACGGCAGTTTTTTCTGGCTTGTGTTGCTCGGCTGCGTAACTGCATTGCTCACTGATTTGTTCAAGCAGCTCTGGCAAGCGCCGGTTAATATCGAAGCGGCTGATGACCTTGACCCCATGCTCGCCGGGCTGCGTGGCCCTGAACGCCTTACTGGTCTTGTTTTGCTTGAGCTCAACGCCCTTCAACACCTGTTCGCCTGCCGTGATGATGGGTTCGATCGAACGGTAATTGGTGCTCATCAGCAGCACGCTGCTTTTCTTCGATTTACCTTTGCTTGGGAAGTGTTTATCGAAATTCATGAACAACTCCGGCGAACTGCCACGCCAGGCATAGATCGATTGCCAGTCATCACCAATGGCCATCAGGCTAACCGCTTGTTTTTGCTTGGCCAGGCTGCGCTGCACAGCCTGTAGCCAGGCCACGATTTGCGGTGAAATGTCCTGGAACTCGTCAATCAACAAATGCTTGAACGGCTCCAGTGCTGCGCTGGCCGATGCGCCTTTGTTGTCATTAAATAGCTGCGTTAATTGTTCGAAGGCCAGGTTGAAGCTGAGCAGGCCTTGTTCTTTTAACGCGGCTTCAAAGTAACTGTTGAATGTCACCAATGCTTGAATGAACAGACGCTCGCCCGCGCTGCATTGCAGCTTTGCCGGGTCCAGCTCAGCGATGCGAATGCCGATGCACTGGATAAAGTTTATCTGGGCGTAAAAAGCTTCAAACAAGGGAGCAGGGCTGAACTCGCCTTTTAGCTTGTAAGTATCCAGCGGCGCTTTGCCTGCCGGTTTGGCTTTTGCGTTGTCCGGCACGGGAGGCGGGGCTGGCAAGCTCAATAGTTGGTGAACCTGCTGGCGGAATTCGTACTCTGCGCTGTAGCAGGCTTGATAGGCCTGCTTCAGGAGACGTTGCTGGGCGGCGCCCAAGCGTGATGCGGTGAGCGGATTATCCAGCTCGCTGGGGTTGGCGGTTTTGTCGTTAAGCTGCTCAAACCAGTTGGGCTTGCCCAGCAACTCTGTTGCCAGGGTGCCCATGGCCGAGTGGAAGGTGCGCACGCATTGGCGCGCCTGATTCTGGTCAAAGGGGTATTGCCAGAAGCTCAGCAGATCCAGCAACTGCTTGCGCAATTGCTCGCATGAGGCGCTGGTGAACGAGATTACCGTCAGCTGCTCGGGCTTGATCTGCATGTGGCACAACATAAACACCAGGCGCAGCAGCAGAGTGCTTGATTTGCCTGAGCCTGCGCCGGCAAAAACGCGGGCCAGTGGTGCATCACTGAGTATCATTGCCCACTGCTCATCAGATGGCTGGCTGACCACGCCCGCACTGATTGCCTTGTTGACTTGATCGCGCATGGCTTGGGCCAGTTGCTCGGCAATCGGCAGCCGTGCGGGCCCGTAGATACCTTCAGCTATTTTCCTAGGGGAAGCGCTGGCAGCTTTACGCGGTTTATTCGCCGTTTCGCTTTTGGGGTTAGCCGGATTTTTGCTTCGAGACTTTGCTGCGCCAGTGCTGTGGCGCAGCAGGCTGCCATCCTCTGCGCGCAAGTAGGCGGCGGTTCGCGGAAAGTAGCGGACCAGGGCGCCTGATAATTTGAGTTTGTAGCGTTTAACAGCGGACAACATTCGAAGGTTCCAGCGGGCTGATCATTTGCGGCGCTGAATCATAAGGGTTTTGTAAGCTGGCAGGGGGCTGCCAGCCTAGGCTTTTTTGCATGCCTACAAGTCGACACTGGCCTGGAGCCGAATTTCACGCGGCTCACCCACATTGACCCGCAGGTTGCCGCCGCTCGATGGGTAGTATTGCTGGTCGAACAGGTTGCGCACATTGAGTTGAACGCGGGTCTTGTCGCCCAGCAATGTGCTGTCCCAGGCGATGAAGGCATCGGCCACGGTGTAGCTGTCGAGCCAGAATGAGTTGCTATTGTCGCCTGCGCGCTCACCCACATAACGGGCACCGCCACCAATACGCCAGCTGCCCGTTTCAGGGTTGATATCGAGATCATGTGAGAGATACAAGCTGGCGACGTTTTTAGCGGCGTTGACCAGCTCGTTGCCTTGGTTCTGCGGGTCGTCTTTGATTTCTGTATCGGTATAGGCGTAGGTGCCAAGCAGGTTCCAGCGTTCGGCGATGCGGCCGTTGATGTCTACTTCAAGACCGCGCGAGCCAACTTTACCGGCGGCTTCAGAGCGACCGTTATTGCTGACGACGACGTTTTCCTTTTCGATGTCAAACATGGCAACGCTGGCGGTCAAGCCGCTGTCGAGGTCAAGTTTGATCCCCAGCTCATAACTGCGGCCTTCTTCCGGGTCAAAGGATTCACCGGTATCTGCGTCGGATGAGTTAGGTACGAACGAGCGGCTGTAGTTGCCGTACAGCGACACCTGTTGGTTAAGTTGGTAAACCAATCCAGCGAAGGGCAAGAAGGTGTTGTCAGTGCGATCGGTGGTTTTTACGTATTCATCGCCACGGCCTTGATCTGCATATTGGTCGAAACGTTGATAGCGACCACCGAGCACCGCAATCCATTGATCGTCCAGATGCCAGTTGTCCTTGAAGTAAACCGATTGTGAGTGCAGTTCGTCGCTGCGATCGCTTTGCGTTTGGCTGATCAAAGACGGTTCATCGAGGTTGCCGTATTGCGGGTTATAGATGTTGAAACCAGTGCTGTTGCGCCCGCGATAGGTGTCGCCACGAAAGTTATCAACCCGTTCGGTGTCAGCCCCGATCAGTACGTCATGTCGTTGGTTAAACAACTGTGAATTACCAATCCAGTCCCACGCCAGGTATTGCGTCTGGTTGTCGTGTTCGCTGCCATCGGCGCGGCGGGTGAGGTCGCCGGTGTTTTCGTCGAGCGATGCCGGGCGCGCCTCGTTGTAATCATATTCTTCGCGGTTCCAGCCGTAGGTCAGCCGGGTCAGCCAGTTGGGGTTGAGCTGATACTCGGCTTTGGCCGTGACCAGCTCATCAGTGCCTTCGGCCTTCGACCAGGACTCACTGAAGCGTTTGTTGTAATCAACATGGGCGGGTTTGCCATTGACTATCACCGTACCGCGATCAAGTGGCGTCGAATACTCTTTGTGCTCGTACGCCAGGCTCAACGTCAGGTCATTGCCGGTCCAACTCACAGACGGGGCGATAAGCGTATGTTCATCCTCGCCCGAGTTACGCCAGTAATCTTCATGCTGGCGCTCGGCGATAAAACGAAACGCCAAGCCGCTATCGGCTACAGGGCCTGTGATGTCGATCATGGCGTTGCCGCCGCCGAAGCTGGAGGTTTCGCCACTGACCTGGCTGTGCCAAAGGTATTCGGGCTTCTTGCTGATCACGTTGATCAAGCCGCCGGGCTCCAGTGCGCCATATAAAAGAGAGGCGGGGCCTTTGAGGACTTCGACCCGCTCGGTGGTGGCGCTGAAGTTGCGGGATAGGCTGGAGCGGATACCGTCGCGCAAAATCGAGCCGTCAGCATTGCTGCCAAAACCCCGTTTAACAAAGCCGTCCTGGCTGCCAGCCAGCGTATTGCTCTGGGTAATGCCGCTGACGAAGTTCATCGCATCATCCAGGCTATTGACCTGAAAATCCTCGATCACCTGTTCTGTCACCACTTGTACCGCTTGCGCTTCTTGCATGATGGGCACTGCACTTTTGCTTGCAGTGCTGGCGGTGTCGCTGGTGTATGGCCCGGCTTGTTGCTGAGCGGTTACCTGCTGGCCCGGTAATTCGAGTGCGGTGTCAGCTTTAGCTGAAAGCGGGGCGAGCGTGAGTGCAGCAAGGGCGGTGATTTTGCTGATGCGAAACAAGTGCATTGGTGGTTAATTCTTTTATGTTATTGAGAATCATTATTGTATGTGTTTTTAGCGCTCAAATACTAACCTCTTGTCCGGCATCTAAATTCCATGGGTCAGGGAAGGGCGGCATGTGATCTAGAGGCGCGCGCCAGTGGGTCAAGAATGCGAAGGTCACAGGCGCTTAAACGAGGTGCAAGAGAGCACTTGATTGCTGTTGCTCAGCTTTTGGTAACTTAGCCAAGGCTAACCAGCCATAGCCCGCATGATCTAATTTCACCTTTTCACAGCATCCTTTGCTTGTTTGCATTGAGTGGAGGGCCGCTGCTGGGTATAATGGCGCGCTTCCTATTTTCCCGTCTGGGAGCCCCCGCCATGCTGCGTATCAGTCAAGAAGCTCTTACCTTCGACGACGTTTTACTTATTCCCGGTTATTCCGATGTTCTGCCGAAGGACGTCAGCCTCAAGACTCGCCTGACTCGTGGAATCGAGCTGAATATTCCTTTGCTTTCAGCTGCGATGGACACTGTTACTGAGGCGCGTTTGGCCATTGCCATGGCGCAAGAAGGCGGCATCGGCATCATCCACAAGAACATGACCATCGAGCAGCAAGCTGCCGAAGTGCGCAAGGTCAAGAAGTTCGAAGCAGGTGTGGTCAAGGACCCCATCACCATCGAGGCGGATGCCACGGTGCGTGACCTGTTCGAGCTGACGCGCCAGAACAACATTTCCGGTGTGCCTGTGTTGTCCAATGGCGACCTGGTCGGCATCGTCACTTCCCGTGATGTGCGTTTCGAAACCCGCATGGACGCCAAGGTCCATGAAGTGATGACGCCAAAAGAGCGTCTGGTCACGGTCAAAGAAGGCGCTGACAAAGATGTTGTCCGCGATTTGCTGCACAAGCACCGCATCGAGAAAGTCCTGATCGTCAACGATGCCTTCCAGTTGAAGGGCATGATGACGGTGAAGGACATCGAGAAAGCCAAGGCATACCCGCTGGCCAGCAAAGACGACCAGGCGCGCCTGCGTGTTGGCGCTGCAGTTGGCACTGGCCCGGAAACCGGCGATCGCGTTACTGCGTTGGCGGCTGCCGGGGTTGATGTAATTATCGTCGACACCGCTCACGGCCACTCCAAAGGAGTTATTGATCGTGTGCGTTGGGTCAAGCAAAACTTCCCTGAGATCCAGGTCATCGGCGGCAACATCGCCACGGGCGCCGCTGCCAAGGCGCTGGTTGAAGCAGGTGCGGATGCCGTTAAAGTCGGTATTGGCCCAGGCTCGATCTGCACCACGCGCATCGTTGCCGGTGTTGGCGTACCGCAAATCTCAGCGGTGGCTAACGTTGCTGCAGCCCTTGAGGGCACTGGCGTGCCGTTGATCGCTGACGGTGGCATCCGCTTCTCGGGTGACTTGTCCAAAGCCATCGTTGCTGGTGCATCCTGCGTGATGATCGGTTCGATGCTTGCCGGTACTGAAGAGGCGCCGGGCGAAGTCGAACTGTTCCAGGGCCGTTCGTACAAGGCATACCGTGGCATGGGCTCGCTGGGCGCTATGTCACAGGCGCAAGGCTCGTCCGACCGTTACTTCCAGGACTCCTCGGCTGGCGCTGAGAAACTGGTGCCTGAAGGTATTGAAGGTCGTGTGCCTTACAAAGGGTCGATGGCGGCAATCGTCCACCAGTTGATGGGTGGCCTGCGTGCATCGATGGGCTACACCGGCTGCGCAACCGTTGAAGACATGCGCACCAAGCCTGAGTTTGTTCGCATTACTGGTGCGGGTATGGCTGAGTCGCACGTGCATGACGTGCAGATCACCAAAGAGGCGCCAAACTACCGCGTTGGCTAAGGAACCTCTGAAAATCCTTTTGACGCTACTGCGCTCGCGTTGCGGCAAAATGATTTTATATAGGTTAAGAAATACGGGGCTGTTTACTCAGCCCTTGTCATTTGTGGATTCCGCTACGAGAGACGGCTATGGCTCACCCTGATATTCACGCCCATCGCATCCTTATTCTGGATTTTGGCTCCCAGTACACCCAATTGATCGCCCGCCGTGTGCGTGAGATCGGGGTTTATTGCGAACTGCATCCATTCGACATGAGCGATGACGAAATTCGCGCATTCGCGCCGCGCGGCATCATTCTCGCGGGTGGCCCTGAATCGGTTCACGAGCTTGACAGCCCGCGTGCCCCGCAAGCTGTTTTTGAGCTGGGTGTACCGGTTCTGGGGATTTGCTACGGCATGCAAACCATGGCAGAGCAGATGGGCGGTAAAGTGCTCGGTTCTGACATCCGTGAGTTTGGTTATGCGCGCGTTGATGTGGTCGGCAAGGGGCGCCTGCTCGACGGTATCGAAGACCACGTCGATGACGACGGTGTGTTCGGCCTCGATGTATGGATGAGCCACGGCGACAAAGTGACCGCCATGCCTGAAGGCTTCAGCGTTCTGGCGAGCACTCCGAGCTGCCCGATTGCCGGCATGTTCGACGATGCCCGCGGCTACTACGGTGTGCAATTCCACCCGGAAGTGACCCACACCAAGCAGGGCGGTCGTATCCTCTCGCGCTTCGTGCTCGATATCGCGGGCTGTGAAGCACTGTGGACGCCATCGAACATTGTTGATGACGCCATCGCTCAGGTGCGTCAACAAGTGGGCGATGCCAACGTGCTGCTCGGCCTGTCTGGCGGCGTTGACTCCTCGGTGGTTGCGGCTTTGCTGCACAAAGCGATTGGCGATCAACTGACCTGTGTGTTCGTTGACAACGGCCTGCTGCGCTTGCACGAAGGCGAGCAAGTGATGGCCATGTTTGCTGAAAACATGGGTGTCAAAGTGATTCGCGCCAATGCTGAAAAGCAGTTCCTCGACAATCTGGCTGGCGAAGCAGACCCGGAGAAAAAGCGCAAAATCATCGGTCGCACCTTTATCGACGTATTCGATGCGCAAGCCTCGAAGCTGGAGAACATCCAGTTCCTCGCCCAAGGCACTATTTATCCGGACGTGATCGAGTCTGCTGGTGCCAAGACCGGCAAGGCGCATGTGATCAAGTCGCACCACAACGTTGGCGGCCTGCCAGAGGAAATGAACCTCAAGCTGGTCGAGCCACTGCGTGAACTGTTCAAGGACGAAGTGCGCAAGATCGGTCTTGAATTGGGCTTGCCGTTCGACATGGTATACCGCCACCCATTCCCAGGTCCGGGCCTTGGCGTGCGTATCCTCGGTGAAGTGAAGAAGGAATACGCCGACTTGCTGCGTCGTGCGGATCATATCTTCATTGAAGAGCTGCGTAACTTTGACTGGTACCACAAGACCAGCCAGGCGTTCGTGGTATTCCAGCCGGTCAAATCAGTCGGCGTGGTCGGCGATGGTCGTCGCTACGCCTGGGTTGTAGCCTTGCGCGCAGTTGAAACCATCGACTTCATGACCGCACGCTGGGCACACCTGCCTTACGAGCTGCTGGAAAAAGTCAGCAACCGCATCATCAATGAAATCGAAGGCATCTCACGCGTCACCTATGACGTATCGAGCAAGCCGCCAGCGACCATTGAGTGGGAGTGATCCTGCAGTCGGTCCAGGCCGATGGAATAAGCAAAAGCCCGCGTAATTGCGGGCTTTTGCGTTCTTGGGCAATCAGCCACTGCAATGCTGCAATTGATTACTTTCCAGACTGAAGTATTAACCCGGTCCATCGCTGGCAGCCGCCAGCAGAGGCGCGATCAGGCCGCTGATCGGTGTCGGGATGCCATGAGCATGGGCGCGGCGTTGGATAACCCCGTTGCGACAGTCCCATTCCAGCGGCTGGCCAGCTAATCGGTCGGCGAGGATCGAGGTGCCTTGGTCGGCAGGGTAGCGGCGAAATACATCAATAATATCCTGCGGTACCTGATCGCTCAGCACCGCGCCTTCGGCACGGGCTACCGCAAGACATTCGCGAAGATAAGCTAGGGCCAACTCACTGATATCCGTTCTGGCGAACATGCCTGCGCGGCGACCTGTCAAAACCATCAAGCCAGCGGCGGCGTTCTGCAGCAGCTTGCGCCATGCGACAGAGGTGAAGTCAGGCGCTACATCGACCGAACACAATGTGCCTGCCAATGCATTGACCACCAACTCGGTTGCTGGGGTGTCCGGTAAGGTGAGGCGGGCTTTGGTGCGCAGCCACACCGATGAATCAGGTTCGCGCTGTGCGGGGAACCACACCACCGAGGGTAGAACCTGGTTGCCGGATAAGTACGGCTCGATAAGATCTTTTTGTTCAACGCCGTTTTGCAGCGCACAAACCAATGTTTTCTCGCTGCACAGCGCCTCAAGCCAAGGCGCTATCGCCTCGATTTGAGTTGCCTTGACCGCAACGAACACCAGGTCGAATGTGGTTTTGATTGAGGCTGGGTCAGTCAACACCGGGCCGGGGACCAGGATGCGGCCACCGTCGTGGCGCAGTTCCAGTTGCTTGAGCGCTGATCGACCACAGATCGTCGGCGTACGCCCGACCTCATGCAGCGCCGCGGCAATGGTCGTGCCTATTGCCCCGGGGCCAATAAGAGCAATGCTTGGGTTTTCAGGCGTCATCGTTATCATCCTGCCTTGATCGTCATTTTCTGCTTTGACAACCATGCGGCTCTGGCCAATCTAGATCAAGTGTTTAGGTGCGATTAGCGCTTACCCTGGGCATATATGGCTGTCCGGGGCGAGCCTTTGGTTTGCTGCTGCGGTGTCTCCTTGCCCAGCCTTTTCATCCATGTCGTGATAAAATCTGCGGATCACCGACTGAAGTGATTTGTGGCAATACAGGTTTTTGCTACAACCGTTAGGGTAACCGCCGTTTTCCACAGAGAAAGCGCTGTTCACCGTCGCCTGATGGGCTCGAGTTGATTGGCTATTTAGGAGCCCGTTTGTATGTCGTTTACGCGTAGACAAGTGCTCGCAGGTCTTGCGGGCTTGAGTGTTGTTGGCCTTGGTGCCGGTGGCGCTCGTTATTGGTTGGGTCGTCCGTTTGACCAGAAAACCCATGACTACGAATTAATCGCTGCACCTGTCGATTTGGAGCTGGTGCCCGGGCACCAGACCACTGCCTGGGGGTACGGCGGCTTGGCGCCAGGGCAGGAAATTCGCTGTCGTCAGGGTGATCTGCTGCGCGTGCGCTTTATCAATAAACTGCCTGAGCAGACCACCATTCACTGGCACGGCATCCGTTTGCCGCTGGAGATGGATGGTGTGCCTTATGTGTCGCAGATGCCGGTGTTGCCGGGCGAGTATTTCGATTACCACTTTGTTCCACCCGATGCCGGCAGTTACTGGTATCACCCGCACCTTTTCAGCTCCGAGCAGATGGGGCAGGGGCTTGTTGGTCCGTTGGTCATTGAAGAGCGCGAGCCGAGCGAGTTCAAGCACGAGCGCACCTTGAGCATAAAAAACTGGCACGTTGATGAGCAAGGTCAATACACGCCGTTCAGCGTGCCGCGCCAGGCTGCCCGTGAAGGCACGCGAGGACGTCTGTCGACCATCAACGCCGTGCATGTGCCGACGCTGGAGCTGCCAGCCGGGCAAGTGGTGAGACTGCGGCTGATCAATCTCGACAATACGGTGACTTACCGTTTGAACCTGCCCAATGCCGAGTCGCGCATTTACGCCATCGATGGCAACCCAATTGAGCCGCGTGAACTGGGCAAGGAATACTGGCTCGGTGCCGGTATGCGGCTTGATCTGGCACTGCGCGTGCCCGAGGCGGGTACAGAGTTATCGCTGCGTGATGGCTCCGTGCGTTTGGCAACTATTAAAAGTTTGGCCTCAAGCGAGCCAGTGGCTGATTGGCCTGCGCCATTGCCCGCTAACCCGGTTGCAGAGCCCGACCTGGCCAAAGCCGAGACCATCAAATTCAACTTTGAGTGGGCGGCGTCGCTGGCAGATCCGAATCAAGCAGGCCCGGCAAAGTATTGGCAAATTAACGGTCAGGCCTGGGATATCAACGATAAAACCTGCGCCGACCGGCCAATTGCTACGCTTAAATTGAATAATCACTATATTTTCGAGTTGCGCAATATGGCGCAGTATCTGCACCCGATCCACTTGCATGGCATGACGTTCAAGGTCATCAGCTCGAATCGGAAAAAGATCATCCCGTACTTCACCGACACCTATCTGCTGGGCAAGAACGAGACCGCGAAAATTGCCCTTGTTGCCGATAATCCGGGGGTATGGATGTTCCATTGCCACGTGATTGATCACATGGAAACCGGCCTTATGGCCGCCATTGCGGTGGTTTGATGCGTCAACCGAAAATCATTGATCGCAGTCAGGATCAGCACTTTATGCGTGAGGCGCTGCTCTTGGCCGGGCAGGGCGCCGTGCTGGGCGAGGTTCCGGTGGGTGCGGTGCTGGTACAGGACGGCAAGGTTATCGGGCGTGGTTTCAATTGCCCGATCACAACCCATGACCCCAGTGCCCATGCCGAGATGGTGGCGATTCGTGATGCTGCCCAACAGTTGGCGAACTACCGTCTGCCGGGCAGTACGCTGTATGTCACCTTGGAGCCCTGCAGCATGTGCGCGGGGTTAATCGTGCATTCGCGCATTGAGCGTGTGGTGTTTGGCGCGACTGAACCCAAGGCGGGTGTAGCCCAGAGTCGCGGTGAGTTTTTCAGTCAGACGTTTCTCAATCATCGGGTGTTGATTGAGGGTGGGGTCTTGGCTCAGGAGTGCGGCGAAGTGCTGAGTGCGTTTTTCAAGGCACGCCGCGCCAATACAGGGCGCTAGACTGCCATTGCCCGACTAGAGCGGAGGCGATTCGGCTTCTATGGTTTCTTTACTGACGCCCGGCAGGTGCATGCCGCTCTCGACGACTTGATTGCTTTCAAGTTGAGGCTGAGTCACCCAGGTGAGGATGTCGTAGTAACGGCGGATGTTGCGTACAAAATGCACCGGCTCGCCGCCACGCGCATAACCGTAGCGCGTTTTGCTGTACCACTTCTTTTGCGCGAGGCGCGGCAGGATTGACTGCACATCAAGCCATTTATTCGGATCAAGCCCTTCGGCTTCAGTGAGTTTGCGGGCATCTTCCAAGTGGCCACCGCCCACGTTATAGGCAGCGAGGGCGAACCAGGTCCGGTCTGGCTCTTGAATGCTCTCAGGCAGTAATTCTTTAACGTGAATAATGTACTTGGCACCGCCATCAATGCTTTGCTTGGGGTCCAGTCGATTGGAAACGCCCATTGCCTGAGCTGTCCGCAGGGTGAGCATCATTAGCCCGCGAACCCCTGTTTTAGAGGTGGCGGTGGGTTGCCAAAGGGATTCCTGATAACCCATTGCAGCGAGTAATCGCCAGTCGATATTGTTGCTACGTCCAGCCTGGCGGAAGAACTGCTCATAACGCGGTAAGCGTTTTTGCAGGTGTTGGGCAAAGGTGTATGCGCCGACATAGCCGAGTACATCAACGTGGCCGTAGTAACGATCGGTTAAGCGCTTGAGGCTGCCGTTTTCCTTGGCGCGGACAATGAAGGTATTGACCTCGTCGAGCAGGCTGTGGTCTTCGCCCGGCTTTACGGCCCAGGCAAGATTGAGCGAGTCGCCCAGGTCGAATGCCACACGCACATTGGGGAAGTAGACCTGGTTCATCGCCAGTTCGTTGGAGTCGACCAGCGTCAGATCGATCTGGCCTTCATCGACCATGCGCAGTAAGTCGACGATTTCCACGTCGGAAGACTCTTCATATTCAAGTGTTGGCATTTGCACTTTCAGCTCAGCCAGTTGTTCGGCATGGCTGCTGCCTTTAAGCACCACGATACGTTTGCCGAGTAGATCTTCGGGGCGAGTAGGGCGACGCTCCCCCTGGCGGTAAATAACTTGTGGGGTGACTTCGAGATAAGGTGTGGAAAACAGTGCTTGTTGCTTGCGTCCGGCGCTATCGACCAGACCAGCGGCAGCCAATACCGGACCGTCTGCGCTGTTTAAACGGTTAAAAAGATCATCCAGATTGTCGGCTGTTTCAATTTTCAGCTCGACTTTAAGGTCGGCGGCAAAACGTTTGACCAGCTCATATTCAAAGCCGGTCTCGCCATTGCGATCCTGGAAGTAGGTGGCTGGGCTGTTCCTGGTGATCACGCGCAGTACTCCCTCCGCCTGCACTTGCTCAAGGGTTGTGGGTACTTTTTCTTCGGCCCCACAGCCATTTAGCAGCAGAAGGATTCCGATCGCTGACAGCCATTTGGCGTAGCGCGTGCGGATCGCTGATTGGGAATACATCGATGCAGTATACGCAAAGGATTCGCCTTGCAATATCTCGACAGGCGACTGCTTCTCTGCTAGCGAGCAGACTGTCGTTTTGGCGTAGGCAAACGGGTGATGTGTTCGGCGCTTTAGGCTAGAATGCACGGCCTCAAAGCACACCCCCTTCCCAGAGGCTGTCATCGATGTTGATCTTGCGCGGCGCCCCCGCTCTTTCTGCTTTTCGTCACGGCAAGTTGCTTGAGCAACTTACCCGCAAAATACCGGCTGTTACTGGGCTGTACGCCGAATTTGCACACTTCGCCGATGTTGTCGGTGTTCTGACCGCTGACGAAGAGCAAGTCTTGGCTCGTTTGCTCAAATACGGGCCAAGTGTAGAAGTGCAGGAGCCAAGCGGTCGCTTGTTTCTGACGATTCCACGGTTTGGCACGATTTCACCTTGGTCGAGTAAGGCCAGTGACATTGCTCGCAATTGTGGCCTGGCGAAAATTCATCGCATTGAACGCGGTATTGCCTACTACGTTACCGGTGAGCTGGATGCGGCCGCCCGTGAACAGGTGGCCGTGCTGCTACATGACCGCATGACCCAGCTGGTGCTGGAGAATCTCGAAGACGCAGCGGCGCTGTTCAGTCACGCAATGCCCAAGCCATTGACCGTGGTCGATGTGCTCGGTGGTGGCCGCGCTGCGCTGGAAAAAGCCAACGTCGAGCTGGGCTTGGCGCTGGCTGAAGATGAAATCGATTATTTGGTCAGCAGTTTCGGCTCCTTGGGTCGTAACCCGCATGACATCGAACTGATGATGTTCGCCCAGGCCAACTCCGAGCATTGCCGTCACAAGATTTTCAATGCGAGCTGGGATATCGATGGCCAGGCGCAAGAAAAATCGCTGTTCGGCATGATCAAAAATACCTACCAGATGCACAGCGAAGGCGTTCTGTCAGCTTATAAAGACAACGCTGCGGTCATCGTTGGCAGCACTGCTGGGCGTTTTTTCCCGAATGCTGAAACCCGTGAATACGGCGCTGTCAAAGAGCCTGTACACATCCTGATGAAGGTTGAAACACACAACCATCCAACAGCGATTGCGCCGTTTCCGGGTGCATCGACCGGCTCCGGCGGTGAAATTCGCGACGAAGGCGCAACCGGTCGTGGCGCCAAGCCGAAGGCGGGCCTGACTGGCTTTACCGTCTCTAACCTGCAGATTCCGGGCTTTGAACAGCCTTGGGAAGTGCCTTACGGTAAACCTGAGCGCATTGTTACTGCGTTGGACATCATGCTCGAAGGCCCGTTGGGCGGCGCTGCATTCAACAACGAATTCGGCCGCCCGGCATTGACCGGTTATTTCCGTACGTTCGAGCAGTCGATCAGCACGCCGCACGGCGACGAAGTGCGCGGTTACCACAAGCCGATCATGTTGGCTGGCGGCATGGGTAACATCCGTGAAGATCATGTACAGAAAGCCGAAATCACGGTTGGCTCCAAGCTGATCGTGCTCGGTGGCCCGGCCATGTTGATTGGCTTGGGTGGCGGTGCTGCTTCGTCCATGGCCACCGGTGCCAGCTCGGCTGATCTTGACTTTGCTTCGGTTCAGCGTGAAAACCCGGAAATGGAGCGTCGTTGCCAAGAGGTTATCGACCGCTGCTGGCAGTTGGGTGCAGACAACCCGATCAGCTTTATCCATGATGTCGGTGCGGGTGGCTTGTCCAACGCATTCCCGGAACTGGTTAACGATGGCGAGCGCGGTGGTCGTTTTGACCTGCGTGCGGTGCCTAACGATGAACCAGGCATGGCGCCACTGGAGATCTGGTGTAACGAATCCCAGGAACGCTATGTAATGGCGGTCGATGCCGCTAATTTCGAGCGTTTCAAAGCGATTTGCGAACGTGAGCGCTGCCCGTTCGCAGTGGTCGGCGAGGCCACTGAAGAGCGTCACCTGACCGTTGCCGATAGCCATTTCGGCAACAACGCAGTCGACATGCCACTCAATGTGTTGCTCGGCAAGGCGCCGCGCATGCATCGCACTGCTGACCGTGAAGCCGAGTTGGGCGATGATTTCGACCCGGCTGCGGTTGAGATCAGTGAGGCGGTAACCCGCGTTCTGCATCACCCGGCCGTGGCCAGCAAGAACTTCTTGATCACCATTGGCGACCGCACCATCACCGGTATGGTGGCGCGTGACCAGATGGTCGGTCCTTGGCAGGTTCCGGTTGCCGATTGCGCCGTGACCGCAGCCAGTTTCGACACCTATAACGGCGAAGCCATGGCCATGGGTGAGCGCACCCCGCTGGCTTTGCTCAATGCCCCAGCCTCCGGGCGCATGGCCATTGGCGAAACACTGACCAACATGGCGGGTGCCTGCATTGCCAAAATTTCCGACATTAAACTGTCGGCGAACTGGATGGCCGCCGCAGGGCATCCGGGCGAAGATGCACGCCTTTATGACACGGTTAAAGCCGTCGGCATGGAATTGTGCCCTGAGTTGGGTATCACCATTCCGGTGGGTAAAGACTCAATGTCGATGAAGACCCGTTGGCAGGACGGTGATGACGCCAAGAGCGTGACCTCGCCAATGTCCTTGATTGTCACTGGCTTCGCGCCAGTAACGGATATTCGTCGCACGCTGACCCCTGAACTGCGCATGGACAAAGGCGAGACCGATCTGATCCTGATCGACCTCGGCCGTGGCCAGAACCGGATGGGCGCCTCGATCTTGGCGCAGGTCTACGGCAAGCTGGGCAAACAGGCCCCGGATGTCGATGACGCAGAAGATCTCAAGGCGTTCTTCGCTGTTATCCAGGGGCTCAATGCTGACGGGCGCTTGCTGGCTTATCACGACCGTTCTGACGGTGGCTTGTTGGCGACTGTGGTTGAGATGGCCTTTGCTGGCCACTGCGGCCTAAACCTGCAACTCGACACTTTGGCGCTGAGCCATGATGAGTTGACGGGCGTGCTGTTCAACGAAGAGTTGGGCGCGGTCATTCAGGTCAACCAGGACTTCACCGCAGAAGTGCTTGCGCAGTTCTCGGCCGCAGGTCTTGATGACTGCGTTGCGGTGATCGGCAAGCCGGTCAACAACGGCCACATCGAAATCAGCTACAAGGATGTCGCGGTATTCTCGGCAGAGCGCCGGATTCTGCAGCGTCAGTGGTCCGAGACCAGCTATCAGATTCAACGCCTGCGCGATAACGCCGAGTGTGCCGATCAAGAGTTCGATGCGCTGCTCGAAGAAGACAATCCAGGTCTGAGCGCCAAGTTGGGCTTTGATGTCAATGAAGACATTGCCGCGCCGTTCATCAAGAAAGGCCTGCGCCCGCAAATTGCAGTACTGCGTGAGCAAGGCGTCAACGGCCAGGTTGAGATGGCGGCGGCGTTCGATCGTGCCGGGTTCAGCGCTGTCGATGTGCATATGAGCGACATCCTGGCGGGCCGTGTAGATCTGGAAGCTTTCAAAGGCCTGGTGGCTTGTGGCGGCTTCTCCTATGGTGACGTGCTGGGGGCTGGCGAAGGCTGGGCCAAGTCGATCCTGTTTAACAACCGGGCGCGTGATGCGTTCAGCGCGTTTTTTGAGCGTAAAGACAGCTTCTCGCTAGGCGTGTGTAACGGCTGCCAGATGCTCTCCAACCTGCATGAATTGATTCCAGGCAGCGAGTTCTGGCCGCACTTCGTACGTAACCGTTCCGAGCAGTTCGAGGCCCGTGTGGCGATGGTTCAGGTGCAGGAGTCCGAGTCGATCTTCCTGCGCGGCATGGCGGGTTCGCGCATGCCAATCGCCATTGCGCATGGTGAGGGTCACGCGGAGTTTGAGAGCAAGGAGGCGTTGCTTGAGGCTGACTTATCAGGCTGCGTGGCGATGCGTTTTGTCGATAACCACGGCAAGATCACCGAAACCTACCCTGCCAACCCCAACGGCTCACCGCGTGGCATCACTGGCCTGACCAGCCGTGATGGTCGTGTGACCATCATGATGCCGCACCCTGAGCGGGTATTCCGCGCGGTGCAGAACTCATGGTGTCCGGATGAGTGGGATGAAGACGGTGCCTGGCTACGCATGTTCCGCAATGCCCGCGTGTGGGTCGATTAACGACCCTAGTTCGCCAGGCTGATGGTCGGCCTGGCGAACCCATACTCTGCAAACCATTAGCAACGCCTCGCCAGACATAATCTGGCGAGGCGTTGCTGTATTGGCGCGCTGGATTTTCGTCCAGGCACCTTGATTGTGGTTTGCCCCTTTATGTTTTGCGTCCCTCGGCAGTTGCTGATGGAGGCCTTGTGCGCCTGACCAATTGTGATAGCGATCATGTTTCGCTGGCCCGGGCGCTGACGTCGGTGTCGTCGCTGAACGTTTTTCAGGGATTCAGGTCTTTTAATAAGGATATTTGAACTGCAGTTAGATGCATTGATGGCAAAATGGCATTATTGGCCAAATTGCCTGTATTGCGGAGATCTTGATGTACAAATTGTGCTTTTACGTGCCTGAAAGTCACCTCGAAACCGTTAAAGCTGCAATTTTTGCCGCAGGGGCCGGGCATGTAGGCAACTATGACCATTGTTGCTGGCAGGTGTTGGGGCAAGGTCAGTTTAGGCCGCTGCCCGGCAGCCAGCCCTATCTGGGTGGCGAAGGCGTCGTCGAGCGGATTTCCGAATGGAAGGTCGAGGTGGTGGTAGCCGATGAGCTAATCCACGACAGCGTCAAGGCGTTGAAAGCCAGTCATCCTTATGAAGCGCCTGCGTATCAAGTTTGGCGCCTATCTGATCTGCAGTTTTGAGTTAGACGGATTAGGTCGAGTGCAATAGCCCACCAAGGACGCAAGTTAAAGCATGCCGGCGGTGCAACGATGGATCTGCATAACGGCAAGCAAGTAGGGTGTGGCAACGCGCAGCTAGCCCACCAAGAGCGCAAACCAGGCCATGTCGGCGGTGCAAAAGGTGGTCGAAAATACAGGTGCAGCGGCGAATTAGGGGCGAATCTCGATCAGTGTGCCGTCTTTTACGAGCGACCAGATTTCGCGCATGTCAGTGTTCTTCATGGCGATGCAGCCGTTGGTCCAGTCCAGCGTGCTGAAGTACCACTCAGGATACTCTTCGTCGATCGGTGTACCGTGAATCATGATCATGCCGCCGGCCGATAGCCCTTTGCTGCGCGCAAAGGCCTGGTCGCGGGCGTTGGGGTATGAGATGTGCATCGATAACTGGTAGTTATCGCTGGTTTTGCGCCAATCAAGCCAGTAAATCCCTTCAGGCGTGCGTTGGTCGCCTTCAAACTGCTTGTGGCCCTGCGGCTTTTTTCCCAGGGAAACACGATAGCTTTTGAATGGCTGACCTTTGCTGATGAGTTGCAGCTTGCGTTCGGACTTGAGGATCAGCACTTTGTCGATGCGCTGAGCTTGATGGCTTTTCTGTAGAGGAGGCGGCACGGGAGTGTTTGCACTCGCGTTTGCAGCAAGGGAAAAGCAGATTAGAACCAGCAACCAGCGCATCAGAACGATATCCATATGATCAAAAAGCTACTTTTTTATAGTGTGCGCGCAAGGCCTCTAGAGACTCATTGCGGACCGGAAATTGAGCCGTTATACGGTCGGCAAAGTAGCATTCTAAAGTACGCCCGATTGTCGGGAAAGCCAGCTCTGACCAAGGGATGTCGGCTTCATTGAATAGGGCAACTTCCAGGCTTTCAGCGCCTACCGCAAAGTCGAGGTCAGTCAGCTCTGCCCGGAAGAATACATGCACCTGATTGATATGCGGTAAATCAATTAGGTTATATAGGGCTAAGTCATGCACCCGAGCGCAGGCTTCCTCTGCTGTTTCACGGGCAGCGGCTTGCTCGATGGTCTCGCCATTTTCCATAAAACCGGCGGGAAGCGTCCAGAACCCCCGGCGCGGCTCTATTGCACGGCGGCAGAGCAGGATTTGCTGGTTCCAAACCGGAATGCAGCCCGCAACTATGCGCGGGTTTTCATAGTGAATTGTGCTACAGAGCTCGCAGACAAAGCGTAAGCGGCTGTCCCCCTCGGGGATTCTATGGCTGACCGGGTTACCACACTGACTGCAGAACTTCATGCCGTTTCCTCGTTGCTCGTTGCATATCTTGGCTTGATAAGCCTGCTTGAATCAATCTGTCGAACCTCTGATAACCACTGCGCTCGATATTACGGGGGCAGCCCTTGCTGGGCCAGCCTTTGGTAGTTGCTCCCGCTGTTGTTGCGCCTTGTCCTATCGTCGCTCGCGACCTTAGCCAGTGGCTGCTTTGTGTCCTCAATAAGGCAATTTCGACGTAGTCCCAAGCTTGGGTGTCGCGGGCTTTCATGCCATTATCCATGGAAGAAAAAAACACTGAGATTGCCCATGCTCGATGAGCTACTCCAACGTGTACGGTCCCATCAGCCGTTAGTTCTGGAAACGGATCGTGGTTTCCCTGAGGCGGCGGTGCTGGTTCCGATTACCCGCAGTGATGACCCGGAAGTGGTGCTGACCTTGCGTGCCAGTGGTTTGTCTACGCACGGTGGTGAGGTTGCGTTTCCTGGTGGTCGTCGTGACCCTGAAGACCAGGATCTGGTGCAAACCGCGCTGCGCGAGGCCGAAGAAGAAATAGCCTTACCGCCTGGTCTGGTCGAGGTGATTGGCCCGCTCAGCACCTTGGTTTCGCGTCACGGCATACAAGTCACGCCATTCGTGGGCGTGGTACCCGATTTTGTCGATTACCGGCCCAACGATGGCGAGATTGCCTCGGTGTTTTCGGTGCCATTGAAGTTTTTCCGTGAAGATCCACGGGAGACCACGCACCGTATCGATTATCTCGGCCAGAGTTGGTATGTGCCGAGTTACCGTTTTGGCGAATATAAAATATGGGGGCTGACGGCGATCATGTTGGTCGAGCTGATCAATCTGCTCTACGACGAGTCGCCGATTGATTTGCACACGCCGCCAAAGCACTTCATTAGCCTTACGTGAGGAATGCCTGTGAAATACCGTCTTGGACAATCCGAAGTTGATGCTCATCCTGAAAGCTGGGCCGCACCGAATGCCACCCTGGTTGGCAAGATCAAGTTGGAGCCGGGCGCAAGCGTGTGGTTTAACGCTGTGCTGCGCGGTGATAATGAGCTGATCCACATTGGTGAGCACAGCAACGTGCAAGACGGCAGCGTCATGCACACCGACATGGGGTTCCCGCTGACCCTGGGTAAAGGCGTGACCGTTGGTCATAACGCCATGCTGCACGGTTGCACGGTCGGTGATTACAGCTTGATCGGGATTAATGCCGTGGTGCTCAATGGCGCCAAAATCGGCAAATATTGCATCATCGGTGCCAATTCGCTGATTGGTGAAGGCAAGGAGATTCCTGATGGTTCGCTGGTCATGGGGTCGCCAGGCAAGGTTGTGCGCGAGTTGACAGATGCGCAAAAGAAAATGCTTGAGGCCAGTGCCGCGCACTATGTCCACAATGCCCAGCGCTATGCGCGTGATTTGACTGAGCAAGAAGATTAATGATTGATGAACGTCCAGTTGCCTCACCCTGCGTGCATGTCTGTGCGCTGGATGAAGAGGATATCTGCATTGGTTGCCAGCGTAATGTTGCTGAAATCACCCGCTGGAGTCGCATGGATAACCAGGAGCGTCGCGATGTACTGGTTCAGTGCCATCAGCGCGCGGTGAGCAAGGGTATTATTCTCTAGCGCATGCGCCATGTCGGTTTGTGCATCTATTAGCCCGGACGCATTCGGCGCGGGCTGCCATCCCTTATATTTAAGCCAGCCCAAGGAATTGTTATGCCCCGTATCGGAACCCCGTTATCACCTAGCGCGACGCGTGTCTTGTTGTGTGGCTCGGGCGAGCTGGGCAAGGAAGTGGTGATCGAGCTGCAGCGCCTCGGGGTTGAGGTGATTGCTGTTGATCGCTATGCCAATGCCCCGGCGATGCAGGTTGCGCACCGCAGTCATGTGGTCAATATGCTCGATGGCGCGGAGCTTCGCGCTGTGATTGAGCAGGAAAAACCGCATTACATCGTGCCCGAGATTGAGGCAATTGCCACCGCGACCCTGGCTGAGCTGGAAAGTGAAGGCTACACCGTGATTCCCAGTGCGCGTGCCGCCCAACTGACCATGAATCGCGAAGGTATTCGCCGTTTGGCCGCTGAAGAACTCGGCTTGCCAACCTCACCCTATGAATTTGCTGACTCATTCGAGGCGTTTGAGGCCGCAGTGGCCAAAATCGGTTTCCCCTGCGTGGTCAAGCCCATCATGAGTTCTTCTGGCAAGGGTCAATCGGTACTCAAGGGTTCCGCGGATGTCCAGTCAGCCTGGGATTATGCTCAGGAGGGCGGCCGCGCGGGCAAGGGGCGGGTGATTGTCGAAGGCTTTATCGACTTCGACTACGAGATTGCGCTGCTGACGGTGCGTCATATCAATGGCACCACCTTCTGTGCGCCTGTGGGGCATCGTCAGGAGCGTGGGGATTACCAGGAGTCGTGGCAGCCGCAGCCAATGAGCCCCAAAGCCATGGCTGAGGCTGAGCGCATTGCCTTGGCGGTGACTGACTCGCTGGGCGGTCGTGGCCTGTTTGGTGTCGAATTGTTTGTTAAGGGCGACCAGGTCTGGTTCTGTGAGATCTCGCCACGCCCGCATGACACCGGCATGGTCACCTTGATCTCCCAGGACCTGTCGGAGTTTGCCTTGCACGCGCGGGCCATCCTTGGCCTGCCAATCCCGGTGATTCGCCAGTTTGGTCCTTCTGCCTCGGCGGTGGTGCTGGTCGAAGGGCAATCGGAGCAGGTCAGCTTCGGTAATCTCGGCGCTGCCCTGGCGGAGCCTGACACCATGCTGCGTTTGTTCGGCAAGCCACAAGTCAATGGTCAGCGACGCATGGGTGTCGCCCTGGCGCGTGATGAGTCGCTGGAGATGGCGCGAGCCAAGGCAATGCGTGCGGCCAGGGCGGTCAACGTCGAGCTGTGAAGATCCAGGGATGGCGTTGGTGGCTGCTGGTTGGCCTGATGTCGCCACTGCTGTTGCCGCTCGCCATCCATACGCGGCGCACTGCGCTGCGTCTTGCGCCCGCTGCTGGGCCCGTCCAGGGCTTGGCCGGGCCCCGCTATGCAGGTCAGCCCCTGCGCTTATTGGTGCTGGGCGAGTCGACTGTAGTCGGCGTCGGCGCAAGTTGTTTGCAGCAGGCGCTGGTCGGGCAACTGGCCGATGAATTAGCTGTTCGTCATCAGCGGCCGGTTGCATGGCGGGCGCTGGGCGAGAATGGCATAACCGCCGAGCAGGCATGCCAGCGCTTGCTGCCGCAAGCAGAGGTCGAGGGTCTTGATTGGGTCGTGCTGGTGTTTGGGGTTAATGATTGCACGCATTTGACCGGGCTTCGGCGCTGGCACTGCGCATTGAGCAGGCTAGCAACTGGCTTGCAGGCAGGAGGTGCGGTGTCGGTGCTGACTGGCGTGCCACCGTTGCAGCACTTTAGTGCGCTGCCGAGGCTGATGCGCTGGTTGCTAGGCGCTCGTGCCCTGCAGTTGGATGCTCAGCTGCAGCAGGTGGCGGCTGAATGTGGCGCTCATTATGCGCCCATGAGGCTGATGTTTGCTGCAGAGTACCTGGCGCTTGATGGTTATCACCCATCAAGCATCGGTTATCGGGCCTGGGCCCAGGATCTAGCGGCCACCATCAGTCGCTAGTGTCGCTGTCGGTATCGCTGCTTTGTGCCTGCCAAGCCTTCACGCTTTTGACGCGGTTGTCAGACGATTGCAGGATTTCAAGGTGGTAGTCGCCAATCTTCAGGCATACCGGGCTGTCTGGAATGCTTTCCAGAACTTCGGTAATCAGACCATTGAGGGTTTTGGGCCCCTCACAGGGTAATTCCCAGTCCAGCGCTTTGTTGACTTCACGGATGTAGGCCGCGCCGTCGATGACTTGGGTGCCATCGTCTTGCGGGTGGATGTCCGGGTTGCGCAGGGTGTTTTGGTTGCTGAAGTCGCCAACGATTTCTTCAAGGATGTCTTCCAGCGAAACCACGCCGATCACATCGCCGTATTCATCGACGACGATGCCGATACGGTGTTTCTGCTTCTGGAAGTTGATCAACTGGGTCGAGAGCGGCGTGCTTTCGGGTACGAAATACGGCTCCATGCAGGCGCCCAGCAGGCTGTCCTTGGTCAGTTGGTTGCTGGTTAGCAGGCGGGCAATCTGGCGGATGTGTACCACGCCTTCGATCTGGTTGATGTCATTGCGAAACACTGGCAAGCGTGTATGCGTGGTGCTGACCAACTGGGTAATGATGACCTCGATGTCGTCTTCAAGGTCGATACCGGTGACTTCATTGCGCGGGATCATGATGTCGTTAACCGTGACCTTTTCCAGGTCAAGAATGCCCAACAGCATGCTTTGGCGGTTTTTCGGCAACTCATGACCTGACTCACGCACAACGCTGCGCAGTTCTTCGGTAGTTAGGCTGTCGCTGCTTTTACTGGTTGGATCAATACCCAGCAGCCTGAGCAGGCCGTTGCTGACCCAGCCGAGCATGATGACCAGCGGATAAAACAGTTTGAGTAGAATGGTCAGGGGCATGCTGAACGGGTAGGCCACGCGTTCTGGGTGCAAGGCTGCCAGGGTCTTTGGCGTGATTTCACCGAAAATCAGCAGGGCGATGGTCAAGCCGATGGTGGCAATGGCAATACCGGCTTCGCCCCACAGTTTGATTGCCAATACGGTGGCGATCGACGAGGCAAGAATATTGACGAAGTTGTTGCCGATCAGGATTGTCCCGAGCAGCCGGTCGGGGCGGCTGAGCAGGGCGCTGACCCGCTTGGCACCGCGATGACCTTCTTTGGTCATGTGGCGCAGGCGGTAGCGGTTTAGGCTGAGGATGCCCGTTTCAGAACTGGAGAAGAACGCTGAACAAGCCAGCAGGAAAATCAGAACGCCAAGCAAAAAGCCGGGGGGCAATGTGTCCACGAGGTGCGGGCCTACCTATATGTGCAGGATGAATTCACGGACCAGCTTGCTGCCAAAGTAGGCGAGCATCAACAGGCAAAAGCCTGCGAGGGTCCAGCGAATTGCCTTGTGTCCGCGCCAGCCAAGCTGATGGCGACCCCAGAGGAGTACGGCGAAGACGATCCAGGCGAAGCAAGAAAGGATGGTTTTATGCACTAAATGCTGTGCAAATAAGTCATCGATGAAAAGCGCACCCGACAACAACGACAGCGAGAGCAAGATCCAGCCAGCCCACAAGAAGCCAAACAGCAAGCTTTCCATGGTTTGTAGCGGCGGGAAGTTCTTGGTCAGGCCTGATGGGTGCTTGTGCTTGAGTTGGTAGTCCTGCATGGACACGAGCAAGGCCTGGAATACCGCAATCGTGAGCATGCCGTAGGCAATGATCGACAGCAGGATATGGGCAATAATGCCGGGTTCTTCGTCGATTGGGTCTATGGTGCCGATGGGCATAAATTGTGCGAGCAGCACAGTTAAGCAGCCCAGCGGAAACAAAAACAGCAACAAATTTTCCACTGGAATGCGCAGGCAGGCCAGTAATGTGATGCTGATCACGGCGAATGTAATCAGGCTGGCGGCGTTAAAGAAATCTAACTGCATGCCAATGTCGTGATGCATTTGCACGAAAAGACTGCCGCCATGAAACAACAGCGCGAGCGCGCCGAGCAGGCCAAGCAGGCGTTTGTCAGGGTTGCTGCGCGTGGAAAGGCGCAGGCCTTGGTAGATTGCAGCGCCGCCGTAAAGGCATGCAGCCGCTAAGCTGGGCAGCAATGGGTGCATAAATCCTAGTGGGGAAAGCCCGAAAGGCGCTGAGTTTGGCACATAAAGCATAATTTACGAAAGACTACTGGCGGTGTCAGTGTTGCAAACAGTTGGTTATAATCGCCGGCTAGTTGCAAGCCCAGCCTCGGTTCAGCTGAACCTGAAAGGAACGAGCATGTTCGAAAATTTAACAGACCGCCTCTCGCAGTCGCTGCGAAATGTCACTGGCAAAGCCAAGATGACAGAGGAAAATATCCAGGACACCCTGCGTGAAGTGCGCATGGCTTTGCTCGAGGCTGACGTTGCGTTGCCTGTGGTCAAAGAGTTCGTTAACCGGGTTAAAGACCGCGCTGTTGGCACCGAGGTGTCGAAAAGCCTGACCCCGGGCCAAGCCTTTGTGAAGATTGTGCGCGCCGAGCTCGAAGAGCTGATGGGCGCTGCCAACGAAGACCTGGCCTTGAGTGTGACGCCGCCTGCCGTGGTGTTGATGGCGGGTCTGCAAGGTGCGGGTAAAACCACCACTGTCGGCAAACTGGCAAAGTTTCTAAAAGAACGTAAGAAGAAAAGCGTGCTGGTGGTTTCGGCTGACGTTTATCGCCCTGCGGCGATCAAGCAGCTGGAAACCCTGGCCAATGATATTGGTGTGACCTTCTTCCCGTCGGACATCACGCAAAAGCCAGTGGATATTGCGCTGGCTGCGATCAGTGAAGCCAAACTCAAGTACATTGATGTGGTGCTGGTCGATACCGCCGGTCGTTTAGCCGTTGATGCTGAAATGATGGCTGAGATCCAGGCGCTGCACGCGGCGGTCAAGCCTGCTGAAACCCTGTTCGTGGTTGATGCCATGACCGGTCAGGATGCCGCCAACACCGCCAAGGCCTTCGCTGATGCGCTGCCGTTGACCGGGGTCATACTGACCAAGGTCGATGGTGATGCCCGGGGTGGTGCGGCGCTGTCCGTGCGTCATATCACCGGCAAGCCGATCAAGTTCATCGGCATGGGCGAGAAGAGCGACGCGCTCGAGCCGTTTCACCCGGATCGTATTGCCTCGCGCATCCTTGGCATGGGCGACGTGCTCAGCCTGATTGAGCAAGCCGAGCAAACCCTTGATCGTGACAAGGCCGACAAGCTCACCAAAAAGCTGAAAAAGGGCAAGGGCTTCGATCTCGAAGACTTCCGTGATCAACTCCAGCAAATGAAAAACATGGGCGGCCTTGGCGGGCTCATGGACAAGCTGCCGCAAATGGGCGGGGTTAATCTCGCACAGATGGGTAATGCCCAAGGCGCAGCTGAAAAACAATTCAAGCAGATGGAGGCCATCATTAACTCGATGACTCCCGCTGAGCGTCGCGACCCTGAAGTTATCAGTGGTTCGCGCAAGCGTCGTATCGCCATGGGTTCTGGTACCCAGGTTCAAGACATCGGCCGGCTGATAAAACAGCACAAGCAGATGCAGAAAATGATGAAAAAATTCACCGCCAAAGGCGGCATGGCGAAAATGATGCGCGGTATGGGCGGAATGTTGCCAGGTGGCGGCGGGATGCCCAAGATGTAATTCAGTGTCTTGAGATACAGCTGCAGCCCACTAAAGCAGGCTGTTCAGGTGTTTTTTCAAGATGGTTTGAATGGCTTGGCAGGCATGCCAAGTCACGACCCGGACCGGCGGGGGCAAAAAGTTATTTGCAAAAAACCGGATTATCCTTAGAATATGCGGCCTTTCGGGCCTAGTGCCCGATGCTTGCATTATCAGTTTTGCAGCACCGACTACAGGAACGAAGTTTAATGGTAACCATCCGTCTAGCCCGTGGCGGCTCTAAAAAGCGCCCATTTTACCACCTCACAGTGACCAACAGCCGCAATGCGCGCGATGGTCGTTTCGTTGAGCGTGTTGGTTTCTTCAACCCAGTTGCATCGGGTAACGAAATCAAGCTGTCCGTAAACGAAGAACGCGTTACTTACTGGCTTGGCCAGGGTGCGCAGCCGTCTGAGCGTGTTGCTCAGCTGCTGAAGGAAAATGCTAAGGCTGCAGCCTAAGTATTTATGAGCACAACGCCAGCCCCAGCTGAAGACTTGGTTGTCCTCGGCAAGATCGTATCGGTGCATGGCGTGAAAGGCGACGTGAAGGTGTATTCCTTTACCGATCCGATCGATAACGTGCTCGATTATCCGCGTTGGACGCTCAGGCGTGACAACGAGGTTAAGCAAGTTGAAGTGGCCAGTGGGCGCTTGCAAGGCAAGGTCCTGGTAGCGAAGTTGAAAGGTCTCGATGATCGCGAAGTTGCGCGTACTTACGCCGGCTTTGAGATTTGCGTGCCTCGCAGCCAATTACCGGAACTAACCGATGGTGAGTTCTACTGGTATCAGTTGGAAGGTCTTAAGGTGATTGATCAGGCAGGGCAGTTGCTCGGCAAGATTGACCATCTGTTTGAGACTGGAGCCAACGATGTGATGGTAGTCAAAGCCTGCGCCGACAGCCTTGATGATCGCGAACGCCTGTTGCCCTATACCGAGCAATGCGTGTTGTCGATTGACTTGAGTGCTGGCGAAATGCGGGTTGACTGGGATGCGGACTTCTAAGCGCCATGCCTAGCTTGCGCGTTGAAGTCATTACGTTGTTCCCGGAAATGTTTGCTGCCATCAGCGAATATGGCATTACCAGCCGTGCGGTGAAACAAGAGCTGTTGCAGCTTACTTGTTGGAATCCGCGGAGCTACACCAGCGATCGTCATCACACTGTGGATGATCGACCTTTTGGTGGCGGTCCAGGCATGGTGATGAAGATCAAGCCGCTTGAGGATGCTTTGCTCGACGCCAAGCACGCCGCAGGTGAAAAAGCGAAGGTGATTTATCTTTCGCCGCAAGGTCGCCAGCTGACTCAGTCAGCAGTACGCGAACTGGCAAACGAAGAGGCTTTGATCCTCATCGCAGGTCGCTACGAAGGCATCGATGAGCGCTTTATTGAAGCGCATGTTGATGAAGAATGGTCGATTGGGGATTACGTCTTGTCTGGCGGTGAGCTGCCAGCCATGGTTCTGATCGATGCGGTAACGCGCCTTTTGCCTGGTGCATTAGGTCATGCAGGTTCGGCCGAGGAAGACTCCTTTACGGATGGCTTGCTTGACTGCCCGCACTACACCCGCCCGGAGGTGTATGCGGATAAACGTGTTCCTGAGGTGCTGCTTAGCGGCAACCACGAACATATCCGGCGCTGGCGTTTGCAGCAGTCCCTTGGTAGGACGCACGAACGACGCGCTGATCTTCTGGATAGCCGCTCGCTTTCTGGGGAAGAGAACAAGCTGCTGGAGGAATACATCCGCCAGCGGGACGATAGTTAATGTATCGATGACAAGCCAGACCGCTTGTCTTAGGAGCGCAGCATGACCAACAAAATCATTCAGCAGATCGAAGCTGAGCAGATGAGCAAAGAAGTCCCTCCTTTTGCACCGGGCGACACCATTGTCGTTCAGGTAAAAGTTAAGGAAGGCGACCGTCAGCGTCTGCAGGCTTTCGAAGGCGTCGTAATCGCCAAGCGTAACCGTGGCCTGAACAGTGCTTTCACTGTTCGTAAGATCTCCAACGGTGTAGGTGTTGAGCGTACTTTCCAAACCTACAGCCCGCTGGTTGACAGCCTGGCCGTTAAGCGTCGCGGTGACGTTCGTAAAGCCAAGCTTTACTACCTGCGTGACCTGTCTGGTAAGGCAGCACGCATCAAGGAAAAACTGTCGTAAGACGTTTTTCTTTGAAAAAAAGGCAGCCTACGGGCTGCCTTTTTCGTTTAAGCATGATCAGTCGGGCATGCGTCGCTTTATTGGTGGATATTCGACCTCTGGTGGACAAGCTTCGCCTTGTCGCGCCCTACAATGATTATGCTTCCTCCACGCTAAACTACAGGCTGCTATGTCATGACCCCTCGTGAGCAAGAAATTCAGCGCCGTATCGAACTCTCAACTACACGGGTCGCTAAAGCCGTGTTCCCGCCGACGACCAATCATCACAACACCCTGTTCGGTGGAACAGCACTGGCGTGGATGGATGAGGTGTCGTTTATTGCCGCGACACGTTTTTGTCGGCGTTCTCTGGTAACGGTGTCCACCGACCGCATCGACTTCAATCATGCGATTGCAGCAGGGTCGATTGTTGAGTTGGTTGGGCGGGTCATCAAGGTCGGCAACACCAGCCTCAAGGTTGAGGTCGAAGTCTTCGTTGAAAGCATGTATCAAGACGGTGTTGAGCGAGCAATCAGCGGTGTATTCAGCTTCGTCGCCATTGATGATGACAAGCGGCCAGTGCCTGTCTTGCCAGACTTCCCGCAAGACGCATAAGCGGTCTGCAAACACTGAAAAGGCGCCTTTATAGGCGCCTTTTCAGCTTATGCCGCTCTGTTATTACTGGTTGGTGCTGGGGGTTGCGGCGGCTGTTTCGGACTGCGTTGTTGGTTCGCTTTTGGCCGCAGGCGTGCAGGTTGGTACGTCATCAATCAATGACACCAGCGTCCAGTCGGCTTCAGGTTCAAAATCCAAAGGCTGAGTGGCGACGTGGATCCAGCCTTTGGGGTCTCTCGCCATTAGCAGCAGAGCACTGTCCCCGTGCAGCTCTTGGTACTCTTTCCAGCCGAATGCAGCTTTAAGCGTGGTGGTGCGGATTTCCGCGCCTTTGCTCAAGCGACTGGCGAACTGGGGAAAGCTGATGGCTTCGCTACCCAGGTTACGGCCGCGTACACCGTCGCTGCTGCGATGCTTGTCTGAACGCCGGCTGTCGTTGCCAGAGGGCAGGGTGAAGCGGTTCGTCGCGGCAAAGTCATGACGGAAATGCATGCAGGCCAGGGCGTTCAGCTCGCTGGAGGGCGATAGCGCAATCAGATGACCCAGGCCAACCATATCCAGATTGGCTTCGGCGTGCTGAGAGGTCGGGTTGCCGAAATAGGTCGGCAGGTTGGCCATGCGTGCCGCGCGGGTGTTTTCCCAGCTGGAGTCGGTGAGCAATACGCGGTTGCCAAGGCTTTGCAGGGCTTTACCCATGGCGCGGGCTACCGGGTTGGCACCGACAATCAAGAAGCCGCTCGGCGCAGGCTCGGCGACCTTCAGCAGCCGCGCCAAAGGGCGCGCCGTGGCGCTTTGCAGCACCACAGTGCCGATAATCACCAGGAATGTAAGTGGCACCAGCAACACCGCTTGCTCATCGCCAGCCTCTTGCAGGCGCAGGGCAAAGATGGCCGATACCGCCGCCGCAACAATGCCGCGTGGCGCGATCCAGGCCAGCAGGCTTCGTTCACGCCAGTTCAGGTTCGAGCCAAGGGTGCAGACAAATACGCTGAGTGGCCGGGCGACAAACTGGATAATCGCCAAGAGCACCAAGGTCACCGGGCCTAGCGCAATCAATGCGTTTAGGTCCAGGCGCGCGGCGAGCAGAATAAACAGCCCAGAAATCAGCAAGACGCTGAGGTTCTCCTTGAAGTGGAGGATTTGCCGGACATCAACGCCGCGCATATTGGCCAGCCACATGCCCATGACGGTCACAGCGAGCAAGCCGGATTCGTGCATCAATTGGTTGGAGGTAATGAAAATACCCAGCACGGCGGCCAGGGACGCGAGATTGTGCAGGTATTCAGGCAGCCAGTGGCGCTTGAGCACCTGGCCAAATAGCCAGCCACCAATCACGCCGAGCAGTGCGCCCGTGCCAATCACCGCGCCGAAGGTTGATAAGCTGTGTCCCCAAGGGCTGCCATCGTCAATGCTGACGATAAAACTGAAGACCACGACCGCAAGCAGTGCGCCTATTGGGTCAATGGCGATGCCTTCCCAGCGCAGGATGTTGGCGATGGAGGCTTTGGGGCGCACTACGCGCAGCATCGGCACGATAACCGTTGGGCCTGTCACCAGCGTCAAGGTGCCGAATAGCAGTGCCAGCTCCCAGCTGAAGCCGAGCAAATAGTGAGTCGCGCAGGCAATGACGGCCCAGGTGATTAACGCGCCCCATGTCACCAAGCGGTGAACCACGGTGCCGATCTCTTTCCACTCAGACATATGCAGCGTCAGGCTGCCTTCAAACAGGATCAGCGCCACAGCCAGCGATACCAGTGGGAACAGCAAGTCACCAAATAGTGCTTGCGGGTCAAGAATCCCGGTGATGGGGCCGGCCAGCAAGCCGCTTAGCAGTAAAAATAAAATGGCTGGTAAGCGCAGGCGCCAAGCCAGCCATTGGCTGGCCAGCGCTGCTGCGCCGATGCCGCCAATGGCAAATAAAATTTGTGTTTCGTTCATCAAGACTCCTTGTCACTGGTGCAGCGTTACTTGCTATGGAAGACTAAGGAGCCTCTGAAAAACTACTTTTTTCAGGAGACCCCTAAAGCGCACGCCACATTAAAGCAGTTACTTATGCCGACGCTAGAACATCCGCTGATTGACCGGTTCCTTGAAACATTATGGTTCGAAAAAGGCCTTTCCGCGCACACGCGCGATGCCTATCGCAGTGATTTAACTCATTTAAATGCTTGGCTCGAGTCACGTGGCTTGACGCTCGAAGCTGCCGGGCGTGAGGTGATTCTTGATCATCTGGCCTGGCGTTTGAATGAAGGTTACAAGGCGCGCTCTACTGCGCGGTTTTTATCGGGTTTGCGTGGTTTCTACCGATATTTATTGCGTGAAGGAATCATTAGCCAGGACCCGACGCTGCAGATCGATCTGCCGCAATTGGGTCGCCCGTTGCCCAAGTCGCTGTCTGAAGCTGATGTCGAGGCGTTGCTGGCGGCGCCCGAGCTGGATGACCCCATTGGGCTGCGCGACCGTGCCATGCTTGAAGTGCTCTATGCCTGCGGATTACGGGTGACTGAGTTGATCAGTCTGACGCTGGAACAGGTGAATCTGCGCCAAGGCGTGCTGCGTGTATTGGGCAAGGGCAGCAAGGAGCGGCTGGTGCCATTGGGCGAGGAAGCGATTGTCTGGATTGAGCGCTACACCAAGGAGGCGCGCGGTTTTTTACTCGGTGGCAAGCCCAGTGATGTGCTGTTTCCCAGTTCCCGTGGCGAGCAAATGACCAGGCAGACCTTTTGGCATCGCATCAAGCATCAGGCCAGGGTGGCCGGTATCGCCAAGTCATTGTCGCCTCATACGCTGCGCCACGCCTTTGCCACGCACTTGCTTAACCACGGCGCTGACCTGCGTGTGGTGCAGATGCTATTGGGCCACAGCGATCTGTCGACCACGCAAATCTACACGCACATTGCCCGTGCTCGCCTGCAAGAGTTGCATGCGGTTCATCATCCGCGCGGATAAGGCTGTTTGGCACAGCCCCGCGAGGCCGAATTATGGTAGTCTCCAGCCTCCGAAATTTGCGCTGCTCTGTAGGAGAACCCATGCGCTTGACCCGAATTATTGCGACCGCTGCGTTGGCACTGTTGAGTAGTGTGGCCTTTGCTGACGAAGCAGAGCAGGCTATCCGTAAAACGCTTGATACCTTGCAGATCGACGTGCCTGTCGAAAGCGTCACCGCGAGCCCGCTCAAAGGCTTGTATGAAGTCAAACTCGCCGGTGGCCGGGTGATTTACGCCAGTGCTGACGGCCAGTTCGTTATGCAGGGCTATTTGTTCCAGATGCAAAATGGCGCGCCGGTCAATTTGACTGAAAAGGCTGAAAGCCAGGGCATCGCCAAGGCTATCAACAATATTCCCGAGGCAGAAATGGTGGTTTACCCGGCGACGGGCAAGGCCAAGACCCATATCACCGTCTTCACTGATACCACTTGCCCCTATTGCCACAAGTTGCATGGCGAAGTTGCTGAGCTGAACAAGCAAGGCATCGAGGTGCGTTATGTTGCCTTCCCGCGCCAGGGCTTGGGCTCGGCGGGTGACAAGCAGCTGCAAGCTGTGTGGTGTTCTAAAGACCGCCGCGACGCCATGGATAAAATGGTCGAGGGCAAGAATATTTCGGCTGCAGCTTGCGCTAACCCGGTGTCCAAGCAGTTTGCCCTGGGGCAGTCTATCGGCGTACGCGGGACGCCGGCGGTAGTGCTTGCCAACGGCCAGTTGATCCCCGGCTACCAGCCGGCTGCCCAACTTGGCGCCCAGGCACTTGCAGCCCAGTAATAGCTGGTGATTTGACCCTGCTACAGGGCAGATTGACTAATACCTAGCCGCTTCGTAATGTGCGGCTCTCTTTTTATGCGACCGACTTATGAGTCGGTCGTTTTGTGCAGTACAGATGGGAGTTCAGTGTGAAACCGGTCAAAGTAGGCATTTGTGGTTTAGGTACTGTCGGTGGCGGTACATTCAACGTGCTCAAGCGGAACGCAGAAGAAATCGCGCGACGTGCTGGGCGTGGTATTGAAGTGGCGCAAATTGCGCAGCGTTCAGCTAACCCGCAATGCGATACGACCGGCACTGCAATTACCAACGATGTCTTCGAACTGGTCAGCAACCCTGAAATTGAAGTGGTTGTCGAGCTTATTGGTGGCAGCACCATCGCCCGTGACGTTGTGCTCAAGGCCATTGAAAACGGCAAGCACGTGGTCACAGCAAACAAGGCGTTGATTGCGGTCCATGGCAATGAAATCTTTGCCAAGGCCCGTGAAAAGGGCGTGATCGTCGCATTTGAAGCTGCGGTTGCAGGTGGTATTCCGGTGATCAAGGCGATCCGCGAAGGCCTGGCGGCCAACCGTATCAACTGGCTGGCAGGCATCATCAACGGCACTGGCAACTTCATTCTCAGCGAAATGCGTGAAAAAGGCCGTGCCTTTGCCGACGTGCTGGCTGAAGCTCAAGAACTGGGTTATGCCGAAGCGGACCCGACCTTTGACGTTGAAGGGATCGATGCGGCGCACAAACTGACCATTCTGGCCTCGATTGCCTTTGGTATTCCGCTGCAGTTCGACAAGGCCTACACCGAAGGCATCACCAAGCTGACCACTGCGGACGTCAACTACGCCGATGCACTGGGTTATCGCATCAAGCACTTGGGCGTGGCGCGTCGTACCGAGGCTGGCATTGAATTGCGCGTGCATCCGACGCTGATCCCGGCTGATCGTCTGATCGCCAACGTCAATGGCGTGATGAATGCGGTCATGGTCAACGGTGATGCAGTGGGTTCAACGCTGTACTACGGCGCTGGCGCTGGCATGGAGCCAACCGCTTCGTCTGTGGTTGCCGACTTGGTTGACGTTGTGCGTGCCTTGACCACTGACCCGACCAACCATGTGCCGCACCTGGCGTTCCAGCCAGACGCGCTGTCTGATCATCCGATCCTGCCAATCAACGCCTGCGAGAGCGCTTATTACCTGCGTATTCAAGCCAAGGATCGGCCAGGTGTTCTGGCTCAGGTGGCGAGCATTCTGTCGGCTCGCGGTATCAATATCGAATCGATCATGCAGAAAGAAGTCGAAGAGCATGATGGTTTGGTGCCCATGATTCTGGTCACCCACCGTGTCGTCGAATCGCAGATCGATGAAGCCATCACCGCGCTTGAGGCGTTGGATGATATTGCTGGCAGTGTTGTGCGTATCCGCGTTGAACAACTGGTCTAAGGGAAATCGTTATGCGTTATATCAGCACCCGTGGCCAGGCACCGGCCCTGAATTTCGAAGATGTATTGCTGGCCGGACTTGCCAGTGACGGCGGCCTCTATGTGCCGGAGAACTTGCCGCGTTTTACTCAGGAAGAGATCGCTTCGTGGGCGGGCCTGCCGTACCACGAGCTGGCTTTCCGAGTCATGCGTCCGTTCGTAACGGGTAGCATTCCGGATGCCGATTTCAAGAAGATCCTTGAAGAAACCTATGGCGTGTTTGCCCACAACGCAGTGGCTCCGTTACGCCAGTTGAACGGCAACGAGTGGGTGCTTGAGCTGTTTCACGGCCCGACGCTGGCATTCAAGGACTTCGCTCTGCAGTTGCTCGGTCGCCTGCTTGACTACGTGCTGGAAAAGCGCGGCGAGCGCGTGGTGATCATGGGTGCCACCTCGGGTGATACCGGTTCCGCTGCGATTGAAGGCTGCCGCCGTTGCGAAAACGTCGATATCTTCATCCTGCATCCGCACAACCGCGTGTCCGAAGTTCAGCGTCGGCAGATGACCACCATTCTCGGTGAGAATATTCATAACATTGCCGTCGAAGGTAACTTCGATGACTGCCAGGAGATGGTCAAGGACAGCTTTGCTGACCAGAGCTTCCTCAAGGGCACGCGCCTGGTCGCGGTAAACTCGATCAACTGGGCGCGGATCATGGCTCAGATCGTTTACTACTTCCACGCGTCCTTGCAGCTTGGTGGTCCGGCGCGCTCGGTGGCATTCTCGGTGCCAACCGGCAACTTCGGCGACATCTTCGCAGGTTATCTGGCGCGCAACATGGGCCTGCCAATCAGCCAACTGATTGTCGCAACCAACCGCAATGACATCCTGCATCGCTTTATGAGCGGTAATCAGTACGTCAAAGACACCTTGCACCCAACGCTGTCGCCGTCGATGGATATCATGGTTTCGTCGAACTTTGAGCGACTGTTGTTTGATATGCACGGTCGTAACGGTGCGGCTATTGCTGAATTGATGGCCAACTTCAAGAAGGGTGGTGGTTTCAGCGTCGAGCAAGATCGCTGGACCGAAACCCGCAAGTTGTTTGATTCGTTGGCCGTGGATGATGACGAGACGTGCGAAACCATCGCCGAGGTCTACAAGGAGTGTGGCGAGTTGCTCGATCCGCACACCGCTATTGGCGTTAAAGCCGCGCGTGAGTGCCGTCGTAGCCTGAGCGTGCCAATGGTCATTCTCGGTACTGCGCATCCGGTTAAATTCCCGGAAGCGGTTGAGAAGGCCAGCATCGGCCAAGCCCCGGCGCTACCGCCTCACTTGGTTGATCTGTTCGAGCGTGAAGAGCGCTGTACTGTGCTTGCCAATGATCTGAAAGTGGTGCAGGGCTTTGTTTCCGCTCACGGAAATCGCGGCAAGCCGCTGTAAAATAGCTGCGCCTAAGCTGCAAAATCAGGCCGGTAACCTCAAGGGTTACCGGCCTTTTTTATGGCGGTTATTTACATTTGCCCCCAATTTTTTATCAACTGCCTTGGTGATACTTGTTAGGGTAGGGAGCATCGCATCGAAAGCTGTCGCCTGGCAGAGCCGTGACGTTTTAAACAGCCTGCTAGGGCGTTTTCGTGTACTGCCCGTGAGGGCTGAACTGAAAAGGGGGCCGCCATGTCGCTACGGAATGCCGTGCAGCTGATTTGTTATCCGAACCGGCTGGGTAATAACCTTGCTGACCTCTACACAGTGATCGACCGCTATCTGGGCGATAGCATTGGTGGCGTGCATATTCTGCCGTTGTATCCATCCAATGCTGACAGCGGCTTTTCACCGCTGACCCATGCTGAAGTCGATCCGGCATTTGGGACCTGGGCGGATGTCGAGCGCATCACCGCCCGCTATGACCTGTGCCTGGACTTGACCATCAACCATATTTCCGATGAGTCGGTGGAGTTCAAGGACTTCCTTAAAAACGGTTCAGCCTCGGCCTATGCCGACTTGTTTGTACAGGTTGATCGACTCGGCCCCATCAGCCCGCAAGACTTGGCGCTGATCCATATCCGCAAGGAAAAGGAGCCATTTCGCGAGGTGCAGTTTGCCAATGGCGAGCGCGGACGGGTGTGGTGTACATTCACTGAGCAGCAAATTGACCTGGATTACACCTCCGCCCATACCTATCAATTGATGGAGGGCTACATCGCCTTTCTCGCCGCGCGCGGGGTCAAGTTGTTCCGCCTTGATGCATTTGGCTACACCACCAAGCGCATTGGCAGCAGCTGCTTTCTGGTTGAGCCTGAGGTCTACCGGATTCTCGAATGGTTCCGCGATACCACCCAGAAATACGGGGCCGAAACCCTGCCCGAGGTACACGATCACACCAGTTATCAGTACGCCATCTCCCGGCGAGGTATGCGCCCTTATGCGTTTGCCTTGCCGCCATTGATCCTGCATTGCCTGCTTGAAGGCAGCAGCCGTTATCTGAGGAACTGGTTGCGTATGTGCCCGCGTAACCAGGTGACGGTACTCGATACTCACGACGGTATTTGTATTCCCGATGTTGAGGGCGTTCTGCCGGAAGATCAGATCAAGGCCTTGGTTGCCAATGTTTCGGAGCGCAGCGCTGATCCGATCATGCGTCGCTCCGCGGTCAATGTGCACAGCGTCGGCGCCATTTACCAATTGACCTGCACCTTCTACGAAGCGCTGCAGTGTGACGATGATGCTTATATTGTCGCTCGCGCCATCCAGTTTTTTACGCCGGGTATCCCGCAGGTGTATTACGTCGGCTTGCTGGCAGGGGCCAATGACTATGACTTGCTGGAAAGCAGCGGTGAGGCGCGCGATATCAATCGCCATTACTACAGCTTCGAGGAAATCGACCAGGAAATGCAGCGGCCGGTGGTGCAGCGCTTGCTTGAACTGATGCGCTTTCGCAGCCATTACCCGGCGTTTGAAGGTCGCTTCGAGCTTAATTCCTCAATCGACAGTCGGGTGTTGATGGGCTGGCGCCATGGTGAGTTTTATTGCCGGTTGGACATCGACTTGGTCGCCAAGACGGCCATCATCAATTACCGCGATGTTGAGGGCTGCTGCGAGCGGGAAATGCAGTGCTAAAAAAGCGCCAATGACGCAGTGTCATTGGCGCTTGGGTTTCTACGATCGGGCTGGGTGGCGCGGATGATAAGCGCTGTTTAGCCCATCATCGAAATAACAACGAATGTGCCGCCGATCGCCACCCCGGAAATGCCCAGCCAGATAATCAAATAGCCCATGATATCCCGCGCTGAAAGCCCGGCCACGCCCAGCAATGGCAGAGCCCAGAAGGGTTGGATCTGATTGGTCCAGCCATCGCCCCAGGTGAAGGCCATGATGGTTTGCGCCGGATCTGCTCCCAGGGCGTGAGCGGCGTTCATCATGATCGGGCCTTGGATTGCCCATTGCCCGCCACCGGACGGAATAAAGAAGTTGACGATGCCCGCACAGAGGAAGGTCAGCAACGGGAAGGTTTCTGGCGTGGCGATGTGGATGATTGCCTGGGAAAACTCGGTCACCAGCCCGGAGCCGGTCATCATCCCGGCAATACCGGCGTACAACGGGAACTGCACGATAATCCCACTACCGGCGGTAACGGCCTTGCTGGCGGCCTTGGTGTAGGAGGCCGAGTTCTTGTGCAGTATCAGGCCGAGCGCGAGAAAGAACAGAATGATGGTATTGAGGTTGACGTTGAAACCTTTGTCGATGATCTGGCCAGCCAGATAGGCCGCTGCTAAACAGCCCAAGAGGAAGATAGGCCAGCGACTGTGTTCTAAGCGATCAGAAGGGGCCATACCTGCTTTGCTGACGGGCGCATCGTCTTGCACATCCTCATCGGTATCTTGCAAGCGGATGATGTCCTTGGGCTGCTTTTGCAGCAAGAAGAAACCCACCAGTAATACCAGCAGCAACAGGGTGAGGATGATGTTCCAACTCGAGTACAGCGTCTGCGAGACAGGAATGATCCCCAGCGTATCTTCCATGAAGTGGCCAGGCGTCGCGATAACCAGCGGAATCGATGACGACGGCCCGCGCACCAGTTCGCCGCCATAGGCTGCGGCCACGATCAACGGGAAGTGAATTGCCACGCGCTTGCCCATTTCCCGGGCGAGGATGGCGCCTGCCACCATGCCAAAGCCCCAGTTGAGGTAATAGCAGACAAAGCTCACCACAATGGTCAACACCAAGGCCTGTTTCGGCGTGTTGGCGTGTTTGGTAAAACCGCTCAGCATGGCTTGGACTGCCGGGCTCAATGCGAGCACATAGCCGGTCAACAGTACGAGCACCATCTGCATGCCGAAGGTAAACAGCTTGGAAAATCCATCGCCCCAATAACGGGCCATCTCCATGGGCGATTGGTCGGTTATGCCAACACCCATCAGCACCACAATAAAGGTCAGCAGGACCGCTAATAGAAAGGCGCTAGGCAGATAACGCTGCACCATTTTTACAGAGAAATTAGTTATCGCTTCCATCAGGAATCCTGTTGTTCTTATGGTGATTGCAATTGGCTGCAAGGGTATAGGCAGACGGCCTCTGCTCGTCGGCGTGTTTGCTTTTTAGAGAAATATCCACACCTTGTGATCGGGGTGCTGAGCTTTTGGCGGCACTCCTGCTACTTCCATTTGATGCGTGTTCGTTTTGCGAACATATGTTTGGCTAACGAACACAGTGCGCGATCATCGTTCCTAGGTCAATACTTTCCAGAGCGTGTCAGCGAAATCTATGTTCGCAAGGCGAACAAATGCTAGAGTTCTGCCCGCTCAACAGGCGTGCATGCCGCAATCAAGGAGAAGAAAAGATGGACGACAAGGTGCTTCAGCCAGATGACCGCGACTATGTGAGCGCATTGGCTTCCGGGCTGAAGGTTCTGCTCGCCTTTGATGCGGCTCATCCGCGCATGACGCTGAGTGAAGTGGCTGCCCGCACGGCCATGGATCGGGCAAAAGCCCGGCGGTTTTTGCTTACCTTGCATTCACTGGGGTATATGCGCCGCACTGGACGCCAGTTCGAGTTGACGCCGCAGGTATTACAGCTTGGCCATGCTTATCAGGCCTCTAATCAATACAGTGCGGTCATTCAGCATTACCTGCAGGACATCACCGCAGAGCTTGGCGAATCCTCGTCCTTGACTGTGCTCGACGGCAATGATGTGGTCTATGTCAGTCGTTCAGCAGCGCCCCATCGACTGATGGCAATCACCCTAGTCGCGGGTACCCGGCTGCCTGCAGCTTACACGTCGATGGGCAGGGTTTTGTTGGCGCAAATGACTGACCAGGCGCTGCACGCTTTTGTCGAGCGCGTACCGTTGGAGCCACACACCGCTTTTTCGATCGCCTCTAAAGATGCATTGCGCGAAGAAATTGGCAAGGTGCGTGCGCAAGGCTATGCGATGGTCGACCAGGAGCTGGACCTCGGTTTGCGCTCGGTGGCCGTGCCTGTATTTGCTGGCAATGGTGATTTGCTCGGCGCCATCAATATCAGCACCAATGCTTCACGGGTGCCAACGCAAGTCCTGCTCAATGACTACCTGCCCAAGCTTCAACGGGTTGCGCAAACCGTACGCAGTGTCATTCGTTCAGCTTTGGGCTAAGTGCAACTGGTTGCTATCGCCGCCGTCCAGAGGCTTGCTTGCGCTCCATGACATTGAGTGGATTGATCCTGGTCCTCACATCAGCTGACAGGAATAAGGCCTCGACATCCTGGCTGAAGGTCACTTTCTGCGGCATCAGATTCGCCTGCAAGAGCGCCTCAAGGCAGCGACCGAAGCAGGTTTGCAGATGCTCGATGAAATTGGCGCCGAGGTGTTCTTCCGGCCTGAGCAGAGCCTGTACCTGTGGGCAAGAATGGCGCACATCGATGATGCCCGCCAGTTACTGCCCAAGGGTTTCATGATTGCGCCCGGACATATTTTTTCACCCGAGCAATCACGCATTAATCCCTGGACCCGGCTGAACGTAGCCTACCTCAATGACCCTTTGCTCAAGGCTGTGCTAAAGCATCCCTGAGCAAAGCGCCGCCCCAGCAGGGGCGGGCTGTTTTGCAGGCGAAAGCGGTCAGCCGCTCAAACCGAGCAGCGGTGGTGGGCAGCGTTGATACCAGCGAGTGGCTTGCTCGTAGGCATGGGCCAGTTGCAGCACGGCCATGTCGGCTTGATGCTTGCCGATGATCTGCATGCCCATGGGTAATCCTTGCTCGTTGAAACCCACCGGCACGTTCGCTACCGGGCAACCTGACAACGTGCCTGGGATCACCACTTCCATCCAGCGGTGATAGGTATCCATGGCGACACCGTCGATTTCTTTTGGCCAGTCGAGGGTCTTGTCGAACGGAAAAACCTGCGCGCTGGGCAGCAACAGATAATCGTATTTTTCGAACAGGCGACTGATGGCTCTATACCAGTCGGTCCGCGCGGCCGATGCGCGATAGACATCCATCGCCGACAGCGCCAAACCACCTTCGATTTCCCAGCAGGCTTCGGGTTTTAATTGCTCGCGTTGCTGTGGATCGGCATAGCGGCCACCGAGTGAGCCAGCCACCAACCAATGGCGCAGAGTAAGCCAAGCGTCCCACAAACGCTCGGGTGCGTAGTCGCTGCGGGCGTCTTCGACATGGCAACCCAGAGCCTCGAAGTCAGTCAGGGCGCGTTTGCACAAATCCAGCACCCCGCGCTGCATTGGCAAATAGCCGTTGAAGTCGCCTAGCCAGCCCAGCCTTGCGCCTTTGATATCGCATTCAAGTGAGCCTGCGAACTGGGCTCCTGACTCGCTGATTGACAGGGGCGAACGTGGATCGCTGCCAGCCTGTGTTGAAAGCAGCATGGCAACATCGCGCACGCTGCGGCCCATAGGGCCTTCATAGCCAAGCTGATCGATAAAGTAGTCGGCACTGTCATCGAAGGGCACGCGTCCTTGGGAGGGCCGAAAACCTATGACGTTGTTGAACGCAGCAGGGTTGCGCAGCGAGCCCATCATGTCACTGCCGTCGGCCACCGGCACCAGTTGCAGAGCCAGTGCTGCACCGGCACCGCCACTGCTGCCACCGGCCGTGCGGCTTGGGTCATAAGCGCAGCCGGTCACGCCGAATACCGGGTTATAGCTGTGCGAACCCAGCCCGAATTCAGGGGTGTTGGTCTTGCCGATAAAAATGGCGCCCGCCCCACGAATACGCTCGACCATAATGCCGTCGTTCTCGGGTATAAAGTCACGCAACAAGGGTGAGCCCGCCGTCGTGCGGATGCCTTTGGTCAGTGACAAATCTTTGATCGCATGGGGCAAGCCATGCATCCAGCCGCGGTATTCACCGCGCGCCAGTTCGGCGTCGCATTCATCTGCCTCAGCCAGCAACACATCGGCGGGTTGCAAGCTGACAATGGCATTTACCGCTGGATTAAAACGCTCAATATGCGCCAGGTAATCACTCATCACTTCACGACAGGACACCTGGCGCAAGCGAATACGTTCAGCCAGTTCATGGGCCTGAAGTTGGACGAGTTCACTAATCTTGGGGTTATTGCTCATTAAGGCTCGCTCAAGAAAGTCGTTATGAAGGAGAGCATTCTCACTCAAGCGCGGCGCCGGCCTGAACGGCTGCGCGCCTGAGTGCTTACCCCGGAGTGTCGCCACATTGCAGTTGAGGGAAAAGCTCAATTTGGTTACTGTTGCTATTAATAAAACTAATAGCTAACTAAGGGCCGTTATGACTACAACCCGCCTGCCGCCGCTTAACGCAGTACGTGCTTTTGAGGCGGCGGGGCGCCTGGGTAGCTATGTTGCCGCTTCTAAATCACTGCATGTGACTCAACCAGCAATCGGCCGCCATGTGCGCCTGCTGGAAGATTGGCTTGGCGTGCAATTGCTTGAACGCACATCACGCGGGGTTAGCTTGACCCCTGCTGGGCAGCGTTATTTCGACAAAGTGTCCATCGCCTTGCAGCAAATTGCTGAGGCCAGCCTGGAGCTCACACCCGGAGGTTCTGCGCGTTGGCTGAAGATTTTGGTGGTTCCAGCATTTGCCAAGCGTTGGTTGATGCCGCATTTGGAGTCGTTGCGCCAGGAGCGGCCAGGGCTAAAGGTGGCCATTGAACCGAACCCTACCTTCACTGAAGTCGATGCCAATGTGTTTAGCCTGGGTATTGTCTACGGCATGCCCGGAGAGTTTTCTCAGAGCGAAGTGATGTTGCTGCGACCACAGGTGTTCCCAGTGTGCTCACCTGAATACTTGGACTCCCATGGACCTCTGCGCAGTATTGATGATCTGGTGCAGCATGAATTGATTCACGTCGACGAGGGTGAGTGGTGGAACGCTTGGCTAGAGGCGAATAATCATCAATTGCGAGTCAGTTCGGAGGTGGGTTACGTGAGTAATGACCATGCTTTGTCGATGGCCGAGGCGGGCGCGGGTGTTGCCTTGGCCAATGACGTTCTAGTGCGCAAAGAGCTTGAGTCAGGCCAATTAGTTCGTCCGTTGCCCCAGCAGGTGCGGTTAGAAAGTTATCAGTTATTGATTCCAGCAGGGCCCCGCAGCGCGGATATGGAGTGGTTTGAGGGTTGGCTGCAATCTATCCTGGCCAGAGAATTCCCCGCGGCCGTTCCGAAGGCTTCTGGCTAATCAGCGGGGGGCAGCCAGCGACAAGGATTTCACGCCCTTGTCGCCGGCTTATTGCCGTGCCGAATCAAGAGCCCAGCATTGCGACCAGCGCGGGTACTGTGAGTACGGCGGTGTAAAACCCCATAAACTGCACACCGATATTAAAGCCCAGAAAGCGCGACAGAAATCCGCCGAGCAGGCCTATGGTGACGATCACCAATAGCCCAAGCAGGCCACCTTCCCAAATGCCGATGACCAGAATCAGGCCGACAAATGTCGCGATCACGGCTTCGTGGCTGATTTTGCGTGACACGTATGAGGCGGCTTTGTGGGCGTAATTCATGGTGAATGGGTACGCGATCAGGATCGCGATCACCACGGCCAGCATGCCATAGCCCAGAAATTCCCAAGTCGTCAGCAGGGTGTGCAGGTTTTCCACCTGGCCGCTGGCGTTTTCAACGGTGAAGCGCGGCGGTGCATTAAACAGGGGGGCGGCAGGGCCAGCCGCTACCGGGCTCAGTGGCAAGCCAAAGGCAATCAATGGAATCAGTGCCTCGGCAATATAGGTGGCTTCGGTAACACCGTTTCTGGCGGTGATCACAGTGGTCAGTCGGTGGTAGACATGCTTGACCCTTGAGCCGACCACTTCGCCGAGTATCACCGTCATTGCCACAGGGCTGAAGACAAAGGTCGCGCTGGAAATGGTTGCTGTAGCCGCCGTCCACAGGCTTTGTTTTCGGTCCATGACCTTCAGTGGATTCGGGAAAAAGCCGCCCCAGCTTTTCACATCGGGTGAGAGGGAAAAGGTCCGCACTTCATCGCGGCGCATTTTGTCTCTTTCAGCCGGCGCAAGCATGGAAAATAGCGCGGCGATCAACGGGCCAATGGCGATGCCGAGAAAATAACTGACGCTCAGTTTTACCCCGTATTGCGCGGTAAGTGTCTGCAAGCCGACGATGATCATGACGAACGGAATCAGGGTCAGGACTGCTGCAAGGCGACCTTTTGAAAACCAGGCAATGGCGATTGCGGCAGCCAGAAACACCCAAGGTGCGGCGTGTTTGATGATGTCGCCAAATGGGGTCAGCAACACCGCAAAGAGCACGGCCATGGGCACAGCGAGCAATGCCGCAATCACAGCACCAGAGATCATTTTGCGCAAAGCAATGTGAGGCACGCCCAAGTTGCGCAGAAAATTGGCCTCGCGCATTAACGGGGTTGCCATGGTGTCACCCGGAATGCCCAGCAATGCTGTGGGTACAGCGTGGGTCATGTGCTTGGCTACCGCGCCCGCTAAAAAGAAGGTGAGGACGCCGGGAGCAGGTACACCGAGCAATACAACGAGCAAGGTCAAGGGGGCGAGGGTGGTGGTTTCGTCACTGCCAGAGATAAGTCCGATGCCAGCAAAAACGATGGCGCCGAGAATGCCCATGCCCAGTGCAATCATGATTTGATCGAGTAAAGGCATTATTGTGTCGCTCCAGTGTGGGGCTCGGCGGCGTTTGGCGTGTGCTCTGAAGTGGAAGGCATTGGCGCTGGGCTTCTCAGCGATTTTTCATAGTCGGCGAACAGCTCATAGAGGTCGAGCTCATGCAGCTCCGCCACTGTTTCAGCGGGTAGGTCGCTGATTCGGCCAAGATCACCGAATTCGCTTTGCAGCTCTTTGAGTACTTCCGCTCGCCAGGCAGGATCGGCTTCGTGTTCGACGACATGCCGTTTAGGTTTGAACAGCTTTGCACTGATGGCGCCCCCCACGAGGCAGCCAACAATCCCGATTAGCATGGCGTACGCGCGGGCCATTTGCGGCGAGTCGACCCAGTTGACGAGCAGCGACTGGGCAACAAAGAACGCGCTTAAGCTAACGACCGCGCCAATGGCGATGGCATAGGTCAGGTGGCGACCGTTTACTGTGTCACCCCAGACTTCGTATAGATCCGGCTTCAAAGGAATTCTCCTGTGCCCTTGCGGGCTCTTATTGTTATTAATCAACAGCTGCGGCTGAACTCAGACCCCCATTACCTTTTTAGTGAGTAATGCGCGAGCAACACTGGAGCTTGTTTTGCGGTTTAACGCAGCGTTTATAAAAACGCCGGTTTCAATCAGTGACTCAAGGTTTACACCATGCTTGAGACCCAAGCCATCGAGCAGGTAGATCAGGTCTTCGGTGGCGACATTGCCGGTTGCACCCGGCGAGTAAGGGCAGCCGCCCAGCCCGGAGACCGAGCTGTCGAAGACCCGAACCCCAGCCTCGATAGCCGCGTAAATATTGGCGATTGCCATGCCATAAGTGTCATGGAAGTGTCCTGCGAGGGCATGCAGCGGAATCTGCTGGCTGCAGGTCGAGATAAGGGCTTTGGTCGATGCCGGAGTGCCGGTGCCAATGGTGTCGCCCAGACTGATTTCATAGCAGCCCGACTCGTAGAGGGACGCGCCAATGGCTGCGACAGTCTCAGGCTGTACGTGGCCGGTGAACGGGCAGCCCAATACACAGGAGACATAGCCGCGCACTTGAATGCCGGCTTCGCGGGCACGAGCCGTGACCGCCTGCACGCGGTTCAGGCTCTCGGCAATTGAGCAGTTTGTGTTCTTTTGCGAGAACGCCTCCGAGGCCGCGACGAACACCGCGACCTCTCGGCAACCTGCATCAAGGGCCGCTTCCAGACCTTGCAGATTAGGCACCAGAGCTGTCCAGTTAACACCGGCGCGCGCCGGCAGTTGTTTGAGCACTTGGTCGGAGCCGGCCATTTGCGGCACCCAACGGGGCGACACAAATGCCCCGGCTTCGAGTGTGCGCAGACCGGCATCCGCCAAGCGGGTCAGCAATTGCACACGGGTTTCTGGCGAAAGGGTCAGTGCTTCGTTCTGTAATCCGTCTCGCGCACCGACCTCGACTATGCGAACCGAATTGACCTCGGCCATTGCCATTACTGCGCGCGCTTCTGTTTCAACAGTTCGCTGGCCTTATCCGAGCGCACATCCCGCGCCTCGACCATCTGCTTGACCAGCCAGCTGACTTCTTCGCCCCGTGCACCGGCGGATAACGCGATGTTGCGCGCATGTAGGGCCATGTGGCCGCGCTGAATGCCCTCGGTAGACAATGCGCGTAATGCGCCCAGATTTTGCGCCAAGCCAACTGCAACGGCGATTTCGGCCAGTTCCTGGGCGGTCTTGACGCCGAGGATTTTTAGCGACAACTGCGCCAACGGATGGGTCTTGGTGGCGCCACCGACCAGGCCAACCGGCATCGGCATTTCCAAGGTGCCAACCAGGTGCCCCTTTGCGTCCTTCTCCCAGGTGGTTAACGAGCCGTAATGACCGTTCCGACAGGCATAGGCATGGGCGCCAGCCTCAACCGCGCGCCAATCATTGCCGGTGGCCACAATCAGCGGGTCGATGCCATTCATGATGCCTTTGTTATGCGTGGCGGCGCGGTAAGGGTCGACCACTGCGAAATTGTAGGCATCGAGAATGCCTTCGATCACGTCCTCACCCTTGTAGTCGGTTGTTGTCAGGTGTTCCGGGGCGATACGGATTTGTGCGCGCGCCAGGCGCAGGTCGGCGAGATTGGACAGGATGCGCAGGCGAACTTTGCCGCCAGTGATTTCCTCCATCAGCGGGGCAACTGCCTCAGCCATGGTGTTGACTGTATTGGCGCCCATGGCATCGCGTACATCGACGATCAGGTGCGCAACCAGCATTGGCCCGCGTGGGCTCTGGGCAAAGGTGTGTACCTCGATGTCGCGGCAACCGCCGCCCAGGCTGTTTAGCAATTGGTCCTTGCGGTTCGCCAGTTCAATGATCTCGTCCTTGCGCCGCATCAGGCTCAGGCGCGCATTGAATGGGTCTTCAATCTCGACGATTTGCACCTGGGCGCGCATCAGCGGCAAGCTGCTGGAGGTCATGAATCCGCCAGCTTCGCGTGCAAGCTTTGCCATGAAGGATGCCGCGGCCACGACCGAAGGTTCTTCAACCACCAGCGGCACTATGACGTCACGCCCGTTGATTTGAAAATTGCTGGCCAGCGCATACGGTAGCTCGAACTTGCCGATGACGTTCTCGATCATACCGTCGGCGATCTCCAGCGGCAGCGCGCCAGCCTCGCTAAGCAGCGCTATGTCTTCGTTGGGCAGTTCAAGTAGTGCTTGCAGGTGGCCGAGGCGCTCGGCAGGGCTCATGTTGCGGAATTTAGGCAGGCGCGAATCGATGCTCATGGGGAATCCTGTTGCAGTTATTATTTTCGATTGGGTTCACCTTAATTCCGACTGTAACCATAAAAAAGGTACAGTAAGGGCAAACAGTATCGGCTGTGTTTTTTGTCTTACCTGTTCAGGAATTTGAACCATGATGCGTCTGACCCTGGCCCAGCAGCTGGCAACCACGCTGGCCGAGCAGATTGCGAACGGCACCTACCATGAAGGCGACCGTTTACCCTCGTTGCGCGAGAGTGTCAGCCTGCTCGGTTATTCCAAAAATACGGTGATCAATGCCTACGAATTGCTCGCCTCGCAGGGGTTGATCGAGGCGCGTCATGGCCAGGGGTTTTTCGTCAAGCAAGTGCCAGTCAACGCTGAGCCGGAAGAGCCACAGTCCTACGCGCGGGCCATGGACACCATCTGGCTGATGCGCCAGCAGTTTGTCCGTGAACCGAGCCAGTCGCCGCTCGGTGAGGGCTTCCCGCCGGTTGATTGGCTGATGGATTTGCGCCTGGACAAATTCACCCGGCAAATCATGCGCACCGGGGTGACGACCCTGTTTCGCTACGGAAATCGCCTGGGCAATGCCGGGTTGCGCCAACACCTGGTGCAGAAACTGGCGAGCTACGCCATCGCCGTTAAGCCACGGCAGATAGTGACGACCCATGGTGCCAATCACGCGCTGGACTTGATCATCCGCCGCTTCGTGGCGTCTGGCGATACAGTGTTGGTCGAGGACCCAGGCTATTACCCCTTGTTCGGCAAGCTGCAGTTGCAAGGCGCCCGGATGTTGCCCGTGCCCCGGCTGCCAGATGGGCCGGACATTGAAGTGCTTGAGCGCATGTTGCGGGTCGAGAAGCCGAAGCTGTTTTTTATCCAGTCAGTGGGGCATAACCCGACGGGCTCGGACATCTCGCCGAGCAAAGCCCATCGCCTGGTCAAGCTGGCCGAGGAACACAACTTCATCCTGGTCGATGACGATGCCCTGGCTGATTTCAAGCCAGCCTCGGCAATTAAGGTATCGGCGCTGGATCAACTGAAACACTCGATTTACGTCGGCAGTTTTTCCAAGTCAGTATCGGCCGCGCTGCGGGTTGGATTTATCGCCGGCAGCAAAGAGGTGATTGATGAGCTGGGCGATTTGAAGATGTTGTTGCACACAAGCTCTTCCGAGTTCAGCGAGCGCATCGTCGATGTGATCCTGGCGGAAGGTCACTTCCTGCGGCATCAGATTCGCCTGCAAGAGCGCCTCAAGGCAGCGACCGAAGCAGGTTTGCAGATGCTCGATGAAATTGGCGCCGAGGTGTTCTTCCGGCCAGAGCAGAGCCTGTACCTGTGGGCAAGAATGGCGCACATCGATGATGCCCGCGAGTTGACCCGCCAGTTACTGCCCAAGGGTTTCATGATTGCGCCCGGGCATATTTTTTCACCCGAGCAGTCAGGGGTTAACCCTTGGACCCGACTCAACGTGGCTTATCTGAATGACCCATTGCTTAAGGCCGTACTCAGCAATCCATGAGTCAGAGATGAATCAGGCCCGCCGAACATTGCTTGGGGTCGTATTTGCCAACATATGGATTGCTCCAACCCATGATGCAGCCCAGTTGCTGGTTGCGTTGGCGCTCCCAGTTCTTGACCGGATAAGTACGATTCCAGACGTCGTACAGTTGGCGGTTCTTTTTCGACAGGCGCAGTTTGTAGCGGTCGCTCATGTACAGATAGGTACGGGCGATCATGCCGCGTACCGACTTGCGTGGCATCGCGACCCTGGCTTTGAAATCCACCACCATCGGGCAGGCGCCATATTGGCTGGGTGATTGCGGTAGCCAGCCGTAGCGGAAGTTGCTGCGATCACCGTTGATCTCGCCGATACCGGGAACCAGATTGAACAGGTCTGCCTCGGCGCGCTGATAGATTTTGTCGTTTTTCGAGCAGTTCTTGCGCCCACCCTGTTGCCAGCATTGGCGTTGGTGGCCGATTTCCCAAGCGGGAACAATGTGCTCCCACTCGATTCGCGAGGCGCGGTTGCGGTTTTTACGAGGGGTGTAGCCGCAACTCTTCAAGTCGATGTGTTTACCGCGGAATTTGCAGCCGCAGTAAAACTCGGTCGATTGCTTGGCATAGAGTTTCCAGCCGATCTTCTTTGCCTCGCTGAAGGTGCGCGGCGGGCTCGCCCAGACACTGGCGCACAGCAACAGGCAAACCAGGAAGGTCATCACACGAACAAACATACAGCTTCGTCCAAAAGGGACGCATCATAGCAACTGGCGAGTATTTGCCAAGGCTGTATAACTAGTTGTATCTGTTCATGAATTTAATTTTTACTGAGATGAGCGAGGCATGTCTCACGGGCATGATGGCCGCCATCGATCAGACGCTGGACGTGATCCTGACGTGCGCGGGCTGCATCGGGTAGACTTGCCGCCTATTTGATCAGCCAAGAAGCTCGCCCATGGCCCTGCCTTCCACTACGTACAAAATTGAGTTGAACCTTACTGATATCGATCGCGGGATTTATCAAAACCTGCGATTCACGGTTGCCCGGCATCCATCCGAGACGGAAGAGCGTCTGGCTGTGCGCCTGATTGCCTATGCGCTGTTCTATGACGAACAACTGGCGTTTGGTCGCGGCCTGTCTGATGTCGATGAGCCGGCGTTGTGGGAAAAAAGCCTGGATGACCGTGTGCTGCACTGGATTGAAGTGGGCCAGCCAGACAGCGATCGCATTACATGGTGTTCACGGCGTACCGAGAAATTCAGCCTGGTTGCCTACGGCAGCCTGCGCGTTTGGCAGACCAAGGTGCTGGCGCCAGTTCTGAACCTGAAGAACATCAATGTGGTCGCGCTGGGCCAGGAAGAATTGGCCAGCCTGGCTCTGGATATGCCACGCGCGCTTAACTGGAGTGTGATGATCAGTGACGGCGAGTTGTTCGTCACCGACGAGCGCGGCCAGCATGAGATACCAATGGAATGGCTCAAGGGCGAGCGCTAGGTAACCTCTGAAAAACTACTGCGCTCGATATTACTGGGGCAGCCCGTGCTGCGTTAAAAAACTGCTCAAAATGCTCATTTACAACACGTAAACTCCGCTTTTTCGCAGTTTTTTGCCTTGTCCTATCGTCGCTCGCTACCTTTTTCAGAGGCTCCCTAGACGCTGGTATCGCTGAGGGTGAACAGTCTGTGTTCACCCTCAGTCGCTTTACTTATTTAGCCGTTTGGTTGCAATCAAGACATCCAGAACTTGATAAACGAATCAAACGACAGCGCCACGCCGACGCAGGTCGCAATCACCGCGAGAATGCCAAAACCGAGCATCCAGTTTGGGTGATGGTAGTCCTTGCCGACAATGTTCGGTTTCTTCGCCGCAATCAGAATACAGCCCAGCGCCAGTGGCAACACCAGTGCATTGAGCGTGCCCGCAATCACCAACACTTTGACTGGCTGGCCGACAAGGCTGTAAATCAGTGTCGAGCAGACGATAAAGGCGATCACCACACGTTGATTGTGACGCTTGATGCTCTCATGCAGCGAGTACATAAAGCTGACGCTGGTGTACGCCGCGCCAATCACCGAGGTGATTGAAGCCGCAAGCAACACAACCCCGAATATCTTGTAGCCGATGGTGCCCATCGAGTGTGAGAACACTGAAGCGGCCGGGTTGCCCGGATCAAGAATCAAGCCCTGGCTGACCACACCGAGTGCGGCGAGAAACAGGCACACACGGACGGCGCCAGTGGTGGCGATGCCAATGACTGCTGCGCGAGTGACAGCGCCGACGTTTTCGATGCCGGTGATGCCCGCGTCAACCAGGCGATGGCCGCCGGAGAAGGAAATGTAGCCGCCGACCGTGCCGCCAACCAGGGTGACGATTGGCAGCAGCAGGAGCATCGGGTCATCCGGGTTGATGCTTTGTGACAAGGCTTCAAGCAGCGGCGGGTTCGATTGCAGCATGGCGTAGCCGATCATGCACAGCATCACCAACCCAAGCAGCTGCATGACCTTGTCCATGACCCGCGCAGCATTGCGCATCATGAAAATACCGATGATGGCGACCGCCGCGATGATCGAGCCAATCACCGGCGGCACGCCAAACAGCACGTTCATGGCCAGGCCAGCGCCACCAATGTTACCGATATTGAAGGCGACACCGCCGAGCACGATAAACCCGGAAATCAGATGGCCAACCCCAGGCAATACCTTGTTGGCGACATCCTGACCGCGCAGGTTGGAGACGCTGAGAATGCGCCAGATGTTCAGTTGCGCGCCGATATCGATCAGCAATGAGATAAGAATGGCAAAGGCGAAGCTTGCCATGTATTTGGCGGTGAACAACGAGGTCTGGGTCAGAAACGCCGGCCCAATCGATGAGGTCGCCATGATGAATATCGCGCCGCGCATTACGCTACGCTGTTGTCCGGGGACGGTGTCTAGAGTGCTTGCCGTTGGTTGCATGATTACCTTCTTTTTTTTGGAGTTTGGCAGGTCGTTATTTAGAAAAGCGGTGCAGTCAGAATTGTTGTTGTGCTGATTCTTGTAGGGGCTAGATCACGCCCAATTGCTCATTGCGAATATCACAAACAAGCATATGGCCGGGCGCATGGGTGATCGCCAGTGGCGGTTTGCTGTGCATGGCCACGGCTTGCGGGGTCACGCCGCAGGCCCAGAACACAGGGACTTCACCGTCATTGAGGTGTGACGCACTGCCGAAATCAGGTTGCGCCAGATCGCCAATGCCCAGCGCTGCCGGGTCGCCAATGTGTACCGGAGCGCCATGCACACCGGGGAAGCGCGAGGTCACCTGTACGGCGCGCACCACTTTGTCGGCGGGCATCGGTCGCATGCTGACCACCATCGGGCCGCTGAACTGGCCAGCAGGCCGACACTGACGATTGCTGATGTACATGGGCACGTTGTGGTTGTCTTCGATATGCCTGACCGGTACGTCATTGGCCAATAGGGCGCTTTCAAAGCTGAAGCTGCAGCCAATCAGAAAGGCGACCATATCCTCTTGCCAGTGGGCCGATATATCGCTGACTTCTTCGTCGAGCACGCCGTGGCGGTAAATCCGGTACTTGGGCAAGTCAGTGCGGATGTCTGCGCCGGGTGCGGCATAGCGCGATACGGCTGAACCCACATCGGTGACATCCAGCAGCGGACAGGCTTGCGGATTGCGCTGGCAGAACAACAGAAAGTCATAGGCCTGGGCTTGATTGACGATCAACAAATTCGCCTGAGCAAAGCCAGCAGCCAATCCAGCGGTTGGGCCGGTAAATTCTCCTCGGCGAATTTTCTGGCGTAATTGCTCAGGGCTCAAACTGTTCAATGGCTGCATGACCTAGTCTCCGAAAGCCATTAAACCCAGTGGGTCAGTAGCTGTTTATGTAGGTGTTGCGCGGTTTCCAGCGCCATGGGTTTAAGCTGCAACTCAGTGCCGGGTAAACACTGCGCCAACTGAGCGACTGCGCTTGGTGTCAGCGCGCCAAGGCGCGGGTAGCCACCAATGGTTTGCCGGTCGTTGAGCAAGACAATGGGTTGGCCATCGCTGGGGACTTGAATGGCACCAAGCGGTACGCCTTCGGACACCATCTGCTGGCGCTCGCAACGCAATGCCGGGCCGAGCAAACGAATGCCCATGCGATCGGCCCGCTGATCAACCTTCCAACTGCTGTTGAATGCATCGAACAGGCTTTGTCCGGTGAAATCTGCGATCTGCGCACCCAAAACCACCGGCAGGACGATTTTCGTCGGGCGTTGCGGCAGCCGTTGCGCATCCAGTTCCCGTGGTTCGGGAAGGCGACTGGTGTCGCGCCATTGCAGGCGGTCATGGGTTTGCAGTGCCTGTCCATCACCGTGCAAGCCGCCAAGTTGATCGCGCTTCACGCTTGAGCAACTGCCCAGTACCTGCGGGGCGACAAAGCCGCCAGGTGCCGCGATATAAGCGCGCACGCCGTCGACCGGGGAATGGAAGCGCAGGCGCTGGCCACGGCGAACGTTGAAGCTGCGCCAGGGGCCGATTGGCTGATCATCCAGTTTGGCACCCAGGTCTGCGCCGCACAGCGCCAGGCAAGTGTCGGCTTCGGCGAGTAGTTCAAGGTTGCCGAGGGTGACCTCAATCACCGCAGCATCGAGCGGGTTGCCGAGTAGCCAGTTGGCCCAGTTTTGTGCGATCCAGTCAGCGCCGCCACCTTGGGTTACACCCAGGTGACGCACGCCAACGCGCCCCATGTCCTGCAGATTCGCGAGGGCGCCACTGCGTTCAATTAACAGGCTCATGCTTTGGCCTCAAAGGGTGTGTCATCGCCGCCCAGCTTGATAAATTCGGCATGATCAATGGGGACAAAGCGGACGCGGTCACCGGGCTGGAGCAAGCTATAGCCATCCAGTTCGCGGTCAAAAAGACGCGCAGGACTGCGTCCGATCAAGTTCCAGCCACCCGGCGATTGCAGTGGATAAATCGCGGTTTGCCGATCGGCAATGCCCAGGCTGCCTGCCGGAACTTGCTGGCGCGGTGTGCTGAGACGTGGGCTTGCCAGCACTTCGTCAACCAAACCCATAAAGGCATAGCCAGGTGCAAAGCCCAGGGCGAATACCTGGTAAGTATGTTCGCTGTGCAGCTTTATGACCCCGGCATCACCCAGCCCGGTACGTTCGCCGATGGCTTGCAGTTCAGGGCCGACGCTGCGCTGGTACCACACGGGAATTTGTTGTTCACGCCCGGCTTTGCTGGCTTGCGGTTGCAAGTCAGCCAAGGCTTGTTGAATCAATGCGCGCGCTTGGCGGTCATCAATTTGCTTGAGGTCATATTGCAGCAGCACCGTGGTGTAGGAGGGGACAAGCTCAAGCAGCGCACCGGCGAAGGTTTCGCGCAGGCGCTCGGTGGCGGCCAGCAGCCACGGCATGTTGTCTTCGGCGATCTCGTCGAACAGGCGCAGCATCAAGCTGTCGATGGCGACGACTTCGATGCGTGGCTTCATGCTGGAAGAGCCTTCAATGCAGCGCGAATCTGTTGCACCGCGGCGATTGAACCGGCGTTATCGCCATGCACGCAAAGGGTGTCGGCGCGCAGTTGCAAGGCGCTGCCATCTTCAGCGGTCAAGGCCGTGCCAGTTGCGAGGTCGGTGGCTTGTTTGACGATGGTTTCAGCTTCGTGGTGCACCGCGCCTGGTTTGGCGCGGGAGACCAGCATTCCAGCGGCATCATAGGCGCGGTCAGCAAATACCTCGAACCACAGTGTGATCCCGATTTCGTCAGCCAGGCGCTGGCTGGCACTGTTGTCACGGGTAGACATCAGCATCAGCGGCAATTCGGGGTTGTAGCGGGCAACCGCCTGCATGACTGCACGCAGCGAGTCCGGGTTGCGCATCATGTCGTTGTACATCGCGCCGTGTGGCTTGACGTAACTGACTTGGGTGCCTTCAGCGCGGCAAATGCCTTCGAGCGCGCCAATCTGATAAAGCAGCATGTCTTCGATTTCCTGCGGGCTGCAGGCCATGGAACGACGCCCGAAACCGACCAGATCGGGATAGGCAGGGTGCGCACCGATACGTACTTGATGAGCCACGGCAAGGGCCACGGTACGGCGCATGATGCTGGGGTCTGAGGCGTGAAAGCCGCAGGCGATATTGGCGCAGTCGATGAACGGCATTACTTCGGCATCAAGGCCCATGCGCCATGCGCCAAAGCTCTCACCGATATCGCAATTGAGGAGTAAACGACTCATTGAAATCCCCTGTTTATTATTGGCGTTCAGAATGCGAACTAGAATTTCTTTGACAAAACGATGATATTTTATCGATAAAACGTCAATGTATTTTTTGCCGATAATCTTCTGTTTAGTCGTCTGCCGGACAAATGGCTTTGTTGTATCCTTGCCGGCAGCCACCTGCTAAAACAGCAATAAACTCAAGCAACTCAGGCTAAATAACGGAATTCAGATGATCGACGGCAACTCTTCACGGACCTCGCGCAGTTCAATTGTGGCCTCCAGTCACCTGGCAGAGCAGTCGCAAGAACTCTCGCAAATGGAGTTCGGCATGATCATCGCGGGCAACGCTTTTATGCGCTGGATGGAACGCTGCATGAAGGCCGCGGGCGGCGTTGAAATGAATGCCCTCGATGTGATGGTGCTGCACAACCTGGTCAGTCGTGGCCGGGCGAAGCGCCAAGCAGATATTTGCCTGCTATTAAATATAGAAGACACTCACACTGTGACCTACGCCTTGAAGAAACTCAGCAAGCTGGGTTTTGTCGTGGGTCAAAAACAAGGCAAGGAAATGTTTTATCAGGCCACTGAAAAAGGGCTTGAGCTATGCGCCGAATACACCGAGATTCGCCAAGAGTGCCTGATCTCAGCCTTTGAAAATCTCAATATCAATCCCGAGGACATTCATCGCCTCGCGGGTATGTTGCGCGCGATGTCCGGGCTTTATGACCAAGCCGCCCGTGCTGCGACCTCTTTGTAAAACTGCGCAAGCGTTTTGTTGTGCAGCCATTCTGGATACTGATTAATGCGTATTGAACCTCGCCCACTGCCAGACGTCCTGCCTGACTTGGGCAGCCTGCCACCTTTGCTGACGCGCCTGTATGCCGCGCGTGGCGTGCAATCCATCGCTGAGCTGGATAAAGGCCTGGCACGGTTGATTCCCTACCAGCAACTCAAGGGTATCGATGCGGCGGTTGATTTGCTGGTGACGGGTCTGAAGCAGCGCCAGCGCATGCTGATCGTCGGTGACTTCGACGCGGATGGCGCCACGGCCAGTACCGTTGGCGTGCTGGGCTTGCGGATGCTAGGCGCCGCCCACGTCGATTACCTGGTGCCTAACCGCTTTGAATATGGCTACGGCCTGACCCCGGAAATCGTCGCCGTGGCGCTTGAGCGTGAGCCGCAATTGCTGATCACCGTCGATAATGGCATCTCCAGTGTTGAGGGGGTGGCGGCGGCCAAGGCGGCTGGTTTGAGTGTGCTGGTTACCGATCACCACTTGCCCGGACCCGAATTACCGGCGGCGGATGCAATCGTTAACCCAAACCAGCCGGGCTGTGAATTCCCGAGCAAAGCCTTGGCTGGTGTCGGCGTGATGTTTTATGTGCTGCTGGCGCTGCGTGCGCGCTTGCGGGCTATTGGCTGGTTCACTGAGCAATCCATTCAAGAGCCGAACTTGGCTGAACTGTTGGATTTGGTCGCGCTGGGAAGCGTGGCTGACGTGGTACCACTGGATGCCAATAACCGCATCCTGGTGCACCAAGGTTTAGCGCGGATTCGAGCCGGTCGAGCGCGCCCCGGTTTGCGCGCGGTGCTTGAGGTTGCTGGGCGCCAGCATGGACGAATTACCTCCACCGACCTGGGTTTTATCCTTGGGCCACGCTTGAATGCGGCTGGGCGGCTGGATGATATGAGCCTGGGCATCGAGTGCCTGCTGTGCGATGACGAAGCGCTGGCTCGCGACATGGCAGTGGAGCTTGATCAACTTAATCAGGATCGCAAAAGCATCGAACAAGGCATGCAGCGCGAAGCCTTGGCGCAACTCAAGGATTTGCCGGTTGAAGACATGCCCTTTGGTTTGTGCCTGTACGAACCTGATTGGCATCAGGGCGTAATTGGTATTCTCGCCTCGCGCCTGAAAGAGCGTTATCACCGGCCAACCATTGCTTTCGCTGATGCGGGTGATGGTGTGTTAAAAGGCTCGGCGCGTTCGGTGCCGGGCTTTCATATTCGCGATGCGTTGGACGCGGTTGCAGCCCGGCATCCGGGGTTGATCAGCAAGTTTGGTGGCCATGCGATGGCGGCGGGTTTGTCCTTGCCAGAGCTTAACTTCCCGGCCTTTGCCGAGGCATTTGATGGCGAGGTGCGCCGTCAGTTGGTCGAAGATGATCTGACCGGCCGTCTGTTTTCAGATGGCACGCTGTCACTTGAAGAATACAACCTCGAGCTGGCACGTGCGCTGCGTAACGCCGGGCCATGGGGGCAACATTTCCCCGAGCCGCTTTTTCATGGTGCATTCCAGCTTGTGCAGCAGCGCTTGGTGGGTGAGAAGCACCTGAAAATGGTGCTGAAAACCGAATGTGGCGGGCAAACTCTGGATGCCATCGCCTTTAATATCGACCGCGACCAGTGGCCGAATCCGACGGTACGTTGGGTCGAGTTGGCCTACAAACTCGATGTGAATGAGTACCGTGGCAACGAGACGGTACAACTGATGGTTGCGCATTTGGCAGCTCGCTAAAAACGCAGCGCTCATAATGGGCAGGCTTGCGCAGGTTGTGGCCACGCCCAGCTTGCTCGCCATGGCTCGGCAAATCGCGCAAATATTTGCGGCTGCACGCCTGTAGGTATTATCTGCCTGCCTGTGCGCAATATGCTCAGCAATATTTCGATGCACTCTGTGTATAGGCTCTGCGCAACTGATGCGCTTAAATCCGGTCAACTTACTAAGACCTAAGATTTAAACGCCCTCAGAATTTTGCGCGGAGAATGCAATGAACACACGTGGACTGCTCGACCAGTTACTCAAGTCCGGCCAAGACCTGATGCAGAAAAAGTCATCAGGCCAGCAGGGCGCTGCCAATAATCAGGGTTCAAACTCAAGCGGTGGTTTGGGCGATGTTTTGGGCAGTGTGTTGGGCAAGTCCGGCGGTTCATCCGGCGGTTTAGGCAGCTTGCTCTCTGGCGCCGGTGGTGGTGCGCTGGCTGCTGGGGCAATGGGCTTGTTGCTGGGCAACAAAAAGGCCCGCAAGTTTGGCGGCAAGGCGCTCACATATGGCGGTTTGGCTGCGCTGGGTGTTATTGCATACAAGGCTTACGGCAACTGGCAATCCCAGCAGGCGGGTAGTGCTCAGCAAGAGCCGCAGACTATCGATCGCCTGCCAGCGCCAGAAGCGGAGATCCATAGCCAGGGTATTCTCAAAGCGTTAGTGGCAGCAGCCAAGGCCGATGGCCATGTCGACGCCCGCGAACGTCAATTGATTGAAGGTGAACTCAGCAAGCTGGCTGATGATCAATCATTGCAGCGCTGGCTTGAAGCCGAGTTGAACAAACCTCTGGACCCGGCAGATGTCGCCCGTGCTGCCACCACTCCGGAAATGGCTGCGGAGATGTATATCGCCAGCGTATTGATGGTCGATGAAGAGCATTTTATGGAACGCGCATACCTTGAGGAGTTAGCGCGTCAACTCAAGCTTGACCCAGCGTTGAAGCAGGAACTGGAAACGCAGGTAAGGGCTGAACTCACGCCTGCCTGAGTCCAATGGGCTGTTTGCCTTCAGGATTCAAGAGGCTTTGAAGTCGTAATGAAAAGGCTGGCGCACCTAGGTGTTCCAGCCTTTTTTATGCCGCCTTAGCAGCCGTAGCTCAAGGCTTCTGGCTCGGGGCTTTCTTGGGTTCGCTCGGCCCATCGGTGAGGTAGGAGGTTTTACCTTGGGCTAAGAACAGGCGCGACCACACACTCATCAGGATCGCGCAGTTGGTGAGTTCTTCTTTCTCTACCGCGCTGTAGCCGACCTTGTCGAGTTGGGCGTAGGCCTCTGGCATAGCTGCATTGTCTACCTTGGCCAGAGTCTCGGCATATGCAAGCGCGGCGCGTTCTTTGGCGCTGAACAGCTCGCTGCTGCGCCATGTGGAAATTGCGTAGACCTTGGCGGGTGACATACCCGTCTCAAGTGCATCACGGGTATGAAACACATTGCAGTAATTGCAGTTGTCGATCTGGCCAACGCGTAAACGCACCATCTCCGCGATCTGCGGCGCCAGTTTGAGTTTTTTATTGAATGAGCCGTAAGCCTTGGCCCATTGCGTGGGCAGATCTAGGTAGTTGGACTCGTTGGTCGAAAGGCGGGTGGTCTTGTAAGCGATGTCACCAAAGTTTTGATTGATGATATCCGCCGCTCCGGCGCTGCCTGCGGCAATTGTCAAAATGCAGGCGGCCAGCGTGACTGTCTTGTTTTTCATAGTGCAAATCCCTTTGTTTAGATGAGTCCATAGCGCGAAAACGCAAACTCCTTGAAGCGCAGACCATGGTACGCAGGGCTGTCAGCAAGTGCCAGGCGAAGCTGCATCCGCATGTCCGACGCTGGTGTGGAGCCTGGCACTGGTCTATGGTTTATTCCCCAGAATCGGGTGTATCAACGCAATGGAGGCATCAATGAACACTAGCGGTTTACTTGAACAGTTATTACGAGCGGGGTTGTCTGGGCAGGGAGGCTCCAGCAACGGCGCAGGTGGCATGGCCGGGGGGCTTGGTGGTGCATTGGGTGGCGCGCTAGGCGGTTTGCTGGGCGGGTCCGGTGGTTCGCGCGCGGGGGCGGGCGGTCTTGGCGATTTGCTCGGAGGCCTACTGGGCGCTGGAGCGCAGAGCCCGCAAGCAGGCCAGCCTCGCAGCAGCACGACCAACAGTGGCGGCATCGGCATGAGCGGCTTGGCTACCCTCGGTATGCTGGCTTATCAAGCCTATAGCGCCTGGCAAAAAAGTCAGGCACAAGATGCACAGGCTCCCACGCCACGCTCGGCGGCCATGGCGATGCCGCAGACCGTCGACATGCTTGCAGGCCCCGAAGTAGAGGAGCACAGCCACGCAATATTGCGTGCGCTGATTGCTGCATCCAAGGCCGACGGGCGAATGGATGAGCAAGAGAAAAAGCTCATATACGAGGAAATAGCCAAGCTGACCTCTGACCCCGAGTTGCAAGATTGGTTGGATCGCGAGGTGCGCAGTCCACTGGATGCCGCCGCCGTTGCCGAGGCCGCCAATAGTCCTGAGATGGCGGCAGAAATGTATCTGGCCAGCGCCATGTTGATTGGTCGGCAAGAGGGGGGGGAGCGTGAGTATCTCAATCAACTGGCTGCCCAGTTACAGCTAGAGCCAGGCTTGCAGGCGCAGCTTGAGGCACACGCCCGGCCACAGGGTTGATCGATAGCTGCCATGACTTCGCCAGCTGCGCTGTGCAGTTGGCGAAGCCTTTGTCTCCATAACAGGCACTCCGACCAATAGCCTATTCCTGTTGGCAGCCCGAAGCGGCTAGGCTGGCCGCGAGCGCATAAAAACGACAAAGCGAGGCGTCGATGCAGCAACTTCTGGAGAGTTATGACTACCTGATTGTCGGCGCTGGCCCTGCCGGGTGCCTGCTGGCTAACCGCTTGTCTGCGGATCCAAGTGTTCAGGTACTGCTGCTTGAGGCGGGAGGGCGCGATAACTACCCATGGATTCATATCCCGGTGGGTTACCTATATTGCATTGGCAACCCGCGTACGGACTGGTGCTACGACACCGTTGCCGAGCCCGGGCTCAATGGTCGTTCCTTGAAATACCCGCGAGGGCGCGTGCTCGGCGGCAGCTCCTCAATCAACGGCATGATTTACATGCGCGGTCAGCGCCAGGACTACGATGGCTGGGCGGCTGCGGGCAATCAAGGCTGGGCCTGGGATGATGTCCTGCCCATCTTCAAACGCAGCGAAAACCACTATGGCGGCGATAGTGACTTGCATGGCGGCCAGGGTGAGTGGCGGGTCGAGCAGCAGCGCTTGAAGTGGGATGTGCTGGAGTCGTTCAGGCAGGCTGCCGCTCAGACCGGCATTGCCAGCATTGAGGACTTCAATGGCGGCGATAACGAGGGCTGCAGCTACTTTCAGGTTAATCAGCGCCGTGGCGTGCGCTGGAATGCCTCAAAAGCATTCTTGCGAAGCATTGAGCAGCGAGACAACCTGCACATAGTCACCGGTGCTGACGTGCAGCGGGTAATTTTGGCTGATGGCCGTGCCCAGGGCTTGAAGGTGCAGGTGCAAGGCGGTGAGCGAACTATCAAGGCGCGTCGAGAAGTTATCCTCTGTGCGGGAGCAATTGGGTCGCCCGCGCTGTTGCAGCGCTCCGGTATAGGTCCACGTCCGTTGTTGGAGCGTCTGGGTATTGCTGTCCAGCATGAGCTTGGCGGTGTTGGCCAGAATCTGCAGGATCACCTGCAACTGCGTCTTGTCTATAAAGTCAGTGGGGTCAAAACCCTTAATCAAATAGCCTCGAAACTGACGGGCAAGATGGCCATGGGCATTGAGTATCTGCTCAAGCGCAGCGGTCCGCTGGCGATGGCTCCGAGTCAGTTGGGCGCATTTGCCCGCTCCAGTGCCGAGCAAACCCGCGCTAATTTGCAGTATCACGTGCAACCCCTGTCACTCGAACGCTTCGGTGAGCCGTTGCATGAGTTCCCGGCGTTTACCGCATCGGTGTGTAACCTGCGTCCGTTCAGTCGCGGCAAGGTCGAGATCAGCTCGCTCGATAGCACGGCGACGCCGCTGATCCAGCCTAATTATCTGAGTGATGAGCGTGATTTGCAGGTGGCTGCGGAGGCTATTCGCTTGACGCGCAAGATTGTTGCAGCGCCCGCGTTGGCAGCCTTCAAGCCTGAGGAATACAAACCCGGTCCGAGTTACCAGACTGATCAGGACCTGTACCGCGCGGCAGCTGAAATAGGCACCACCATTTTTCACCCGGTAGGCACCTGCAAGATGGGTCAAGGCGCCGATGCAGTGGTTGACGCTCGCTTGCGTGTGCATGGGGTTGCCGGGTTGAGGGTCGCCGATGCCTCGATTATGCCCAGCATCGTTTCGGGCAATACCTGTTCTCCAGTACTGATGATTGCGGAAAAAGCAGCGCAGATGATCATGCAGTGCCATTCAACAGCTATGGTTAATGGGGTGCTTGCGCAAGGTGTGCGTGAGCCGGTAAGCAGTGGCTAATCGTGCTCGGATGTGCGACGCCGCTTTAGATAAGTTACTTGCAGTCGATAAAGTGAATCACTAGAGTCGCCGCCATAGCTGCAAGCTATAAGCTGCGGATCTGCGTTGAATTTTGTATTTGAGATTGGGGAAAGCTGTGAAGAACTGGACTGTTCGGCGGCGTATTGTTGCAAGTTTTGCGGTTGTCATTGCCATTCTGCTGCTACTGGCGGTGTACACCTATACCCGCCTGACCAGTGTCGATGAAGAGGCAATGTCAGTACAGGAAGGTGCGGTTCCCGGCCTGTATCAGATTTCCAAGATTCGCAGTATTTGGGTCGACCATATACTTATGACGCAACAGCTCTTGCTGACGGCTACCTTGCGCGAAGGTGGAACCGAGCTCAGTGGCCAGGCCACCAAGATGCAGGACTTTGAGGACAGTGAGAAACAGCTCGACAAGGAAATTGCCTTGTACAGAGTGACGGTATTGGATGCAACGGACAACCAGCTCTTGGCTGAGTTTGAGCGTGATCGTACCGAGTACCTCAAGCTGCATGCGCAGTTCAGGGCGTTGTTTAGCCAAGGCGAGCTTGCGCAAGCTTCTGCGTTGGCATTAGGTCCGCTTGAAAGCAAATGGCTGCAAGGTCGTGACCAGCTCAATCAACTTGTCGATTTAAATCGAACTGACGCCATAACGGCTGTGAAGGGCATTTCTGCGTCAGTGGTTGCGCTGGAAATCAGCACCGTTATTGCAGTCTTGCTGGCTATTTTGATCGCCAGTATTTGTGGTCTATTGCTGTTGCGAGCCATTACCACGCCGATCAAAGCGATCGTAAGAACGTTGCGGGTGATGGGCGAGGGTGACTTGTCGATACGCATGGATCTGCAGCGTAATGATGAATTCAACGCAATCGAGGTCGGTTTCAACGACATGAGTGAGGCGTTGAAGTCGTTGGTCACTCAGGCGCAGCGTTCGGCTGTGCAGATGACGACGGCTGTCACTGAAATCGCAGCGACCTCCAAGCAACAACAAGCCACAGTGACTGAAACCGCAGCGACTACCACCGAGATTGGCGCCACCTCGCGCGAGATTACCGCGACTGCGCGCGATCTGGTGCGCACCATGGATGAGGTTTCCGGTACCGCCGAGCAAACTTCGGTGCTGGCAGGCTCTGGCCAGCTTGGCCTGACCCGCATGGAAGACACCATGCACCAGGTAATGGGCGCCGCTGATCTAGTCAATGCCAAGCTGGCAATTCTCAACGAAAAGGCTGGCAACATTAACCATGTGGTCACCACCATTGTTAAGTTTGCCGATCAAACCAACCTGTTATCCCTCAACGCTGCAATCGAGGCTGAAAAAGCCGGTGAATATGGTCGTGGCTTTGCGGTTGTGGCAACTGAAGTCCGTCGTCTGGCCGACCAAACGGCGGTGGCAACTTATGATATCGAGCAAATGGTCCGTGAAATCCAGTCGGCAGTCTCTGCCGGGGTCATGGGCATGGACAAGTTCTCTGAGGAAGTGCGTCGCGGTATTGCCGAAGTAGGGCAAATGGGCGAGCAGCTGACGCAAATTATCCATCAAGTCCAAGCGCTGGCGCCCCGGGTACAGATGGTCAACGAGGGTATGCAGGCGCAGGCCACTGGTGCCGAGCAGATCAACCAGGCGTTGGTTCAACTGGGTGAAGCCAGCGGCCAGACGGTCGAGTCGCTGCGTCAGACAGGGTCAGCGATTGAAGAGCTCAACCAGGTAGCTGGCAGCTTGCGGTCCGGCGTTAGCCGCTTCAAGGTCTAGGCCGCGATGAGCGTGCAAGCCACTTACCAGCAAGCTCGTCGCCAGCGTGGTGAATTGTACTTGCTGTTTTCCCTTGGTAAGGACCGCTATGCACTGGATGTTCACGCCATCAACGCGGTCTTGCCAATGCAGCGGTTCAAGCAGATCCCTGACGCGCCAAAGTGGGTTTCAGGTTTGTTTGTATTTCGCGGTGAGCCGGTGCCAGTGATTGATCTCTGCCATCTGGTATTTGCCACCCCCGCGCAGGCACGCGCCAGTACTCGCTTGGTGGTGGTTCGCTATTTGTCCTCGGATGCACAGCCGGTGCAGCTCGGTTTAATCCTTGAGCAGGCAACGGATACCCAGCGTTTGCTTGAGGCTGGGTTCAGCGCCAACCCGGTGCAAAACCCGACAGCGCCCTACTTGGGCATGGTCCAACAGACCGCCCAGGGTATGGTCCAGCGCATCAGCGTTGAGCAACTGTTGAGTGATGAAGTCCGGGCACTGTTGCTGCGTGACAACTCATGAGTGAACGGTTCGAGCAGTTACTCAAGCGCAAGATCGGTCTGGATGTCGAATCTGTAGGGCAAATGGTGCTCGATCGCGCCATACGCCAGCGTATCAAGGCAACAGCCAGCGCCGATAAAGAGGCTTACTGGCAGCAGTTGCAAGCATCTGCAGATGAGCAACATGCCTTGGTAGAGGCTGTTGTTGTGCCTGAAACCTGGTTTTTCCGTTACCCCGAGTCATTTAACCTGCTCGCCAAGTTGGCGCAGACTCGTCTAAGCGAGCTGAAGTCCTCGCGGCCATTACGGATTATCAGTATTCCGTGTTCCACCGGCGAAGAGCCCTATTCAATTGTCATGGCGTTATTGGATGGCGGTCTGGCGCCTGAGTCGTTTCGGGTCGAAGCGCTGGATGTGAGTGAGCGGGTGCTGGAAATCGCCAGCAGGGGTGTGTACGGGCGCAATTCGTTTCGCGGCGACAGCCTGGGTTTTCGCGAGCGTTATTTCAGCGTTGAGGGCGATCGCTACCGGCTTGCTGAAACTGTGCGTGAAAAGGTGAGTCTGCAATGCGCCAATGTGCTCGACGCCAGTTTGCACAGCACTCGCCAGCCTTATGATTTTGTATTTTGCCGCAATCTGCTGATCTATTTTGACCGGCCCACCCAGCTACAAACCTTACAGGCGCTCAAACGATTGTTGGCGCCCGGTGGCTCAATGTTTACCGGGCCGGCTGAGACTGGGCTGTTTAGTCAGAACGGAATGCAGGCACTGGGCGTACCTTTGAGCTTTGTATTCAAGCTTGCCGATGCCAGTCAAACCGCCTCGAAACTGAGTCCGAGTGACAGGCCTGGGCCGCACCCCTTGGCCGCGCGGCTTAAACTGCCGGCAAAGCCCGTGATGGTGAAACCTCTGCCGCCCAAACCTGTTGCGCCTAGACCAGCATTGTCTTCGTTGAATACGAGCGCTGAAAAAAACACCCTAGGCAAGGCTGATGCAACAGTTGATCACTTGGCTGAAATCGAAGCATTGGCCAACAGCGGGCGCACCGCTGAGGCGTTAAAAGCGTGTGATGCGTTATTGGCGACGCAGGGCCCGAGCGCAGGGCTGTTTTACTGGTTTGGGTTGCTTAATGACACTGCTGGCAACAGCGATGAGGCGCAAAACTATTACCGCAAGGCGCTGTATCTGGAGCCTGAACACGTTGAGGCGTTATCGCACCTGGCCATGTTGCTGGAAGCCCGCGGTGACCAGACCGGTGCCCGGCGCTTGCGCCTGCGTGCGAGTCGTGGAGTGAATAACAGTGGTCGATAGTTCACCAACCCTCATCACAGATGACAGCTTGCCAACAGTCGACGACTGTTGGAAACGCATTGGCGTATACGGCGATAAAAGCTGTGAGCGTCTGGTCGAGCATGTGCATTGCCGTAATTGCGAGGTGTATGCACAGGCGGCAATCAGCTTGCTTGACCGCTATGGCGCACAGCGGCTGGAGCACGATGATGTTGCTGATGCCGTTGAGGAAGACCTTGGCGAGTGCCGCTCAACCCTGATTTTTCGCCTGGGTGAGCAATGGCTCGGTCTCGCCACAGCAGGGGTGGTCGCGGTAGTCAGCCAGACCACTATTCACTCGCTGCCCCATCAACGTTCGCGCAGTCTATTAGGGGTAACCAACGTCAATGGTGCCTTGGTTGCCTGTATTTCCTTACAAGACTTGCTCGGTCTTGAGCCAGTGCAGATCGCCAGTGCTGAGCGCAGGGTTGTGCCACGCATGTTAATTCTAGGCAGCAACAATGGGGTCTTTGTCGCGCCGGTTGATGAGGTTGAAGGCATTCACTCGATTGCCTTGAGCGCCATTAGGGAGCCTGCACGTGGGAGCGGGCAAGCCGCGGGTCAGTACGCCAAGGGCGTAGTTCGTTGGCAGCAGCGCAGCATCACCTTGTTGGATGAGCAATTGCTGGCGCAGGCGATGATCAGGAGCCTGGCATGACCCCCGATCAAATGCGTGACGCCTCATTGCTTGAATTGTTTCGCATGGAGGCCGAGGCGCAGACCCAGGTGCTTGATGCTGGCTTGTTGGTGTTGGAACGCGATCCAACACACGCGGGGCAGCTCGAAGCCTGTATGCGTGCAGCGCACTCCTTGAAAGGTGCTGCGCGAATTGTCGGGCTTGATGATGGCGTGAATATCGCCCACGTCATGGAAGATTTGCTGGTCGCCGCGCAAGAAGGTTTGCTGCGTTTACAGTCGGATCATATCGATGCACTGCTGCAGGGTTCTGATGTGTTGTTGCGCATCGGCCAGACCGGAATGAACACCGAGCAGCAAAGCCAACTCGGCGAGCAGGTGGCCAGTCTTGTCATTCGCTTGCAGGCGCTGTTCGGCGCCGCGGTTCCACAGCTTGCCAGCGCATCGCAACCACCAGCCGCTGCACCTGCCGCACCAACTGTAGAGCCGATGGCCCAGGATATGGGTGAGCCATTGCCCCTTGAGCCTTCGCCTGACTCGGTCCTTGAACCTGCAACTGATGCCCGCGGACGAGTTCTGCGTGTCTCGGCTGAGCGTCTCGATCATCTTCTGGATATGTCGGGAAAGTCGTTGGTTGAGTTTCAGCGCATCAAGCCGCTGAGTGACTCGCTGGCTCGTCTCAAGCGCTTGCATTCCACGACCCGCCGGGCGCTGGACTCATTGCGTGAAGCCACCCTTGAGTCGTCCTTGGATGTACAGGCCCAGGCTTTGCTGGGTGAAAGCCGAGGTTTGCTCAGTGAATGCCAGCAGATGCTGACGCAGCATATTGAAGCTTTTGATGAGTTCGCCTGGCAGGGCGAACAGCGTACCCAAGCGCTGTATGACGCGGCGCTGACATCGCGCATGCGGCCATTTGCCGATGTGTTGTCGGGGCAGGCGCGGATGGTGCGTGACCTGGGCCGATCCCTTGGTAAACAAGTGCGTCTGGAAGTCGAGGGGGAAGGCACCCAGGTCGACCGTGACGTGCTGGAGCGGCTTGAGTCGCCTCTCACACACCTGTTGCGCAATGCGGTTGATCATGGAATTGAAAGCCCTGAACAACGGATCAATCACGGCAAAGCGGCTGAAGGGGTGATCAAGCTACGTGCTCGTCATCACGCAGGCATGCTGGTGCTGGAGCTACACGACGACGGTGGCGGGGTTGATCTGCAGCGGCTCAAGGAGAGCATCAGCGCGCGCAAACTGTCGACAGCCGAAACCATTGCCAAATTAAGCGAAGAGGAACTGCTGGCGTTCTTGTTTTTGCCCGGTTTCAGCATGCGTGAACAAGTGACCGAAGTTTCAGGTCGCGGCGTGGGGCTTGATGCGGTTATGCACCAGATCCGTCAACTGCGCGGCAGCGTGCGCATGCAGCAGGATACTGGGCAGGGCAGCGTCTTTATCCTTGAGGTTCCCCTGACGCTATCGGTTGTACGTAGCCTGGTTGTTGAAATTGGCGCTGAAGCCTATGCAATCCCGCTGGCGCATATCGAGCACATGGTGCGCCTTGAGCAACAACAGATTGTCCAGCTTGAAGGCCGTCAACACTTTTGGCACGAGAATCGTCATGTCGGCTTGATCGCAGCGAGCCAGTTACTGCAAAAGACTGAAGCGCGTGTCGAGCAAGACGGTATCCCGGTGGTGCTTATCAATGACCGTGACATGCTTTATGGGCTGACGGTCGAACGCTTTATCGGTGAGCGTACCCTGGTGGTAATGCCGCTTGATGCAAGGCTTGGCAAGGTTCGTGACGTGTCGGCAGGGGCTTTGCTGGATGACGGCACGCCGGTGTTGATCCTCGATGTAGAAGATCTTTGCAGCTCGATTGGCAAGTTGCTCGGTAGCGGTAATCTGCAGCGGGTCGACAGCCGCGACAAGCAGGCCGGTGGCCGGGTGCGTAAACGTGTGCTGGTGGTTGATGACTCGCTCACAGTCCGTGAACTTGAACGTAAGTTGCTACTCAGTCGTGGCTATGATGTAGCTGTCGCGGTAGATGGAATGGACGGCTGGAATGCGCTGCGGGCGGAGTCATTCGACTTGCTGATCACGGATATCGATATGCCGCGCATGGACGGTATTGAACTGGTTAGACTGGTGCGTCGCGATAGCCGTCTGCAGTCGCTGCCAGTGATGGTGGTGTCTTACAAGGACCGTGAAGAAGATCGTCAGCGTGGCCTTGATGCAGGGGCCGACTACTATTTGGCAAAAGCCAGTTTCCACGATGAAGCATTGCTGGATGCCGTTCAGGTTTTGATTGGGGATGCGCAGGAATGAGGATCGGGATTGTCAATGACATGCCGCTGGCGATTGAGGTGTTGCGGCTAGTCATCAGCCGAGAGCCCGCGCATCAGGTTATCTGGACTGCAACTGATGGTCTGGAAGCGCTGCAAAAGTGCGAAGAGCAAAGGCCCGATGTGGTGTTGATGGATATGCTGATGCCGCACATGAATGGTGTCGAGGCTACCCGGCGAATCATGGCTGAGTGCCCTTGCGCAGTTTTGATCGTTACCTCGGATATCGAACGCAACATGAACAAGGTCTTCGAGGCCATGGGGCATGGTGCGCTGGATGTCGTCAACACCCCGTCATTGATTGACCCGCAAGCTGTCGATGCGACTGCACTGCTGCGTAAATTGCACAACATTGGCTGGATGATTGGGCAACACGGCGTCAAGTCGGCAGCGGTTCCCACTCAAGCCGAGACAACACGCAAGCGTCAGCGAATCGTCGCAATTGGTGCTTCGGCGGGTGGGCCAGCGTCCTTGGTAACGTTGCTCAAGCAATTACCGGCGGACTTCAGTGCTGGCGTCGTGCTGGTGCAGCATGTGGATGAAGTATTCGCCAAAAGTATGGCGCAATGGCTGGCCACTGAGTCAAAACTGCCAGTGCGTTTGGCGCAGCCCGATGATCAACCTCGGCCTGGCGAAATCCTGCTGGCGGGAACCAATAATCACCTGTGTATGCAAGCCAATGGCCGTCTGTGCTATCGCAAGGAACCCGCTGAGCAGATCTATCGACCCTCGATCGATGTGTTTTTTGACAGCCTGGTGCGCCATTGGCAAGGCGAAGCTGTAGGAGTCTTGCTGACTGGGATGGGCCGTGACGGTGCCCAAGGCTTGAAGAATATGCGTGAGCGGGGCTTCTTGACGATCGCCCAGGACCAGGCCACTTGCGCGGTGTATGGCATGCCCAAAGCCGCTGCCGCTATAAATGCGGCGGTAGAGATTCTGCCTCTTGATCAAATCGCAGCAAAATTGATTAAACACTACGAGTAACAGTTTGGCTGCTGGCTGTGTTGAGTAGATAAGGGCACAATGCCATGTGCCGTCTGGAGATTGTATGCACGATTCCAAGCTAATAGATGCCAAAGACTATCCTGCAGTGGTTAACGCTGTGATGGTGTTGTTGGTCGATGACCAAGCCATGATTGGCGAGGCAGTGCGTCGTGCATTGGCAGGTGTGGAGGGCATTGATTTCCACTTTTGCTCCGACCCCTACTCGGCAGTTGATATTGCCCGGCAGATAAGGCCAACGGTGATCCTGCAGGACCTGGTCATGCCAGGGGTTGATGGTTTGAGCTTGTTGGGTGCGTATCGAGCGGAGCCCAGCCTGCAGGATATTCCAATTATTGTGCTTTCGACCAAAGAAGATCCCCAGGTCAAAAGCGCCGCCTTTGCCAATGGCGCCAACGATTACCTGGTGAAGCTGCCCGACACCATTGAGTTGATCGCGCGTATTCGCTATCACTCGCGTTCCTATATTGCCTTGCAGCAGCGAGACGAGGCGTTTCGAGCCTTGCGTGAGAGCCAGCAACAGCTGCTTGAAGCCAATCTGGTGCTGCAGCGGATGATGAAGTCCGACGGATTGACCGGTCTGGCCAATCGTCGGCATTTTGATGAGTACCTTGAGATCGAGTGGAGCAGGGCGTTTCGCGAACAGAGTCAATTGTCTCTGATCATGATCGATGTCGACTATTTCAAGGTATATAACGACCAGTTCGGCCATGTTGCTGGCGATGATGTGCTACGCCGGGTTGGTGCAGCGCTAGCCGAAGCCTGTTCGCGTTCCTCCGATCTGGTCGCACGCTACGGCGGCGAGGAGTTCGCAATGATACTGCCTAGCACGGCGTCCGGTGGCGCACGCCTGCAGGCCGAAAAAGTCCGCCGGGCTGTCGAGGCTCTGAATATTCCACACTGTCAGCCTCAAGATGGGTCGCCAGTGACTGTCAGTCTTGGCGTCGCAACCATCATGCCTATTGCCGGGGGCGACTCACTGGCGCTGGTCGAAAAGGCCGATAACGCTCTATACAGGGCCAAAGGTAACGGCCGTAACCAGGTTGGCGTCGAGCAGTAAACTCCGGGCTGTCGATGGCGCGCTACAGCAGGTATAATCGTCGGCTTTTCGAACGTTTTACCTGCGAGTGCCCGCCAGCTATGGAAATCAACCCGATCGTTAACAGCATCAAGGACCTCTCCGAGCGCACCCTGACAATTCGGGGGTATCTTTGACTACGATCAAAAGCATGATCGCCTGGTCGAAGTAAACCGTGAGCTTGAAGACCCAAATGTCTGGAATGACCCTGAGTACGCCCAGAATTTGGGGCGCGAACGCGCATCCCTTGCATTAATAGTCGAGACCCTGGACGACCTTCACACTGGCTTGGCCGATTGTGCCGACTTGCTTGAAATGGCCGCTGAAGAAGACGACCAGAGCGCCGTTGATGACGTAGCTGCTGAAGTTGAGCGTCTGCGTGAAATCCTTGAGAAGCTTGAATTCCGCCGCATGTTCAGCGGTGAAATGGACCCCAATAACGCTTATCTGGATATTCAGGCGGGCTCTGGCGGTACCGAGGCTCAGGACTGGGCCAACATGCTGCTGCGCATGTACCTGCGCTGGGCGGACAAGCGCGGCTTCGACGCGACCATCATGGAGCTGTCGGCCGGTGAAGTCGCGGGTATCAAAGGCGCGACCGTACACATCAAGGGCGAATATGCCTTTGGTTGGCTGCGTACAGAAATCGGTGTTCATCGCCTGGTACGCAAGAGTCCGTTTGACTCGGGCAATCGTCGCCATACCTCGTTTACCGCCGTGTTTGTCTCGCCTGAAATCGATGACAATATCGAGATCGAGATCAATCCGGCGGATCTGCGTATTGATACCTACCGCTCCTCGGGTGCCGGTGGCCAGCACGTAAACACCACTGATTCTGCGGTGCGTATTACCCACGTGCCGACCAACACCGTGGTGAGCTGCCAGAACGAACGCTCCCAGCACGCCAACAAAGACACCGCCATGAAAATGTTGCGGGCCAAGTTGTACGAGCAAGAAATTCAAAAGCGTAATGCTGCATCGCAAGAGCTTGAGGACTCCAAGTCGGACATCGGCTGGGGCCATCAGATTCGCTCTTACGTACTCGATCAGTCGCGAATCAAGGATTTGCGCACCAATATCGAGAACAGCAACTGTGACGCGGTGCTCGATGGTGACCTTGATGGTTTTATCGAGGCCAGCCTCAAGCAAGGACTGTAAAAAACAGCTGCGCTCGCGCAGCTGTGCAACACAACGCAATGTAGGTTGAATCCAGCTAAGCTGGGGCAACGAGCGGCGCTGCATTTGCGTAGGATCCCGGTTAAACAGACCGGATGTTGAGCATCGCTGCGCTCAGCAACACCCTACGAATACAGGAACAGACGGAAGACCATGAGCGACGAACAACTCGACCAGCACGATCTGCAACAGGAAGAAAACAAGCTGATTGCCCAGCGCAAAGAAAAGCTTGCCGCCGTGCGTGAGCAGGGCATCGCCTTCCCCAATGACTTCCGCCGTGACAGTTACTGCGCGGACTTGCAGAAACAGTACGTCGATAAGACCAAGGAAGAGCTGGCTGAAGCGGCGATTCCAGTCAAGGTTGCCGGTCGAATCATGCTCAACCGCGGCTCGTTTATGGTGCTGCAGGACATGACCGGGCGTATCCAGGTCTACGTCAACCGTAAAACCCTGCCTGAACAAACCCTGGCTGCGGTCAAAACCTGGGACCTGGGCGACATCATTGCCGCCGAAGGCACCTTGGCGCGTTCGGGCAAGGGCGACTTGTACGTTGAAATGACCAGCGTGCGCCTGCTAACCAAGTCACTGCGTCCGCTGCCGGACAAGCACCATGGCTTGACTGACACCGAGCAGCGCTATCGCCAGCGTTACGTCGACCTGATCGTCAACGAAGAGGTTCGTCAGGACTTTCGCGTGCGTTCGCAGGTGATCAGCCACATTCGCAAGTTCCTTGCTGAGCGTGACTTTCTGGAAGTTGAAACCCCGATGCTGCAGACCATTCCGGGTGGCGCTGCGGCCAAGCCGTTTGAAACGCATCACAATGCGCTGGACATGCCAATGTTCCTGCGTATCGCACCTGAGCTGTACCTCAAGCGCCTGGTAGTCGGTGGCTTTGAGCGGGTATTCGAGATCAATCGCAACTTCCGTAACGAAGGTGTCTCGACCCGGCACAACCCGGAATTCACCATGCTTGAGTTCTACCAGGCCTACGCCGACTATGAAGACAACATGGACCTTACCGAAGAACTGTTCCGTGAGCTGGCTCAGTTGGTCTTGGGCACCACAGATGTGCCGTACCAGGGCAAAGTCTTTCACTTTGGCGAGCCATTCGCGCGCTTGTCGGTATTCGACTCGATCCTCAAGTACACCGATGTGACAGCCGAGCAGTTGCGTGATATCGACAGTGCCCGTGAAATTGCCAAGAAGGCTGGCGCCAAGGTGCTGGGTTTTGAAGGTTTGGGCAAGTTGCAGGTGATGATTTTCGAAGAGTTGGTTGAGCCAAAACTGGAGCAGCCACACTTCATCACCCAATACCCGTTTGAAGTCTCGCCTTTGGCGCGGCGCAATGATCAGGACCCAAGTGTCACTGATCGCTTTGAGCTGTTCATTGGTGGCCGTGAGATTGCCAACGCCTATTCCGAGCTTAACGATGCCGAAGATCAAGCCGAGCGCTTCATGGCGCAGGTTGCGGACAAGGATGCTGGCGACGACGAAGCCATGCATTACGACGCTGACTTTGTCCGGGCTCTGGAATATGGCATGCCGCCGACTGCAGGCGAGGGCATTGGCATCGACCGTTTGGTCATGCTGTTGACTGACGCGCCTTCAATTAGGGATGTGATCCTATTCCCGCACATGCGACCGCAAGCGTGAGACGCTGAGCAGAAGCCGCCTTCGGGCGGTTTTTTGTTTTCGGGCAAAGTGTCGCAATGTGATATCACTTCGTCTATTGGATGATCCTTAGTCAACCATTTAGTTGGGCAGTATGATGCAGCCCGCTTGCCTGTAACTTTCCATCTCCGATAGCGGTCAATACATAAAGCTGGACGCCGACGGCTTGCCGGTAAAGCCAATAAGTCTAAGGAAGGTCGCGAAACTCTTTTATACGTATGTGTTAGAGGACTGTCTGCCTGTGAAAGACGTAACTACCCAAGACAGTGATAGCTTTGCAGCCACTGTTGTGACCGACAATATCCAGTATCAAGGACGTAAAGCCAGCCGGGCTGGTAGCGAGAAACGTCGCCAGGCGATTCTTGACGCGGCGTTGCGCATTATCGTGCGTGATGGCGTGCGCGCTGTTCGCCACCGAGCCGTGGCCGCCGAGGCGCAGGTGCCATTGTCAGCGACCACCTATTACTTCAAAGACATCAACGACCTGATAAGTGACACCTTCACCCTGTTCGTGGAACGTTGCGCGGCCAACCAGAGTGCGCTCTGGAGCAGCAACGATGCATTGTTGCAAGAACGCGTGAGCAATTTTGATGGTTCGCCAGCCAAGCTGCGGGCCTTTGCCGATGAGGTGGCGCAGATGGCGGTTGCCTTCGTGCGCAGCCAATTGATTGACCGTCGCGATCACTTGCTGGCTGAGCAAGCATTTCGCCATGAAGCCCTGCTTAATCCGCGCTTGCATGATCTGGTGCGAGCTCAGACGCATATCCTTTTGCAAGGTGCGACACGTTTCTTCGCTATGATCGGCTCAAAGCATCCGGTTGAGGATGCAACACTCTTGACGACTGCAGTCGAGCGCATGGAATATCGAGGGCTGATCGAGGGCGTTGATGCGCTGGACATTGAAGCAATGTTAGCCATTCTTAAACGGTATCTGTATTTGGTTCTGGGCGTCTAAGAAGCCGCAGCCAGCAGGTTGCGGTCATTGAACTGCCTGGGAGTCGAGTGGCAGCGGTCGGAGCAGTACACAACCCGATTTCACAAGGAGAGCTGAATGAAAGCTTGGCGTGCGTTGGTCGCCTTGTCCTTCCTGTTGTTGAGTGGCTGCCTGGTAACCTTCAAAGATCCTATTCCGGCCAATGAAGCGGCCCCTATTCCGCTGCTGGGCGAGTGGTCGCGCAAGAACGACTGGGGGGAGTTGCAGTACCTCGAAATCAGCCGCTCGGGTTCCAATACCTACAAGGCGAGAAGCTTTGAAGGCAGCCTGGATAACCTTGATGATGTCGAAGAGTACGGTTTTACCGTCGCTCATCATGGCAGCCGCTGGTATATGTCGACCGGCTTGCCTAAGCGATTAGGCGCCAACTTTGTGATCCTTGGCTTCGAGTTGACGCGCAACAATGAGCTGGTGCTGTACAGTCTTGATGTTGAACGCATGCTGCAAGAGCTTGAAGAAGGTCTGTGGCAGGGCAAAATGGTGGAAATGCCGGTGGGCGAGGGTGTGCTGATTACCTCGCCGATGGAACAGGTTTTTGCTTATCTGAATGATCCAGCCAACTCGGACGTGTTTATCGAGGTTGCGCGTTTTCAGCGAGAAGCTGAGTAATTCTGGTCTTGAAGCCGCGAGGGAGTGATGAACAGTTATGTAGGTTTGGATGATTATCAATTAATCGTCCGTGCGTTGTCAGACAGGATCGTCGAGGCGCAAACGCCCATTCGCGTATTGGATGCGGTGAAGTGGGACGAGAGCGTTCGCAGCGAGTTTCTCAAGCACAAAGGCAAAGTGCTACCCAACGTCGATCGGGCCTACTATGACAGTCGTCCGCTGGCCTTTGATGCGACGGCAAAAAAGCTTGAATTCCAGAATATCGAACGCGATATCACCCGCCAGTTGGGGCAATTCAATCCGGTTGGCCAGATTATGCGTCGCATGTGCCGCGAGTACCGCATGGTTATTCGTATGCTCGAGGCGCGCGGCACCGAAGACTTCGGCCTTATCTCGCAAGACCTCTATGGCGCGGCCTCGGATGCATTCCATGCGGGTGATCCAACCCTGGCTGATTTGGGCGTCATGTTCTCAGGGTTTCTCAATAACATCGACAGCCGGGGCGACTTGAAGGATGAAGTCAAGAACCTCAATGCCAAGGCCGCAGTAGATCTGTTGCAGCATCGCCTGAACAAGGTGTTCGGTGAGCATGAAGATACCATTCGCGTCTTCGAGTCCGACGGTATCCTGGCGGACGCCGCCGCCGGCGCGGATTACATCAAGATTCGTACCGATGCGATGTTTAATGAGCGTGACGTCAAGGCGCTTGAGGTCCACGAGGGGTTGGTTCACGTCGCAACCACCCTCAACGGTCAGAACCAGCCAATTTGCACCTTCCTGGCCAAGGGCCCACCGTCCTCAACTGTGACCCAAGAGGGGCTGGCAATCCTCATGGAAGTCATCAGTTTTGCTTCATACCCAACCCGCTTGCGCAAGTTGACCAATCGTACCCGCGCCATCCACATGGCCGAGGAGGGTGCAGATTTCCTGCAGGTATTCGAGTTTTACCGCGAACAGGGCTTTAGCCTGGAAGAAAGCTACAGCAACGCCAATCGCGCCTTTAGAGGGTCGACGCCAACGGGCTTGCCTTTCACCAAGGATCTTTCCTACCTGAAAGGCTTCATCATGATCTACAACTATATCCAGCTTGCTGTGCGCAAAGGCAAGCTGGAGCAGATCCCGTTGCTGTTCTGCGGCAAGACCACTCTGGAAGACATGCGCACCCTGCGCCAATTGGTTGATGAAGGCCTGGTGGTACCGCCCAAATACCTGCCGCCACAATTCAGCGACTTGAACTCCTTGTCGGCGTGGATGTGTTTCTCAAACTTCCTAAACAATCTGAGTCTCGACCGTATAGAGGCTGACTACGCCAACATCTTGTAAAGCGTCCTTTGCTTTGGTGATGCTGCGTTGGAATTGCCCCCGAAAATGCTCATTTACCGGAGTAAACTCCGCTTTTCGGGGGCAATGCCGCCTTGCCTGACCTGCGTACAGAACGCTTTAATGCAGTGCAGGCAGGGCTACTGCGCTTGGCGATACTGCGTTGCAGCCTTGTCTGGCCTGCGCTCGCTACGCCCTCGATTTGTATTGTTGGTGAGTATGAAAAAGCTCAAGCTTGAGTCTTCCCGCCTAAGGATTTTTAATGAATAGCCACGAACTTGAGTACGAAATTCTCGGTAACTCGGCGCAGAGTGTCGAGGTGATTCTGGATCCGGGGGAGGCGGTGATTGCCGAGGCCGGTGCGTTGAATTACATGACTGAAGATGTGCGTTTTGAAGCACGTATGGGCGACGGCTCGTCCTCTGGGGTGCTGGGCAAGTTGTGGAGTGCAGGTAAGCGCATGGTCACTGGAGAGTCGATGTTTATGACGCACTTCTCCAACGCGGGTAACAAGCAGGCACGCGTTGCTTTTGCCGCGCCGTATCCGGGTAGTGTGGTGCCTGTTTCACTGGCCCAGGTGGGCGGTTCGTTGGTTTGCCAGCGAGATTCGTTCTTGTGCGCAGCGCGTGGGACATCCATCGGTATCAGCTTTAACAAGCGTCTGGGCGCCGGTTTTTTTGGCGGTGAGGGCTTTATCCTGCAAAAGCTTGAAGGCGATGGCTTGGTGTTCCTGCATGCGGGTGGCACTGTTATTCGCAAAGAGCTCAATAATGAAACCTTGCGCCTCGATACCGGTTGCCTGGTCGGCTTCAGCTCGGGTATCGATTACGACATCAAGCTGGCTGGTGGGCTGAAAAGCATGCTGTTTGGCGGGGAAGGGATCTTTCTTGCCACGCTCAAGGGCACCGGCACCGTGTGGATTCAAAGCTTGCCCTTTTCACGCTTGGCAGAGCGCATCTATGAGGCAACCTACAAGGCTCGTGAAGAAGTCCGTGCGGGCGGCCGATGATGCGTTTGCTTGTAGTGCTAGCAATTGTTCTGCTGCAAGGTTGCAGTTCGCTGTTGTTCTATCCCGCCAAAGGTTTGCCCTTCACCCCTGAGCGCGCCGGGCTTGAGTTTCACGATGAATACCTGGTGACCGCCGATGGCACGCGCCTGAATGCATGGTGGCTGCCTGCAAAGGCTGGGGTCGAGGTCAAGGGCACCATTCTTTATCTGCACGGCAACGGCGGCAACATGGCCATGCACCTGGGCGCGCCCTGGTGGCTGCCAGAGCAGGGCTATCAGGTATTAATGCTCGATTATCGCGGCTACGGCTTGTCTGAAGGTGAGCCGAGCTTGCCTGAAATTTATCAGGATATTGATGCGGCGTTTACGCAGCTTGACGCGACTGCCGAGGTGCGCGGCAAGCCTTTGTTCGTGCTTGCCCAAAGCTTGGGAGGCGCACTGGCCGTGCATTATCTGGCTGAGCATCCGCAACAAGCCAAAAAGCTCGATGCCTTGATCATTGACGGCACGCCCGCCAGCTACCGTGATGTCGCGCAATACGTGCTCAGTACATCCTGGCTCACCTGGTTGTTTCAAGTGCCATTAAGCGAGTTTGTTCCCGATGACGATAGCGCAATTACTGCAATTCCCAGGCTGAAAGGCTTACCATTGCTGATTTACCACAGCATCGATGATCCTGTGGTGCCGGTATCCAACGCAATTAGCTTGTATCAGGCAGCGCCCGCGCCGAGGGTCTTGCAGCTGACCCGCGGCGGTCATGTGCAGACCTTTAATGACCCCACCTGGCGTCAAGTGCTGTTGCTGTTTATGAGTGACCCGCAAGGCTTTAAGGGCCTGCGCCGCTTAGCTGAAGTTCCTAACTCTGAGAGTCCGCAATGACTAAACGTGATCCTGCAATTCCAATGATTCTGACCGCTGTTGCTACTGTCTGCGCCACTGTCGCGGTGTTGACCTATTACGGTTATGTGCAATTTTCCAAGCCGCAGGATGCTTTGCTCTTGTCTGAATTCACCATGCTCAAGACAGTTCCGGGTGAGGACTACAAAGTCTCCCTGCAGCCAGCGTCACAGGTCGCACAATGCGTTGACGGTATCGTGGTGATGTTCGATACCGAGCAAAAGGGGCTGAGTGGGGTCTTGGTCAACAATCGCAAACAGGCTGTGCACTGTGTGGGCGAAAAAACACCACAGCAGATCACACCTTAGGACTATCGGGCCACGCCCTCTATTACCGCTCTGGCCGCTTGCCCCTCGCCTGAGGTGCAAGCGGCAACTAGCTGGGCCTAGGGAACCCCTGAAAAACTACTGCGCTAGATATTACTGCGTTAAAAAACTGCTCACAGCCTTCAGGCTGAACGAACTTTAGTTCGGCCCCGAAGGGGTGAGCAACGCGAATCAAATGCTCATTTAGGCCAACTAAAGTCGAGCGCGACCCCGGTCGCTTTTTCGCATTTTTTTACTCGCTACGCTCGCCCTTCGGGCCGGCCTTTGGTCGTTGCGCCTTGTCCTATCGGCGCTCGCTCCCTTTTTCAGGGCTTCCCTAGTGATCCGCGCTTTTCAGCTGCTCGGTCAGGTCATGCAAGTATTTGCGTGACAGGGCTAGAAAGCGCGGTGTAGGGCCAATGTCTTCAAACAATGGGTCACCCAGCTCGTCGGTCGCCACCACATGGCTGCCTTTTACATAAGGCAGGCTGGCTTCCAGCTCTTCAAGCGCGGCGCCAATCAGCTCACCGAGCAGCTCTTCCGGGCTGCGCTTGGGATACATTTCTGCCAGCGCAGCCACCCGCGCAGCAGCTTCGACATCCAGGCGTATTTGATAAGGACTGCGAGTCAGGCGGCCCTTAGCATTCTGTTCCCAATGGCTTACCAGTTCGCGAATTCTCATGATTAGCTCATCCTTTGCCCGCTCGTGGCAGGCTTCAGTGCGATCTTGGTGCGGCGTGATTTTCTGAAACACGCCTATTACACAAGACTAGACCGCAAATACTCTGGCTGGGTTCGATGTCGTGCGCTTGTAACAGATTGCCGCAATGGGGCACTCTTGGAGCACGCACCACCCTTTTTGACGTAGTGGGGAGCACTGGCATGGCTGAAATAGACGCGCGCCTGCGCGAAAACGTCCACCAACTCGGCGAGTTGCTTGGGCAGACTATCTGCACACAGTACGGCGATGAGTTTCTCGACAAGATTGAGCGTATCCGTAAAGGCGCAAAAGCGGCGCGGCGTGGCTCCAAAGAAGGCGCGCAGCAGCTTAGCGAGACCCTCAATAACCTTGAGGATGATGAATTATTGCCAGTGGCGCGCGCCTTTAACCAGTTTCTTAACCTGGCCAATATTGCTGAGCAGTATCACCGCATTCGCCGGCGCTCCAGTGCCGAGGCAGAACCCTTTGAGTCGCGAGTCCTAGGTGAACTGCTGCAGCGTTTGCTCGACAGTGGCCATGGCAAAGACGAGTTGGCCAGGCAGTTGGGACGCTTGGATATCGAGTTGGTGCTCACCGCGCACCCGACAGAGGTTGCACGGCGCACCCTTATTCAAAAATACGATGCTATCGCCGCTGAACTAGGGCATCAGGACCACAGCGACTTGACCGACAATGAGCGTCAGCAGGTCAGTGATCGCTTGCGTCGGCTGGTCGCCGAGGCCTGGCATACCGAAGAAATACGTCGTACCCGGCCAACACCGGTAGATGAGGCGAAATGGGGCTTCGCGGTCATTGAACACTCGCTGTGGCAGGCGGTTCCCAATTTTATGCGCCAGGCTGATATCGCCTTGCACGCTGCCACGGGATTTCGCTTGCCGCTTGAAGCTGCGCCCATACGTTTCGCCTCCTGGATGGGGGGCGACCGCGACGGCAATCCGAATGTTACCGCCGCTGTGACCCGCGAAGTGCTCCTGCTGTCGCGCTGGATGGCGGCAGATCTGTACCTGCGTGATATCGACCAACTGGCGGCCGGGCTATCAATGCAAGAAGCCAGTGCTGAACTGTGCGCCGCAGTGGGTAAGACCGCCGAGCCTTATCGGGCGCTGCTTAAACAGTTGCGCGAGCGTCTGCGGGCGACACGTCGCTGGGCGCAGGAGGCATTGCACAGCCAAACCCAGCCCAGCGAGGCGGTTTTGCATGACAATCGCGACCTGCTGGAGCCACTGCAGCTGTGTTATCGCTCACTGCACGAATGCGGCATGGGCGTAATCGCTGATGGGCCACTGCTGGATTGTCTGCGTCGAGCCGCGACATTTGGCCTGTTTCTAGTCCGGCTGGACGTGCGTCAGGATGCATCTCGACACGCAGCGGCGTTGAATGAAATCACTGATTATCTTGGCCTGGGCAGCTACGCCGAGTGGGATGAAGACCAGCGTTTACAATTTTTGCTGACCGAGCTGCAGAATCGTCGCCCGCTGCTGCCAGAGCATTTCAAGCCCAGTGCTGATACCGCTGAAGTACTGGCAACCTGCCGTGAAGTTGCCCAAGCGCCAGCTGCTTCCTTGGGCTCTTACGTGATTTCCATGGCGGGTGCATGTTCAGATGTGTTGGCGGTGCAGCTATTGCTCAAGGAGTCTGGGCTCCAGCGGCCAATGCGCGTGGTTCCGTTATTTGAAACCCTGGCTGATCTGGACAACGCAGGGCCGGTGATTGAACGCTTGCTGGGCATAAAAGGCTATCGCGCCAAGTTGCATGGCCCGCAAGAAGTGATGATCGGCTATTCCGACTCTTCCAAGGATGCCGGCACCACTGCCGCCGCCTGGGCACAGTACCGGGCTCAGGAAGCCCTGGTTGATATTTGCAAGGCACATGAGGTGGAACTGTTATTGTTCCACGGCCGTGGCGGTACGGTCGGTCGTGGCGGTGGCCCTGCGCATGCGGCGATTCTGTCGCAGCCACCGGGGTCGGTTGCCGGGCGTTTTCGCACCACCGAGCAGGGCGAGATGATCCGTTTCAAGTTTGGCCTGCCAGATATTGCCGAGCAGAACCTGAATCTGTACTTGGCCGCAGTGCTTGAAGCTACGCTTCTGCCGCCGCCAGCCCCGCAACCAGCCTGGCGCGAAATGATGGATAAGCTCGCGGCCGATGGCGTTGCTGGCTACCGAGCTGTGGTACGCGAGACGCCAGAGTTTGTTGAATATTTTCGCCAGGCAACTCCTGAGCAAGAGCTGGGCCGTTTGCCTTTGGGCAGTCGTCCGGCGAAGCGCCGGGCTGGGGGTGTCGAGAGTTTGCGGGCCATTCCATGGATCTTCGCCTGGACCCAAACACGGCTTATGCTCCCCGCATGGCTAGGTTGGGACAGCGCTTTAAATAACGCACTGCAACGCAATGAAGGTGACTTGCTGGCGCAAATGCGCGAGCAATGGCCATTCTTCCGCACCCGTATCGACATGCTTGAAATGGTGCTGAGCAAAGCTGACGAGGCCATCGCCGGGCTATACGATGAGCGGTTGGTTGATCCTGCGCTACAGCCGTTGGGGGCGCATTTGCGCGACCTATTGTCGCAGGCGTGTGCCTGCGTGCTTGGGCTGACTCAGCAGTCGCAACTGCTCGGTCATAGTCCGGAAACGCTGGAATCGATCACGGTGCGCAATACTTATCTAGACCCGCTGCACCTGTTGCAGGCAGAGTTATTGGCGCGTTCGAGACTGCGTGAAAACCAGGCAGACAGCCCTCTGGAACAGGCTCTTCTGGTCAGTGTGGCCGGTATTGCCGCCGGTTTACGCAATACCGGTTAAATCAGTAACTGTACTTTTCAGGCCAATGGCTCCAGTGGCCAGGCTGCGTCCCCGTTCTAAAGGGGATGCAGCGCCGAGCCGCAGAATGCTTGTCGGCAACCGCTGGAGATGTATCCGACTTTCGGTGGCTTGTGCAGGGGGGGACTGCTGTGTATCTTGATCGGCCTTTGGCAGTTTGTTGTGCAAGTGTGCGGCTGCCCTGAATATTCTGAGATTGGCCCCAAGAGGCGAGTCCACTGATTTATTACTTATAATTTGAGGAGCACATCGATGCGCGTGATTTTGCTAGGGGCGCCCGGTGCCGGAAAAGGTACCCAAGCGGGCTTCATTACCAAGAAGTTCGCTATTCCACAGATTTCGACTGGCGATATGCTTCGTGCCGCAGTAAAAGCGGGCAGCCCGCTTGGCCTCAAGGTCAAGGGTGTGATGGACAGTGGCGGTCTGGTCTCGGATGAGATCATTATCGACCTGATCAAAGAGCGTATCACCCAAGAAGATTGCGCCAATGGTTTCCTGTTCGATGGTTTCCCGCGCACCATTCCGCAGGCAGAAGCCCTCAAGCAAGCAGGCGTGAATATCGATTACGTGGTCGAGATCGCCGTTGAAGACGAAGAAATCGTCAAGCGTATTGCTGGTCGTCGCGTGCACCCAGCCTCTGGCCGCGTGTATCACACCGAATACAATCCGCCGAAAGTTGCTGGCAAAGATGATGAAACCGGTGAAGAACTGATCCAGCGCGAAGACGACAAGGAAGAGACAGTACGTCATCGCCTGTCGGTCTACCACTCGCAAACCAAGCCGCTGGTAGACTTCTACCAGAAGATGGCTGCTGCTGAAGGCACGCCTAAATACAGCGCCATCGCAGGTGTTGGCTCGGTTGATGAGATCACCACCAAGGTCATGGCTGCGCTGTCTTAAGGTCAGACTGCACTCCCACAACGGCTCGCTTAGGCGGGCCGTTGTTGTTTCTGGACTTGAACACAGGCACGCCTACAGCTTCTGGTCTCTAGCGTTTATACTGCGCGACCATCTGTTTGCCGGACTCCGCCATGACCACCTTGTTGGCCCTCGATACCGCCACCGAAGCTTGCTCGGTTGCTTTGCTGCACGCCGGCAAAGTGATCAGTCATTACGAAGTGATACCGCGCCAACATGCGCAACGCCTGTTGCCGATGATCAAGACCTTGATGGCTGAGGCCAATCTGCCCTTGTCGGCGCTCGATGCCATTGCATTTGGCCGTGGGCCCGGGGCATTCACCGGTATTCGCATTGCTATCGGCGTGGTGCAGGGCCTTGCATTCGCCTTGGATCGACCGGTTATTCCAGTCTCCAATCTAGCGGTGTTGGCGCAACGAGCCATGCGCGAGCAAGGCGCTGTTCAAGTTGCTGCCGCGATTGATGCGCGCATGGATGAGGTCTATTGGGGTTGTTACCAAGCCCAGCAAGGTGAAATGCGCTTGCTCGGGCGTGAAGCGGTAATGGCCCCGGAGCTTGCCACGCTGCCGGACGGTGCCACGGGTGACTGGTTTGCCGCAGGCACTGGCTGGGGCACTTTTGCCGAGCGCATTGGGGTCAAGCCAAGTGCCCAGGATCCATCCATGTTGCCTCACGCCCAAGATTTGCTGACGCTGGCCCAATTTGCCTGGGCACGGGGTGAGTCGCTGGTGGCGGATGAGGCGCAACCTGTTTACTTGCGTGATCAAGTCGCGACGCCTAAGGCACCGAAATAGAGGTCGTCCGGCACTTTTTCGTTGATCTGTCTTGTGCCTGCGTACCTCGGTAAGTCGCTTAGATCTGACAGTTTGCGCATAAATGCTCGCGGCTGATCAGTTGCGGATTGCCAAGTGGTTTACACAGGGTTAAATTGCTGCTGCAAGCACCGTAGTTACTGAAGCTCAGAGTTTTAATTGATGCGCATTGATGGCTCCATAGCCCCATACTCGCCGGATCGCGGCCCTCGCTCGGGGACTGCGGTCACCCCGTATCGCGAAGCCCAGCGCGAGGCTGAGACGCGCCGTGAACAACCGGCAGCGGTGGGTGCGACTCAAGGTTTTGAGCCAACGCCACAAATTCGTCGTGTGCAAGCGTCCAGCGAAGGTGAGCAGAGCCGTGCAATGCAGGCGCAGGATCTTGTCTACCAACAGCCGGCGATCAGCAATCGTGCCTCGCAAGCGATTGCCAGTTACAGCACCACCGCACAATTCATCACCGAATCCGATGCGCAGCAGGTGCTGGGTCTCGATCTCTACGCCTAGTGCTCCCGTATTTTCTTGGCTGCCCATCATGGAGTGAAGTCGCCTGGCGCGGTTCGGTCTATGCACAAGGCACGCGCTCTACTGATTTCCTCAAGCACTATTGCCAACTGTTCAATGCAGTCGAAGGCAATACCACTTTCTATGCCCGACCCGCGGCTGAAACCATTAGCAAGTGGTCCCAGGCAATGCCTGAGCATTTCCGCTTTTGCGCAAAATTGCCACGGGATATCAGCCACTGCGATGATCTGCGTGGGCAGCTCCAGGCGCTGGATGACTTTCGCACACTGCTGGCCCCGCTAGGCGCGCGCGTGGCGCCCTATTGGTTGCAATTACCGGCAAGCTTCGGCCCTCAACGCTTGTCTGAACTGGCGCTATTGATTGAGCATTGGGGCGCGGGCGAGGGGCATTTTGGTGGTCGGGCCCTAGCAATAGAGGTGCGTCACCCTGAGTTCTTTGCCAAGGGCGAAGCTGAGCGTGCGCTTAATCGCTTATTGCTCGATCAGGGAGTGGAGCGCATTTGCCTGGATTCGCGGGCGTTGTTCAGCTGCAACTCCGGCGAGCCGCATGTTATCCATGCTCAAGACAAAAAGCCGCGTTTGCCCACACGACCCACCGCGTTTAGCCAGGCGCCGCAACTGCGCTTTATTGGTCATCCTGAAGTGCTTGAGAATGATCCATTTATGGTGCCTTGGCTGGATAAGGTCGCCAGTTGGATCGAGCAGGGCTTGAGCCCCTATGTGTTTTTGCACACTTCGGATAATCGCCTCGCGCCGCAGTTGGCTCGGCGCTTTCATCAGCAACTGATGACGCGTCTACCCGGATTGCCCGACTTGCCTGTACTTGAGGTAGAAGCCCCGGCAGAGCAACTGGGGCTTCTATAGACGAGTTGCTCCTTCAATCCCCGCGTTTTTTACTCATCAATAGATAGGCCGCCGGCAGCACCAATAGCGACAGCAGCGGTGCGGTGATCATGCCGCCGACCATTGGCGCGGCGATCCGACTCATCACCTCGCTACCGGTGCCGCTGCCCCACATGATTGGCAGCAAGCCAGCAATGATCACTGCCACCGTCATGGCCTTGGGGCGTACACGCTGCACTGCACCTTCGCGAATCGCCTCCAGCAGTGCACCTTGATCCTCTCGCCCTTGTTGAATACGCTCAAACCAGGCGTTTTTCAGGTACAGCAGCATGATCACGCCAAACTCGGCCGCCACTCCAGCCAGGGCGATAAAGCCGACGCCGGTTGCGACCGAGAGGTTGTAATCGAGCAGGTACAGAAACCAGATACCGCCCGTGAGGGCGAAGGGCAGTGTGGCCATGATCAGCAACGCCTCGCTGAAGCGCGTGAATGTCAAGTACAGCAGCACGAAGATAATCATCAGTGTGGCCGGTACCACCAGCTTCAGGCGTGCATTGGCACGTTGCAGGAACTCGAATTGCCCGGCATAGCTCAGGCTCATGCCGGGTTGCAGGGTTACCTGCTGATTGATCGCGGTGCGCAATTCGGTCACCACCGAGGATAAATCCCGTCCGCGCACATCCACGTAAACCCAGCCGGAAGGTCGCGCGTTCTCGCTTTTAAGCATGGGCGGACCATCGCTTATCTTCAGCTCGGCAACGCTGCCCAGGGTGATCTGGCTGCCTTGGGCGGTGTAGATCGGCAGGTCTTTCAAACGGCCCAATGAGTCGCGCCATTCACGCGGGTAGCGCACATTGATCGGGTAGCGGGCGAGCCCTTCAATGGTTTCACCGACATTGGCCCCACCAATGGCGCTGGCGACTATTGCCTGGACATCTGCGATATTCAAGCCGTGGCGTGCAGCCGCTTGGCGATTGATGTCGACGTCGATATAGCGCCCGCCGGTAAGGCGTTCGGCCAGTGCGGAGCTAACGCCATCGACCTGCTTGGCAACGTGCTCGACGGCTTGGGTGACTTGGTCAATTTGCAACAGGTTGGTGCCCGCCACCTTGACTCCTATCGGGCTCTTGATGCCGGTTGCGAGCATGTCGATACGGTTGCGGATAGGCGCAATCCAGATGTTGCTCAGTCCTGGCACTTTTACAGCGCGGTCGAGTTCCTCAATCAACTTCTCTGGTGTCATGGATTCGCGCCACTGATCGCGCGGCTTGAACTGAATGGTTGTCTCAAACATTTCCAGTGGCGCTGGGTCGGTCGCACTTTCAGCCCGCCCAGCCTTGCCAAAGACGCGAGCGACTTCCGGCACCGTCTTGATCAGTCGGTCCGTCTGTTGCAGCAACTCTGCGGCTTTTTGTACGGATAGACCCGGCAGGGCAGAGGGCATATAGAGCAGGTCGCCTTCATCCAGCGGCGGTAAAAACTCTCCACCCAGTTGAGAGGCTGGCCACGCTGCGCTGAGAAAGATCAGCGTGGCAACCACCAGGGTCGTTTTAGGTTTGCGTAGTACCGCGTCCAGCGCTGGCTGATAGACCTTGATTAATCCACGGTTGATTGGATTGTTTTGCTCGCTTGGGATCTTTCCGCGAATCCAGTACCCCATCAGGACCGGAATCAGGGTAACGGATAAACCAGCGGCGGCTGCCATTGAGTAGGTCTTGGTGTAGGCCAGGGGGGCGAACAGCCGGCCCTCCTGAGCTTGCAAGGTGAAGACTGGGATAAACGACAAGGTGATAATCAGCAGGCTGAAAAACAACGCGGGCCCAACCTCGATGGCGGCATCGCTGATCACTTGCCAATGCTGTTCGCCGCGCAGTGTTTGATTGGGGTGCTTGGCATGCCATGCCTCAATCTTTTTATGGGCGTTCTCGATCATCACCACGGCTGCATCGACCATCGCTCCAATGGCGATGGCCAGGCCACCCAGAGACATGATATTGGCGTTGATACCTTGCTGGCGCATGATGATAAATGCGACCAATATACCGATTGGCAGCGAAACAATTGCTACCAACGAGGAGCGCAGGTGCAAGAGAAATATCAGGCAGACCAGCGCCACTACGATGAACTCTTCGAGTAGCTTGAAGCCAAGGTTGTCAATGGCCCGGTCTATCAGCTCGCTACGGTCGTAGGTGGTGACGATTTCGACGCCGGACGGCAGGCTGGCCTTGAGTGATTCCAGTTTGTTCTTGACGGCTGTCAGGGTCTCGCGCGCATTTTTGCCGCTGCGCAGGATCACCACGCCGCCAGCCACTTCACCTTCGCCATCGAGCTCCGCAATGCCACGGCGCATTTCTGGACCGATCTGGATGCTGGCTACATCTCCCAAGGTGATGGGCACTGCGTTGGCATCCAGGCGCAGTGGGATCGCACGGAAATCATTGAGCGTATTCAAATAACCCGAGGCTCTGACCATGAACTCGGTTTCAGCAAGGCTCATTACCGCGCCGCCAGTTTCCTGGTTGGCCATGCCAATGGCGTCGGTCACTTCGCGTTGGGTAATCCCAAGGTGGGCCATCTTCAGCGGGTCGAGCTGAACCTGATATTGCTTGACCATGCCGCCAATACTGGCGACCTCGGCAACATTGGGCAGGGTTTTCAACTCGAACTTGAGAAACCAGTCCTGTAGCGAGCGCAACTGCGCGAGGTCATGCTTGCCACTGCGGTCGACCAGTGCGTACTGATAAATCCAGCCGACCCCGGTTGCGTCCGGCCCAAGCGATGGTTTGGCGCCATCAGGCAACTTGCCCTGGATCTGGCTGAGGTACTCAAGCACCCGTGAACGTGCCCAATACAGATCTGTGCCGTCCTCGAACAAGACATAGACATAGCTGTCGCCGAAGAATGAATAACCACGGACCGTCTTGGCTCCTGGCACCGACAGCATGGTGGTTGTCAGCGGGTAGGTCACCTGGTTCTCGACAATTTGCGGCGCCTGCCCGAGGTAGGGCGTGCGAATGATGACCTGCACATCGGACAAATCGGGCAGGGCATCGATTGGCGTATTTTGCACTGACCAAACGCCCCAGGCAGTGGCAAAAACAGTGGCAAGTAGCACCAGAAAACGGTTGCCGATTGACCAGCGAATCAGAGATGCGATCATGGTTGCACAGCCTTTTCCATGAGTTCTACTTGTTCGATTATCAGGCCGTTATCACCTTCACTTACCGCTATGCGAATGCTGTCTCCAGCCTGTAAACCTGAAAGCAACCGAGCATTTGCAACCGGGAATTGCATGGTCATTCCTGGCATGGACAATGTTTTGAAGGGGCCGTGGGCAAGGGTCATGCTGTCTGCATCCAGACTGATGATTTGGCCTTCGGCTTGGTGCAAGGCGTTGTTCAGTACTTGTGGCTGTGAGTCGCCGAGCGCTGTTATCTCGATGCCGTGCAAGCTGGCTTCCGAATCCAGCAGAAACTGACCGGAGACCACAACCTGTTGGCCAGTTTCCAGGCCCTGGGTAATTTCGACGTGTTCGCCTGTCTCCTGGCCGAGCTGCACTTGCGTGGGCTGGTAGCGACCATTTTCGGTTGCTAGCATCACCAAGGCGCGACGCCCGCTGCGGATAACGGCCTCGCTAGGCACCACTAACCTGGGTTCAGTGGCGATTTGTGCAAGCCGTACGTTGGCGCTTTGCCCTGGGCGCAGCTTGCCTTCCGGGTTATCCAGCTCAACGCGTACGCGCAAGGTCCGCGACTGCAAATCAGCTTGTGGCAAGACCGCGCTGATGCGGCCTTGGATTGCCTCCCCAGCAAGCCCTGGCAAGTGCGCCTCAACAGGTTGCCCGGTCGCCAAATGCGCGGCTTGTGCTTCTGGAACCGCGACATCGAGCCAGATGCTGCTCAAGCCGTTTATTCGAGCGAGGGTCATCCCGCTGGAAACCGTCATGCCCTGGCGAACATCAAGTTGTTCGATCATGCCGGCAATCGGGCTGGTAACTGTCCACAGCGGCTGTAGTTTTGCGCTGCGCTCGACTTTATTGACAAGGCTTGCAGGCATGCCAGCAAGGCGCATGCGTTGCTTGGCCGCCGCAATCAGGCTGTGTGCGCCACTGCTGCGTAGCGCCAGGTAATCTTCTTGAGCGCTGACCCATTGCGGAACCAATATGTCCGCCAGCGGAGCGCCGGCCGCAATCACATCTTGGGTGGCGCGTGCATACACACGTTCGACAAAACCCGCGCTACGGGCTTGCACAACAGCAACCTCACGCTCATTCAGAGTCAAGACGCCTGCTGCTTGTATCTCGCGCTCAAGTGACGCCAGTTTCACTGTGGCCAGACGCATGCCAAGGTTTTGCGTGATGCTTGAATCGATGCTGATACCGGCGATATCGCCACCGTCTTCTTCGTAACGGGGTACCAGTTGCATGTCCATGAAGGGTGACTTGCCAGGTTGGTCGAACTTTTGTTGCGGGAACATCGGGTCGTACCAGTACAGCGCTTTTTTCTCTGTGCTGGCAGCGTCAAGCATCTGGGGTGAGCTATTTTTGTTGGCGAACCAGTAGCCGCCAGTTGCGCCAAGCGCAAGTAACAGGCTGCTGAAGATTAGGGATTTAGTGTTCACAGGCCAGCCTCGATGTCAGTGAAATGCAGGCGTGCGCTGATCAGTGCCCGCTGTTGTTCGATATCAATCTGTTTCAGTTGCGCCTCTATAAGTGCTTGGCGTGCGCTGATTACGGCTGACAATTGGTTGCGAGCGGCACGGTAGTCCGCCATCGCCAGTTTGACCTTGTCTCTGGCCAGTGGAATCAATGTCGTCTGGTTGCGTTTCAAGGCGCGGTCCAGGCGTTGATAGGTTGCAAGGTCGTCCTCTAATTGCTGGGTGTGCATGCGCAGCTGGGTCTGATACTCAGCTTCGATTTTGTCCAGTTCGGCGTGGCGTGCGGCAATCTTTGGGTCTTGGCGTGAACCACTGAATACCGGTAGATCAATGCTCAGTTGCAGGCTGACCATGTCACCGAAATCCTGATCGCGGTTCTGGTAGGCGACTTCCCAGCTCCAGTCGGACTTTTTCTCGGCCTTCGCCTCGCGAAGCTGGGCTTGTTTTTCATGGGTCATTGGCCCATATGCCGCAAGTTCGGGGTGGCGTGCGAGGCTATGTTTGTAGTGCTGCGCATCCACAGGCCAGTTGGGCATTGCTCCTGTCAGTTTCTCGTTCGCTCGCACTCCAACCCAGCGCCGTAATGCGGCGCGTTGTTGCGCCAGTTCCTGATGTAGCTGGTCTTCTTGCTCTTCCAGCAATGCCGCCTGGATTTTCGGAGCAATGGTGTCGGCAGTCTGTCCATTGCCGCTGGCAAGACGCGCCTGCACTGCTTTGCCAAGCAGTTGGTTTTCAGCGTATAGCGTCTTGAACAGGGCGATCTTATGTTCAACCGCCAAGGTCGAAATCCAAGCCATTGCGGTTTCACGGCGCACATTCAGGCGTTCAATCTGCGCTTCAATGCTGGCCCGTTCGACGCTCGCTTGGGCTGTATCGACCCGTGCTTCACGCTTATCGCTGTTGAGCATTTGCTGCATGACACCAATCTTGGTTGATGTCATGGGTACAGCATTGAGTTCGCCGCGATCCGGGCCATTGATGGGGAAGTTTTGCAAGCCAAGCAGTAGTTTGGGGTCAGGCAATTCGCCTGCGGGTATTGCGTTATTGCGCGTGACTTCAAGCTGAGCCGCTTGAGCCGCTAGTGAGGGGGCATCACGTTCTGCCTCTCGCATGGCTTCTGCGAGTGTCAAGGCGTAGGCGCCATCGCTGAGCTGCGTGACCAGCACAGCTGTGAATGCCGACGCCAGTGTGCGCAGGCATGGATATCGAAGTTTCATTACGGCGATTCCAATCATGTTGAAGTTGCGCCAAGTGCTGCATCCCGAAGCGGGAAGCCAGACACACAGCGCTCAGCCGGGGCAAACCCAGCTGGAACTCAATGCACAGAAAAGGAATCAGGCGCGGGGAGGGCGCCAAACACTGTCGGGGGAGGAGGATGCAATGAAGTCGTTTGGCGCCAACACGGGCGCTTGATGAGCAAAATTTGCCGGGGACTTAATGCTTAGAACCTGGACAGTAACGCTATTGGCCTGGCATTCCAGGCCGCTTTTGCAGAACTTTTCAGCGATGTTCATTTGCTCGGCGCAGCACTCCATGGCGTCGTGCTGCGCCGAGCTGCTGTTACCCATTGGGCATGGCAAGCGCACGTCTGCTTGAACCAGTCCATTAAAGGCCAGTGTCAGGCAGATCATGATGCGCAGGGCATGTCGAATAAGCAGGTTCATCTAATAGCCGTAGCCGGACTTAGTGGTTATAACCATAGCGCCGTGCAATTAGATGGTCTATAGAAAATATGCCAGGCCCTTTGCTCATCAGGATTAACAGCACCGCAGCCCAGACGCCATGAGTCGGATAAGCACCCGGATAGACAAATAGCTGGATAACCAAGGTCATCATTAGCAAGCCGAGTGCAGAGAAGCGTGTGGCAAAGCCAAACAGGATCAGAATAGGCAGCAGATGCTCGCCAAATGCGGCCAGAGTGGCCGCAAGTTCAGGGGATAAAAAAGGCAACTTATACTCTTCCGTGAATAATGGAATTGCCGAAGGGGATAGTTTCGGGATACCAAGCACAAATGTGCCGGATACGATATCGATTTCAAGGCCTGAAACCTTGGTTTGCCCAGATTTCCAAAACACGGCTGCAATGGCGAAGCGACCGATAAAGGCGATCAGGCTGTATGGAATCTGTTTGAACAGCTCGATGGCGTTACTGATGATGCGTACCGGCGCAGGAGCCTGTGGGTTGGTTGAGTCAGTCATGATGCATCCTTGTTAAACAGCAGAGTTGGAAAGGCTATAGCGGGTGATTGCACCTGTTTGAATCAGGTGGGCCAGCAGTGGGGTCAAGTCAAACTCTGGCTCGCAAGCAATGGCGTACTCAGTCGCCTCTGCAAGGGGTTGCCGGTCCATCAGTGCACCAAGAAACGCTGCTGCAGCGGCTGATATCTGCAGCACTTCAACCTCCATGCGGTTACGCAGTATCAGTGCATGCTCAGGTGTGTTCGGGTTGACCTTGGCGATATCAATATGGCCTTGGTGCGCGGCCCACAGCGAGACAATTGCATGGCGCGAATTAAGCACCGTAAGCGATGGGTGCAGGCTAAACGACATGCGCTCTAGCGCTTCGGGCTGACCCAATATCCGGCCAATTTGCTCAGGGCCAAGTGCGACTACATCGGCACTGTGATAGGCCTGGATGCGGGCAAACTCAAGGCGTGCCACGTCCGCTAGATAAGGCAGGCCTTGAGCAGGAGGAAATGCCTCTATAAACCGGGCAAGGCCAGCGCCGTAATAAGCCAGAATGCGTGTTTGTGGTGGAAATTCACGAACAAAGATATTCGCCATCGCCTTGAAAAATTCATCACCAACCAACTGCATTACCACAGGGAAATTATCGGCAAGTGCGTTGATAAGTGAGCTGATAACGTTGTTGCGATACACCGCAAAACGACTGCTGCTATCCGAGCCATTCCAGGTTTTAAACTGAGCGGGACAAGGCTGCTCAGCATTGGTCAATGCGCTAGAAAACTCATACTGGTAGCCCATGTTCATGCACGCTCCAACCATTGGCCGTGTTGTGCTAACAAAGCTTCGGCCTGCTGTACTTCAGCCAGCAGCACTGCAAGGGGGGGGATGTCATTGTCCCGTTCAATCAATGTCGGCAACGGGCCGGTACGGTTGAGGACGTCGCGGTATAACGCCCAAACAGCGTTATCGACTGGCGCACCGTGTGCGTCAATCAACAGCCGACTGCCTGCACTGTCTTGATCCTCCACAAAGCCCGCCAGGTGGATTTCGCCGACTGCTTCAAGTGGCAGGTTGTCGATGTATTGCTGCGGCTCCCAGTTATGGTTGACGCAGGATACATACACATTGTTTACATCGAGCAGCAAACCACAGCCGGTACGCTCGACAACTGAGCGGATGAAGTCGGTTTCGCTCATGCTTGAATGTGCAAACTCAACATAGGTCGAGGGATTTTCCAGCAGCATTCGCCGCTGTAGGCGCTCCTGAATGCGATCGATGTGTTCACAGACTCGGGCCAAGGTGGCCTGGTCGTAAGGAACGGGCAACAGGTCGTTGTAGAAATTCTCGCCGTGGCTAGACCAGGCCAGATGCTCCGAAAACGAGTGGGGCTGATAACGGTTGAGTAGCTCGGCCAAGTGGTTCAGGTGGTCTTCGTCTATGGCCTGTTCAGCGCCGATCGACAAACCAACACCGTGAATCGACAGGGCGTAGCGCTGACGAATCTGGGTTAGATAATGGTGAAATGGCCCGCCAGCAACCATGTAGTTTTCGGCGTGTACTTCAAAAAAACCAATATCGGGTTGTTCACTCAGAATCTGCGGGATGTGCTGGGTTTTTAAACCTAACCCCGCTCGGACGGGCAGGGTCAGGTGTCGATCGGAAGCGCTGCTTGCATGCGGCAATGGGGGGGAAGTCATGGGCAGCGTTCCTTATCGTTCGTACTTAAGCCTTTGGCTTGTACTCAGTCAACTGGCCGAAACCGGTTGGCGAAGTTGGTGATTCAGTTTTTTCGCAGGTGCCAGCCGGTACATATGTCCAGGCGTTGGCTTGGTAATCAGTTTTTGAGGTGCCTGCGCAAGTAGTGCCAGCGCCTGCCGCGCAATCGTTTTTACCCTTGAGGGAAATACCGAAGCATTTTTCGTTGTCGGCAGCGTGTGCGGTGCTGACAGCTGCAGAAGACAGTGCCACGGCAGCGCCCAGTGCGAGTGCGAGGCTAGCAGCAGAAACAGTACGGGTTTTAGCATTCATAAAGGTGAATCTCCGTTCGTTGGATGCATAGAGTCAAACTCAGGGTTGACGATGAATGTGGCTATCGTCGTGAACGCACGGATCTAGTCAAAAGGGGGGACAACCCTTTGTTTGATTTAGTGCGCCTACTAACAGAGAGGGAGCAGGTATGGATTTATTACAGGGCAGGCTGAAAAAAACTAAGAAATTCACAGGCGTGAGCCTGATACGTTTAGCGGACACAAGGCCGTTATGCAGATGACTCACCCATGCCGGTTCGGCTCTGGCAAAATAGCGCTCGGTTAAGCGCGGGTTATTTCTGCGCAGCCAAGCCAAATTAGATGCAGATGAGCAGATGTTGATGAGCGAAGACAAACCCGACAGCGCTGTCCGTATGGACACCTTGGCGCCTCATTTAGCCGTTGACGCTACGCAATGGGCGACGCGGCTTGGCCTGCCGCAGACAGGCGAGGCGGCGTTTGCTCTGCAACTGACGGACAATGGCTTGCAACTGGCCGAGCTGGGGCCGCAAGCGCCCGGGCCGGTGCGTGTGGATTTCGTCGAGGGAGCCGTTGCTCACCGGCGATTGTTTGGCGGCGGTAGCGGCCAAATGATCGCCAAGGCCGTGGGCATTCAGGCGGGGGTGCGCCCGTTGGTATTGGATGCAACGGCTGGGCTTGGCCGCGATGCTTTCGTGCTGGCGAGCCTGGGGTGTTTCGTGAATATGATCGAACGCCAGCCATTGATAGCGGCGCTGCTTGAGGATGGCTTGGCCCGTGCGGAGCAGGACCCGGATGTAGCGCCGATTACCGCACGCATGCGCTTGCATCTGGGCAATGCGATCAGCCTGATGAATGAATGGCAATGCGAGCGGCCGCAGGTAATTTACCTGGACCCAATGTTTCCCCATCGCGACAAAAGCGCCTTGGTCAAAAAAGAAATGCGCGTGTTTCGCCCGTTAGTCGGGGATGACATGGACGCCCCGGCCTTGCTGGCGGCGGCACTGCAGTTGGCGACCCATCGAGTGGTGGTCAAGCGTCCGCGTAAAGCGCCAGTCGTGGAAGGTGCAAAGCCAGGTTATGCGCTTGAGGGAAAATCCAGCCGTTACGATATCTATCCGCTGAAAAAGCTGGTTCCAGCTGGCAAGTAAGGCCGTGGGCGCTGCTTGGGGTCAGTCTGGCTTGTAAGCACGCATGAACATGGCAACGTGCTGTTCAATGTGTTCCAGCGCAGCGTCGCCTTCCAGGGCTTCCTCCAGGCCGATCAGTACACAAAAGTTGGCTCCGCCCTTGATCAGGCAGAAAAACTGGTCGGCTGCGATATGTGTATCGTCGATTTTTAACTTGCCGCTGGCGTTGGCGCGCTCCAGCAAACGCTGCATTGCATCGAGCAGGCGTTGGGGCCCTGCCTCGAAGAACAGCTTCGAGAGCTTGGTGTCCTGGCCACTGAGGCTGACCATGACCCGGTGCAGCTCAATCGACTCACGGCTGTTGATCAGCGTATGAAAGGCGAGTGCAACCTTGAGCAGGATTGTTTCGATTGGGGTTTCGTCGGGCAACTCGAATAGCAGTTCAGGTATCTGCTCTTCGCATTTGGCCTGGACCGCCGCCGAGAACAGCGTCTCTTTGTCTGTGAAGTGGTTGTACACCGTGAGTTTGGATACGCCTGCCTCGGCGGCAATCGCGTCCATGCTGCTACCGTCGTAGCCGTTGCGCAGAAACAGGGTTTTCGCAGCCTCCAGAATAGCGCTGCGTTTTGCGAGATCCTTGGGGCGACCCGGGCCGTTTGACTGTAACAACTTGTTTGGCATTGGCGATTTTTAATACTGGACTGGTGAGTTTGGTATTTATACTATACCGCCAAGTATAAATATTCTAAAACTTTCCTGAAAGGCCAACGGTCATGTTCCAACATGTCTTTCGAATTGCGCTTCCCCTGAGTCTCATTGCTGTCCTTGCGGCCTGTGGTAATGGTGAGAAAACCGAACCGGTGATACGTCCGGCAATGGTGGTCCAGCCCGTGCCTTCTACTGCGTTAACGGATACTTATCCGGGCGAAGTGCGCGCGCGTTATGAGCCTGATCTGGCATTCCGCATCGGCGGCAAGGTGCTCAAGCGCCATGTTGATGTGGGTGATCGCGTCAAGAAAGGCCAGGCGCTGGCTGAGCTTGACCCGCAAGATGTGCGTTTGCAGCTTGAGTCCGCGCGCGCGCAGGTGGCTTCTGCGCAGGCGAATCTGCAACTGGTCAAAGCAGAGCGAGACCGCTACAAAACCCTGCAGGGTCGTCAGTTGGTCAGCCGTTCGCAGTATGACAATGCAGAAAACCTGTATCGCGCGGGGGTTGCCCGTCTCAAGCAGGCCCAGGCTGACTTCAATGTCGCCAACAACCAAAGTGACTACGCAGTATTAGAGGCCTCTCAAGATGGGGTCATTGCTCAACGTGCTGTTGAAGTTGGCCAGGTGGTTGCTGCGGGTCAAACGGTCTTCTCATTGGCTGTGGACGGTGAGCGTGAAGTCCGTATTGATTTACCGGAGCAGGCATACAGCCATTATCGTGTAGGCCAGCAGGTGAGAATTGAGCTCTGGTCACAACCTGACAAGCGCTTTGACGGGCATATCCGTGAAATGTCACCGGCAGCTGATGCGCAATCGCGCACCTTCGCGACCCGGGTTGCGTTCGACGCAGGAGATGTTCCCGCTGAGCTGGGTCAGAGCGCGCGGGTGTTTATTGCCCGTGAAGGCGAGGTTGCGCTGGCCATTCCTCTCTCGGCTTTAACCGCGGATGCAGGCAAGCCTTATGTATGGGTGGTTGACCCGCAGAGCTCAACGTTGAAGCGCACAACCGTACGGGTCGGCCCCTACAGTGATAATTCGGTGCCGGTTCTGGCTGGGTTGAAAGCTGAAGACTGGATTGTCGCGGCTGGCACGCAAGTCTTGCAGGAGGGGCAACAGGTCAAGCCGCTTGATCGTGAGAATCGTGCGATCCAACTGACGGCGAAGGAGTAATCCATGGATTTCAACCTTTCGCGCTGGGCCCTGCAAAATCGGCAGCTTGTGCTCTACATCATGATTCTGCTGAGTGTTATCGGCGCGCTGTCCTACACCAAGCTTGGCCAGAGTGAAGACCCGCCGTTTACCTTCAAGGCGATGGTTATTCGTACCAATTGGCCAGGTGCTTCCGCTGAAGAGGTTTCGCGGCAGGTTACCGACCGCATCGAAAAGAAACTGATGGAAACCGGTGAGTACGAGAAGTTGATCTCCTACTCGCGTCCCGGCGAATCACAAGTGACCTTTCTGACCAGTGATTATCTCAAGGCTGATGAAGTCAAAGAGCTGTATTACCAGGTCCGCAAGAAGGTCGGTGATATCCGCCATACCTTGCCGCAAGGTATTCAGGGGCCCTTCTTCAACGATGAGTTCGGTGACACCTTTGGCAATATCTATGCACTGACCGGCAAGGGCTTCGACTATCCGATCCTGAAGGACTATGCCGACCGGATTCAGTTGCAACTGCAGCGGGTCAAGGATGTCGGCAAGATAGACCTGCTCGGCCTGCAGGATGAAAAGATCTGGATTGAGCTATCAAATACCAAGGCCGCGACGCTGGGCTTGTCCTTGGCCACGGTGCAACAAGCGCTCAACCAGCAGAACGCGGTGACCACCGCTGGCTTCTTTGAAACGCCAACCGACCGTGTGCAGGTTCGTGTAGACGGACGATTCAAGACCCCCGAAGAAATTCGTGATTTTCCGATTCGCGTCGCTGGCCGCACCTTTCGCCTGGGTGATGTAGCCGAGGTCAAGCGCGGCTTCAATGACCCTGCTGCGCCGCGCATGCGCTTTATGGGTGAAGATGCGCTTGGTATTGCCGTGGCGATGAAGGACGGTGGCGATATCCTGCAACTGGGCGCTGCGCTGCAAAATGAATTCGCCCGTATTCAACAAACCCTGCCCGCAGGCATGCAACTGCATAAAGTGTCTGATCAGCCTGCAGCGGTTAAAACGGGTGTCGGCGAGTTTGTTCGGGTGCTGGCCGAAGCGCTGGTTATCGTATTGCTGGTGAGCTTTTTCTCTTTGGGCCTGCGCACCGGCTTGGTGGTGGCGCTGTCGATACCGCTGGTATTGGCGATGACCTTTGCCACCATGTATTTCCTGGACATAGGCCTGCATAAAATCTCGCTGGGCGCGCTGGTGCTGGCGCTTGGCTTGCTGGTGGATGACGCAATCATTGCGGTTGAGATGATGGCGATCAAAATGGAGCAGGGCTACGACCGTCTCAAGGCGGCGAGTTTCGCCTGGACCAGCACGGCTTTTCCGATGCTTACCGGTACGTTGATCACGGCGGCAGGCTTCTTGCCAATCGCCACTGCGCAGTCTGGAACCGGCGAATACACGCGCTCGATCTTCCAGGTGGTGTCCATTGCTCTGCTGGTTTCGTGGATTGCGGCGGTAGTCTTTGTGCCTTACCTAGGCGCCAAGTTCCTGCCTGACCTGGCCAAGCTGCACGCTCGCAAACACGGCGGCAGTGAAACCGGGCACGACCCCTATGCAACGCCATTCTATCGGCGTGTACGGCGTACTATCGCCTGGTGCGTGCGCCGGCGCAAAACCGTCATCGTTATTACCGTGGTGATGTTTTTGACCTCGTTGGGGATGTTCAAGCTGATTCCGCAGCAATTTTTCCCTGCGTCCAATCGTCTTGAATTGATGGTCGATTTGAAGCTGGCCGAAGGCGCTTCCTTGCGCGCCACCGAAGAACAAGTCAGTCGCTTGGAAACCATGCTTAAAGCGCATAAAGGCATTGATAACTACGTGGCGTATGTAGGCACGGGCTCTCCGCGTTTTTACTTGCCGCTTGACCAGCAACTGCCGGCGGCGAGTTTTGCCCAGTTTGTGGTGTTGACCAAGAGTATCGAGCAGCGTGAGGAGATTCGCAGCTGGTTGATTAAAACCATGAATGAGCAATTCCCAACCTTGCGCACACGTATTTCGCGTCTGGAAAACGGTCCGCCGGTTGGTTATCCGGTTCAGTTGCGGGTTTCGGGTGAACACATAGATAAGGTGCGGGCGCTGGCACGGCAGGTTGCGGTCAAGGTGCGTGAAAATCCGTACGTAACCAATGTGCATCTGGACTGGGAAGAGCCGAGCAAAGTCGTGCGGGTCAATATCGACCAGGCGCGAGCGCGTGCGCTCGGTATTACGTCTGAGGATGTTGCCAACTTTCTGCGTTCTACTCTGGTCGGCAACAGCGTAAGCCAGTTCCGTGATGATGACGAATTGATCGAGATACTCCTGCGCGGTACCGATCAGGAGCGGCGCAGCCTGGACATGCTGCCGAGCTTGGCGATCCAGACCAGCAGCGGCAAGAGTGTTGCGCTGTCACAAGTGGCGACACTGGAGTATGGCTTCGAAGAGGGCATTATCTGGCACCGCGAGCGCTTGCCAACGGTCACAGTGCGCGCGGATGTCTACGGCAAGGAGCAGCCCTCAAGCATTATCCAGCAGATATTGCCGACCCTTGATCAAGTGCGCGAGCAATTGCCAGCGGGCTATCTGTTGAATGTCGGTGGCACAGTCGAGGATTCGGCCAAGGGCCAGAAGTCGGTGAACGCGGGCATGCCACTGTTTATTGTGGTGGTCTTGACCCTGTTGATGCTGCAACTGAGAAGTTTCTCGCGTACGGCAATGGTGTTTATCACTGCACCGCTGGGGTTGATTGGCGTGACCTTGTTCTTGTTGCTGTTCAACCAGCCCTTTGGTTTCGTCGCCATGCTCGGCACCATCGCGTTATCGGGGATGATTATGCGCAACTCGGTGATTCTGGTTGACCAGATCGAGCAGGACATCAGCGCGGGACAAGACCGCTGGAATGCAATTATTGATGCCACAGTACGGCGGTTCCGTCCCATCGCCCTGACTGCGTTGGCTGCGGTGCTTGCAATGATCCCGTTGTCCCGCAGTATCTTCTTCGGGCCGATGGCGGTGGCGATTATGGGCGGCCTGATTGTCGCGACAGCCTTGACCTTGCTATTTCTGCCCGCGCTCTACGCGGCCTGGTTCAGGGTCAAGGAGCAGCCGCAAAACTAAATGTGCAGGCTCCCGCAAGGGAGCTATTGCGCGTTTGACTTGTCTACCCCCTGGCGAGGCGCGTAATAGGCACTACGTTTGGGAGCGTGCCCGTCACCACCAGCTTTGGTAACACAGCCTGTACTTCACAGTGCTTTCACATGCGAGAGTGCATTGTATGCAGGGTGTTCACTCAATGAGGGCATCACTTTGAAATTGTCGTACATAAAAGCACTAGCCGTATCAATTCTCGCATTGGGCCTCGCCGGGCCGGTAGTTGCAGCTCAGTCGGCCAAGGTTTTTGGTTGGGTAGAGGAAGGCGAGATCGAGCCGGAAGGCATCGCCGTCAAGATCAAGCTCGACACTGGCGCCAAGACCTCATCAATGGATGCCAAGGACCTGGACCGGTTTAGCAAAGATGGCGACGAATGGGTACGTTTTAATGTTGAGCTGGAAGACACTGATACCGGCAAGCTGAAAACCATGGAGGTTGAACGCAAAGTCGTGCGCAATATCAAAGTGCGCGGTGCCGGTGGCTCAGAGCGTCGTCCGGTGGTGATGATGAGCATGTGCATTGGTGATCAGGTTTACAAGGAACAGTTCTCACTGAAAAACCGTGGCAAGATGAACTATCCCGTACTGATTGGCCGTAGCACCATCGAGCACTTGGGTTTGGTCGATGTCTCCAAGACATTCACCAGCGAACCCAATTGCAAAAAATAGCTATTGTTGGCAAATATCAGCCATGAAAAAGCCGCGATTATCGCGGCTTTTTCATGGCGTCTGGCTTAACAGTTCGCGGGTTTAAACCAGCTCGGCCCACATGTCGTATTCGTCTGCATCGACTATCACTGCCCGGACTTTATCGCCCGGTTTTACGTCTGTGCTGGCGATAAATACGCTGCCGTCGATTTCCGGGGCATCGGCGTAGCAGCGAGCCACGGCGCCTTGATCGTCAACTTCATCGATCAACACATCCATCTCTTTGCCGACTTTCAGTTGCAGGCGGGCGGTGCTGATGGCTTGTTGATGCGCCATGAAGCGATCCCAGCGATCCTGCTTGACATCGTCCGGCACTAGGTTGTCGAGCAAGTTGGCTGGTGCGCCTTCAACCGGGGAGTACTGGAAGCAACCTACGCGGTCGAGTTGGGCTTCGGTCAGCCAGTTGAGCAGGTACTGGAAGTCTTCTTCGGTTTCGCCGGGGAAGCCAACAATAAAGGTCGAGCGGATGGTCAATTCCGGGCAGATTTCCCGCCAGTTCTTGATCCGCGCCAAGGTTTTGTCTTCAAAGGCCGGGCGTTTCATCGCTTTAAGCACTTTCGGGCTGGCGTGCTGGAACGGAATATCCAGGTAAGGCAGGATCTTGCCTGCGGCCATCAACGGGATCAGTTCGTCGACGTGCGGGTATGGATATACATAGTGCAGGCGCACCCAAACGCCCAGGCTAGAAAGCGCCTCGCACATTTCGGTCATGCGGGTTTTAACCGGCCGTCCGTTCCAGAAATCGGTTTTGTACTTCACATCAACGCCGTAAGCGCTGGTGTCCTGAGAGATAACCAGCAGTTCTTTGACGCCGGCTTTAACCAAGCGCTCAGCCTCGCTCAACACTTCGCCAACCGGCCGGCTGACCAGCTTGCCGCGCATCGACGGGATAATGCAGAAGCTACAGCTGTGATTACAGCCCTCTGATATTTTCAGGTAGGCATAGTGACGCGGCGTCAGCTTGACGCCTTGCGGCGGTACCAAGTCGATCAGGGGGTTGTGGTCCTGGCGCGGCGGCACCACTTCATGCACGGCGTTGACCACTTGCTCATACTGCTGCGGGCCAGTAACCGAAAGCACACTAGGGTGAACGTCGCGGATCGAGCCTTCTTCAACGCCCATGCAGCCGGTGACAATTACCTTGCCGTTTTCAGCAATGGCTTCGCCAATCACTTCCAGCGACTCAGCCTTGGCACTGTCGATAAAACCGCAGGTGTTAACCACCACCACGTCGGCGTCTTCGTAGGTCGGCACGACCTCGTAACCTTCCATACGCAACTGGGTCAGGATGCGCTCGGAGTCCACCAGGGCCTTGGGGCACCCTAAGGAGATAAACCCTACACGCGGATTACTTTTAGTATTTAATGTCGACATGGGCCATTCACGGGAGAGCAAAAATTAGCGCACGAGTATACAGTTATCTGCGGTTTTCTGATCCACGGCAATCGACCGGCAGCAGTGCCGACCGTCAGCTGCTATACGCCCAGCGGTGGGCGGCTGAGCGGGGATTGGTGCTCGATGAGTCTCTGTCGCTTCGTGATGAGGGACTATCAGCCTACCATCAACGTCATATCAAGCAGGGTGCGCTTGGGGCGTTCCTGCTTGCCGTCGATGAGGGGCGCATTCCTGAAGGGTCGGTGCTGATTGTCGAAGGTCTCGATAGACTCAGTCGAGCTGAGCCTCTGCATGCACAGGCTCAGCTGGGTCAGATCATTAATGCGGGTATCACTGTCGTGACTGCCAGCGATGGTCGTGAGTACAACCGGGTCGGGCTTAAAAATCAGCCTATGGATTTGGTCTATTCGTTGCTGGTGATGATCCGCGCCCATGAAGAGTCGGACACTAAAAGCAAGCGAGTCAAAGCCTCGATCCGGCGCCTCTGTGAGGGCTGGTTGGCTGGTTCTTACCGGGGAATTATCCGCAATGGTAAAGACCCGAGTTGGTTGCGCTGGGATGGCCAGGCATGGCACCTGATTCCTGAGCGTGTTGAGGCCGTGCGGTATGCCATCGAGCTATACAAGCAGGGCAATGGTGCAACACGGGCCGCCCGCAAAATGGCTGAAAGCGGCATGGCTCTTACAGACAGACCTATGGCCGGGCAGCAGCTATACCGTTTAGTGAAGTTACCGGCATTGCGTGGCGCCAAGCGCATCAGCGTAGATGGAGAGGATTATCTCCTCGAGGACTACTACCCGCGTTTGATGAGTGACGACGAATTCAGTGAGCTTGAATCGGTCGGTGCCGTGCGCCATGGCCGACGCGGAGCCAGTGACATCGTCGGTATCGTCACAGGAGTTGGGATAACCTATTGCGGATACTGCGGCACGGCTCTGGTCGCGCAGAACCTTGTGAGCCGGGCGCGTGAAGATGGCTCAATCGCAGATGGTCATCGTCGCTTGCACTGCGTTTCCTATTCCAATGGACTTGGATGTTCGGCTGCGAGTTGTAGCTCTGTGCCGGTGGAGAAGGCGGTGCTGTCTTATTGTTCAGACCAGATGAACCTTACTCGACTGTTGGAGCCTGCGGAGGATGGCCAGCTATTACAGAAGCGATTGCAGACCGCTCGCCGCAAGCACGGTGAGGTCGAGAAAAAGTTATCGCGGGTGACTGACGCTTTGTTGGCTGCCGACCAAGGTGTTGCCCCTCTGGCATTTGTGCGCAAGGGGAGGGAGTTAGAGGCAGAGCTGGCAGTACTGCAGGCTGAGCTTGATCAGTTGGAGCGGGAGCAGAATGCACAGGGTAAAAGTAGAACGCCTGCAGCAGCTGAACAGTGGGAGAAACTAGCGTCCGTAGCAGGTGATATATACAACCCTGCGCGGGAACAGTTGCGCCAGTTGGTGTTAGATACCTTCAGCCGGATTGTGGTTTACATGCGAGGATTGGTGGCTGACCCGAAGAGTAAGACCATCGCTGTCTTGCTCGTTTCCCGTTCGGGCCAGCGGGTTTTGCTTGAAGTAGATCGCCGGTCTGGCGAATGGGTCTCCCGCTCAGACCGGGTATAGTTCGGTTGGGTTACGCGGCTTTGCTTTTATTCGTACTAGCCGCTGGCGCAACAGGTGGGCCGCTATGTACCACCAGATGCCCTTGGCCTTCCCAGAAGTTCTCTTGTACTTCAATGCATACCCGCCAAGCAGCCCATGCCACGGAGCTGCCGGACTCTATGACCTTTCCGTCTTGATCGACAATGGCCAAGTATCCCGGTCGACCTTCAGTGGTTGTGGCGCTGAATCCTTTGCTGACGGTAGCGCTGATGCGTGCAGCATTCAATTGTGGGTTAGGCACTGAGTTTTTCACGCCGCCTCCTTTGTTGGCCATGCGCCGACAGCATCGTAAATTTTCGCAGCTTGCTCTTCGTCGAGCGAAGCGCCGCATGGGTTTGCAATCCAGCCCGAGCCGACCAGGTGTTGCTGGTTGCACTCGTTCACCAACTGGCGATAGTAGGTCTCGATCACGTCAGTGATTTGATCGGCTCGATATACACCTTGCGGTTCGACCTCGCTGCTTTTGATGTAACGCTGACCTGCTTGATCGATACACAGGGCGCTGAAGTAAATCACCCAATGGTGCGGGATATCGCAAACTGCGTCTGCAATCGCCTGGCCGGGTGCAATTGACTTAGCGCTCTTGTAATTGATCAACCCCTGTTTGCCGCTTGGGTCGATGTTGACCACGGCCACATAGTTGGTGCTGAGGATTGCGCGTAGATTGCGTTCTAGGCGGCGTCGGCGGTTGTACGGGCGTCGTGTGCTCATGCCACAGCCCTCCCGCGATTTGTGCTGCTAAGCAATTCCATCAGTCGGTTGAAATACAGAATGCTTGCAGCGCTTGGTGGCAAGGGCTCAATGCGTTCGGCCATCGGTTGAGTGCCGGCGAGGCAGTCCCATGCTGCAGGGTGGTCCGGCATCAGATCCCGGCGCTCAGTTGCCAGCGCGATCATGTCGGCGTCGTGCACGCAGGGAGGCAGTTCGGGATTGATCTGGAAGTGACTGCAGATGGCCAGCCAAACCCGTCGCTCTACAGTCTGGTAGATTGGCTCGATACCCATAGCGTAGGAGTATTCGCGCATCTCCATTTTTAGTGGCCGAACAAGGTCGCCAACATAGGCTTCAGCCGCGTCATGGAGGAGGGCAACCAATTGGTGCTCTTCGGGTACCAGGTCAGCCACGATGCAGGAATGCTGAGCAACACTGTAAAAGTGCTCGGTGTGACCGTTGAAGCGGCACTGCATGCTAAGGCTGTGAGCAATGTCCATGGGATGAATCATGGCGGCAGTGGGCGTGAGCAAATCGAACTTCACGCCGCTGCGTGTGAGTATCCACGTCATACCGCTACCTCCGGATCAGCTGCTTTCAGTGCTGTGCGAAGTCGTGCGGCCATATCGAGCAAGCCCTGATTGGCTTGTCTCGCAAGCTTTCCTTGGTCAGGCGCGTCCAGAGCATGAAAGGTGGTGGCTGCAATGCCCAGCAGCTGCGCCGCCTGACTAAGCGCCATACGGTCTTGCTCTGTGAAAGGATTCGCTCGGCGCGCATAGACTGCGATACGGGCATCGCAGTCCTGCAGGATGCTTTCAATGCGTTGTTGGTGACCTTTTTTCTCTAAGTCCCGGGCGTGTTTTACCCGACACAGATCAGCGTTCAATGCGCCGAGTCGTTCTTGTTGATCAGCCAGGCATGATGCGCGCCCACTTGCGTAGCCGATCGCTTTGTAGCGGTTGCGTACTTGTAGTGAAAGCGGGATGAGTAGTGCTAATCCGATGAATAGGCCGACTGATAGCCCTGTATAGATTGGATTCATGTGCTGTGTCCCCTGTTAAGTCCGGCGCCTGGTGAGGGCGCCGTTTAAATGACAGTTGCTTAAGATTCAGAAGTGGTTTGTCGATTTGTGTTATCCAATCGCATATCGCCAAGTGGTGCGGTTGCGGCGCCTTCCCTTGCCAATTGCGTTCGGGCTTTAATCTCTACGGCGATGCTTGTGTTGATTTGGTTTGCACATCCAATGACGCCGCGTAGAGCGTCACCGGAAAGACTACCCTCGCGAGCCAATGTGAAGCAGCGAGCTAGTTCGGCTCTAAGTTCTCCAGTGGTTTTCATGCTTTTCTCGCTATTTTGAGTAAATTGATCATTACGGCTTCACGGTTTTTACCGTTGAAGCGGCGAATGACATCAAGCACTTCTCGGTAGTGGGGTTCGTAGAGCTGAGCTGGTGGTTCACCTCTAAGCATTCCAACGCCCTGGCAGCACCATGGTATTGCTGCCTTGTAAACCGGCCCGGCACTACCGTGGGATGCTTCTCTACAAAGGTGAGTGCCTATTTGGCAAACCTCCTCCGGGGACAACCATGTGTTCCATGTAAGTCTTCGCATGACGCTACGGACTCTGTATGAGGGCTTGTCCTTTCGGGTTGACCGAGGGTTTAGGTTGCGTACCTTCCTCCGCGCTAAGTGGGGTAGCTTTTCGTTGTCACTAGGAGTCATGTGCTGTGTCCCCTGTTAAGTCCGGCGCCTGGTGAGGGCGCCGGTTTGGTTGTTGCTTACTTGTTAGCGTCGAATGTGCCGATCAACAGAGTGGCCGAGCCGCCCACTTCTGTGGTCAGTACGGTTTTGAACTCTTTGGCGATTTCTTCGCGTTGCTGTTCTTCCCCGACCCATCGTGGTTTGAGGGCTGGTTTCTCTTCGCCGGTCAGCACGCTGAGTGCCAGCGTGAATACACGCATGCCGAGACCTTCAAATGGCACAATGTTGAAGTGCAGCTTGGCTGGCAGGGTGTCTTGGCTTGCGGCCTCGATTGCGTCCATGCTGCTGCGGTTTGCGTGGAAGTTGCCTTCGGCAGACGTGCGCTCTGCGCTGGCTTTGATGGTGATGTTGCGAACAGCTGCGATGGCTTGAATCATGCTCAGGGTGTCGCCGCCTGAGTCTTCCGCTGTCAGGTTGTTGCGCCAATCTTCCATCCACTCGGCTAGTTCTTTCTGGCTGAGCTTTTTGCCTGCCAGTTGTTGAAGCGCGACGTAGGCGGCAGTGGGTTTCAGTCGCAGAACTGCGGTGTCATCAGCATGGCCAGGGGCTGTTTCATCGCCGAGGTTGAAGAACACCTCGCAAAGCATGGCATCCTGGTTGATGAAGCCTTGGGCGTCGGTGCTGTTGCGATCAATCACATAGTTCGAGAAGTCCGCCAGCGACTGAGTGCTCAGCGTGCCGCGAAAGCGAGAGCGGCCACTCTGGTAACGCTCCAGATTGTGAAGCTTTACGGATTCCGGCAATGCAGCAAGGCAGGTGTCTGTACTAGGCAGTTCTGCTGCGGCCATTGCATTGGCGATGATCAGTTGCAGCGTGTCTTTGTTAAACATCGGGTGAATCCTTTTGGTAAGTGGTTTTTGGTGTTGCGATTTCAGTGGTTGAGCCGGGGCTTAAACCTCGCGGGCTTTAACCGGTGCCTGGTCGGGGGAGAACATCTGTGCTGTCGGGTCGTTCTGAAACAGTTCGATCCCGTTGGCAGTGACGTACATAGGTGTGTCGAGAGTGGTGTCCTCTCGGCGCTTGCCGCGCTTGGTCGGTTCAACAAAATCCAGGGTGTGAGTGATTGCCACCTGGTTGCTCTGGCCGATTTGTTTCAGCTTGAACTTGACGGTGACTTCACCTGCTTTGTTGAACTCAATAACGCCAGCTGCGACGTCAGATAAGGCGCGGCCAACCTGCTGGCTAAACACACCCGCGTTGAGTGAGCCAATAAACTCGCTGGTATCGGTTGCTTTCATTGTGCTGTGTCCCTGTTGGGTCATTGGTTAAGCCGCTTGGTCGGCGGCGGGTTTGTTGCTCGGGTCATTGCGGTCAATGAAGGCCGCAAGATCTGTTAGGTAAACGATGTGCGGTGCTTTGCGCGTGCTGTGATGCTTCGATAGGCGCAGGTTGATGCGACCTTCACGAATCTCCGTGAGCATGTGCTTCTCGCTTTCGATGTGCGGGAAGTACAGCGCCATCACCTGAGCCAGTGTTGGGCACGGAGAGGCAAACTGACTGCGCAACTGGTCAAGTGTCGTCATGCTCGCGCTCCGTTACTTGCCAGTGGCCGCATGCGCGTTGCGATCAGTTGCGTCAGGCCCTCAATCGTTTTGCCGGTTTGGCGGTCGACAACATTGCCCGCCCTGTCGGTAATCACTACGCCATAGGGCACACGCTCATCATTAGTCAGCGTGACGTGAGGCAGATGAAAGCGTGGCGTTACAGCCAGCACTGCGCTGTAAAGCCGCCCTAAGTCATCAATGTGCACGGCATTGCTTTGCAGTTGCTCTATGGCTGACAAAGCTGCAGAGCGCAGCTGTGCCTGGCTCACCACGGCAGGGTGGTCCAGTTGCAATAGCGCAAGTTTGAGGGCGCCAGTGGCGTTATTCAGGGCACTGGATTTCATGCTGCAGCGTCCTTTTGTTGCGTGACCGTAATGTTGAGTTGCTTTGCCAGCCAACTGACGCCGGACTCAGTGACCATGACCACGCCGTAATGACTCCAGCCATTAATGCTGGAGTTCCAGCGTGATCGGGTATCAACGAACAATTGGCCCTCAGTGCGCGGCGATACTTGAAGCTCGCCAGAACTATTAAGTACCTTGAGCTCGCGAAGCTTGCTACGCAGGTGGCGTTCGCTGATACCGAGCAGGGCAGCTGTGGCTTTGAGGTTCCGGTGCATGTGAGTTACCTCAGGCAGCGTCGAGCAATAGCTCGATATGTTCAGCAAGCCCTGAATACACATCGCTCGCAGAGCCTGAGCAGAAGTGAGTTGTTTCATCTTTGCAGGCAATAGCTTTGGCAAGTGCTTTGTGCATGTGAACGCTGATCACAAAACCGCTGGCCAGTGTTTTGCTACCGCCTTTGCTGCAGACGTGGCGCAGCGCTATCTCATCGTCGTTACTAAGCACTGGCTTAGGCGCGTGCCCCCCAGCTCTAGGCAGAGACGGGGCTGCTGACTCAATGTCTCCATTGGCCATGTCGAGAATAAAATCACGTAGGTGCAAGTGATTAGCTCTGTCTGAACGCCGAAGTTTCACTTCGCCGCAGTGCCCGCCAATCTCTACATTGCAGCGGATCTGGGTCTCGGTGAGCTCAACCTCAAAGTTGGCTTGAATCACCTGTTCAGGGCTGTGCAGGTGCACTACAGCCTTGCCGCCCACTTGCAGCATGTGGTGAAGCAGCTCTTGCTTTGAGAGGGGAATGTCGTAACAGCTCATGCGGCACCGTCCCAAGGACCGAAGTCCTCGAATGCCGGTAGGGAGGGTTGCTTGAGTTGCGGGCGCCCACCATTGATGACGATCAGCTGGCCGGTAGCCTGCTGAATATTATGAATGGTGGTGGGGTTAGAGGCCGCTGCCGGGTGTAGATACACCGGACAGCGGGTGTTGCTGCGTGCTGTGTCCATTGATGCGTTCCCTTGGTTGTGGGGTACGCAGACACATTACCTAATGGTAATTGGTTGGGTCAATACCTTTTGGTAATTTTTGATAAAAAGGTACTAGAGTAAAACGGAGTACCAGAATACTTTTCCGATCACCCTAATGTTCTCTCTTACAAAGTCGCCTTCGTAGCGTTCGTCTGGGTGTTCTTCTGAGTTATAGCTGCGCAGCCTCAAGCCTCCGGCCGGTAATCGATAAAGTAGCTTCACCCGTAACTGACCGCCGTGATCAATAGCGTACATTTTGCCATCGACTATCTGGGTCGTTGAGGTGTCGACCCCTGCAGTACTGCCATCTGGTAGTACTGGCTCCATGCTGTTACCTGTAACTGGTACGCATGCAGCGGCCTCGGGTGGGACGCCTTTGCGTTGCAATGTGCGCCGGCCAAAGCGCAGCTTCCGGCCAGTGGTTTCCAGCATAACCTCGGATCCTTTTCCTGCTGAAAGTTCAACTTCCTTAAAGAACGGTAACTCAACTTCCTCGGGGCCTAGAGGTGTTTCATCATCCCAAATTTCTATTGGGTCGAGATGTACAGAAGACGAGCCTTTGAGCATGTCTTGGCGTTCAGGAGTATCTATGCCTGGCGGTGAGTCAAGTGCGCCTGGGAGCAAGCCAAGAGCTTGCTCAACATGGCGAGCGAATTTCTCACCTATTGGCTTTGAGTTTTTACCGGGTTCAGCCAAGCAGCGGCTTATGTAGCTAGCCTGTCTGTCTACTGCCGCAGCCAGTGCGCTCTGGTTTCCACTGAACCGAGTGCGTACTAGTGAGGAAAGATTGGTGCGTCTGATGTTTTGAGTGTCCATGCAGCAATAATCCGTGGCTGTTACTTTAAAGTAAATTTCCTTTAGGTATTGACTGCAATTACCAAACGGTAAATACTTTGCTCGAACTTTGTCCTCAGCTGAGAACCTTTATGAAATTGCTGGATTACATCAAGCCCCTGACAAAGGAGCAGTTGGAGGTGTTTTCATCCAGCTGCGGTTCGACAGTAGGGCAGATCAAGCAGGTCGCCTATGGTCGGCGTGCGAGCGCCGAGTTGGCGATTCGCATTGATATTGCGAGTCTTGGACAAGTCAGCTGTGAGGATATCCGCGGTGATATCGACTGGAAGTATTTGCGAGACAGCAGTGCCGATTCCAAGCAAGCCGCTTAGCTGGCTTTAGCAACAAGCCTGACGCCTTGGCGGCAGGTGCAATAGAGGCCGAGACACAGGGTAGTCCACTTACCAAGTTTCAACCCTGGTCTCGGCGGTCCGGTAATCGGTTACCACACCGAAAACCTCAACTACATCCCGCCGGGACACAGCACGTATACAGGCGGGGTGTTGCTGTAGTCGCATCATAAGGCATCTGCTTTGGTGCTGCTACGGCGTTACAGGGGCGTTAAGACCTATGAGTCGTAGAGATCTATTACCGGACGCTGGTCCGGTTTTGAATTTACGCCAAGCGCTTTACCGCGCTTCGCGTGATTACCACGGTGGCCAGAACTCTCTGGCACTTGATTTGGGCATACCAGCCGATGAACTGGGTAAGCGGTTAAGCCCGAAGGACAACCGTCCGATTAAACCTGAGCTGATTGAAGAAATTGTCGGGCTGACGGGTGACCCTCGTTTGTTGGATGCGCTGACACGCCCTGCAGGCGCCGTTTGGTTTCGGCCTAAAGCCGTCGAAGCGTCCGGTGACGCGATGAAAGCATTAGGCGCGTTTCTGCATGAAGAGGGCGAGTTTGTTGGCAGCTTGCATAGCGGCGCAGCAGACAATAAGTGGGAGCAGCATGAAGTGGTCCTGCTCGAGCAACATGGGTACCACTTAGTTGCTCGCATTCTCGGCATGATGGCCGGTGCGCGTATTGCGATGGAGGGTGCTGATCATGGCTGACTTCGCAGACTTGGGTAGTGCGCTTTCTGAGCTACAACTGGCTGAAGCCTTGGCGCGTCAACAACGTGCAGCAGCATTACCGGCGACCAGCGCCATCTGGTGTGAGGACTGTGGTGAGGCTATCCCTTTGCTGAGGCGAGAGAAACTGCCAGGTTGCCAGACCTGCATCGATTGCCAGCGATTGAGGGAGGTGACGCGTGGGTGAGCAAATCCCTGTCACGCTGCAAGACTTGCCTGTGCTTCTGGAATTCATCTCTGCAAGTGATCGTGATACCTGGGTGCAGGTTGGAATGGGCATTAAGGCTGAGTTCGGCGGCGATGGCTGGGATGCATGGAACACCTGGAGCCAGAGCGATAAAGACTACAAATCGAGTGATGCAGAATCGGTATGGAAGTCGTTTCGTAAAAGCGGTACCGGGTTCGGAACGGTGCTCAAGTTGGCGCTGGATAATGGTTGGACACCTGAGAAAACCGAACTGAGCGCCGAGGACAAACGGCGTTTTGCGCGTGAGCAGGAGGCGCGTCGTAAAGCGCGCCAAGCCGAGGTTGAGGCCGACGAAGCGTTGCTTACACGTATGCGTGCATTGGTTGCAGCGCGATGTTCAGAAATTGTTGCTGAACATTTGACCGACACCGGCACAAGCCCGTATTTGGAGAAAAAGCAGTGCCCGGCGCTAGGTGTTGGCTTTATGCGGCACACAGTGGTTTTTGAAATTGATGATCAGGCAGAGCGTTGCCAGCTTTGGGTTGGCGAGGATGCTGCAGATTATTTGAAAAATGTTCCTAGGCCTCGGCCAGCCCATCTGTCGATGATGGTACTGAAACGGGGCGATTTGATAATACCGCTGCGTGATGTGAGCGGGCATATCCATACCCTTCAGCACATCAATAGCACGGGTACAAAGCTGTTTCCCAAGTACGGCCGCAAAAGCGGCTGTTTTCATGTTTTGAGTGATATTTCCGATTGCGAGCTGATTGGCTTGGCCGAAGGTTACGCGACCGCTGCCAGCTGCCAACTTGCGACAGGGTGGGCAATGGCGGTTGGCGTTGATTCAGGCAACCTGCCTAAAGTCGCTGCCGCTCTGCGGGAGTTGCGCCCTGATGCACGTATTGTTGTTTGCGGTGACGATGACCCGAATGCGCCTGGTAATCCGGGCCGCACCAAAGCCGAGGTGGCTGCGAAGGAAGTGGGCGGGGTAGCGGTTTTCCCAGTTTGCGATTCCGGCACAGATTGGAATGATCTGCATGTGGCCAAGGGGTTAGAGGTCGTCAGCGACCAGCTTTTGGCTGGGCTTGAGCAGGCTGATGCGCATGCAGCACTTCCCCCGACCCCATCTGCTGTTGAGCCTACGGCGCCTGGCGGCAGCTCCGGAAACGGGGGGAAGGGGGAGGAGCTGAACATAGCCAAGGTGTTGCGGCGCTATGCATTAGTTGAAGGCACTACCCATGTGTGGGATCGCGATAAGTCGATGCTGATGAAAAAATCAGCATTTGAAGCCCGGGTCGGTAAGCCGCTTGCCAAAGAGTGGGTAGACAACACTGATAAGTGTTTGATTGCGGCTGACCAGGTTCGCGAGATCGAGCAGGCACGCCGTATGGCTGGCAAGAAAGGTGGCGCGCTTGGGATGCCGCCTGTTGAACGTTATGTGTACATCGACGGCACCAAGGATGTGTGGGATCGCGAGAAAAAGCGGCGGGTACCGGAAGGCGCGGTGAAAATGGCGCTGGGCGATGCCTATGCGTTATGGCTGAACAGTGCTGAGCGACGTGTAGTCGATGTCGAACACATCGTTTTTGACCCGACAATGAAGAAAGACCCTGCGGTGTATATCAATACTTTTGAGGGGTTGCCGCTTGAACCAGTGCGCGATGATGAAGCCTGCGCAAGCATTCGCTGGTTGATCGCATTTTTATGTAATCACGATGAGGATGCATACAGTTGGCTGGTGAAATGGCTGGCCTATCCGCTGCAGCACCTTGGCGCGAAGATGGATACTGCGGTATTGATGCATTCGACAATGGAAGGCTCAGGCAAAAGCCTGTTGTTTGCAGACATCATGGGCGCGCTATATGGGCAGTACGCGGCCACGGTCGGGCAGACTCAGCTCGAGAGCAATTTCAATGCTTGGCAGTCGCGCAAGTTGTGGGCTGTGTTTGAGGAGGTTGTCAGCCGTGACCAGCGCTACAACCAAGTAGGGAAGATCAAGCACCTGGTCACAGGTAAAACGGTGAGGATGGAATCGAAGTTTATTAACGGTTGGGAAGAGTCCAACCATATGAACTCGGTGTTTCTCTCAAACGAGATTTTGCCTTGGCCAATCAGTGAGAGTGATCGGCGCATGCTGGTTATGTGGCCAATGGAAACGTTACCGGCGTTTCGCCAGCAGGCCATTGGCCGGGAGCTGCGAGAGGGTGGTGTGGCTGCGTTATATGCCTGGTTGCTTGATGTCGATTTGGGTGACTTCAATGAACGGACTAGGCCACCAAAGACTGAGGCGCGTGAGCGTTTGGTCGCACTTAGTCGGACTGGTTGGCAAACCTTTGTTCAGCTGTGGCGATCAGAGGAACTCGGTGCGGGGCTTTGGGGAGGGTGCTTGAGTTCTGATTTGTATGCGTTGTTCCTTGAATGGTGTCAGCGCAACAAAGAACATACTATGAGCCAGACCAAGTTCAGTTTGTTCGTGAGTAGTGAAGTTGAGAAGACCCGAAGTATCCCCTGGAACGAGGGGAAAAACAGACGCTTTGGTGCATTTTTCATCCCGGATGACAGTGAAGCCTCCCTTCCCCCATCATTCAAAGCCGCAGAGCTGGGCCAGATGGTTGCCTGGTGGCGTAGTAAAGCCCGCCAAGCAGGCTGGAATGTTGAGGGCTGGGACCATCTCAAAGGGGAAGCCGCATGACTTCCTTATCAAGTGTGTTGGGTGTGTTGGGTATGTGTCGGGTTGGTTTTCGCAACCCAACACAATTTCAGCCCAGTATTTCCGGGGTCTCTAGCGGTGTGTGTTGGGTGTGTTGGGTTTTGCCTCGCGCATGCGCGTGCTTACACAAAATATTCCCTGAACACTCAAAAGCCACACGAAAAAAACTCTACGCGATAGCTGAAAAACCCAGCACACCCAACACACCCGACACAAATAATAGTAATCCTTTGATTTATATAGGATTTAAGTGTGTTGGGTTTGTGTTGGGTATGGCGGTTTTGTGTTGGGTTGATGATTTGAAACTGGAGAGCGGCCATGATTGAAGCAATTGAGGCCGCTTTGCGGCATTGGGGCGAACAAAACCACAAGGCTGGGAGTGCTGGTGGCCTTGGCAGCATGATGGGCACCATCATCGAGTACGGCGGCTGTGCCCCGCGTGGTGGCGTACCAGGCGCTCGCATATTGCTGGCGGGTGCAGGGCCTGACCATTTGGCGAGTGAGGTGGGGCTTGCATTGGCAACAGTGCAACGCACTGGGGAAGATGGCCAGCGGTTGTGGAAGTTGGCGTGTAAGCGCTATGGCAATCAACCTGAGCTTGCGCTTTGTGACCAATTGGCTGATCTGGAGCTAGCTGGCGGGGCCACAGGTGAGCGCGCCTATTATCGAATGTTGCATAAGTTGCATGTACAGGTTGAGGCTGAACTGCATGCCAGAGCACAAAGGACGCGGGGCGTTCAGCGGGAGGCAAGGGTTGCTGGCGACAAAGTACGGAAGGCTGCTAGAACACAAGCACGTAAGGCACATGCACAGCGTGGGACTGACTTATACAAGGGGTCTGCCTAATACCATTCGTCGAGCAGCAATGCAGGATAACGCCGCATTGAGCTGTGAAACGGAGATATAAAGAAGCGGCTTAAATCGACGGTTTACGCCGTGTCAGTCGAGGGGTACAAAGTCATCACGATTTCATAGGTACGCCGATACGACGCGTTTCTTTGAAGTTGGACCGCCAGCTGCTGTGTCTGGCTACCCCGAGCGTTCCCTGGCGCTCACCAACGAAGCCCCGCCAAGTGCGGGGCTTCGCCTTTTCTGGCTATTGCATTTACCTGGCGGCAGTAGCCTTTGCCTGTGCTGAGCGGGCCTTTTTATTTGAGGAGTACCCATGACGCAGGAGCAACAGCAAGCTTTGGCTGAGATGCCCGTATGGGTTGTGCTCGTTATCGCGGTGGTAGCAGGTTTCAGCGGTGAGATGTGGCGCGCCGATAAAGCTGGCCTGCGCGGCTGGGAGTTGTTTTACCGCGTCATCTTGCGCGCCGGTGCATCGGTCGTGTTCGGTCTGGCAACCATGCTGATGGTGTGGGCAAGCGGCGCGGCCTTGCTGGTTGCAGCCGGGTTTGGATTTATCGTCGCGACCATGGGCGCCGATGTTGCCAGCGCGCTTTACGAGCGCTGGATAGCGAAGCGGGCAGGCGTCTGTGATGTGCCATCAACGCCAGAAGACAACAAGTGAAAGCGCTAATATCAGCTCTTTGACTACACCGGCTCAGCTTCAGGTGGGTCTGCTTCATCGTCAGATGAGTGCCGCTTTTTCAATGCTTTGACAGGGATTGAAACAGTCAAGAATCCGTATGTGAAAACGTTGATGAAGTGGAGAACAAGTAAAACGACTTCCTTGCGTTGGATTGGCTCGCTGCCAGTCCAAAATAGATAGATTCCTGCAAACGAGAGCATGAATGTGGTCACGATAACCGCATAAGCAAAGATTCTAAAAGCTGATCCCATAAGCTTACGCAGTAGCTTGTTGAGCTGATCCTTATGCTCTTGGTTGCTCTTTAGGTATTGCATGTAGAGCCCAAGCATTGCCATTACAAGCATGAGGCCTTGGATTACCGTGTCCATTTATGTATTCCGTTAAGTGTGAATTGCCCAGTAACAGCGGGTCTTTGGGGTAACTGTAATGCGTAGCACGATATCCGCCAACGGTCTTGATGAAGCATTAGCCTCATTGAGTTCATTGGGCGAAGGTCTCGCGGCAAGAGCATTAGCCGATGCGCTTAACCACACGGCCAATCAAGCGCGGCTGGCGTTGCGAGCCGAGATGGCTGATGTGTTTGATCGGCCAACACCTTTCACGCTGAATGCGATACGAATCCTCAATGCCAAGCCCAATACGCTTGAAGCTGCCGTGTGGGTTAAGGATGAAAAGGACAACGCTTCCAAAGGTTTCGCGCCCGAAGACTGGGTCGCGCCGCAGGTGTTCGGTGGCCCTCGCGCAGAGAAGAAGAGTGAGTCATTGCTCAGGGCCAAACGGATACTGCCTGCGGGTAAGTTCATCGCGCCTGCGGCAGGGGCTCGCTTGGATGCATACGGCAATATCAGCCGGGGGCAGATGCAGCAAATACTCTCTGGCCTATTGGCTATTCAAGGCAGCGCTGGCTACACCGCCAACGCCTCCAATAGCTGGCGATCAATCAAGAAGGGGCACGAGCAAGCATTCTTCGTGATGCGCCGTGGCAAGGCGCCAATTGGCATTGCAGAGCGTCGAGGCAAGACTGTTCTGATGGTTCTCGCGTTCGTATCCCAGCCCCAGTACCGACGCCGCTTGGACTTCCACGGCGTAGTTGAACGCACTGCTGATGAGAGCCTTGAGACAAACGTTGATAAGGCCATCAGCAATGCCTTGAACGGTAACTTGCCGAGCAACTTCAAGCGCAGGCCGCAGTCGCAGCCCAGCCGCTAGCGGCCCTTCGGAGTGCGGCACAAATTCACGGGTCCTCCCTGGGCCCCGCCGCCCTATACGGGTAATTCGAACCATGTTTTCTCTCTAGCTGATATTTGCTCGGGGATGTCTGTCTTTTCAGAGGGTTAGGTATGGGCCAGCGAGTAACCAAGGCTCAGCTCAGTGAGATTGTCGGGCGTGATGAGCGAACGATCAGCCGCTGGCAAAACACCGGCATGCCAGTTCTTGAAATTGGCTTAGGCCGTGGCAACGAGAACGAGTACGACACCCAAGCTGTGATCGAGTGGTTAGTGCAGCTCGCCCAGCAGCGCGGTGAGAAAGAAAGCGTGCGTGACCGGCTCGACCGCATCAAGGCCGACCGTGAAGAACTTGCCCTGGCAAAGGACTTGGGCGAGGTCGTGATTGCTGCAGACCTGGTTGATCGCTTCGAAGCATCGATCACGGCGGCAAAGGTCGAGCTGTTAAACACCTTTCCTGAAAATCTGGCCAGCGTGTTGTCGGCTCGCTACGGCGTTGAAGTGGATGAACAACTGATCCGCGAGCCGATTGAAACCATCCTCACGGAGCTATCGAACTATGACCCTGACGACGATGACCCGTCAGCCGGGGATTATGACGAACCGGAAGATCCTGAGGACGCTGAGGACTAGCGCAACCAAAGCGTTGCGCCGGGCATTTCGCAAGTGGGCACCGCCACCTCGGATGTCGATTATCGAGTGGGCCGACAAGTATCGTTGGCTTGCTCCAGAAGAAGCGGCCCGTCCTGGTAAATATCGTTTTGAGGTGACGCCTCATTTGACCTGGCCGGGTGGCCCGCTCGAGGCGCTTGATGATCCTAACGTTACTGAGGTGGTCTGTCGCAAATCAGCGCAGGTGGCCTGGACATCCGGGGTACTGGGCAACGCACTGTGCAAGTGGATTGACATCGATCCCTCGCCAATCCTGGTGCTGTTCCCCAAGGCAGAGGCTGTCAAACAGTATGTCGGTGAGAAGCTGGAGCCGATGATTGAAGCAACGCCGCGCCTGCGTAAGAAAGTCGACCTGCGCAGCCGCAAGTTGCAACAGCGGCAGGACTTTAAGAAGTTTCCTGGTGGTTTTCTGAAAATGGTCGGCTCGAACAGCCCGGCCAGCGTTAAGTCCACGCCGGTACCACGTGTAGCCGTTGAAGAGCCAGATGACTGCAACCTGAACCTGCGAGGGCAGGGCGACAGCATCAAGCTCGCGAAAGAGCGGATGAAAACCTTTCGCCGCTCGAAAATCATCATCGGTGGTACGCCTACCATCAAAGGGCTCTCGGCCATTGATGCGGAAATGGAGTTATCCGATAAGCGCCGGGGCATGGTGCCTTGTCACGATTGTGGGCAAGAGCACGCGCTCAGCTTCGACAATCTGCACTGTGATGAAGATCCAGAGTACAGCCATGAGGTTTACGGTAAGCAACGCCCTGAAACCACGTTTTACACCTGCCCGCATTGCGGCTCAATTTGGGATGACAACCAGAAAAACGCCAATCTCAAGCATGGGCGCTGGGTGGCAACCGCGGAGTTCCGGGGCATCGCGGGTTTCGATCTGAACGAGCTGTATGCAACGTTCTGGGGTTCTCGCTTTCAGGTGTTGATGGAAAAGCAACTGCAGGCTCAGCACGATGCAGAGCAGGGCAAAATCGGCTCGATGATTGCCTTCGTCAACAGTTCAAAAGGTGCCAGCTATGAGTATCAAAGCGATGCACCTAAGACTGATGAGCTGGAAAAACGTGCTGAAGCCTATGCAGAACTGACCGCACCAAAAGGGGTGTTGCTCATTACCGCCGGGGTAGACGTCCAAGGTGACCGGCTTGCTGTTGTGATTGTGGGCTGGGGCCGGGGCGAAGAATCTTGGCGTCTGTACTGGGGCGAGTTACCAGGTAACCCGATTGACCCGAACGATGGTGTCTGGCGAGAGCTGGATAAGCTGCTGGCTACAGCGGTTCCGAGTGAGCACGGCTGTCAGTTGGTGGTTTCATCGGCCAGCATTGACAGCTCTGACGGGAATACCAACCACTCGGTTTACACCTACGTGCGGGAGCGGCAACGGTTCAATATTCACGCGATCAAGGGTGCATCCATTGATAGTCGTGAAAAGGAAATCTACACCAAGCCACCACAATCTCATGACACCAATCAGAGCAATACCAAGGCTGCCCGTTATGGCTTGCGCGTACACATGGTCGGGACCCATAAGGCCAAGACGCTGATTGATGCCCGACTTCGGCTCAAGGGCACAGGGCCAGGTCGGATGCATTGGTACAGCGAGATTCGTGCTGACTACTACGAGCAGTTGACCAATGAGGTGCTTGCTCCGCATCCGCGCAACCCAAGCAAAATGGTTTGGCAGAAAAAGGCAGGCCGTCGCAACGAGGCGCTGGATTGTGAAGTGTATGCATTGCATGCCGCTCGCAGTTTGAAAACGCACTTGCTCAAGGATGCCGAGTGGGACCAGCTCGAGCAGCAATTGCTCCAGCCGACATTATTCAACACAGAACAACCCGTCTCCGCAGTTCCCCGCCGTGCGGTAAGTCGTGGCCGTGGAACGCGTAGTCGCGCCAATCACTGAGGTAACCCATGACTGAAGCACAACAACGACTGGCTGAGGTCAGGGCGTCGATCAAGGCCATCCTCGAGAAAGGTCAGCGTGTGCGCAAGGGTGATCGCGAGGTCCAGCGCGCCGAGTTGGCCAGCTTGCGCATTTTAGAAGCTCAGGTGGCCCGTGAGGTCATCAATGAAACTGCTGCCTTGACAGGCCGTGGCCGTAGCCGCATCAAGTATCCGAGCATTTGATCATGGGATTTTTTAGCAAAAGACCCGAAGAGCTGCTCATCCGAGAGGCTATCCGGCTAGCCAAATCGACTTCGCCAGACGGCAAGATTGTCTCCCAGGGCGGTGGTGGCGGGGTAGAGACGCGCTGGCGTGGCGCATCCCGCATGCTGCGCAGCATGGCCAGCTGGATACCGGGGCTGGGCAGTCCACGCCGGGATCTGAATACCAGCGAACGCAACATGCTGGTTGCCCGCTCGCGTGATGCCATGCGCAACCATTTGATTGCGCGTGCAGCCGTGATGCGCATTCGCACCAACGTGGTAGGTACCGGCTTGGTCTGCCGCGCCCAGGTCGATTACGAAGTGCTGGGTATTGATGAGGTCAAAGCCGAGCAACTCAATGCTGACCTTGACCGGCTTTGGTCGCTCTACGCAGATGATGCACGTGAGTGCGATGCAGAGGCCATGCTCAACCATTACCAGTTGCAAGCCTTGGTGCTGGTCTCGGCCATGGTGGGCGGTGATGTGTTTATTGCCACGCCAGATGCTGAACGACCTGGTTGCTTATTCAGCACGCGCCTGCAATTGATCGAGACTGATCGGGTCTGCAACCCAAGCAATGCGTTAGACAGCGCGCGCATGGTTGACGGTGTTGAGTTTGATGAACTGGGCGCGCCAGTGCGGTACCACGTTTGTACCGGTTACCCGAACGAGCTAAACCGTGGCGCGACCATCAAGTGGGAGCCGCTTCAGGTGTTTGGCGCTGTCACAGGTCGCCGCCGTGTCATGCATGTGATGGCGGACAAAGAGCGCCCCGGTCAAAAACGCGGCGCTCCATATCTTGCACCAGTGCTTGAGCCATTGCAGAAGCTGGAACGCTTCAGCAGCGCTGAACTGATGGCTGCCGTAATCTCTGCGATGTTCACCGTGTTCATTGAGAAGACAGAGTCTTTTGATGACGGAAAGATGAGCCTTGCAGCACTCTCACAGGATGGTAATGGCTACAGCACCGATGATGCTGGTGGTGAGGATATCCAGCTGGGCGAGGGCGCCATTGTTGACCTGGGCAAAGGCGAAAAAGCGACCACGGCAAATCCTGCGCGTCCGAATGCCCAGTTTGACCCCTTCTTTGTATCAGTGGTTAAGCAGATCGGCGCCGCGCTTGAGGTTCCATTTGAAGAGCTGCTCCTGCATTACAACACCAGCTACAGCGCGGCACGCGCAGCCATGTTGCAAGCCTGGCGGTTTTACAGCTTGCGCCGTTGGTGGCTGACCTGTGACTTCTGTCAACCAAGCCGTGAGCTGATCATTGATGAGGCTGTTGCACGCGGCTTGATTGACTTGCCGGGGTACGCAGATCCAGCAAAGCGCAAGGCTTACTGCTCAGCACTTTGGATTGGCCCAGCACGCGGCGCCATTGATGAGCTTAAAGAGGCGAACGCCGCCGGTAAGCGCATCGATATCGGCATCAGCAATGAAACTTTGGAAACCGCCGCAATGACCGGCGAACCATGGCAACAGGTCTACCGCCAACGGATGCGCGAAGTCACGCAACGCCGTAAAGACGGTCTGTACACCCTGCCTAAAGGCGCAACGCCTGAAGCTGAGCCAGCCAAACCGGAAGAGGAATAACCCATGCACCGTGCATTTGAGCTGGCCGCGTCGCGGCCTTGGCTAATGCTGCCTGACGCCCTCGATAACTTGATGGCGATTGCTGATCGTCAGGGTGATCCAGAAGCATTGGAAGCCCGACTGGGCAAACCTCTGGATAACACGCGGGCTGTGACCATGCGCAATGGCATCGCTGTGATTCCTGTTACCGGGCCAATTATGCGTTACGCCAATTTGTTTACGCGTATCAGCGGCGCCACCAGCACCCAAGAGCTGGCAACCGACCTGCAGGCAGCGCTGGATAACCCGCAGGTCAAAGGCATTGTTCTCAACATCGACAGCCCAGGTGGTGAGGCCAACGGCATCAACGAACTGGGCGACATGATCTTCGCCGCCCGAGGCAAGAAACCCATCAAAGCCTATGGCGGTGGCTTAGTCGCCAGTGCTGCTTATTGGTTGGGCAGCGCCGCCGAGGAGCTGGTGGTCGATGACACCGCTTTGTTGGGCAGTATCGGCGTAGTCGTGGAAGTAGTGATGCGCGCTGCCAGAGATGGCGAGAAGCGTTACACGATAACCAGCAGCAACGCGCCCAACAAACGGCCCGATATCGAAACCGAAGAGGGCCGTGCCGAGATCGCCAAAAGCATCAATGCCCTCAGCGAAGTATTTGTCGCCAAGGTTGCTCGCAACCTGGGTGTCGATGCCGACCAGGTTCCCGCAATGGGTGACAACGGTGGGTTGAAAGTTGGGGCAGAGGCGGTTGCCTCAGGTCTTGCCCATCGGCTCGGCTCACTTGAATCACTTATCACCGAAATGGCCAATCAGGCCGCAACCCCGAGGAAACTCAGCATGACAATCGTGAAAACCACGGCGGAGCTGCACGCGGCCCTAGCTGCAGGTACTGACCCGCAAAGCATTCAACTGGCAGCAGTTGAACAGGTTGATACCGCCGCCATTCAGGCCACTGCCGCCGAAGAAGCAACCAGCGCCGAGCGTGCCCGCATCAAAGGCATTAACGAACTCTCAGCCAAAGGCTTCGAGAAAGAGATCGCAGCGGCCATCGATAACGGTACCAGCATTGAGGCTACTGCTTTGACGCTGTTCAAGGCTGCTCAGGATCGCGGCATTAACTTGGCGGGCATCAAGGCCGATGGTCAGGGCGCTGAAACAACCAGCCCGGAAGGCCAAGATGATGCCGACGCCGCCGAACAAAAAACCGCTGTCAGCGCCATTGTCGCTGGCGCCAAACGTCGCTGACCGGAGAGCACCATGCCGAATCCAACTCGCAACACCTATACACCTGAGCATTTGTCTGCAGGTGACTTCCCCATTGTGAAATCCAGTGGCGTGATCGCTGCCGGGCAAACGCTGTTAGCAGGCGCTGTGCTGGGGCAAGTCACTGCCAGCGGTGAATACCTGCTGTCAGCGAGCGCGGCTACCGATGGCTCAGAAGCACCATCGGTGGTGCTTGACCAGTCTATCGATACCACCTTGGGCGCTGCACCTGGTGTGCTTCGTCTCACCGGCGAAGTTGCTGGTGACGCCCTGACGCTCGGAGAAGGCCACACCTTAGCGGGTGTCAAAGCCGCGCTCCGTCCTTTTTCCCTGTTCGTTCGCTGATCGGAGCACACGTAAATGGATATGTTTGATACTCGCACTATGCTCGACGCTGTCGAGCAGATGAAGCTGCCGCGCCGCTTCTTGATGACCACTTTTTTCAATGGAGGGGTACCCAGTACCTTTGCCACTAAGTCGGTCGACATCGACATCATCAAGGGACAGCGCAAGATGGCGCCCTTCGTTCACCCGCGTCTTCCCGGTAGCCTGGTGAATCGCGAAGGCTACCGCACCGGCACTTATGTGCCGCCCTACATTCAACCGAAGATGGAAACAACCGCAGAGCTGATTCTCAAGCGCTCTGCCGGTGAAAGTCCATATGCGTCCCGTCCGCCCATGCAGCGTGCAGGTGAGCAGTTGGGTAAGGACATTGCCGACCTTGATGATCAGATCATTCGCCGCGAGGAATGGATGTGTGCCCAGTCCCTTACTACTGGACAGGTACGAGTTGTAGGTGAGGGCGTTGATGACACTATCGACTTCATGATGGCGCCCGACCACAAAATCACGCTTGCAACTGGTCAGTGGGGTGGTTCAGGTTCTGATCCTATCGGCAACCTGCGCGGCTGGAAGCGTAAGATTGCCAAGGACTCTGGTCGTACTGCCAACACCGGGGTGCTCAGCGGCGAAGCGTTGGATGCATTTCAGCGCGACGAAACGGTTATGAAGCAACTTAATACCCGACGGGTAGACATGGGCATCATCAAGCCAGAAGAGTTGCCGGATGGTGTCACGTACTTGGGTTATCTCAATGATCCAGGCGTGGACCTCTATGGCTATGACGAGTGGTTCCTCGATGGTGCTGGTGCTGAGCAGCCAATGATCCCTGCTGGTGGATTGATCCTCGGTTCAACCAACACCCGCAACGCCATGCTTTATGGAGCCATTCAGGATCTTGAAGCCATTGAAAGTGGTTTGGTGGAAGCTGCCCGCTTCCCGAAATCTTGGATCACCAAAGAGCCTAGCGCTCGCTGGCTGAAGCTCCAGTCCGCTCCGTTGGCTGGGTTGTTGGAACCGGACGCATTTATCTACGCGAAGGTGGTGTGAAATGGCTAAGAAACCTGAAGTGTTCTTGGTGGTCGACGGTTGTATTCAAGAAGGCAAAACGATCTACGTCAAAGGCAAGGAATACACCCCGCCTAACGCAGAACTTGCCGAACAGCTTGTCAAAGCGGGAACCATTGCACCGATCCGTAGTGCAACCGCTCAGGCGTTAATGCGTGCTGATGCGTCGACACCTGCCGCACCGGGTACCCAACCGCCACCTGCTAATTCTGATCTGCTGAATCAGCAGGACGAATAGTCATGACCGGCTTTGCCGAGCTGACCGACGATATGGATGCAATGCTCATGTCGTCACTCAATGACGGTGCTGCTGATTACCTCAATGCTGCCGGTGTAGTTGTAGCCAGCGGTATTGAGGTGATAGTCGACAAAGATGTCGAGCGGGTAAATCTGGTCAGCGGCATGGTTGACCGGGTAGTGACCATCACTACCAAGAAGGCTCTGCTGCAGCCCTTTGATCGCAAGGGAGTGTTTAGCTCCAATCTCGATCAGCCCGTAAAGGCCCTGGCCGATAAGACCTGGCACATCGACGGCATTGCCGAAGATGACGGCCACTTGATCACCTTCTACGTGGTCCCATAACCATGCCTATCGATATGCAATCCGCCATCGTCGCGGAGGTAATTGCGCGCCTGGCTGTTGTTGAAATCTTCGGTGTTCGGGTCTTTGAGGACAGTGTGATGCGTGTTCTCGATGCGGCTGATGAGTCCTTGCCGGATTACTTCATTGTGATTCAGCCGGGCTCAACTGAAGAGGTCGAGCGCCAGGCGCACTTGAGCGTTCGTGAGCGTATGACCTTGAACATCACTGCCGTCACCAAAGTGCGCGGCTTTGCGCCGTTATTGCGCGCCGCTCGCTGGGGTATCAAGTCAGCCTTGCCGGGAGTGAAGGGGGGGATCTCGGTTCAAGGCGTTCAGACGGTCAGCTTTCAGCCTGAAACCCCGTTACCGCCTGCAGAAGGTCATCGCTGGGCGGCGCATGTCATGCCCATTCAAATCACCTATGTACAGCCCCTCAAGTGAGGACACTGCAATGCCCAAGATCACGATCACCCAAGCGTTTAACTATTCCTCTGGTGGCGTAGTTAAGACCTACAAACAAGGCGAGCAGAACGTGCCCCAGGCAGTTGTAGATCACGCCCAACGCAAGGGCTTCGCTGCTAAGCCTGGGCTTGCTGCAAAAGCTAAGGAAAAAGCCGCCGAGGCTATTCCTGCTCAACCGGTTGCAGCCAAGTAAGCCTGCGTTCTCTTCGCCCTGAATACACGGAGTAACACCATGTCCCAGATTGACCGCTCGTTTGTTGGCGAGGGCATTCCCTATGCTCGCGCCTATCAGTCGCAGGATGCCTTGCTCGACATGGGCAACTGCGATTCTTTCACTATTGGTTTCACCACCAACCGTCAAACGCTGCCTAACTTTCGTGGCGGCGGTGGTAACCGTAACGTGCGTGAGCAAGTCACCGATGTGACAGCCACTATTGGTCTTTACGACCTTACCGCCACTAACGTGGCGCGGGTCACGCGTTCGACAATCACTGCGGTCGCCGCAGGCATTATCACTGAAGAGCCACGGGTATGTGAGGGTATTCAGGGTGAGCTGATCCCATTCAAAAGCCTGCCTGATCTGTCAGCGCCAGTCACCGTTGTGACGGCAGCAGATGAACCGTTGGTTGCAGGCACTGACTACTTGCTGACACCTCACGGCATTCTGGTGACGGGCAGTGGTGCAATTACCTCTGCCGGTGTGAAGCTCACTTATACCGCCCGCAAGTCCAGCGCTCTGCAAATGCTCAACGGTAGTCAGGTGGAGTTGGAAATCTTCATCGCGGGTCTCAACGATGCTCAAAGCGGAGAGCCCTATAGCCTGCACCTGCGCCGCGTGAAGTTCGGCATGCTCGCGTCCTTCCCTGTGTTTGGTCAGGAGTATTTGAAGCTGGAAGGCCCAGCTGAGTTGCTGGCTGATCCGCTGGTGTTGAGCACTGACATCTCCAAGTTCTGCGAGATGAACATCGTCGACAAGGCTGCTTAAAGACGACCAACCCCTCACTATTACAGGCGACAGTGCTGGCACTCTGATATAGAGTGCCAGCACTGTAACTCTGGGAGGGGAACAATGAATTATCGAATTTTAATTGCCTTGGTTTCAGCTGTTTTGTTGGCAGGTTGTGGTGAGCCAAGACTGGATGGGTCCAGCGAGGCTGCTTTGAAAGCTTCAGTTGTGAAGGTTTCCGAAAAGCTCGACAGCACAAAAAAAGAAGAATTTACCGAAGCACTTCAACTGGTGGCTCTCAGCAAAATGGATTTGGCGGCGGTGATGTCTGGCAAAAAATCCTCAGACACGCTGGCTGTCGAAATGCTTACTGAGGTTAACGGTAAGACTGCTGATGAGTTAATAGCTCAAGCCAATGTCATCAAGGCAGAACGAGCCGCCAAAGAAAAAGAACAAGCGCTGAAAGAAATATCTGAGTTGGAGGGTGAGTTAGCTGCTGCTGAGAAGTCCAAAGTAGAGTTAGCTAAATTCACTGTCAGTCGCTCGCGATTTTATCAGCGAGACCGAAAATACTCCGCTATCAAAGAGCCTATTATAGAAATGACCGTTTATAACGGTACAGCTCACCCTGTTTCTCGGGCTTATTTCAAAGGGACGATAGCAAGTCCTGGTCGATCCATACCTTGGATTGTCGAAGACTTTAACCATGTGATCTCTGGCGGGATAGAGCCCCTAGAATCTATGGACTGGGCGCTAGCTCCGAATATGTTCAGTGAATGGGGAAAGGTTGACGTTCCTAATGATGCAGTGTTCACGATTGAAGTAGTGAGGCTTGATGGTCCAGGTGGTGAGGCACTGTTTGATTCCAGCGGTTTGTCTGAGAATCAGCTTGACCGTCTAGCGAAACTGAAAGAGAAGTACTCAGCTAAATAGCTCAACAATTTGCATCTAAAACCCGCTTCGGCGGGTTTTTCTTTGCCCGGAGAAAAGTACATGGGTATCAAAGACCGCCTGATTCAGTTTGTGCTACGGGGCAAGGACGAGCTGTCGCCCGAGGCCAAAAAGAGTGAGGAGGCTTTAGCGGCGCTTGGTAAAGAGGCTGATGAGCTGGGTAAGTCGCTTGATGCGGCTAAAAATGCACAAGGCTTGGTTAATAGCCTGAAAAGCGCTGAGCGCTCCGTCGAGCAGGCCGGCAAGGCTGTCCAGCGCAGCGAGCAGCAGGTTAAAGAGTTGCGTGATGCCCTGGACAAAGCGCCGGGCTCGAAGGGCCTGCAACAGTCCTTGAAAGACGCTGAGCGTGAAGCGCGGCGTATGCAAACTCAGTTGGACAGGCTCGAAGCTAGCCTGAACGATCAGCGCAAGGCTGCCAAGGCCGCTGGTATTGATACCAATAAGCTGGCCGACGAAGAAAAGCGGCTGGCAAATGAGGTTGAGCAAGCCAAGCAGGCGTTGAATGAAAACAGCGCTCAACTCCGAACCCTGAGCCGCGAGCAAGCCGCTGCAAGTCGCTCAGCTGATCAGCATGCCGACAGTGTGAGCGCCGTTAGAACGGGCGTAACACAAGCTGTTGTTAGCTTCTCAAAATGGCTGGTGACCATCTACCTGGTAGACAAGGCGCTGCAAGGTCTTGGTGCTGGCATTGGGTTTGTCAAAGACGGCATCTCATCGATGTTGAAAACTGGCGACCAGTTTGAGTTGCTGGATAAACGCATCGCCTCGTTGATGGGCTCGATTGAAGGCGGTGAACAGGCGGTTAGCTGGATCAAGGACTTTGCCAAAAACACACCGCTGCAAATCAGTGAGGTGACTGAGGCGTTCGCGCTGCTCAAGTCCTACGGACTCGATCCTATGGACGGAACGCTGCAGGCTGTAGTTGATAAGAATGAAGATCTCGGTGGCGGGATGGAGCGCCTGCAAGGTATTGCCACTGCGCTGGGTCAGGCATTCGCCAAGCAAAAACTACAGACCGAGGAAATTATCCAGCTGGTTGAGCGCGGCGTACCTGTTTACGAGTTGCTTGAGAAAGTTACCGGTAAGAACGTTGCCCAGTTGCAAGAGCTGGCGACCAAGGGCCGGTTAGGCCGTGATGTTATCAAGTCGCTGATTGATGAGATCGGTAAAAGTGCTGAAGGCGCTGCAGCCGAAAACATGAGCACGCTCACCGGGCTTGCGAGCAACCTGAGTGATGTTTGGCAAAACTTCCTTGATCGGGTTGCAACGTCGGGTGCGCTGGACTTCGCAAAGAACAAGCTGCAAGAGCTTGGAGCAAAAATAAGCGAGATGGATCAAGACGGGCGGCTGGACGCGCTTGCGCAGTCGCTGTCAGATACCTTTGTTAATGGTGCCAAATCCGTCGAGCGATACATTCAGCAGCTGGGTAAGCTCGACTTTGTGGGGTTGGCAGACAAAGCCAAGGAAATGGCCAAGCAGGTCGGTCCTGCTATCGATCAGGTTGTCACCACCGGGCAGTATGCGACGGCGACGTTGGGCACGGTCTGGAACGCTTTCAGTATCCTGGTCACCAGTTCGGCGGCAACGCTGATCAAAGGCGTGCAACTCACACTAGGATCGGTGCTGCTGGCTGGCGGGCAAATCGCCGGGTTCTTTGGCGGCTCTGAGATCAAGGCCAAGGCCGAAGGGCTGTACACCTTTCTTGGTGAGCTGAGCGACGGCTATGCCAAGCAAGCCGATACTGACCTGAAACAGATCGGCAGTGCCTGGGATTTTCTCAATAAGAAGTCTGCAGATGGTGTCAAGCAACAAACGGCGATAGTTAAGGATGCCGCCGCTGAGCGTAAGGCCCTTGATCAAGCGCTCACTGACCAAGAGCTCGCGAACCGTGAACGGGTCAAACAGGCGACGGTAGATGCAGCGGTTAGCGGTAAAACAGCCATCGTTGACCTGGCTAACGCAGTCAATCTGATCGACACAGCCAAGTCCCGCAAGCAGCTCGAAGGTCTGCGCACCGCCCTCAACAAGGCATACAAAGACGGTGCTCTGAGCCTTGAGGAGTATCAGCAAGCGACTGGCGTGCTGAGCGATAAGCTCAAAACGTTGGGCGTGACTGCAGGTGGAACAGCCGATCTGGTCTCCGACCTCGATGAAAAGCTAGGTGACCTTTCCAAGGTTCAGGCTGCGATCAGCAATGCCAAAACCGATGTCGATATCAATAACATCCGTGCGGCGCTGAAGAAGCTCTACGACGATGGTTCGATCACGGCCAAGCAGTACAACGAGGAGCTGAAGAAAACCACTGAGCGGCAGAAAGAACTCAAGGGCGCAGTCGAGCAGGGCAAGAAAGCTCAGGACGCGAAAAACGACTCTGACAAAGAGGCCATTGTTACCAGCGAGCAGTTGCGCCGGGAGTCAGGCGAGCGCATGGCGCAGGAACGCCGCGCTAGTGGCCAGGCGATGGAGGACTCGCGCCGTGGTGCTGAAGCTGTCCAGAAGGACTTGGCCGATGTTGAAAACTTCTTTGGCGGTGTGCTCACGCGCTCGCGTGAACCACTGGCGCAGCTCAGCGCTGCTGCGCTTGAGGCGTTCGACAAGCTAAACGGCATCAGCACGGTTAATCTGGAGCTGGACACCAGCAACCTGGATACCACCACCGAGTCTTTACAGCGTGCAACTAAGGCAATGGGGGAAATGCAGAAAGCGGCCAGTACGGTCGGCGTGAGTGCGTTCGGCAAGTGGGCGGTTGAAACCCAGTTGCAAAGCCAGCGCCTGCAGGTGCAGTTCCTCAAGCAAAAAGCCAGCTTGCAAAGCCTTGAGGAAGGTTATGCAGATGGCAGCATTACGGTCGGTGAGTTCGTGCGTAAAGCTGAATCAGCCCGCCACACGCTGGGCCTGCTGAATGACTCCGACCTGCGCACGCTTGAGGGGTCAATCGAGTCAGCTAAGCAAAAGATCGAGCAACTGAGCGAGGGTAGCAAAACCACCTTAAACAGTCTGCGCGATGAGCTGGCCCAGCTGCGCGGTGAGCAGGACAGCATTGATCAGCGCCGCTTTGCCAGCCGCCAGTCAGACCTCAAGCAACAGTTGGCCGAGGCTCAAGCCGGTGGCGATTCAAATGCGGTCAGCAACTTGACTCAGGCGCTTAGCACGCTTCGCCAGATCGAGCAGGAGAGCAACCAGAAACGCCAGCTCGAGCAGCAACAAAAGCGCATCGATGCGCAAAAGACAACCACTGCAGCACCTACAGTTGCCCCGGCGAAAATCATTCGCCTGGAAACGGCCAAGGGCAAAACCGTGGATGTAGCGGTGAACGATGACCAGGATGAAACCAACTTGCTCGACATCCTGCAGGATGCCGGGTTGAGGGCGTTATAGATGATGCTTGATAGCGTTGAGCTAGATGATCAGTTTGAGTGGGCTGATGAGTTCGAGTGGGATGTAATTGCTCAGGAGCAAGAGCGCTCACTGTCGGGCGCTTTGCTTGTGCAAGAGGGCGTCAAGTTACACGGTCGCCCGATCACCCTGCGCAGTAACGGCGGCGTCTGGACGCCGCTGTCTGATGTTCGCCAGCTCGAAGTACTGCGCGATCAGGCCGGGCGGGTTATGCCGTTGACGCTGCCTGATGGGCGTGAGTTCTTCGTGATCTTCAACCGCATCAATGGCGCCCCTGTTGAGGCACGCCCGCTCGAACGCCTAGTTAATCCACCTGACGATCATCCGTATGATGTAACGCTCAGGCTGATCACCGTTGCACCGCCGCCTGCGCCATAAACCGCGTTATAAACCCTGCCGATAGCCCGCCCCGTGCGGGTTTTTTTATGCCCGGAGATTGGCATGACGATCAATGTTGATGATGTAAAGCTGTTAAAAAGCCAGCGCCTGACCGACGAAGAAGACGGCGGCGGGCGCGCCACTGGGCAGGCTGTGACGGATGCAGAAATTAATAACCTGTTCCCTGATATCTCGCGTCTCGACCGCACAACCGGCCGCATCAATCTGCGCAAGGTGTTTGCCGGGGTCAGCACCACCAATGCCGACCCGTACCTGGGCGCGCATTCGATTGTAGTCAAGGCCCCGCTTGATCCACGCGTGTCGGTGCTGCTGTTCAACACCGGCAGCCAGACCGATGAGCGCAAGGATGCGCGCAACGCTATCGAGAGCTATGTGGTGCCAGCGGTCTCGGCGCCATTTGAATTGCTTGGCAACCAACTAAAAGGCCAGCGCGCCATCGCCTGCGTGCAGCGTGAAGAACAGCGCATCCCTGAAATTGGCGAGGTGTATCAGCTGGTCTCAACGGCTCATGAGCAGTATGTGCGCATCAGCTCGGTCGACTCGCGGCTTGAGCAGTTCACATTCGATTACGGTAACGGCAACTACATCACCTTTACGCGCCGCCGCCTGGATCTTTCGATCAGCGCGGCATTGCTCGAGACCATGCCAGGCGGTCAGGTAACGCCTGCCGGCACATCGACCACCTCGCTGGATGGCAAAGCCAAGGCGCAAGTGTTGACCACGCAAGTGGCCGATGCGGCGCGCTATTACAGCATCAGCCCGCTGGCGTTGGCCGTGGCCGAGGGTGATCTGTCGCTGCGGGTGCAGAGCGTTTATTCACAATTGGTGCCCAGCGCCACGCGTGAGAGCGCGCTGATCGACCAGTTGGGCGGGTACCAGCGGCGCATGGTGCTTGCTGCTGGTCCAGCCCGCTCGGTGGCGCTGACCTTTGCGGCAGTCACGGGTGGGCAGTCGCGCTCGTTTCTGGGTACCGGCTGCGCACCTGGTTCGCTGAACCTGACTGCGAATAATGGCGTGTTCGGTGATGACAGCAAGGGTGGCTTGCGCTTTATCTCAGGCAGCAACTGGATCACCAGCGGCACCATCGACTATGAGACGGGTGAAATCAATGTAACCCGTTCCGGTTCAGCATGGACGGGCGCCGCGCCTGCCAGCTATCAGCCCGGTGCGGCTGCCACTGGCGAGACGGTGAGCGGTGAAGTCGAGATCACGCTGGGCAACCGCGGCTATGTGTACACCTTGAATCTGGCCGATGCGGTACCGCGGCCCGGTACGCTGGTGGTCAGCTATCTGGCGCTGGGTAAATGGCAAGAGCTGCGCGATCTGGGCAACGGCGAACTGGTCGGCGAAGGTGCGGGCGGCATTGCCTTTGATACCGGCTCGGTGTCGATCACGCTCAATGCGTTGCCCGATGTGGGCAGCTCGATCATCTATGCCTATGTGGGCGCCAACGCTTCAGCTGTTACTCAGCGTACCGGCGCGGCGCTGGCTTCAAAGGCCAAGATCAAGCACACCCTGCCGCATGACGGTGTTTTGCCCGGCTCGCTGGTGGTTTCTTACACCGCAGGCGGTGTGGCCAAAACCATCACCGACAGCGGGCAGGGCACGCTTGCAGGCAACGGGGGCAGCGGTCTGATCGTGTACGCCTCGGGCGAGATCACCCTCGAACTGAGCCTGACGCCCGACGCCGGTACCGGCATCTTGTATGCCTACGAACAGGGCACGGTCAACAACTCGCCATTGGCGGTGACCAGCGACAGCAGCGGAGTCTCGAACTTTACGATTCCCGGTGCGCCGCTGCAGCCTGGCAGTGTCCGCATCACCTGGAACACCACGCGCCGTTCTGCAGTGCCAGCCATCAACTGGAAGGTCGTGGAAAGCGGCGGCACCTTGCCGGTGTATGAAACCGATGTGGACGTGGCCAACAGCATCAGCGACAACGCCAGCGGCGGCTGGGTAGGGCGCACTGGCACCATCAACTACAGCACCGGCGATTGCACGCTGCAGGTGGCCAAGCTGTATGACTTTGTTGAATACACCTACACCACCAAGCTGACGCACGGCGTGTGGGGTACTCCAGAGCCTGTGCTGGTCAGCACCACGGTTAATTTGCGCGAGAGCTTTGGCGGCACCTTGGTGGCTGCGGCTCAGGGGGCGGGCGAAGAGTACGGCGAGCAGACCGATACGCAATCGGTTGCGCCGGTGAGCATCGACTTGCTGCCAACCATTGGTGAGCCGATTGTGCCGGGTTCGCTGGTGTTTACCTGGGGCGGTGAGACGTATGTCGACCGCTCGGGCGTGCTGTACAAAAACATCTCTACTCAAACCAATGCCGGGGTGGCGGTCGGCTCGGTGGATTATGCAGGCGGTACTGCCGTGCTCAGCAGCTACCCGGCGGGCGCAGCTGCCAGCGCCACGGTGCTGGCCTGCCTGACCACTAACGCCGGGTTCAGCGTCAACAGCATGACCTTTCGCACACCGGGTGCGCCGCTGCGTTCTGCCAGCTTGCAGGTGACTGCCGTGCGGGTGGACAACGGCACGGTGGTGACGGCTGCTGCCGATGCCAACGGTATTTTCGATAACCCGGTGATCAAGGGCGAGGTTGATATCGCTACCGGCATCGTGCGCTTGCGCTTCACCGCTGACATCGATGATGAAACGGGTGAAAGCGACATTCCGGTGATTCCGCTGCTGCTGCGTTACAACGCCGTGGTGCTGACCAGCTTGCCGCTCGATGCGGGTCTGATCGGTCTCGACCCGGTGCGCCTGCCATCGGATGGCCGGGTGCCGGTGTTCCGCGAGGGGGATGTGCTCATCATCCATCACACCGATGAAACAGTGGTGGCCAGTCCGGCTGCAGGCGGGACGCTGCAACTGGCTCGCACGCAACAGGCGGAAATTGACGTGGTCGATAGCAACGGCCTGGCACTGGTGGCGACCAGCTACAGCGTTGATCGCAAACTGGGCCGTGTTACCTGGGCTAACCCATTGGTGCTGCAGGACGCAGAAGGCAGCCCGCTCAGCTTGCCGCTGACCGTACGTGACCGGGTGGAGCACATGACGCAATGCACCGAAGTGCAGATCAGCGGCCAGTTGAGCATCAGTTCACCGATGCCGTGGGCGCTGCCTGCCAGTGAAACCAAAGTGTCGAGTGCTGTGAGCTGGGGCGACCTGCAGGCGCGGGTGCATCACTGGTTTACCCAGGCCACCTGGAATGTTGGCGCGCCAAACTGGACGGATGCGCCGCAAGGCAACAGCACCACGGCCAATTACAACCAACTGAGCTATCCGCTGATCATCACCAACCGTGGGGCGATTGATGCCAAGTGGGCGCTGGTGTTCACCGGCACCACCAGTTTTAACGTGGTGGAGGAAAAGCTGGGTGTGATTGCAACCGGCACCACGTCCTCAGACTGCTCTCCGATCAACCCTGAAACCAGCGAGCCGTATTTCACCATCCGTAAAGAAGGCTGGGGCAGTGGTTGGTTCGCAGGCAACGGCGTGCGCTTTAACACCGACAGCTGCCTCGGGCCGCTGTGGGTCGTGCGTACTGTGCTGAGTGGCCAGGGCACGGTTGAAGATGATCAATTCAAGCTGCAAATACGAGGGGATGCTGACTGATGGCTGATGCAATCTATTACACAAACGAAGACATTGGCGGCCCCGGAAAGATCACCGCAACCTCAACATCGAAAGGCCCTGAGGGGCTTTTTGATGTCCTCAATGCCTGCCTGGTTACTGGGTATGGTACTGGGGAGGATGCAAAGCCGGGACAGGGCTGGACGGTCGTCGATAACTCTTTGCCGCTGGGTTTCAAGCTGCTTGCACCCGATGGCGTGTACTACACCTTTTGCCGTGGCCCTAGCCAGGCTTATGCATATTCACGCGCCTTTCAAGTGTATATGTCCGAGACGATTAGTGACCCGGCAGCCTATCCGCCCCAAGGCTCTAATGTGCGCTCTGGCCATCATTCAGATGATTATTCAGCTCATGCATATCGGCACTGGTGGGGGCTAACTTATTACCTGCGTAGCAGCTTGCACTGGCGGCTGTTTGCCCGTGGCTCGCAAGTGTTGCTTGCAGTATTTGCCGGGGATTATTCATCGCTGACAACAGACTATGGCACCACTGCAAACTCTATTAGCTGGGATAAAGGCAATACATTGTTTTTAGGCAATATCAAAGCCAGCGATCCGATGACCCCAGCATCAGGCCCGCAAAATTCATGTGTGCTCGGTGGTACAAATAGTCAGCCAGATACCTGGAATCCGTCCTCTGAATGCCCCGGAGGCATGCTGTATGACGGTTATACGCGGCTCAGGGAGCCTGTGTCAGGTGCGGTTGAAACGGCATCGTTGTCGCGGTTTTATGGCTATCCACCCAAGCTAACAGGCTTATCGACCTATACCAATGACCTGGATTTATACCCTGCTGATCTTGAGTTTACTCAGGCCGATGTGTGGGAGTCAGGTCGTGGCCAGCTTGGCAAGGTGCCGGGGTTGTTTCATATGGGCTACAACTCCCACGCGAAACTCGGCTCGGTGCTGACAATGTTAGGCCGGGGAACCGGCATCGGAGATACAAAGGCGCCGGTCATGGTCGGTGATGAGCCGTTTTATTTGTTCCCGACTGTGTACGGTAGTTTTGCAATGTGTCCGTTGGAAAAGTACTGGGTATGAGCCGCTCAATATTGGTTCCGGGCTTTGCACTAAAGCCTCAAGCGCTTGAGCTGATGGCGCGGGTGAAAAGGCGACAGGTGGTTAAGAAGCCTATCTTTGCGCCCTGGTCTGAAAAAGTACCGGTCAGCATCGCAGTCAAGCGAGACTCAGTTGACTCAACCAACTACTTGGTCACGCTGCAGGACTCGGTGACTTCAAAAATGCTGGCGATTTTTACGCCTGTTGGCCCAAGTGTGCAGTGGTTTCAGCGTGAAGCCATCTACGTCGAAGTGCTGGCTCAGGCCTATGAGTACAGCAGCCCAAGGCTGGGGCAGTCGCGCTGGCCAACTCTCAGTGAAACGGCCAACAACCTGCTGTTTAACATCTCCGAGGGCAGTGGCGAGGCTCCGGTTGCCACGGTGCCTGCACGGGTGGATGTTGCGGCGGCGGTCGATGGCGTATCAGCAGTGCGCGAGGCTCTGATCGTCGAGAAAATGGATGACGGCCAATGGCGGGTCGCAGGCTACGGGGCAACCAGCGGCGTTGGATTGTCTGGCCTTGATCTGGAGGTTACGACCTCGGGTACCGTTTATGCCATTGGCCTGGACGACTATGGGCAGACCTTTGTGCCGGGCGGGGCCGCTGCGGTGGGTGATCGGGTGAGGCCAACAGTGTTTACCGGCTGGCTTTACCAGATCACCGAGGCCGGTAACTTGCCCTCATCTGAGCCTGAGTGGTGGACAGCAGAAGGCGATAACCCTTCACGTTTGCTGGGAACAGCCCGCGCCATCGCGGTGCGTTATTACCGGCCCCTGGCCCATGGCCCTGTAACTGTCGAGTTGACCTGATGCTTATTCGAGAAGTGGGCGCCGTCTGGCAACAGGCACGGCGCCGGGATCGTGCTGCCTGCAGTTTGCCCTGGTCAAAACTCCTGCCGCTTTCCACTGGAGCTGCAGCCGGGTGGGGTGTCGGTCTGAGCCGTGACCAGTTTGGCTGCTCAGCCTGGCGCGATTCGCCAGCAGCAGATCTGGCGCCCTCATCTCGGTGGGGCACAGCGGCGCCGCGTTCGATTGCCTGCGGTTCGCGCTGGGATGATGTCGACCCTAAGGATTGGTCCCGGTGGTTGGGCTGGAACCACAGCATCCGCGCTCGGGATCTGCGCCTGCACTTGATCTATAACCCGATGCCGGGTCAGCAGGACAGTGCGGTGGGTCAGGTCTGGCAGCGCAGTGATGAGTTCGGCCCGCGTTACGACTCTGCAGGTGAATTGCTGGCGAGTTTGTATGTGCCGGGCAGTAGCGCCCTGCAGTTTTCGTTTGAGGGGAAGCGTTACTCGCCCAGCAGCTCGCCGCTGGTGTTCTTTGACTTTCGCTATGAGCCTGCGCCTCGGGCCATTCAGCCGGTCGACAGCGGTGTGGGTGTGTCTTTCAGCTCTGCGCGGCAGTTGAGCAAGCGCCTGACATTGCCGTGGGGCTGGGGGCGACCGACTGACCCAGTGCCAACGGGCATCACCTACCCGGATTACACCGGGCCTGTTTACGTGATCGACACACCGGCTGAGCCGGATATTCTGGAGACCTACATGATCGCCAACCTGGTGACCCTGGTTGTACTGCCTGATCGCACGCCGATTGAAGCCGCCAATATCAAGCTGGGCCTCGACATCGACGCCTACAGCTGGAGCTTTAGCGCGGACATTGCCGGGCGCACAGCTCTTAACCTGGTCAAGCCTGATGGCGGGGGCCAGAAAACGCTGGAGCTGACCATCAACGGCTGGACGTGGAACCTGCTGGTTGAGCGCTACAGCCGCAAACAGAACTTTCCGGGTGAGCGTTACAGTATTCAAGGCGCCACGCGTAGCCAGTTGCTGGCCGCGCCATACGCGCCGCTGCGCAGTAACCTGAATGCCGCGCCGATCAATGCCCGGCAAGCTGCTGAAAACGAACTGCTCAATACCGGCTTTACCCTGAACTGGGACAGCGCCGCGCTTGGCCCGGCTGACTGGACGATTCCTGCAGGTGCGTTCAGCTACCAAAGCCAGACGGCCATGCAGGTGATTGCGCGCATTGCTGAAGCAACAGGTGGCGTGATCCGTCCCGCTCGCGACAGCGATGCCTTGAGCGTACTGCCGCGCTACCGTGAGGCGTCTTGGAACTGGGGCGGGGCGCTGCTAGACCGCATCATCCCTGCAGCCATCATGACTGAGCTTGCCGGTGACTGGACGCCACAGCCTGCATGGAACACGGTCTATGTGTCGGGTACCAATCAGGGCGTGGGTGTTCAGGTTCGCCGCACAGGTACTGCAGGCGACAACCCGGCCCCGGACGTGCTCGATGACTTGATCACCGACACTGCAGCCGCTCGTTCACGCGGTATCAGCGAGCTGAGCAAAGGCGGCAACGTGTCGATTGAGACATTTTATATCCCGCTGTTTCCGCCCAGTGACACCGGCAACCCGGGCCTGGTTGAGCCTGCCATGCTCTGCGAGGTGCGTGAGCCAGAGGGCGGTGATATCTGGCGCGGGCTGTGCCTCGGTACCGACATCAGCGCTGAAGGCGTTGGCGCTGTGCGGGTCAAACAAACACTGCGCCTCGAGCGCCATTACTAGGAGCGCCCATGGCAACGGTTAATCCGTGGAAAAAGTTTATTGGCCTGCTGCCGGGTGGCATGCGCACTGTGGGCGATGTGATCAGCATCGACACTGCCGCCGCGACCAGCGTCATCGAGCTTCGCAGCGGTGTGCAGATCACAGCGCGGGGTGTTGATGTAGCGGTGGGGCTGAAAGCCTTCATCGTTGACGGCGATATCACCGGGCAGGCGCCAAGCCTGCCGCAGTATGATATAGAGATCTAAACCCTTGTTGATTTGGCCAAGCTATGATTGATGACTACGATTGTGAGAATGTTTTATACAGGTATAAATACCTAAAGTTTGATGAGAGTAGTTTGAAGATGCTCACTGATGGGACTCTGAAATTTACTTGTCCGTCTGAATTCAATGACCCTTTTGATTGTGCTCCTGCATTTGAACTTGGTTCAGAATTCGACTTGGCCGAAAGAATGAAGTCTAAATGGTCTCTCTCTCCTGAGGAGTATGCGAAAACTCATAAGAATATTTCAGAAAGCTTAGAAAATGGCTCCTATTTAAACGGGTTGCATAATCTTGTAGGGGTTTTAAGTTTGAGCAGGACTCCAGTAGGCATTCTTATGTGGTCTCACTATGCGGATCATCACCGAGGATTTGTGGTAGAACTGAGGTTGTCCCTAGATGCTCCGAGTGAGTTGCTTGACCCAATGTTGCCGTTTCCTGTTGATTATGCTGAAAAAAGACCTTCAGTGCCATGGGGGGAAAAGGCTGATTCGAAACAGTACCTACTGACGAAATCTGTAGAATGGAAGTATGAAGAAGAAGAGCGGGTTCTTGTAAGTGGTGCTGGAATATACGATTACTCAAGAGAGCATTTTTTATCTAGTGTCATAGCCGGTTCGCGCATGTCAGACTCTGATTTTAGTGAGCTAAGTAAAATTGTTGAGCAGGTTTCAAACGCTATAGGTAAGACAGTGCCAATTTACAGGGCCTCTGTCTCGAGTAAGGATTTTGCAGTAAATATATTGGGTCACCCGAACAGTCGACTTAATTAATATTAGGTATTTAATATTCTAAAGACCCGCAATATGCGGGTTTTTTTACGCCTGGAGGAAACATGGAAATAACCGAGCAGCAACTGCTGCACATCATGCCAAACGCCCGCAAACACGCGGGCGTTTTTGTTCCTGCCATCAACGCTGCCGCCAAGCGTTGGCAGTTCGACCGACCCAAGCGCATGGCCATGTTTCTGGCTCAGGTTGGTCATGAGTCTGGCCAGCTGCAATTTACCCGTGAGCTGGGCGGTAATGCGTACCTGGCCAAGTACGACACGGGCCGATTGGCTGAGCGGCTGGGCAATACGCCCGAAGCTGATGGTGATGGCCAGCTCTACCGGGGGCGCGGGCTGATCCAGATCACGGGCCGTTTCAATTACCTCAAGTGCAGCGCCGCGCTGTTCGGTGATGACCGCCTGCTGCGCACACCTGAATTGCTCGAGCAACCAGAATGGGCCGTCCAGTCTGCAGGCTGGTACTGGTGGACGAAAGAGCTGAACACCTTGGCCGACCAAGGGCTATTCACCAAGGTCACTCGCAAGATCAACGGCGGCGTGAATGGCTTAAAAGATCGTCTGCAGCTTTGGGCGCGGGCGCGGGAGGTGCTGCAGTGAGCGGCTTATCAGTTGAACGCCTAATCGTTTATGCCGTGATAGCCCTGGCGCTGGTTAGCGTCGGGGTCTGGGTGTCATGGGCCATCACAGATAACAGCTGGCAGGCCAAGCACAGCGAATACGTCGCCCAGGTTGAAAAGGCAGCAAGGGCAGCAGGTGATCAGGCGCGTAGTGAAGAGCAACGCCGCCAAGCGGCAATAGAGGGGATTCGCCAAGATGCACAATCAAAGATCGATGCTGCAGCGGTTGACGCTACTGTTGCCGGTGCTACTGCTGACAGCTTGCGCGCAGAACTTGCCCGGCTCAAGCGCAGCCCCGCCAGCTGTCCCGGTGTTACCAACCGAGGCGAGGCAGGGGCCGATTCAACCACTGTGCTTGCCGACCTGCTTGAAGAAGTGGAACGAGCAGGCCGAGCAATGGCTGAAGAAGCTCAAAGGCGCGGGGATGCAGGGAGCGCCTGTGAAAAGTCTTACGACTCACTCTGGCCCGATCAATAACCAGCCGTATCAGTTCCAAACTGGTCAACCCAGTGAATAGGCACGCCAGCCACCTCTGCTGCTTTTCTCAGAGTGTAGGTATCGTGGGTGCTGGGAAAGGCAACCATGCCATCAGGCTGTAGGTCGAGCATGGCCTTGTTGCGAACATCATCAGCTTTATCACCCAAGGCTGCGCGCTGAGCTTCGACAACAGTGCAGGGGACGCCCCGGCTCTTTGCCCACGCCGCCGTAAATTGATCCGTGCCACGGTCGTTGCTGCGAATTATCTCAGCGATGACCCGCGTGCGGTGGATGTAATCGAGCAACTCGTAGACGAATGCACCATCTTTGTACTTGTGGCCACCGCAGACAATGATTTTTACAGGCATCACTACCTCCAGCGACTAATTAAACCATCAAAAAGAAGCGACCGGCCCAGGTGTTCGAGCACCCAAACCGGCCACTTAACCTGCAGCCATACCTGCAAGCCAAGCCAAGGCTTCTCACTCCGTGCACGAAGCGGGGGAGATCCTAGCACCTGTTTATTTATACAGTAAAGGTTTGCTATCTATGACTAATCCCATCGTTCCATGGCTGGGCGGCAAACGCCGTCTGGCAGACCGCCTGATCCCGCTGTTTCCACCGCATGAATGCTACGTCGAGGTCTTTGCTGGTGGCGCTGCGTTGTTCTTCCTGCGGCCACAGCCAGCTAAAACTGAGGTGCTGAATGATCTCAATGGCGACCTGGTGTGTTTGTACCGCGTGGTGCAGAACCATCTGGAGGAGTTCGTGCGCCAGTTTAAGTGGGCGCTATCGAGTCGGCAGATTTTCGAGTGGCAGAAAATCACCCGGCCAGAGACGCTGACCGATATCCAGCGAGCCGCCCGGTTCTTTTATCTGCAGCAGCATGCGTTCGGCGGCAAGGTCAGCGGGCAGACATTCGGTACCGCCACCACTGGCCCTTCGATCAACTTGCTGCGCATAGAGGAAAACCTCTCAGCTGCCTGGCAGCGTCTGGCCGGAACCTACGTTGAGAACCTATCGTGGCTGGATTGCGCTGAGCGATACGACCGCCCGCATACTTTCCATTACATGGACCCGCCGTACTGGGAAACCGAAGGCTATGGCGTGGACTTCCCCTACGACCAGTACCTGCAGATGGCTGACTTCATGCGGCGCTGCAAAGGCAAGGTGATGGTCAGCATTAACGATCACCCGGACATCCGCAAAGCGTTTGAAGGCTTCCACATGGAAAGCCTGGATATCCGTTACAGCTGCACAAACCAGCGTCAAGGCGCGGCCGAAACCACGGGTGAGCTAGTGATCACGAACTGGAAACCGGCTGAGCTGGGCGGGCTATTCGATGGCATCTGATTCGCTTGCTATGTGTTCGCGCCAGAGCGTTACTGATGTCAGCCAAATCAAACAAGGACAAGCCCCATGAGCCTCAATGAACATTTACAACCGCTACCAACTGAATTGCTACTAGCCATGGCAAAAGGCGAAGTTGATGCCCAAGCCATCGCCGCAAAACTTGTTGCTGAGCGGGGGCTGAATGCTGAGGGGAAGTGGGTAGGATTTGAGAAGGCTGCTGATGTTTGGTCGGTGAAAAATTAATTGTTTTATTGATCATGGGCCATGGTCCGCTATGGCTCAGGTGGTAATGAATAACATCGGCTCTGAGTCGCCCCTAGTTTCGCAGGCACTTCAACACCAGCACTTGGCATTACCAGATGATGCGGCCGTCGGATTCAACCCCTGAAGCATTGCGGATCACTTCAAAATCGTACATTCCAAACTTGTATTTTTGAATGATTTTGATAACGAAGCTCGCCGAGATCTGCAACGTTCTCTCAGCCGCCCTCGGCTTGATCGCAAAGTTCCTTGATGCTTCGGAGGCCACGCCGCTGTAGACAATTGCATCAATTCCCGGATTACGCTCGAAGAGAAGCCGGGCAAGCGTTCTTGAATGAAGATACTGAGTGTGCTGGGCTGAGATGTCCTTGAGGATTGAGGAAAGAAATGCGTCAGTGAAGACGAAGCTCTTTCCGAAATCATGGGGCATCTGATTCAGATGCTTGTTAATTAATTGTCCGATTATCTCTGAGGTCAAGCCTGAGCCCCAGCGGTGAACATGAGTGATTTCGCCGATCATTGCACATCTCAGCATTTCGTTAGGATCTTGCTTAAACGCTGCCACATGCAAGAAGTCACCCTTCGAAGCGCCTATTTCTTCGAAGGTAGACATCAGGTTCGCTGACAAATAGAGGACTGGGGCATTTTCTTCATTCAACCGTCCAGCGACAGTGTGTTCCGAAGGAGGATGGTTCAGTTCACCGACGCACTGAAAGCCGGAGTCGGTCGGGCATTTTCGTGCCCGCCAAAATTCTCGGTCATATGTCATCTCATAATTTATAACCTCGTAAAAATTGAGCAGGAAACTCAACTTCTCACTTACGAGTGTGATGTCCGTACTCGCCAAGATCGCCGTAGAAAGCTCGTCGAGATAGGACAGCTGAAGTGCTTTGAATTCCACGGATAGTCATCCCTTAATGGATCGCACTGGTGCATAGGAACGCGCGAAACCAGATTCTACTGAAGGCTGTTCAAGACGGTATCTACATCGTCCCAAGTCCGCACCTAGTGGGAAACCTCGAAGCGTTTCCCTCCAGAGAACATCTAGGCTACCTTGCTACCTGTTGCGACTGGCAATAGCCGGTAAAAAAATGATATATACCCAAAGCGCGCCCTAACGGAAGACTACAAGCAGATTGGGTAAGAGCCAGACATTTCCTATCCAGAGTATTTTCCTGTATGTCTAAAAAAAAATCAAAACCGAAATACGACCCCTTCAAAATATTAAGCCCTCAATATATTAATCGAGATCTAGAGGATTTGGCGAAAAGACTCTTTGAACTATCCGCTAAGGGCTCAAAACCTATATGGGATGAGCTTAAAGTCGGAAATATCAAAGAAGATCTTGATTTAAGAAAAAGATTTCTTGCTTCGTCGCACGCAGGAATGAATGAGGCTCAGCAATCAATTGTCGAAATAATCCAGTCCAATCAGAATCTAACTAACTCACAAACAGTTTTGATTCAAGGGGTGGCCGACAGTATGGCGTGGCAATTGATAGGAAACCAACTTTGCTATGCTCGTTGTTTTTACAAAGGGCACAAGCCAGTAAACCTGAAGCAATCAAATTTCGATTCGGTTGTATTGGCTGCAAATCAAATGGCCAGTATAGATCCTGGTAGCTTTGCGTTGATTTCCGATTTAACTTCTTTTGTCCAAGTTGGAGATTTGCTAACCATGGGGTCACTTGGCGGACTTACCATTAGCGAAGTGAAAGAAGGACGAAAAAATCATGAAATCTTAGAGTTCATGAACTTCATGACGCAAAGCGACTGCCCTCGGGCGTTCCAATATTTCGCTCAGGAACATGGAGAGTCCGGGATCAAACAGCTACAACGGATGTTTCGTCAAGCGGACAGAATGGGGTATGTGAAAGAGGTCATGTTGAAAGGACGCTCTCTCGACCCAGATACAAATCATAAAATAAGTATTCCTGAGGAGTTTATATATATTCAAGACTGGGATAGTGAACTGAATTCAATATTAGAAGGCTCTGACTCCAAGGGTTGGGATTTAAATGTTATCGACGACTGTCTTTTTATAGCCTCATACTCAGAGGATGCCATGCTTAATCATGGTCACGGAATGTTCAATATTTGGTTTGACCAGTTTGGGGGTACAGCTAGCTGTCCGCGAATTCGACTAATAGACTCCATGACCCATCCTTTAGCTATGCCGATTTTCAATTTTAATATTTCAGATGAGCATAAGTTTGATATCCTTTTTGGCAGGAAAAATGTTTGCATTGGCCTCAACATAAACGCCTTGCTTAAAAAACTTATAAGCGTAGGGCTCAAGGTCCGAGAAGCAACTAATAAAGAAGCTAGCAAAATGGATCAGCAGGGATTTCCTCCCTACAGGCATAATGGAAAGGCTATATTCATTGGCAATGAACAGCAAGAAATGCCGCTCATGGACGGTATATTTTTGAGGATCCTATTCCACAGTCAACGTCCAGTTGAAACAATCCAAGCCATACTGAATAATTCACCAAAACTAACTCCATGAATTGTTCAGAATTCCATATTTGAATCGGCTAAAAAAATGGCCATGGTGCTTCTAGGGATTGAGGGGTGGTTCATTAATCCTCAAACAAAATAGAGTGTTGAGGCGGCGGGTAAAAATCACAAAGTACTGAAATTCTGGAAAGATGAATTTGGGGCTGAAGCTATGAGTTTCTGGGTGCATTGACAAAAGTCCTACTTATGAGGTGTTATTTCCACTCCCAGTTTGTATAGCTTTTAAATATCTCTGTCAGTTCTTCAGGAGCCAAGGAGTCAACGATATTTTTGCGATATGTATGCACTTTTTGAATGCGCGCATCTTTGAAGTGGGCTGGCTTATATGGATCAAATTTTCCATACGGCGCCAACTCCTCTATATCTGTATTGATAGTTTTAAGCCAAGATACCATTATCACAGTAGAACCTGTCATCTCTATAAACGTTCTGGCGGATTCTAGGGAATACCCTTTAGTACAAATATCATCAATGACAAGAACAGTTTTCCCCTTCCCAAGGGGTGGTTTTTTGTACATTTCAGTAGATGACCGCATTGGTATCTTGTTCAGCACTATGGTGTTCAGTTGATTTAGATGATCGAGCGCCTTGCCGCTGTTTCTTGCTGTTTGAGACTTTTGAGAAGCTGTGTGCCTGATTATCAAGTCGGGCAGATAGTTCTTACGAAAGCACTTGCCAAAAATCGCCATGGCATCATTCATCACAACGTTCCCGGAGCCCGCTTTATGCCCTGGGTATACAGTAATATAATTAATTCGCTTGTGAATACCTGTAAAGTACAAACTTGAAACTATGGCCCCGATCCAAAAATCTGGATGCCCTAGAGCATGCTTTGCTGCTGCACGGGCGTCCTCCGAGTACAAGGTATACTCAGGCTTCATTGTACTGAAAGGAGCCAGAGCGTAGTATTCGAAGCTGCCCTCATGAATTTCATGGCACCAAAGATGATCACGAAAACAAAATGTATCTATGAACCTAGCAATATCTTTTGGTGTGGCAAACTCAAAACCATAGTCGGTTTTATTTGCGTACCACGTAGCTCTCAGAAACAGAAGGCCACCATTGACTGCTGTCTGCATATCACTCTCCGAGGCACCAACATAAACAACCTCAGTGCTCTCCCAGCCCATGGTCTTCAGTACATATGCAGTCGCATCCGCCCTAGGTTTAGGCGGCATTTTTGGATCTTTTGCGCGACAGAAATATGGGAAATCTCCCCACATTTCTTTCAGTGCATCCTCCAAAGGCTTTTTCCCGTCACTCACTGTCCACGCGCGATTAGTGAAGACAACAAATTGAGTGCCCGTCGCTTTAAAGTAAGTTATAAGCTTTTTAACTTCGGCAAACACCGCCAAATCTGTTTTGCCTTGCTGCAATAAAACATCCTCGATACTTAGTATCACGCCCTTCAACTTAGAAGCCATAAAATATCCTTATCAAATATCTAGATTAAACTGAGAGCCTAAGTCATCGCGTATGCTTTTCGGTGGAAGTTTATCCTCTTTAATAAACTCAAGAAATTCTGCAATTGAGCGCGGCAATTCATATGAAATAGCCCCGTACTGCTCTTCAGAAAAAGTCAATTCTGGCCTTGAGTTGTATGTGCCAGGAAGATAAACGTTAGCAATCTTTTTTTCATACTTTGATGAAAACCCAACTGTATGTGCTGTGCCGCTTTTTATATTCCATTCAACAGGAATCAATGTGTCGCATAGAGCGGCTTGTATTCTATTTCTTCGCACAAAATTTTCTGAACTGTAAGATTGATGCGGCAAATACTCCGTCACAATACTTCCGCCGCTATCTAGTATCTGAGCACGCAAAGTCTCAGAGCCGCGAGGATAGTTCTCTTTAATACCAGTGCCAAGCACGGCGATCGTAGGTAAGTGGTATCGAAGTGAATCAATATGTGCAAGTTGGTCTATCCCTAAGGCTAGCCCGCTAACTGTAATGTAGTTAGCTCCTGATAGACACGAGAGAACCAGTCTCGTTAGAAACATACCGTCTTCAGTCGGCTTTCGAGTTCCGACAATGGCAATAGACTTGGCGTTGAGGTTTTCCACCGCCCCTTGAATAAATATCCACTCCGGCGCATCCGGAATGCGTTTTAGCTTGTCTGGAAATCCTTCCTCCTCCTTAAAGATAAGCTTTATATTTTCTTTTTGTAATTCCCGAGCAAGTAAAAGCCCTTTCCCCCAAATCTCTTCTTGTACATCAGGAAGAGCATTATTGCGCTCATCATGGCTTATGATTTTCTCATAATACTTGGTGTCTGGAGATTTCAGAATTTCTTTAAATCCAAATCCAGACTGTGCAATCTTATGTAGCGTCCAGAAGCCGACTCCTCTTAGTGTTGTCATTGCAAGAAAAGCAATTTTCTCGTTCTTCCAAAATTCTCGCTGCTCCATAGACACTGCTCTGCGCCTTCTCTTATGTTCACCCTAAATTACTAGACATACATTATCATGCGGGGGCTCACATTGGCCCTTATGCTGGCTATGAGCAGCTCTCTGTCCGCCCCCTTTCTGCGCCCGAGGCTCCTTCCTGACAACGCCCAGCCGATCCAAACTTAATCTCACCGAAACGCTCTGATTCTCTATACGCATCTTACTAGCTGCTTTTGGCCGTGATCAGCCTACAGTATCGACCTGAAGCGGTCAGTAGCGCCTAATCAGCCGACCCGTTAAGAGAGTTGGGCTTGAATGAATTGTTAGGCATTGCTCCAACCTCTGGAGAACCTTTCTGATACGACGCGAAATCCGACAGCTGTCAGGGCGTCGCGCGCAGCAATTGCAGCCCTTTCGAGCTCACTAGAACAAGGGTTATTCTTTGGAATCCAAATTAGCTCATTTCCTACGAGCTGGTGACAATGTAATGGACAGATCGATATGAACGCGGATTCAGCTATGCCAACGGCCTTCGGGTCATGAGATAAGAAGCTGACGTATACATCCCTGTCATCATCGTAGACATAGATGCTTACATCATGCGTATGTGGATTTAACTTGACTGTATTGGGTAGTGCCAACTTTACCCACGCTAAGGAGTCTATATCCTTATAGAAAATAGAGTCATCGGGTGACCAACCCGACTGAAGAGCTAAGCTGGCAGCAGCCGAAATGCTCAGACAGGTGAAAAATCCAATTTCGGCGGGCTGGTTGTTTTTAACGAGCGACGCTGTCACAACGCCAATGACAAGTCCCGATTCGTCGATCAGTGGCCCGCCACTGAATCCCCCCCTAGAGGTGGCCGATATAACGTAGGTCAGGTACTTGCTTCCTCGAACGTGAACTAAGGCATTAATCTTTCCCTCGACTGCAACCTGAAAAGGGTGTGTGGTCAGAGGTATTGGCGGATAACCGACACAAACTACGGGTGATAGCAGGGTGATGTCTTCTGATAGATAAATGTCATCGGTTGAGCTGAGTTTTATTGCTGGAATATTCGCCGCTTCATCGACACGAATAATCGCAACATCCACGTCGCCATCAGCAAGTATTGGATCTCCAACAACCTTGAGTGAGCGGGGGCGGATCTCATCGAACAAGTGGTTGTTGTGATAGTCGGTGTTGGTACTTAGTGGTTGGGTGATGCTGATCTCTTGGAGTCGATTGCCCTCTAGTACGTGCTTGGCTGTAACAAAATAGCCGTCACCAATATGAAATGCGGTTCCAATCGACTCGTCGCCATCCTTTGTTTCAACGATGACATGCGCGATAGCGCCACTCGCTTTCAGATAAACCTCTCGCATACTCTCTCCAATGCCTAGCGCGTGAGCTCAGGGCCGTAGCGCGTACAGCGAATTGTTGGGCCAAACCGCGACCATTTATATTTTGGTTGTCCAAGCGCCAGCTCGATAGGCAACAATTGATTGATAACATTCTCTTGTAGGCAGCCCTGACACCTCTAAGTTGTATTTCCTACACAGGCAGTAGAAATCATGCAACAACCTGACCAGTCCTTTTGCCATCATGCTGTCCGGATTGCCATTAGCTTGCAGGCTGGGTGCTAGGCAAGGGTACGGCTTCCGTGCCGGAATAACTGTCACGGATTTCCATGCACTGGGTGGGAGGGGATTTTCCTAGCTTTCTTAGATGCCTTGAATGGCTACTTTTGGCCGTTAACTACCTGACGCGAAAGTTGCTCGGCCCTGATGACGTGGCCATGTAAAAGGATCTCCGTGGTACAAGAATGGTACGCACGAAATCAATTCTGGTCGAAGTCCTTTGTTTTAGCAGTTCTGAGTTTTAGTCCTTCCAATCCATCATCTGAGTCTCGCCCAGGCTCTGAATCTTTCAAAGCAAAACGCCCGATTTTAAAGTATATTTTAAGTGGCTTTTGGGCAACCCAGTGAAACGAATCCGACTTTAGGAGCGGTGGTGGACATGCGGCAAACCTCTGGCTACGAGCGGCGGACACGAAGCATGTCCGTTGATCAAAAAGTGCGCAATTCTAGCGGCGCTTTGTACAGTTTTCCAGTGTATTCGCTGGCAATTATCGGTGCTGAGCCGGTGACGGGCGGTTGCTGTTGCCAAAACTAGCTGCTGCAATTAGAGGGCGGCGACGATTATGAAGAAACTGACCATCCGTTATTCGCCGCTTCCGACGAGCAAACAATCACTGTGGCCGTGGTCTCTAATGATGAAGACGGTCTTGCTGGCGAACATCTCAGCTAAGTGCGTCTAAGCGTTACGGCCAAGCGTCATGGCGACAGTGGCGGCAATAAGTGCCGCGAAGGCAACACTGTATGCGGCCGAGCCCCAGCCATATGCCTGTATCGCGCTGCCGATGGCGATGGGGGCAATGATCTGGCCAAGATTGTTGCCTTGGATAATCAGCCCCAGAACGATCGGTACCAGGCCTGCCGCCGGTGCGGCAGTTGGCGCGGCGGATAGCAGCGTGGCAGGAATAAGCCCGCCTACAGCCGAGAAGACCACACAGAGCATGAATGTGACAGCGTCGGAAAACAGCGGCTGGAAGATGCCGAGGCTGGCTGCACCCATGGTAAGGCTCGCGCTGATGAGCAGAGTGGCGCGTTTAGTTCCTCGCGACAGGAGAGCGCCTGCGGCAAGATTACCGAGGATATTCGCCGCCGTCGCGAGTGCGCTCAACAAGCCGGCGCTGCTGTGTGTCACTTCCATGCGCTGCATCAGCAGCACGGGTAAAAAGCTGAAGAGCGCGAAGAACATCAGGCTGTAGAGTGCGAACATGGCGGCGAGCAGCACTGGTTCTCGAGTTGTGCAGATATGCATTGCCTGCATTTTCAGGCGCCGCCATGACCAGGTCTGCCGTTCACCTGTGTCCGGTATGATCAATTGCACCAGAATGAAAACGGCCAAGGTCAGCCCGCAGCTCGACCACCAAATTGTGCGCCAGGTCTCGAACAGCGGGCCAGCGAGCATGGCGACGGCCATGCCCACCGGCATAAAGCAGCTCCATAAAGCGAAGGCGAAATCCTGATCACTGCGTTCGCTTACCTGCGCCAGGATTGACGGCGCTGCAACTGTAATCAGCAGGAAACCTGCGCCCTCGACGATTCGTGCCAGCAGAAGCACAGGCAAACCGGTGCCCAGGGCACCGCATGCTGAACCAAGGACTGTTATAAACAAGCCGATAAGCAAAATACGCCGACTGCCAACACTGGCGATAAAAGCCCCGGCCGGTATACCGCCAATCAGTCCCAGTACTGCGAAAACGCCAGTCAGCCAGCCAATGTCGACAAGACTAATGGCCAGATCCGCTTGCAGCATGGGCGCGGCGATGACCGCCTTACCCAACTGCAGTGCCGCCACGATACCCGCACTGACCAGCAGAAATACGCTTGCCCACCGGGTCGTCGAGGGTTTGTTTGTCATCACGCCGCCTCTTGCTTGCGTCCGGTCGCGAGGGCGAGGGCTATCTGTGCGACATGCCGGCCTTGAAAGTGCGCGCCAGCCAGCTCATTGGCGCTCGGTTGGCGGTCGCCACCATTGCCGTCGTCCGCCAGTGTCGAGGCGCCATAGGGCGTGCCACCGGTAATCTCGTCCATCCTCAGCTGGCCTTTGAAGCTGTAAGGCAAGCCGACCACCAGCATGCCGAGGTGAAACAACACGGTGTGGGTTGATTGCAGGGTGGTTTCCTGACCACCATGCTGGCTGCCGGTCGAGGTGAAGACGCTGCCCACTTTGCCGACGAGTTTGTCTTCGGCCCAGAGCCTGCCGGTCTGATCGAGAAAGTTCTTCATCTGCGAGGCCATGTTCCCGTAGCGGGTTGGGGTGCCGATGATGATGGCGTCGTAGTCAGCAAGCTCGGTGGGCGTGGCGATCGGAGCCTTTTGTTCGGCCTTGTACCCCGACTTTCTTGCTGCAGCTTCTGGCACCAGTTCGGGTACGCGCTTGACCTCTACCGTCGCCCCCGCGAGTCGCGCGCCTTCTGCAACCGCAGTCGCCATGGTTTCAATGTGGCCATAGGATGAGTAATAGAGCACCAGTAACTTGATCATTTTTGCCTCACGAGGTGTTTGTTGTGAGGGTTTAGCGTGCGCCCTTTAATTGCTCTGTATAAGTGATATAAATTAGATCAGATCGATCATCTGGAGTGATCATGTTAGACGCGCTTACCCTGGACCAAATGCGCACGTTCGTCACCGTCGTCGACAGCGGCAGCTTCCGCGCGGCCGCAAGCAAGCTTTACCGCGTACAGTCGGGAGTCAGTGCGGCAATCGCTAATCTGGAGGCTCAGCTCGGCGTCAGGCTGTTCGACCGCTCCGGACATCGGCCTGTGTTAACGCCAGAAGGCAAAGTGCTGCTCGGCAATGCACGAGATATTCTGTTGCGTGTGGATGCGCTGCGGGCCAAGGCACGCGGGCTGGGTGAGGGTGTAGAGCTGGAACTGCCGATTGCCGTCGACACGCTATTTCCCATACAGCAGATGGGTACAGCAATAGTTCGGATGCGTGAAATCTATCCGTCGGTCACGCTTCGGCTTGTGGTGGAGCCCCTTGGTGGGCCGCTGCTGGCGCTCAAAGAAAAGCGCTGCACCCTCGCTATCATGGTTGGCGAAGACTTCCGCGACCCGCGCATCAGTTTCGAGGCCTTGTCAGCCGTTGCCCAGGTCGCGGTGGTTGCCGCCGGGCATCCGCTGGCCAACCAGGCGACCAGTTGTAGTATTGGTATTTCGCAACTTGCCGATTATCTGCAGATTGTTCTTTACGACTCTTCTCAAGTTTCCCAGGGACGTGATTTCGGTGTGCTTTCACCACAAAGCTGTCGAGTGAATACCCAGGATGCCAAGCATGCTCTGATTCTGGCAGGCGTCGGTTGGGGGCGGTTGCCGCTTTGGTTGGTGAGGCGCGATTTGACCGAAGGCCGACTTGTACGACTAGGCACTCATTCGTTGGGCCGTAATGGGGAAGCTGTGTCGCAGGCCTACGTCGCTCACAGGCTTGACGAGCCCATGGGGCCGGCCGCTCGCAAATTTGTCGAAGTCCTGGCAGAACTCAACGCCGGTAGCTCCCCCGCACCAGTGGCCTAGGCCCTATATCAAGGGGCACTCACATCAGTTTTTCGCTCAAGCCAAAGGCCTCATTCGGATTAGACGTTCGCATCACTACGAGTGACGGGATCAAAGCCTGATGCTGAGCAAGTGGTTGACTGCTTCTGTTGCCGAGTGTCGTCAAAACTAGCGGCTGAAGCTGATCGCGCCAGTTATCGCATTGCCTGCAATTAGCGCAGGTGGCTTGCTGGCATTGGCTAGAATATCTGTCTCAGGTATCAGCTGGAGAGCCAGGATGATTAGCAAAAATACCGTTTGCATTTGGTATAACGGCGATGCTTTGGATGCCGCGAACTTCTACGCTGAGACGTTTCCGGACAGTGCAGTCGGCACCGTTTATCGTGCCCCGATGGATTACCCGGCAGGTAAAGAAGGTGATGTTTTGACTGTGGAGTTCACGGTGATGGGCGTTGCCTGTCTCGGACTTAATGGTGGCGGGGGCGTGAAGCATAGTGAAGCGTTTTCGTTTCAGGTCGCCACCGACGATCAAGAGGAAACGGACCGCCTGTGGCATGCAATTGTTGAGAATGGCGGTCAGGAAAACGTTTGTGGCTGGTGCCAGGATAAGTGGGGGCTTTCATGGCAAATCACCCCGCGTGCCTTGTCCGCCGCGATAGCCCATCCTGATCCAGCTGCGGCCAAGCGTGCATTTGAAGCCATGATGCATATGACCAAGATCGATATTGCCAAGATCGACGCAGCCCTAAGGGGCGATTAGCTGGGTGTCGTCCTTCGCAAATAGCCCGGCCCAGAGCAAGTCCAGCCGGGCACTATTGAGCAGGAATCAGTTCGAGTTGCGCTGTGGCAGCATGCGGGTCAAGGTGTTGTCGCGCACGATGTAATGGTGAGCAATACCGGCTGCAGCATGCAGGCCGATCAACCAGTAGCCAGTGGTGCCAGCCAGTTCATGCCAGTATTTGATCTGCTTGGCCAGGTCCGGGTTTTTAGCCAGCAAGGCAGGCAGTTCCATGCCGAAGAAGGGGATTGGTTTACCCGCGGCACTGAGAAGCAGCCAGCCGGCAAAGGGCGTACCAATCATCAGGGCGTAAAGTGCTAAGTGCATAAGGTGGGCGGGAATCGCCTGCCATTGCGGAATCGCCGGTACGATTTTCGGCGTCGGCGCGATCAGGCGTGCCAACAGGCGCAGCCATACCAGGGCAAACACCGACAAACCCAGCATAAAGTGCCATTGCTTAAGCAGTTCACGGGTGTCGCTGCCTTTAGGGAAATTGCCTTTCAGCTCGATGCAGCTATATACCCCAATCAGCAGAATGACCATCAACCAGTGCAGGCTGATGGACAGGCTTCCGTAGCGGTGTTCGGTGTTTTTCCAAGTCATTGTTCAGGCTCATCAGGTTAATCGGGGTACGAATAGTAAGAGTTTAAACTTAAGCATTACTGAACAAAGATAGAGTTGCTGGCGATGCGCAGGTATTTCAGCCCAAGCCTTGACTTAGGTCATTTAACGATTCGATAAAACTGCCCAATAAAGCAGGCGCGAGCTCTCTAGCATAGGCTTTGCTGAGGGCTAGTATAGCTTGGGAGCTGTCTCGGGCCGGGATGCAGATTTTTAGCAGGGGCGCTGACTGCTTTCGAGTTTGTCGGTATAACTGATCGATAGACACTATAGTTATCAGGTAATCTGGGATAATCCGCTGCGCCGGATGGCTGACAAAAGCCGCTTGTGCATCCTGTGGATGAATCAAGGTATTTGCTGAGTAAAGGAGTCAGGCATGCACAGTAACTTGCAGGACGGATTCGGTCGTAGAATCGATTACCTGCGTATGTCGGTGACCGATCGCTGCGACTTTCGCTGCGTGTACTGCATGGCCGAAGAAATGACTTTCCTGCCGCGCCAGCAAATTCTCTCACTCGAAGAGCTTTACCGGCTGGCGGCGTTGTTTGTCGGCCAGGGCGTGAAGAAAATCCGTCTCACTGGCGGCGAGCCGTTGGTGCGCAAGGGTATTGTCGGCTTGTGCGAGCAAATCGCTGCGCTGCCTGGTCTGCGTGAACTGGTGATGACCACAAACGGCTCGCAATTGGTCAAGTTGGCCAAGCCGCTTGCTGAGGCGGGGGTCAAGCGCCTGAATATCAGCCTTGATAGTTTGCAGGCAGACAAGTTCCGCGCCATTACCCGCACCGGTGAATTAAACCAGGTGCTCGATGGCATCGAGGCAGCGCGTGATGCTGGCTTTGAGAGCATCAAGCTCAATACCGTGGCAATGGCCGGGCGCAATGCCGATGAGGTGCTGGATCTGGTCGAATACGCCATGGCGCGCGGGCTGGATATTACCTTTATCGAAGAAATGCCACTGGGTGACGTGGGCCGCTCCCGTGGCGAGAGTTTTTTCTCCAGCGATCAGGTGCGCGCGCTGATTGCCCAGCGCTATTCAATTATCGACAGTGCCGAACAAAGCGGTGGTCCGGCCCGGTATATTCGTCTGGAAGGCCATGCGAACAGCCGCGTTGGCTTTATCTCACCGCATTCGCATAACTTTTGCGCCACCTGTAACCGCGTGCGGCTGACTGTGGAAGGGCGCTTATTGCTTTGTCTGGGTCATGAAAACTCGGTGGATATGCGCGCATTGTTGCGCCGCTACCCTGAGACCGATCAACCCTTATTGGATGCTGTTGGCGCAGGCCTGCAGCGCAAACCTGAGCGCCATGAGTTCAGCCACGATGATCAGATTCAAGTGGTGCGCTTTATGAATGCTACTGGCGGCTAAAGCCAGATTTGCTTAGCACAAAGGCCGCAAATGCGGCCTTTGTGGTTTTTGCAGGCCCAGCAAAGACGCTCAGCAATCTAGAAAAATTCTGGCGCTTTGAGTCGGTGATAAAGGGGTTGGCCAACAAACAGGCACAAAAAAGGCCACTCAATTGAGTGACCTTTATATGTTTGGTTGCGGGAGCCGGATTTGAACCGACGACCTTCGGGTTATGAGCCCGACGAGCTACCAGACTGCTCCATCCCGCGGCCGCCATTCTATCTATCTGAGGCTCAGTGTCAAACCTAATCTGAAATAAAATTGTTTTCCGTTCAGTTGCTTAGAGTAAATCAGCGGTTCGGCAGGCAAATGCGGAGCACGGCTAAGCAAATACAGAAGAGAGCTAGAGGAGGGCGCGACAGCGTTTGGCAATAAATAAGGCACACAGCAAAAGGCCCCGACAGTTTTCACTGTCGAGGCCTTATGCATGAATCTGGTTGCGGGAGCCGGATTTGAACCGACGACCTTCGGGTTATGAGCCCGACGAGCTACCAGACTGCTCCATCCCGCGCCGGCCATTCTATAGAGATGAAAGATTCTGTCAATCTATTTCTGCTTTTTAATCAATTAGTTAAATCGTAAAGGGGGCAGAAACAAAAAAGGCCACTCAATTGAGTGACCTTTAAATGTTTGGTTGCGGGAGCCGGATTTGAACCGACGACCTTCGGGTTATGAGCCCGACGAGCTACCAGACTGCTCCATCCCGCGGCGGCTATTCTATCGTCTGAAACGCTGCGGTCAACCACCAACTTCAGAAAAAACTGTTGTTTGTTCAAATGCTTAGCGATTTTGCTGACTTGGCTCGGGCCTCAGCCCTTGTATGCAGCAGCTTTGCGCGATTTTGTGGCAGTTCATCGGACTGTCATGAAAATAGATAGTTATCGACTTATTGCAATGACCTGGCTCTTCAACTGGGTGTTGCGCTAGAGTCCGTCACATTTTCAGCGAGGTAGTCATGGCTCATACATGTAAAAGCTGCGGTGCAACCGTTGCGGCAACAGATAAAAAATGTTCGGCATGCGGCGCAGAGTTGGCAGCAAAACCCAAGTTATTGCCCATCGCCGCTTTTATGCTGATTGTGATTTTAGTGATCCAAGCCTATATGGATAAGCCAGAAGACAAAGAACCCGCTCCGACTGAGCCGGCCAAAGCAGCGAGCCAATAGCCGCTGCATCTGGCTTATGAAATCTCGATCTGATAACGAAAGGTGTCAGCCGCGCCCCTGGATATGCGGTATTCAAGCGGTGTGTTGTCGTAGCTCAGAGCTGTTCGCTCAATGACCACGACCGGTTTGCCGGTGTCTATGCCGAGGGCCACGCTGGTTTGCGCATCGGCCAACTCGACGGTCAGGGTTTCCTTGGCTGATGCCACCAACTGCCCACATCGCTCCTCATAAAAGGGGTAGAGCAGGTTGCCAAAATCTTGCGGCTCTACCTCAAGCAGTTGGGCGAAGCGCGAGGCCGGCAGCCAGATCACCTCAGTGAAAATCGGGCGCTCACCGCTCATCCTGACACGCTGCATACGGATTACTGCATCTTCTGCACTGAGTTTTAGGGCGCTAATCACTGCTTGTGGGGCTGGTTCGAGGCCGAGTGAGACAATCCGGCTTTGCGGAACCTGATGCTCTCCAGAACTGTTGATCTGGCGGAAAAAGCGAAAGAACGATGAATTGAAATCAGGCCGGCGCACATAGGTGCCCCGGCCTTGGCTGCGTTGCAGCAAACCATCAACAACCAGCGTGTCGACGGCTTTTCTGACCGTTCCGATCGCCACGCTATAGGTTTTGGTCAGTTCTGCTTCGGTCGGGATTGGCTCTCCCGGACGCCATTCACCTGACGAAATCTTTGCCAGGATCTCGTCGCGCAGCCTTTGGTAGAGCGGTAAGCGCTGATCTGAGCCAAGGGTTAACCCATTCATACATACATCCAGACGATTTTTCCTCGCCTACTTTAGCACTGACCAGCGGCATCTGAGCTGTGTTGACAGTTGTCTTTGCTGAATATATGGTCATGTAGTCATATATATGAATATGTGACATAAATAAAAATGTGCCTGCTATGGCGCGCCAAGAACAATCGGCCAAGGTAACGACCTATGACCTCTTCGCAACTGTCTGGCATCGACACCCACGCGCATATCTTCAATCGCGACCTGCCACTGGCTTCCGGCCGGCGTTATAACCCGGACTACGACGCGCTGGTTGAGCAATATCTGGGCTTGCTCGACAGTTGCGGCCTGGCCCATGGCGTGCTGGTGCAGCCCAGCTTTCTCGGTACGGACAACAGTTTCATGCTCGCCGCGCTAGATAAGCATCCTGAGCGCCTGCGCGGTATTGCCGTGGTCTTGCCGAACATCAGTGCTGATGAGTTGGACCGCTTGGCGGCATTTGGCGTGGTTGGGGTTCGTTTGAACCTGGTTGGTCAGCAGTTAGAAGACTATTCAGATGATGGCTGGCAGGCGTTTTTCCAGCAGATCGCCGCACGGGGCTGGTCGGTTGAGATACAGCGCAGCATTGAAGACTTGGCGCAGATCCTGCCAGCAATACTGCAAACTGGGGTCAATGTGGTGATTGATCACTTTGGCTTGCCCCGTGGTGGAATCAACCCGCAGCAGGCAAACCACAAGGCCTTTCTCGAGTTACTCGCCAACCAGCAGGTTTGGCTCAAGCTTTCAGCGCCTTATCGCAGCAATTTAACCGCGGAGCAGGTTGCAGGTATGTTCGGGTTGCTACGTGCCGCCAGTGGAGGGCTGGAGCGCATGCTTTGGGGCAGTGACTGGCCGCACACCCAGTTCGAGGACTCGACCAGTTACGGCGAGCAGTTCCAGAGGATTCAGGCGCTGCTTGGCGATCCGCTTGAGTGGCAAAAAGTCATGTGCACAAACCCTTCACGGCTTTTTAAGTTCGTAAACACTCTTTAACCCATTACAAGAATAATTGGCGGGTCTGAAAATGATGAGTTTGATTGTAATCGCGGCAATCGTGATCTCCATAGCCTTGGGTTACAAAACCAAGATCAATATTGGCTTGTTTGCAATTGCCTTTTCCTACTTGATTGGTTGCTTTGTGATGGGCCTGAGCCCGTCAGATGTGATCAAGATGTGGCCGTTGAAGATGTTTTTCATCATTTTCTCTGTGTGCCTGTTCTACAGCTTTGCGATTGTTAACGGCACTCTGGAAAAGCTGGCTGAGCACCTGCTTTACAGCTGTCGCAAATTCCCGCATTTGCTGCCCTATGCGGTGTTTCTGACTTCCGCGCTGATTGCCGGTTTAGGTGCAGGCTATTACACGGTGCTGGCGTTTATGGCTCCGCTGACCCTGATGCTGTGCGAGCGCACGCGCATGAGCCTGATTCTCGGGGCTATGGCGGTCAATTATGGTGCTCTGGGCGGTGCCAACTTTGTTTCGAGCCAAAGCGGGATAATCTTCCGTAGCCTGATGACAAACGCCGGTATTGCCGAGAACACGGCGTTTATAAACAGTTTCGCAATTTTTCTAAGCACCTTTGTCATTCCACTGATCGTGATCAGCGGCTTTGTGCTTTTTACCGGGCACAAGAAGCTGATGCAAAGCTCTACCTACACCATCAGCCAGCCCAGTGCGTTGAACAAGCAACAGAAAACCACCTTGTTACTGACTGTCGTGATGATGGTGCTGGTGTTGATTGCGCCTATCGCACAGATTGTGCTGCCTGATAATCAAACAGTCGGTTTCATTAACTCGAAAATGGACATTGGCCTGATTGCCAGTGTGTTCGCGGTTATTGCGCTGTTGCTCAAGCTCGGTGATGAGCGCAAGGCAATGGCGACAGTGCCTTGGGCAACGCTGGTGATGATCTGTGGCGTTGGTATGCTGATCGCGATTGCAATCAAGGTCGGCACCATTGATTTGCTGGCGTCATGGATTGGCACTTCGATTCCGCCTGTCATGGTGCCGGTGGCATTTGGCGTCGTTGCGGCGTTGATGTCGTTGTTCGCCAGCACCTTGGGAGTTGTGACCCCAGCCTTGTTCCCGATTGTGCCGCCGATCGCCGCAGCGCTGGGCATTGATCCGCTGGTGATCTTTGTGTGCATCGTGGTCGGCGCGCAAGCCACTTCAATCTCACCGTTTTCTTCTGGCGGTAGCCTGTTATTGGGCTCGTGCCCGACCGAACAAAGCCGCTCCGAGTTTTTCCCAAAACTGTTGCTACGTGCGGCGCCCCTGGGTTTTGCCGCTGCATTGCTATTCAACATTGTCCTGACGCTGGTCTATTAAGCTGCTGCAGGGCTTTGTTACTTATTCGATTGGCTGGCCACTCATCTAAGCGTGCTGATATTGGCTTTGCGGGTGATAATGACGGCCAATCGAATTTCAGTAAGGAGCCCGCGCGTGGCGTTCGTAATCAAACCGCTTGATCCCGAGCACTATCGGCAGCAAACCCGACGCAGTACGTTGCTGGTCGCGGGGAGTTTCGTGCTGCTGACGCTGGTTTGCTCAACGCTTGCGGTGCAGCTGTTTGGGCAGCCCGGCGGTGATAACTTCCGCTTGAATCTGGCAGGGGTGATCGTCGCGCTGGCGTTGACTATTGCGCTGGTGCGCGGGGTGTTCTGGTCGCAGCCGTGGATGGCTGCTGCAGTGTATGGCTGGCAGCTCAAGCGTAACCTGATGCGTGTCACCAATGTCATGCATCAGGTGACTGCCGGGGTTAAGGTCGAAGACCCGCTGAGCATGAAGATACTGCGTTTCTATCACCTGGGTGTCAGCCAGATGCACCAGTTGGATGGCAATTCCGGCGAGCATGTGCAAATGCTCGCCGAAATCAATCAGCACCAAGAAAAGATGCAGGCGCTGAATATTTCGCTTGAGCAAACTACATTCGATCCTGAGTGGATCAAGCAGCTTGAACGCCGTGCTTGATGCGTGACTAAATAGCGGATTCCTTTGCTAGCTGTGCTCAGCGGGTGCATGACTTAATTGGCCACGAATCGCAAAATCATCCACGTTGACTGTGACTGCTTCTATGCAGCCATTGAGATGCGTGATGACCCCAGCTTGGCGGGCAGGCCGCTGGCAGTTGGCGGCACAGCTGATCGACGCGGCGTGATTGCGACCTGTAATTACGAGGCGCGCGCCTATGGTGTGCGTTCAGCCATGGCTTCCGGGCACGCGCAAAAGCTGTGTCCGGACTTGCTGATCGTCAGGCCGCGCATGGATGCCTACAAAGCCGTTTCTCGTGAAATACACGCTATTTTTCGCGACTATACCGACCAGATTGAGCCTTTATCGCTGGATGAGGCTTTTCTTGATGTAACCGATAGCCAGCACTTTTCCGGTAGTGCGACGCGTATCGCTCAGGACATTCGCAGGCGGGTCTCCTCAGAACTGCATATCACCGTTTCCGCGGGTGTGGCGCCAAACAAGTTTTTGGCCAAGATCGCCAGCGACTGGAAGAAACCCAACGGTTTGTTTGTGATTACCCCGGATCAAGTCGATGATTTCGTGGCTGATCTGGCGGTCGCCAAGCTGCACGGGGTTGGCAAGGTGACTGCTGCAAAGCTGGCCCGCCTGGGCATTCAAACCTGCAGTGAGTTGCGTGAGTGGGACAAGCTTGGGCTGATACGTGAGTTCGGCAGCTTTGGTGAGCGCTTATGGGGCTTGGCGCGTGGAATTGATGAGCGCGCCGTGCAGACTGACAGCCGACGCCAGTCGGTCAGTGTCGAGAATACCTACAATCAGGATTTGCCGGATTTAGCCGCTTGCCTGGAGCAACTGCCGGATTTGCTGCAAGAACTTGAGCGGCGCATGGCGCGGCTGGATAACAGCTACAGGCCGGATAAACCCTTCGTGAAAATCAAGTTTCATGATTTTACCCAAACTACCCTTGAGCAAGCAGGCGCGCGCCGTGACCTGGATAGCTACAAGCTACTGATGAGTGCGGCATTTGCTCGCGGGAACAAGGCTGTACGCTTATTAGGGGTCGGGGTGCGCTTGCATGATCTGCGTGGGCGCCATGAGCAGCTTGAGTTATTTGAACGCTAGCGCTCGCACCCCCCAAGCCACTTGAGTGCGGTCAGTCTGTGACCGGCCACAACCGCAGGGGTTTACCTTCCTTGGGCCATAGGCGCAGCTGATTGGTAGGCGAGAAGTCCCAGCGCGTGATACTTGGCAGGCTCTGCAGGAAACGGGCCTCTTGCTCCATGAGGGCGGGGGCGCACATTTTGCGGGTACTGCCGGCTTGTTCGAAGCTGATGTTGTCGCCATCGAGCTTATAGGCAGCAAACCAGTGGTTGCAGCCAGCATTGCCATAAGCGCGACCGTCACTGCCAAGGGTGATGGTCAAGTGGCTGTTGTCGATCAACGGGCGTTCGCCGATCCATTCAACCTGGTAGGTTTGATCCGTTTCAACTTTCATCGTGTCGCTCGCACAACCCAAGAGGGTGGCACTGATTAGGCTGATGCCAATTAATGCTTTCATCGTCATTCCTTCTGACATTGCGGGCAAATGTGGCGGTCGTTCTCACTCGACCAACCTAACTCATTGACCCGCTGCTGAGCTGCAAGTGCCTGAGCTTTTTTGCCCAGCGCGCTATCAACGGCGAATTCGACGTCGATTTGCTTGGCACAGCTGTCACAAGTGACCTGCCAATTATGAATCGCCAGTTCTTTGAAAACGGGGCCAAGGGCCACTGCAACCCACTGGCCTGGCGGGTTGATCAGATGGCGCACCTTTTCGACTTGCAGGCGCATGCTCAGGTCGCGGCTGCCTTTGAGCGTGACGATCAGGCTGTCGCCGCTCTTGATTGAGCCGCCGTTGCCAGTGACCTGATAGCGCCCAGGCGCCATCGCTCGGCATTCAATCAAGGTGTGTTCGGGGTTGAGTAAGCTGTAGCGAAAGTCGTGTTCGGCCATGGTTCCTCCAAATTGGCGCGAATGCTATCACGCAGCGGCCTAAACCTGATCGATGTGTATGCCTGAAACTGACTGTTTTAGCATAGACACAGGGCTCAGCCCGCGCAGGTTGGATGCCTTGCGCGAACCTGGAGTTGTTAAGCCTTGGCTTGGGTCTCGGACATCAGGCGTTTTATGGCCACTTCAAGTTGATCGAGTGCATTTCTTGCCGCTGGATCATCCTGCTTCAACAGTGTTTCACTGCGCAGACAGGTGGCTCGCAACTGCGGCACTCCGCAGTATCGGGTGGCGCCGTGCAGGCGATGTACCCGTTCAATCAGAAGCTGGCTGTTTCCGGCCTGGCGGGCCTGACGTATGGCTTGCAAGTCTGTTGGTAAACCCGCCAGCAGCATATTGAGCATGTCGGCGGCCAGATCGGCCTTTCCGGCAGCCAGGCGCAAGCCTTCTTCGATGTCCAGGGTGCTGATCTGGTTGAGGTCTATGTCCAGTCGAGAGTTGTCATCCGCAGGCTCGGGTATAAGTGCGCGCAGCGATAATCCGGTCCATTTCAGCACCACCTGAGCCAGTTGCCGCTCACTGATCGGCTTGGTCAGGTAATCATCCATGCCACTTTGCAGCAGGGTACGTTTTTCATTGGACAGGGCATGGGCGGTGAGGGCAATGATCGGCACTGCGCTCTTGATCTGCTCCGTTTCCCAGAGGCGAATCGCTTCTGTGGTTTCCCGCCCATCCATGCCTGGCATCTGCACATCCATGAGTATCATGTCAAAACGGATACTCTTGGCTATATCCAGGGCTTCGTGACCATCTTTAGCGACGCTGACACTGGCGCCCATGTCTTCTAGCAGGGTCTGCACCAAGAGCAAGTTGGCCGGGTTGTCGTCAACGCAGAGAATACTCGGCGTTCGGGTGGACTCTGGCGTTTCGGCGACCAAGCGTTGGTGACGCGGGCTGACCATTTCGCTCAAGGCGCGTTGCAGCTTGCGTGTGCACGCTGGTTTGGCATGCAGTTGGGTATAGGCGTCCGGCAAGCTGCTGTGATACAGCACTTGCTCGGTGGTCGGGCAGAGCACGATGCATTTGCAGGCCATCTGCTCAAGTTGGTGGATGTACCGCTCAAGCTTTTCGGGTGGTAGCTCACGGGATGTTACGCCCAGGACCGCAATGCCAATTGGATTTTGGTCTTGTTGTGAGGCGCTAATCGCTTCGATCAGCGAGCCTGGTTCATTGAATGCGCTGACATTGAGCCCGCAATCTTCGAGTTGATGCTGTAAGGCCTGGCGCGCCAGTTCATGGGTTTCCAGGATCGCAATGTTGCGACCAAGCAGTGGTGGGCGTGGAAGGTCTTCAATGTCTGCGCGCGCTTTGGGTAGGCTCAGGCATATCCAGAATTCCGAACCTTGGCCCGGCGAGCTGTCGACGCCAATTTCACCACCCATCTGCTCAACAAGGCGCTTCGAAATTGCCAGGCCCAAGCCAGTGCCGCCCGCTTGCCGTGAAAGCGAGTTGTCAGCCTGGCTGAAGGCTTGGAAGAGCAGGCGCAGGTCGTCATCGGACAGGCCAATTCCACTGTCTTGCACGCTAATGCGTATCTGTGCGCGACTGTCGCTTTCGTCTTCGAGCATCACGCGCACGGCAATGCTGCCTTCACGGGTGAATTTGATGGCGTTATTGACCAGGTTGGTCAGGATCTGCCTAAGACGCAGGGGGTCCCCGAGCAGGGCGCGCGGTGTGTCGCGGTAGACCAGGCTCAGCAGCTCAAGGTGCTTTTCGTGGGCTGTTGGCGCCAGAATTGTCAGGGTGTCTTGAATCAGTTCGCGCAGGTTGAATGGGATGCTCTCAAGCACCAGTTTGCCGGCTTCGATCTTCGAGAAATCAAGGATTTCATTAATGATGCCGAGCAGGTTATCTGCCGACTTTTCGATGGTGCTCAGGTAATCCTGCTGGCGAGGGGTCAAGTCGCTCTTTTGTAGCAGGTTGGTGAAGCCAAGGATGCCGTTAAGGGGTGTGCGAATTTCATGGCTCATGTTGGCCAGGAACTCGGATTTGATTCGACTGGCCTCAAGCGCTTCTTTGCGGGCGAAATCCAGCTCGATGTTCTGGATCTCAATGGTTTCGAGGTTCTGGCGAACGTCCTCGGTTGCCTGGTCAATACTGTGCTGCAGTTCTTCCTGCGCATTTTGCAGGGCTTCGGCCATGCGATTGATGCCTGATGCCAGTTCGTCCAGCTCCTGGCTGCCAAGCAGTGGCAGGCGGGTTTCGAGTTTGCCTTCCTTAAGTTGTGCAACGCTCTCTTTGACCCGGCGCAACGGGTCGTTGATCGAGTGGCTCATGCGCAATGCAAGCAACGCCGTGAGCACCAATCCAGCAGCTACCAGCAATAGACTGGTGAGCAAGCTGTGGTAACCACTGAGCAGGGTGGCGTGATGCGACAATTCAAGCTCGACCCAGCCGACCAGCTTATCGCTGCCTAGGTGGGGAGGCTCGCCGGTCAGACTCAGGTGGTGTTCAAACACTGGAAGTAAAAAGCGTGTGGCGTCGTCGCCGGTGTGCTTGGCTGCGAGTTTGTCAGTGCCGCTGCCGACGGTGGGCATTGGATTAAGCATGCTCGGCCCGGCATGGGCAAGCAGCACTTTATCTTTGTCGAGTAGGCTCACTGCGCGAACGTCAGGCTGCTCAAGAGATTGGGTGGCGATGCGCTGAAGCACCTCGACATCACCGCGCAGAAACGCCGGAGCGGTAAGTGGAGCCAGCTGTTCAGCAATCATCTCGCCACGTTGCAGTAACTGGCCCTCAAGGCTCGAGAGTTGTGCCCAGATAAAGTACCCACCAAGCAGGAACGCCAGCAGACTGGTTGGCAATAGCGTCAGTATTAAAACGCGGCCTTTTATGCCTAGGTCCTTGAACACGCACATCCCTCTCTGATTGTTACTGCGCAGTGTACCGTTTGCGTACCATCCAACAAGAGGTTCCTCGATGCAGCGCCGCTCGCCGGGCGCTACAGGCCAGTGGGTCCAACACTAGCTGTATTGGCCGGTTGATGCCTTGTCTCGCCAATTGGCATTGAGCCTGTATTGAATAAAGCAGACCGGCGTATGAGGTGCTTTGTTGTGGGCGCATAGTGGTTTACCGTTATCATAGGCACCCCCCCAAGTAGTTTGGACCTGATTGACGTCATGACCGTGCAATTTCCGACCATCGCCGAGTGCATCGGCAACACACCGCTGGTGCGTCTACAGCGCCTGCCCGGTAATACCTCGAATACGCTGCTGGTCAAGCTGGAAGGCAACAACCCGGCAGGTTCGGTCAAGGATCGCCCGGCGTTGTCGATGATTACCCGTGCAGAGCTGCGTGGTGATATTCAGCCAGGCGATACCCTGATCGAGGCAACTTCGGGCAATACCGGGATTGCATTGGCGATGGCTGCGGCGATCAAAGGCTACAAGATGGTTTTGATCATGCCGGACAACTCGACCGCTGAGCGCAAGGCAGCCATGACCGCCTATGGTGCCGAGCTGGTTCTGGTAACGCGTGAAGAGGGGATGGAAGGCGCGCGTGATCTGGCCGAGCGCATGCAGCGCGAAGGTCGCGGCAAGGTGCTTGATCAGTTTGGCAATGGTGATAATCCCCAGGCCCATTACGACGCCACCGGCCCTGAGATCTGGCAACAAACCCAGGGCACCATTACCCACTTCGTAAGCTCCATGGGCACCACGGGCACCATCATGGGGGTTTCGCGCTACCTCAAGGAGCAGAACGCCCAGGTGCAGATCGTTGGCTTGCAGCCGCAAGAAGGTGCCTCGATTCCCGGTATTCGCCGCTGGCCGCATGAGTACTTGCCAAAAATCTTTGATGCCGAGCGCGTTGATCAAGTGGTCGACATGGGGCAGGACGAGGCCGAGCAGGTCATGCGCCGGTTGGCGCGTGAGGAAGGAATCTTTTGTGGCGTCTCTTCAGGCGGCGCTGTCGCCGCTATGTTGCGCCTGTCACAACAGGTTGAAAACGCAGTAATGGTGGCGATCATCTGTGATCGTGGCGATCGTTATCTGTCGACCGGCATCTACGACGCGCCACAGCATTAATGGCCAAGAAAAGCGGCGGTTTACGCTTTCAACCCAGCGGTGGAACACGAGCGCCACAGGTGCCCGTGGGCAAAAAGCAGAAGTTGATCATAGAACGTTTGGCCAACGATGGCCGCGGTATTGCTTTCAGTGAGGGGCGCACCTGGTTTGTATCCGGAGCGCTGCCGGGCGAGCATGTTGAGGCACGCGTGCAGTCAGCCCGTAGCCAAGTGGTCGAAGCGCGCAGTGAGCGCATTATGCTTGCCAGCTCCGAGCGTCGCCCTGAACCCTGTGCACATGCTCGCACCTGCGGGGGATGTAGTGTGCAGCACATGGCGCATGCGGATCAGCTTGCACTCAAGCAGGCAATGCTCGCAGAACAGTTAAGCCGTCTGGCCCAGGTGCAGCCTGAGCAGTGGGTCGCACCCTTGACGGGTCCCGAGTTCGGTTATCGGCGCCGGGCCCGCGTGGCTGTGCGCTGGGATCCCAAGCGCAAGCACCTGGCGGTAGGTTTTCGCGCAGCGGCAAGTCAGGAAATTATTGCGATAGATGACTGCCCGGTTCTGGTACAGCCCTTGCAACCAATCTTGCGCGGTCTGCCAGATGTACTGGGCCAGCTTGAAAAGCCACAGGCGATCGGTCACGTTGAGCTATTTAATGGCACTGCCAGTGCGGTATTGGTGCGCCACACCGAAGCAATGCCAGAGGCGGATCTCAATCGATTACAGCAGTTTTGCGCCGAGCACGAGGCACAATTGTGGTTGCATGGCGCGGGTGAACCAGCGCCATTCATTGCCGGCCAACGTCTGGCGTATGCCTTGCCTGACTGGGAGCTGGAGCTGGCGTATCGGCCTGGGGATTTTGTGCAGGTCAATGCCTCGGTTAACCAGTCGATGATTGCCCAGGCCTTGGAGTGGCTGGCTCCGCAAGACAATGAGCGGGTTCTTGATCTATTTTGTGGCCTGGGTAATTTTGCCTTGCCATTGGCTCGTCTAGCCCAAGAAGTTGTTGCGGTTGAAGGCGTGCAGGCGATGGTTGAACGGGCCGCTGCAAATGCGCTGGAAAATTCACTGGGCAATGCGCACTTTTATCACGCGGACTTGTCCGAGTCGCTGACTGACAAAACTTGGACCAAAGGTGGGTTTTCCGCAGTTTTACTTGACCCGCCGCGCGATGGTGCCTATCAAGTGGTGAAGCAACTTGCTGCACTGGGTGCGGGCCGGGTGGTATATGTTTCCTGTAATCCGGCAACGCTTGCACGGGATGCCGAGCAGCTAATTGCACAGGGTTACCGTTTGAAAAAAGCTGGCATTCTCGACATGTTTCCGCAGACGGCGCATGTTGAGGCCATGGTTTTATTTGAGCTGGCAAACAGTTAATTGGCCAGTTAACAGGATTTGACTCTTGCGGGTCGCGAGGCATGAAAATGCCTCATGCAGTTCGAAGGTCGCAGTTCGGGGCAGCTTGCATCGCTGTTATGTGCAGTGTCCCGGTTGCGCATGCAGGGGTGTGAAGGATTTGCGCCTTACAGCAGTTAGACCGGCCCTCTTGATTAGGCGGTCGGCGTCGATTCGTAGCGCAATGTGCGCTTCGTAGGGAAGGTAAGCAAAATGGTTCAGGTTAGAGCGCATCAGCCGATCAACGATGACGGCAGCATCAACCTTGAGGCATGGCTGGATCACGTGCTTGGCGTTGATCCCGCATTGGATCGTGACGCTCTGCGCAGCGCATGTGAGTTCGCCCGTGAGGCTGAGCAGCAAGCCAACGCAGCACAAAACCTGTGGAGTGAAGGCGCTTCCAGTTTTCGCGTTGGTCTTGAAATCGCCGAGATTCTCGCCGATCTCAAACTTGACCAGGATTCCTTGGTCGCGGCAGTGCTCTATCGCGGTGTTCGCGAAGGCACCGTTGAACTGGCGGCCGTGCATCAGCGCTTTGGTCCGGTGGTCGCCAAGCTGATCGAAGGTGTACTGCGCATGGCAGCCATCAGCGCAAGCATGAACCCGCGCGACTCCATGGTGTTGGGCTCGCAGGCCCAGGTCGATAACCTGCGTAAAATGCTTGTCGCCATGGTCGATGACGTGCGCGTTGCGCTGATCAAGCTGGCCGAGCGCACCTGCGCGATTCGTGCAGTGAAGCTGGCTGACGATGAAAAGCGCCAGCGGGTTGCACGCGAAGTCTTTGATATCTACGCGCCATTGGCTCACCGCTTGGGCATCGGTCATATCAAGTGGGAGCTTGAGGATTTATCCTTTCGCTACCTTGAGCCCGAACAGTACAAGCAGATCGCCACCTTGCTGCATGAGCGTCGCCTTGATCGAGAGCACTACATCAATGAAGTGATGGATCAGCTGCGCTCAGAGCTTGAGGCCACTGGCATTGAGGCTGATATCAGTGGGCGGGCCAAGCATATTTACTCCATCTGGCGAAAAATGCAGCGCAAGGGCCTGCAGTTCAGTCAGATTTATGACGTGCGTGCTGTGCGAGTTCTGGTCCCGCAAATGCGCGACTGCTACACCGCGCTGGGTATTGTCCATACCTTGTGGCGGCACATTCCCAAGGAGTTTGACGACTACATCGCCAACCCCAAGGAAAACGGCTATCGCTCGCTGCACACCGCTGTTCTAGGCCCTGAGGGCAAAGTGCTTGAGGTGCAGATTCGCACTGCTGCGATGCACGAAGAGGCTGAGCTGGGCGTCTGTGCTCACTGGCGCTATAAGGGCACTGACGTCAAGTCGGGTTCGAACCACTACGAAGAGAAAATCTCGTGGTTGCGCCAGGTGCTCGAATGGCATGAAGAGCTGGGCGACATTGGCGGCCTGGCCGAACAGCTGCGGGTCGATATCGAGCCAGATCGGGTGTATGTATTCACGCCTGATGGCCACGCAGTTGACTTGCCCAAGGACTCGACGCCGCTGGACTTCGCCTACCGTGTGCATACCGAAATCGGTCACAACTGCCGTGGTGCCAAGGTAAACGGGCGCATCGTGCCGCTGAGCTACAGCCTGCAAACCGGCGAGCAGGTCGAAATCATCACCAGCAAGCAAGGCACGCCGAGCCGCGATTGGCTGAACTCCAACCTGGGCTACATCACCACTTCGCGGGCGCGGGCAAAAATTGTCCACTGGTTCAAGTTGCAGGACCGGGATCAGAATGTGCTCGCTGGTAAAGGCTTGCTGGAGCGTGAGCTGGGTCGTTTGGCGCTGTCACATGTCGATTTCGAGAAGCTGGCTGAAAAGGCCAACCTGAAGTCGGCCGAGGACTTGTTTGCTGCTCTGGGCGCGGCAGATGTGCGCTTGGCCCATGTGGTGAACCTCGCGCAACAGTTGATCGAGCCTGAGCGCAATACCGAGCAGCTTGAGCTTATTCCGCGCAAAGCACTGGGCTTCAAGCCAGGCAAGCGTGGCGATATTCAAATTCAGGGTGTCGGTAACCTGCTAACGCAAATGGCCGGCTGCTGCCAGCCTTTGCCGGGCGATCCGATCGTTGGCTATATCACCTTGGGGCGGGGCGTGAGTATTCACCGTCAGGATTGTGCGGCGGTGTTGCAATTGGCAGGGCGCGAGCCGGAGCGGATGATCCAGGTCAGTTGGGGGCCGGTGCCGGTGCAGACCTACCCGGTTGACGTGGTTATTCGCGCATATGACCGTTCCGGGCTGCTCCGCGATGTGACCCAGATACTGCTCAACGAGAAACTCAATGTACTGGCGGTCAATACCCAGTCGAACAAGGAAGACAACACCGCGACGATGTCGATTACCATTGAAATCCCCGGTCTAGAAGCACTTGGACGCTTGCTGGGGCGGATTTCACAGTTGCCCAACATTATCGAAGCCCGGCGTTTGCGCAGTTCTTCCTGAGGATTTATGTACCAGCTAAATGACTTGCTCCACCTTATGGCGCGCTTGCGTGACCCAAAGCATGGCTGCCCTTGGGATCTGGAGCAAAGCTACGCGACGATAGTGCCCTATACGCTTGAAGAGGCCTACGAAGTCGCTGATGTGATTGAGCGTGGTGATTTCGATCATTTGCCTGGCGAGCTCGGTGACTTGCTGTTCCAGGTGGTTTATTACAGCCAGTTGGCAGCAGAAGAGGGGCGCTTTGGTTTTGCTGAAGTAATCGACACCATTACCCGCAAGCTGGTACGCCGCCATCCCCATGTGTTTCCAGATGGTGATTTGTACGGCTCGGTCGAGCTGCCCAAGCTTGATCCAGAAGCGGTCAAGCTGCGTTGGGAGCAGATAAAGGCTGAGGAGCGTGCCGAGAAAGCACAAGCGCCCGAACAGCTTTCGCTGCTGGACGATGTGCCTAGTACATTGCCGTCGCTGTCACGTGCAGTAAAACTGCAAAAACGTGCGGCGCAGGTAGGGTTCGACTGGCCAGAGCCGCTCGGAGTGGTTGATAAAGTCCGCGAAGAGCTGGATGAAGTGCTTGAAGCCATGAGCGAAAATGACCACTCTGCCGTTGCTGAAGAGCTTGGCGACCTGCTGTTTGTGGTGACTAACCTTGCCCGGCACTTGAAGGTTGACCCGGAGACGGCGTTACGTGCGGCGAACACTAAGTTTGAGCGGCGCTTCAGGTTTATCGAGCAAGCGCTGCGCGAGTCAGGGCGCGACATTGCAAAGTGCGACCTGGAGTCACTCGATGCCTTGTGGGGCGAGGCCAAGAAGCTTGAAAAACAGCAAACACTTGGCTGATGGCCAATAAGCAATCAATATGCGCGGCAGATGGGAATTGCGTCGATAAATCTGAGCACTGCCGGCCCTGGTTGTGACTTTGATCGTCGCGATTGGCGAGGCACTGGTTGAAAATTAGATCAAAACAAATGGCAACAAGACCTGTGTGGATCGAGGTTGCTGTCGTTGAATACTGAGGTAAGTCATGGCTTTATCACTACGCGACCAGCTACTGAAGGCAGGGTTGGTCAACGAGAAGCAGGCCAAGCAGGCTACTAAGCAAAAGCAAAAACAGCAGCGCATGGAGCACAAAGGCCAAGTCGAGAAAGACAACTCGCAACAGTTGGCAGCAGAGCAGGCAAGGGCTGAGAAGCTGGCGCGTGACCAAGAGCTGAATCGCCAACAGCAAGAAAAGGTCGAGCAAAAGGCCAGGGCGGCACAGGTCAAGCAGCTGATTGAGGCATCGCGCTTGCCCAAGCTGACGACCGAGGATTACTACAATTTTGCCGATGACAAGAAAGTTAAGCGCTTGCCGGTCAATGACCTGGTGCGCAACAAGTTAAGCAGCGGCTCGCTGGCCATTGTGCGTCACGGCGTCGGTTATGAAGTGATCCCGCGTGAGGCGGCGCTGAAGATCCAGGAGCGCGACCCGCGTCGCGTGGTGCTGCTCAATACGCCAACCGAAGCCCCAGATGCCGATGATCCGTACGCGGCCTATCAGGTGCCGGATGACCTGATGTGGTGATTGATTACTACGGGCTGTTCAAGCCGGGCTTATGCCCGGCTTTTTAATACCTGTCGTTTTGTTGTAACGCTCAGGACGAACTGTTTGGCTTGTTCAGCTCGATGCGTTTGAAGCTCGCGCCTGGGGTCACAGCAGTGATCGCCTGTAATTGGTCGAGGCGCACGCGCACTTTGTCGTCAGCAGTCCCAAGGATTAGAAATTCTTGCTTATCGGCACTTGTTTCAGTGGTTAGCGCCTGGCCTTCAAGAGTGGCGCCGTTGACCAACTCGATCACCACATAGTAACGATGCAGGCAGGCGATCTCTATTACGTCATAAAGGGCGCAGGCCAGTGGTTGATAGGGTGTTTGCTGCATGCAGGCTTTCCCGCTGATGAGTTAATTGGATTGCTGTTTTTATCAATTCTATCAATTGCTTGGCAAAATGATGGCTAATTGCTATCTTCGCCCGCCCTTCAGGGTGACCAATCCTTTGTCAGGTTCTAGGGCATATTCTAGGCATGATAGATAAGCACCGAAGAGGAATTTTCCAAGCAATTTAATGGATGCTGTAATGAATGCTCGCGTAAGCCATGATCCAGAAACCAGAAATGATGAGATTGATTTAATTGCCTTGGTCAATGGTTTGTGGCGACAGCGTTGGTTGATTGCGTCAGTCATGGCGCTGTTTGGCATCGCAGCAACTGCCTATGCAATACTCGCAACGCCGTACTATCAAACGCAAAGCATCCTCAAGCCAACGTCACTGAAAAGCTTTGACGAACTCAACCTCACTGGCGTCTACAAGGTTGATAGGGATCAGGTGCTTAAGCGCATTGGTATCTCGCTGGAGTCTTACTCAACCCGCTACGCATTCTTTCAAGAGCATCCAGCCCTTTTCCAGGCGCTTGAGCAGCCTGGGCTGGCTGTTGGCCAGGCTTTTGAACGACTCAACGAGTCCGCATTCACCGTTTTGAAGCCTGACGCCAAGAAAGCCAATTCACTGTCTAACTATGTTGGCCTGGGTTTTGTCTACCCGGAGGGCGTTGATGGGCCTGCCGTGGTGAATGGTTTGGTTGCTTATGCCATCGAGCAGGAGCGCACGCGTATTGCGGCTGAAATCAATACGCTTGTGGCTAACCGCCTGAGCAAACTGCAAAGCCAGATTGCGGCAGCTCGCATTGGTTATGAAGCAGATAAACAATCGAAAATCGCCAAGCTGTTGGAGACCGATGCCGTAAAGCGTGCCAACCTTATCGACGAGCTGGCAGGCCTGCGTCAGCAGCTTAAGTTGCGCCGCCAAAACCGCATTGTGCAACTGAGCGAAGCAATTATGATTGCCGAGCAGTTGGGGATCCACAAGCCAGCGACACCTTCCTCCATGCGCGAGACTGGTCAGCAATCATCCAGCAACCTGATTCGCACCGAAGTGAATAATCAGCAGATTCCACTTTATTTCATGGGTACTGAGGCTTTGGGGGCCGAACGAAAAGCATTGCAGGCACGTAGTTCCGATGACTTTACCGATGCGCATGTTGGCGAGATAGAAAAGCAACTGCGGATGCTGCGCCACAATCGTGAAGTTGAAGCCTTACGCAAGCGTGACAACGACGATTTGTTCCTGGCTAAGCTAGCCAAGTGGGAAGAGGAGTCATCCTATTTGCAGACATTGAAACCTGAGTTGTTGCTGCATGATTTGGTGGATGTCGACCAGCCAGCCGTTAATCCGTTTTCGCCGATCAAGCCGAAGAAGCTGTTGATCGTTGTGTTGGGCTTGGTATTGGGACTGATGTTTGGCATGATGCTGGCTTTGCTGCGTTCAGTTATGAGCGGACTAACGCCGCAGCCTTTGGCGATATTCAACCCCTTGGCAGTCGATCATGCAGGGCATAAGTTAGCCCAGCAGTAAGCTAATACCAGCAATAAAAAACCGGCCTAGAGCCGGTTTTTTATGTGTCAATCAACCCTTGGGTTTAGCGACCCTTAACGGTTTTACCGTTTACGGTGCCTTCCTCAAGCATGATTTGGTATTCCTTGCCGTCTTTCTCAATCTGGTTCAGGGCAACCAGCAAGTAATCCCAGTCTTTAGCAAACCACAAGGTTGTTTTGCGCTTGCTTTGTGTTGGATCACGTACTCGTTCTACCTTGATAGCGTCTATCTGGCCGACCTTGGTGGTGACGGCTTCTTCGCCAAGTACACGGAAGTCGTAGGTTTCAATTTCATCACCATCAACCACTTGGTAGCTCATGCTTTTTTTGCCTGCAGCTACGTCGTGTTGCAAGACAATTTGATAGGTCGATTTGTCCAGCAGACCACGGTTCAGCGGAATGCGCACCGGGGTTCCGCGGTCGTCACCGATGACTTGCTTGGCTGACCAGTCAAAGTCTTGCTCGACTGATTTGCCTTTGCCCAGGCCACCGCGCTCATATTTGTAGCTAAGGGGCGTGAACGCATTGTCTTCAATACGGAAGGTGCTGGTTTCAGTAAGGCTGGCGACTAGCATGGAGGCTTCGAAGTTCAGCTCCCAGCGGCCGTCCCCTAGGTCAGTCAGGTTGCGCTCTGCTGAACCGCTGACCGGGAGTTGTTTCCAGTCTGCGGTGTAGCTTGCGGTAAAGGGTTTGATCTCGTCTGCAAAGACCGGGGCGCTGATCAGCGCAAGTGCGAACAGTAAGGCGCGACGCATGTTCTCTCCTAAGTTCGGAAAATATAGCCAGTAGTTGCAAGTGGCTTACCGTCAAGCATTGCGCCTTGTGGCCCAAGGTGCAAGCGTTGATCAGCAAACCAGCTAACCGCCAGTGGATAGATCTGGTGTTCCAGGCGGTGAACTCGCTCAGCCAGGCTTGCGGCTGAGTCCTCTGCATTAACTGGAACTACTGCTTGTACGACCAATGGGCCGCCGTCGAGTTCCTCTGTCACAAAGTGCACGCTACAGCCGTGCTCAGCATCCTTGGCGTCCAACGCTCGTTGGTGCGTATGCAAGCCTTTGTACTTTGGCAGCAGGGAAGGGTGGATGTTCAGCAGGCGTCCGGCATAGTGGCGAACAAAGTCGGCACTGAGTATGCGCATAAAACCCGCAAGAACCACTAGCTGTGGCTTGTGGGCGTCAACTGCTTCAATCAATGCTGCATCGAACGACTCGCGACTGTCGAATTGGCGGTGATCCAACAGGTTGGTCGCGATGCCAGCGGCCTTGGCGCGCTCAAGCCCGTACGCATCTGCACGATTTGAAATCACCGCGCAGATACGAGCCGAGCTTGGGTTGAGTTTATCGATAAGGGCTTGCAAGTTGCTCCCAGAACCTGAGAGCAACACCACTACATTGCAAGGCGTCGGCATTAATGGCTTTTCAAGTTGTTGAGGACAACAGGCTCAGCGTTTTCTTCAGCATCAGCAATCTGGCCAATAACCCAAGGCTGCTCGCCTGAAGCAATCAGGTTGTTGAGGGTCGCTTCGACCTGATCCTGAGCAACGCAGATAACCATGCCTACACCGCAGTTGAGTACCCGGTGCATTTCATTTTCTTCAACATTGCCCTTCTCTTGCAGCCAGTCGAAAACGGCAGGGCGCGTCCAGCTGGCAACATCGACAATGGCTTGAGCGCCTTTTGGCAGAACCCGCGGAATGTTGTCGAGCAGGCCGCCGCCGGTGATGTGGGCCATGGCTTTGACCGCGCCAGTATCTTTGATCAGCTTGAGCAGCGGCTTGACATAGATACGGGTCGGGGCCATCAGCAGGTCGGTCAGTGGCTTGCCGTCAAGTTGAGTATTTTCGATGTCTGCGCCTGAAACTTCGATAATCTTGCGGATCAGTGAGTAGCCGTTCGAGTGCGGGCCTGAAGATGGCAGGGCGATTAATGCATCGCCAGCGCAGACTTTGCTGCCGTCGATGATTTCAGCTTTCTCGACCACGCCGACACAGAAACCGGCCAGGTCATAGTCTTCGCCTTCATACATGCCTGGCATTTCGGCGGTTTCACCACCAACCAGTGAGCAACCCGCCAGTTCACAGCCTGCACCAATGCCGGTCACCACCTGAGTGGCGACATCGACGTTGAGTTTGCCGGTGGCATAGTAATCAAGGAAGAACAGAGGCTCGGCGCCGCAGACAATCAAGTCGTTGACGCACATGGCGACCAGGTCCTGGCCAATGCTGTCATGCTTATTGAGGTTCAGCGCCAAACGCAGCTTGGTGCCGACGCCATCGGTGCCAGAAACCAGCACAGGTTGCTTGTAGCCGGCTGGTATTTCGCAAAGCGCGCCAAAGCCGCCCAAGCCACCCATGACTTCCGGACGAGCGGTGCGCTTGGCGACACCCTTGATGCGTTCAACCAGGGCTTCGCCTGCGTCGATGTCTACACCTGCGTCCTTGTAGCTGATGGAGGGTTGCTTGCTCATGGGTACAGGCCTTTAAGGAAAATTCGGATGAGTACCGGCGTTATATGGACCGGGCTGCGAGGCGCGCGATTTTATCAGGCTTGCCAGGCAGCGACCACCCACGAAGCGCTATGGTTGCCGGGGGACGAGCGGCTGTTTAAGGTATAGCCTGTTTAATGCGCTGTTTTAACCGCTCCTAAGTCTGTCGAGAACCTAATTAATGCGCCTGATCGTTCGTTTGCTCGCTCTGTCATTACCCCTGCTGTTTAGCTTGCCTAGCCTGGCAGCAACGGTTTCTGACCTGTATGAAGTACGTGAAGCGGGCGCTAGTCAGCAGCCTGATAAGCGCGATGCTGAGCTTGGTCGCGCGCTGGACACGTTGGTATTACGCCTGACCGGCAAGCCCGATGGCTCGAAAAACCCTGATTTGGCCGAGGTTTATAAGGATCCGCAACAAATTGTTACTCAGTATGGTTTCGAGGGCGACAGCATTGTTGTCAATTTTGACCCTGCAAGTGTTGATCGCGCATTGCGTCAGGCGGGCCTGCCGATCTGGAGCGCCAACCGCCCGGCGGTGATGACCTGGTGGCTGAATGAAGATCTTAACGGGACAAGTTTGGTCGGTGATGGCCTGGCCAGTGCCGAGCCATTGAATCGTGCAGCACAGCATCGCGGCTTGCCTTTGCGCTTGCCCTTGGCTGATCTCAGCGAGCAATTGGTGGGCACCGCAGAAAACCTCAGTGCCAAGTCGCCCGATGAATTGCGTAGTGCGTCTGAACGTTACTCAGCCGATGCCCTGCTAGCGGTGCAGGCACGTGAAGCTGATGGTCAGTGGAATGCCGATTGGCGGCTTTGGGTCGGCAATGACAACTTCAAAGGCAACGCGCAAGGCGCGGATCAAGCTGCAGTCGCAGATTCGGTGATGATGGCCGTGAGTGAGCTACTGGCAAAACGTTTCGTTGCCGCTGCTGGTTCTTCAACAGATTTAACCCTGGAGATCGAAGGTGCGAGCCTGGCTCGATATGCTGAAATTCAACGGATTCTTGAGCCGTTTGAGTCGAGCTTTAGCAAAGTTGATAACGGGCGGCTGGTGTTTAGGGTCAAAGCCAACGCCGAACAACTACGTTCGCAATTAGCACTGGCGCAGTTGCAGGAAATACCTGCCACGGCAGACCCGGCGCCTGCCGTCGAGAATTCCGGCACTGGCCAGGCCTCGACTGAAACTGGCACCGAGCAGAACGTGCCAGGCAGTGCGACGCCGCAACCTCCAGCGCCTCAAAGTAATGTGCCGAAGGCAAACGTGTTACGTTTTCGCTGGTAGTTACCGAGCTATATCGATTTATCAAAACAACCGCTGATAACATCAGCGGTTGTTTTTTGGCTGCACCCACAAGGGATCCTCTGAAAGAAAAAGGCAGCGAGCGACGAGAGTACAAGGCGCAACGACCAACGGGAGTAACAGCCAAAGGCTGGCCCGAAGGGCGAGCGCCAGCGAGTCAAAGATGCGAAAAAGTGACCGGGGTCGCGCTCGACTTTACGTGCTGTAAATGAGCATTTGATTCGCGTTGCTCACCCCTTCGGGGCCGCAGCAAAGGCTGCCCCAGTAATATCGAGCGCAGTAGTTTTTCAGAGGGTTCCACGATTACCTGAGGATTTAGAATGAAGGCTCTGCCACGCTGGTATTTGATCGTTGGGTTTGCACTGTTGGCGTGGTTGCTCTATCTACTTGGGCCAATGCTGTCTCCCTTTATTATTGCCATTGTGTTGGCCTATATGGGCGATCCGCTGGTTGACCGGTTGGAGCGCCTGAAGGTTTCACGCACCTGGGGTGTGATCATTGTCTTCGCTATTTTCAGTCTGGTATTGACCATCTTGCTGGTGGTATTGGTCCCGCTGCTGGGCAAGCAGCTGGTGCGCCTGTACGAGTTGGTGCCGCAGATGATTGACTGGACGCAACACATTGCACTGCCTTGGGTGCAGGCGAAGTTTGGTCTCAATGACAATTTCTGGCGCCTTGATCAACTCAAGGGCGCGCTCTCTGACAACCTGGGGAAAACCACAGACATTGTCAGCATGGTGGTTAAAAAGGTGACAGCCTCAGGCATGGCTTTGGTGGGCTGGGTGGCCAATCTGCTGCTGATTCCGGTGGTCAGCTTTTATCTGATGCGCGACTGGGACGTGATGATGGTAAAAGTCCGCTCAATGCTGCCGCGTCATCAAGAAGAAACCGTTGTTAAGCTGATGGGCGAGTGCCATGAAGTGATTGGCGCCTTTATGCGTGGGCAGTTATTGGTGATGCTGGCGCTCGGCGTGATGTACGCAACAGGCCTGATGGTGATCGGCCTTGAGCTTGGTTTGTTGATCGGGGTCTTTGCAGGTCTGGCCAGTATTGTTCCGTACCTGGGTGTATTCGTTGGTATTTCATCTGCACTGATTGCCGGGCTCTTCCAGTTTGGCCTCGATCCCTATCCGTTGCTGGCCATTGCTGCAGTCTTTGTCGTGGGGCAAATGCTCGAAGGCATGCTGTTAACACCATGGCTGGTAGGTGACCGCATTGGCCTGCATCCAGTTGCCGTGATTTTCGCGATCATGGCTGGCGGTCAACTATTCGGTTTTGCCGGTATTCTTCTGGCTCTTCCCGTTGCTGCGGTGATCATGGTCTTACTGCGTCATGCTCATGATTTTTATAAACAATCTGGTACTTATAATAATGGCGACGTAATTGATTGAGTTTAATCAGTGGCCATAAAAAGAGTGAGGACTGCTCAGAATAATACACGGCAAACCGGCAACGTCCTCATCACTGGATCATGAGGATACACTGCACCTATAATGTTTTAGCACTCAAGCATTGCCTATTAACCAAAAGGATTTGGTATGAGTCGGAAGATGATCGGCATTGGAGCACCAACCACGACTGGCGGACGAGTATTAGAAGGCAACTCTGGTATTAGTATCGATGGGTCTTTTGAAACGTCATCAATAGGGCATTTAGGGAACCTCTGAAAAAGGTAGCGAGCGACGATAGGACAAGGCAATAAACTGCGAAAAAGCGGAGTTTACCTGTTGTAAATGAGCATTTTGAGCAGTTTTTTAACGCAGTAATATCGAGTGCAGTAGTTTTTCAGAGGTTCCTTAGCGAGTTGCCCGGCCTGCAGTGCAGGCAAAGGGCCAATAGTTGCTGTCGGCCCTCGAACAGTCAACTTGCCAGCCGGCCCGGTTGCACTGGAAGGCGACTATGTTGCTTGTGGCTGTCCACCTCAATCAAACAAAGTACTATCAAGCCAATCAAGTGTCTATGGCGGCGCAGAATCTAATACTGCTCCATTCCAACCAGTAGCCCCACCCTATAATCAAACCAAGTCGATCAACAAAATCTATATGTCATACGGACAAGAGCAAGCACCGATAAGCTCTGCCTCTAGATTTTATGTCGATATAAATATTCATATTAAAACCTCTGGTTACGCAGCAGGAGAAACCGTCTCGGCGACCATAACCGAGCCTATTTCACGCACGCTGACCGGCACAGTTGGTGATGATGGAGTTGCAACAATACCGCTATTTCTTGAACAAGAAGCACTCGACATGGAGGGTAGTATCTAATGACTTCTTTAGTCGTACACGCTGGACAGGAATCCACGTCTATCGAGATTCGTAGACCTCGCTTCAGCAGCCTTTGGAGTGCTTACGCTGCGGTAGGAAATAAAAATTCATTAGATGTGTACACGCTCATTGGTGGGGGTGTAGAAGCGGCAAGAGCTGAGAATCCTGCGGCATATGCCAACGCGTGTGCTTTACGAATGAGCTGGGGACTTAATCATGGCGGATTCAGAATACCCAAAGGAACTATTATTCAGAATAAGCCTATTTACAGGCTGGCTGGAAAAGACGGGCTTCCATATATATTAAAAGTTTCAGATATAATCGAATTTTTGAAATTCAACTGGGGAGAGCCAGACCAAACGTTCAAGCCACAAGAAAGCGCATTACTTAGTGGCAAAAAAGGTGTCATTGTCATGACCGTTTCAGGGTGGTCTGATGCAACGGGGCATGTAACTCTTTGGGATGGACGCACGACCGGAGACTCAAGCGACTACCATCGTTTGGATAGCCACACCTACGAAAATCCAAACGTAAAACTCATAAAAATTGATTATTGGGAGCTCAAAGGGTGAATCGTTTAATTTGCTGTGTTTTAGTTTATATTTTAATTCCTGGGGCGCTAGCGGTTGCTGACAGTGACCTCGATGATGCCCGAACCCAACTTAAGAATTATGGGCTGGCCAACTGTATTGTTGAGCAATTCAAAGGCAAATCAGATATAAGATCCGACATCAACCTAGCTATAGGAGCATACTCGCCAATTGGGGCGGGCAAGTACATTATTAAGCAAAATGAAGACACCTTGGAAATAATATACAACCCCTACGTTGAAACAAAAAAATTTGTATTGGATGCGTATAAAAAGGCACACGCCATTTTCAAATCTTCTGGCGAGCAAAATGTTTTTCATTCGTGCCTTGAAATCTATAACTCTGATGCGTTCGACCAGTTCATAAAAGCTCAGGATAAGTATCTATCCCATGCCCCAGCCTAAGTAACTCGCCCCTTTCTTTAGGGTAAAGCCATAATGAGAGGCGGAATGATCAGGGAAGACGCAAGGGCCGCTCCTGTGGATAGGTAATTACGTTCAGCTTCTCGTGGGTAATTCACTATGGTTTCTATATGAATCAAAGGTGTTGAGGCAGGCCACGTTTTAGTTTCTCTGCCAGTAAGATCTTGGGTTAATGGCAATGTGGAAACGGGCAGAGTCAGTGGGTTGGCCTCGAGAGTCTATGTGCCGAAAACGTAGCGCCTTCATGTACAGGTTCGAGCCGCCGAGAGGGCCTAAGCTGTTGAATTAAGCTGCAAAATGCATCAATGACATCCTCTGCCGAAGACTATAAACTTCTCGCACTTTATGGAGAATCTCCAGCTAGCGCTTAGATGAGCCGCAAAACCCAGTATGAAACCGATCCAGCTGCCATTAGGTGTGCGTCTGCGTGATGACGCCACGTTTGCCAACTTCTACCCAGGCGCCAATGCCGCGGCGCTGGGTTATGTTGAGCGTCTGTGTGACGTTGATGCGGGCTGGACGGAGAGTCTTATCTATTTATGGGGCGCGCACGGCGTTGGTCGCAGTCATTTGATGCAGGCGGCTTGCCTGAAGTTTGAGCAGCGCGATGAACTGGCGGTGTATTTGCCCTTGGCCGATGTAGCCATTCACGGCATCGCTCTGCTCGACAATCTTGAGCGTTGTGAACTGGTCTGCCTTGATGATTTGGAGGCCGTTGCCGGTCAGCCGATTTGGGAAGAGGCGCTGTTCCATTTGTTCAATCGGTTGCGCGACAGTGGCCGCAAGCTGTTGCTGTCGGCCAATACCTCGCCCCGTGAACTGAAAATCAAGCTGCCTGACTTGAAGTCGCGCCTGACCCTGGCGTTGGTATTCCAACTGCAGGGGCTATCCGATGAAGATAAATTGCGCGCCCTGCAACTGCGTGCCTCGCGCCGTGGGCTGCATATGAGTGAAGAAGTCGGGCGGTTTATCCTCACGCGTGGCGAGCGCAGCATGAATGCGCTATTTGACCTGCTTGAGGAGTTGGATCAAGCGTCGCTGCAAGCCCAGCGTAAATTGACCATTCCCTTTCTCAAAGAAACTCTCGGCTGGTAAAAATCTGCTTTGAAGCGACTGCGCTTGCTGATACTGCGTTGAATAGCTACCCGAAAATGCTCACTTACAGGAGTAAGCTCCGCGTTTCAGGCAGCCATTCGCCTTGTCTGAGCTGCGCTCGTTACGCTTGAAAGCCAGATTTTAAGCTTGGATATAGAAGCGCATAGGTTCTTTGCTGGCTGGGTTGCATTCTGCTTTGAAGCGACTGCGCTTGCTGATACTGCGTTGAATGGCTACCCGAAAATGCTCACTTACAGGGGTAAGCTCCGCGTTTCAGGCAGCTATTCGCCTGATTATTGTTCGCCTGCCAGTTTGCGGTCGTACTGGAAGCGCCAGCGGGTGTAGAGCAGGGCGCTACAGAACAGGGCAAAGCTGATGACCGTCTCCAGCGCGCCGTATAGCGCTCTTGCCGGGTCGATGGCGGCCAGGATTCCCTGAATAAAATACAGGTTGATCACAAAGCATAGCCAGGCATGTGCACGGGCATTGCCGAGAACAACACCCGGTGCCAGCAGTAACAGCGGCACCAGTTGAATGCTCAGCACCACCCAGATACGTGCGCCATGCAGGTCAGCGAACGCAAGGTTCCAGAGGGTGATCAAGACCAGCAGTGCGATGTAGTTAAACAGGCTTAGCGCGCGACTGAGCTTCACGCGGGGTTCCAGCCACGACAATTCTGGCAGTGGCTTCTTTTGTTTAGCCACGTGGCTTCTCCAATTTCTGAGCTGTTTCAGCCAAGCGCTGACCAAGTGCTCTGCACAGGCTTTTCTCGTGCTCGTCCAATGCGCGCTTGCCGTCTGCGCCTGCGTGGTGGCTCGGGCCATAGGGCGTGCCGCCGCCACGGGTTTCAAGCAGGGCTGATTCGCTGTATGGCAAACCGGTGATCAGCATACCGTGGTGCAGTAGCGGCATCATCATCGACAGCAGTGTGGTTTCCTGACCGCCGTGCAGGCTGGCAGTCGAGGTAAACACGCCTGCCGGTTTGCCTGTCAGTGCACCGGTTAGCCAGAGGTTACTGGTGCCATCAAGAAAGTATTTAAGCGAGGCTGACATATTGCCAAAGCGCGTTGGGCTGCCAAGGGCCAGGCCGCTGCAGTTCTTCAGGTCGTCCAGGGTTGCATACCGGGCGCCTTGTTCCGGAATCTCAGGGGCTGTGGCTTCGCACTCAGTTGAAACGTTTGGCACGGTGCGCAGGCGTGCTTCCAGCCCGGTGCTTTCGATGCCTCGGGCAATTTGCTTGGCCATTTCGCTGGTTGCGCCGTGGCGGCTGTAATACAAGACCAGAATATAAGCTGCGCTCACGGCAATATCTCCAGGACGCGCTCGGGTGGGCGACCAACCACGGCTCGGTTACCTGCGATCAGAATCGGTCGTTCGATCAGTTTTGGGTGAGCAACCATTGCTGCAATCAGCTCAGCTTCGCTGAGATCCTGTGCGGCGAGGTTCAGCGTTTTGTATGCGTCTTCGCCGGTGCGCAGCAGGTCGCGGGCACTGATTTCGAGTTTGCCCAGTACTTCATTGAGCTGCTCGGCAGTTGGCGGCGTGTCGAGATACAGGAGGATTTCGGGTGTTAGGCCGCGCTCCTGCAAAAGCTGCAATGCAGCGCGTGATTTTGAACAGCGCGGGTTGTGGTATAGCGTTAAATCGGTCATGTGCGGGTTCGTATCTTGCGTCAGGTGGCGACTATTCTAACCGTGTCGAGCGTTGATGTGCGTAGCCCTGTGTGCAGTAAAGCCTTGCTTTGGGTTGTCGATTAAGGGCACAACTGACTCATATCAAGGAAAATGCGTGGCTATACTGCGGTCAGCTAAGGAGAAGGCATGCGCCAACAGTTAAGAGAATGGCTCGAGTTCTGGCGATTTCTGTTCCAGCGGTTTTTTGCCGATCAGGGGACTAGCAATGCGGCTGCTCTGACCTACACCACGCTGTTTGCTGTGGTGCCGATGATGACCGTCACCTTTACCATGCTCTCGGCGATTCCAGCTTTTCAGGGCACGGATGAGCAAATCCAGAACTTCGTGTTTCGCAATTTCGTGCCTTCGGCGGGCGAGACTGTCCAGGAGTATTTGCGCAACTTCACGGTCCAGGCACGTCAGCTAACCTGGATTGGGGTGATTATCCTGGCGGTTACTGCATTTTTAATGCTGGTGACCATCGAGAAAACCTTCAACACCATTTGGCGCGTGCGCCAAGCGCGGCGTGGCGTCTCGAGCTTCTTGCTGTATTGGGCGATCCTCAGCCTGGGGCCGATCCTGCTCGGCGCAGGGTTTGCTATCAGCACCTATGTTGCATCCTTGTCGTTGATGTCTGGCCCGGATGCATTGATCGGGGCGAAGACCCTGCTGCGTTTTATGCCGCTTATCTTTAGCGTGGCGGCTTTTACCTTGCTTTACGCGACTGTTCCCAATGCACAGGTGCCACTCAAACATGCGCTGATTGGCGGTCTGTTTACGGCGGTGTTGTTTGAGGTTGCCAAGACGATATTTGGTTTGTATGTGCGTTTCTTTCCGGGCTACCAGCTTATTTATGGGGCGTTCGCCACTGTGCCGCTGTTTTTGCTCTGGATTTATTTGTCTTGGTTGATTGTGCTATTTGGCGCTGAACTGGTGTGCAATCTCTCATCGTCCTACCAGTGGCGGCGCTTGGACATTCCGAAGATTTTGTTGGTAATGGCGGTTTTGCGTGTTTTCTATGAGCGGCAACAGTCGGGTTTGAAAGTTCGCTATCGCGATGTTCGCCGTAAAGGTTGGCGCTTACCTGAGCATGAATGGGAAGAGGTGCTGGGGTTTCTTGAAAATCAGCGGCTGGTCACGACCAGTGGGGCCAGTGCCTGGGTGTTGATTCGCGATCTCAATAGTTTTTCTTTGCAGCGGCTGATCAGTCAAAGCCCGTGGCCGATGCCGCAAATTGAGCAACTGCCTGAGTCATTGGATGAGCCTTGGTATCCGGCACTGCGCGATGTGCTTGAGCGCTTCCATGAACAGCAGGCGCAGTTATTTGAGGGTAGCCTGGCGCAGTGGTTAAAGCCTGCAACGACTGACAAATAGTGTCAGTTTACGGCGAACTGCCGCTCGCCCGGGCCACAGCTATTGCCAGTATGCGGCATGCGCCGGGTAAGCCAAGGCTGGCATGCTTCTGGCAATGCTTCTGACAATGAATTGGATAAATGCCTCGGTCGCATTGCGGCCTGGGTTGTCGGGCTGGTGGTTTTAGCTGGGCGAGATCAGGCAAGTATTCGATCTGTGATAAAGCAGACAATCAGGGGGCTTAACGCTGGGTATGAGTAAAAAACAGGGCAAGGTTGTACCACTGTGTGCCTATGATTCGGATGCAGCGCTTGAGCGGCTGAACCGACTGACTGGGCTGCGCTTTGCCCATTGGCCTGAATCACTTGTCGCACATGCTCACACGTATACCGAGGCTGTTGAGTCGGGCACTGCAGAGTCTGGGGTTGTTCTCGAATTAGGCCGTCAAGCCAGCGCTTGATGGCTTGCGCTTGCTTCGAGTTCGGCAGCTTGTACAAAGAGTTCTTCAACCGTCAAGGCTTGGAAGCTCACTGCGCTGCGCAGTTGCAGCTGCATGTCTTCGATCTGCTGCTTGAAAGGTAGCCGCGCAACACCGGACAGCATGATCTTGTTATGGGCGTTGACCTGGCCATGATCAATCGCAATTTCACGCCGCTTGCCAGCGTCTGTATAGGTCACAAACAGCGATGCAGGCAAGTTGGCCAGCCCTGGAACATGCAGCCAGACTGCCACGTTGTATTCAGCGATGCGCCCCTCGAAAGCACTCACTTGTTGGCGTGCGCTTTTGACTATTTGAGAGGGAACGGGGCCGATCAACGTGTCGTGTGGCTGAGGCATTTTGGCATCCGGGCTGAGAGCTGATTTCTACATCACCATTGCAGCAAATTATAAACCTCGCCGTGCGCTACAAACTGTGCGCTCAAGCGAGGTCCGGCGTGATCAGTCTCGCAGATTTAAGGATTTGCCAAGACGCCTAGGGAGCCTCTGGAAGGTAGCGCAGTCGTTCTCAGAGATGTCTTAGTTCAGGCCCATTGGATGGCGACTCACCAAGGGTGTGCTGAGGTTGGAGGCGGGCAGCGGCAGGATCTTCTGGCTATTAGAGTTGGCGAGCTGCAGCCATAGGCTTTCGCCCTCAACAAACTGGCCAAGCGGCAGCCATAAACCGTGATGCCAGCCGCTACCAATGGCCGGTGTACTTTGCAGCAGCCCCGGGTGGGTTTGAGCAACCGGTGCCCTGCGCAGCCAGACCGGACGAGGTAGACCTTTGAGGTAGCGCAGGCCGATATGCAAGCCCGCCGGGTTCAGGTGACGCCAACGTACCAATGCCAACGTGGGTGTCTCGCTGCTGTTGACAATAAGTACGAGCTGACCGACTTGCAGCGCTTTGGCTCGATCCGGGTTGCAGAGGATGCGGGCACCGCCTGGGCTGGCGTCAACTACCTTGACCTCGGTGCGAGGCGGACGCTGCCCCAGCAGTTGTGCATGGATCGTATTGAGTCCAACCAGTAAATCACAGTTCGATGGCGTCTCAGCACGCTCATGGCGCCGTTGCTGACGCCCCATCCAGTGTTGTTGGACATGGTTGAGGACGTTGCTCTCGGCAGCCGTTCGCAGCGGGGCAGGTTCGTGCAATGCAACCAATAGGGCGCCAAGCTCGAAACGGCGCAAGTACTGGGGATCGCCCGCCACAGGCTGATCAAAACTCAAGCAGGGTTGTGACTCGCTGAGGTCAACGACCGGCCCTTCGCTGTCGTCGTCTTCTTCCCAGGGCAAAAGCCGCGCTAGCCCTGTAATCGGCGCCAGGGCGCTAAATAGCAGCAGGCACTCGCCTTCGTGCAGGTGAAACGGGTTACTCAGAGCCATTAGCAGCATTTGCTGGTAAACGCCGCGCAGCGTTGGAGAGGGCGCAGGTTTGAAGGCGGCGGCCACAGGCTCATCCAGGCAGGCTTGATATTCGCCGATCCAATAGAGCAGGTGGCTGTCACGCCACAGGCTTGGCGGCGGCTCTTGATAGACCTGGTAATGGCGCAGTTGGGTCTGTGCCAGGAAATGCTGCGCCATATACAGGCACCACGCCAAGTGTGGGCGCGACGGGTTACGGCCTTGCAGGATTTGCAGTAATAAGCGTTTAAAGCCAATTGCCAGTTCGCTGCACAGGTGTATGTACATCAGCGGCGGCGGTATGTGGCTTTGTTGGGAAAGCGAGTAGTGGCGATATTCATCGCTGAAGTTTTGCAGCGCACGCTGTCTTTCGAGTAAGGTCATCGTGCTGCGATTGAGCCGAAACAAAAGGCTGACGACCTGCTCCAGGGCAGCGTCAAGCGGCTCTGTGCGAGCCTTGCTGAAGCATTTTGCGAGCTCAGACTGTGGCACGCCTTGTTCATCAATGATGTCCGGCACCTCCAGGCGCAAGGCATCGAGTGTCATATCAACCCTGCCAGCACGAGGATCGAATACATGGCTGCACAACTCCAATGGGTCATTCGTATAGTTCTAGGCGCATTTGCAGTGGTCGTCCTGACAGCATGCTCAGACGCGACTGGTGTTGACCAGTATGGACGCAAGGTACCTGCTGAACGGATTGAAGGCCAGTGGTTAGTTATCAATTATTGGGCCGAGTGGTGCGCACCTTGTCGAACTGAGATTCCGCAGCTCAATGCCCTGGATAAAGAGTTGGCTGGTAAGGGCGTCAGTGTCCTTGGCGTGAACTTCGATAATTTGCAGGGCGCCGAGCTTGAAAAGGTCAGTGAGGCGTTGGGCATCACCTTTACAGTGTTGGCCAACGATCCCGCCGAGCGTTACAAATTACCGCGCAGTGAAGCCTTGCCGGTGACTTATATCATTGATGATAGTGGACGTACGCGTGAGCGCTTGCTGGGTGAGCAGACTGCAGAAGGCATCAAGACCAAACTCGCAGAGCTAAAGGCTGAAGGCTAAAACGATATGAGCAATGAACTCGAAACTAGAGCCAGTTTGCACGGTTACATCAGTGGTCGGGTGCAAGGCGTGGGTTTCCGCCAGGCGACGGCAGAACAAGCCGAGCAGCTGGGTATTGATGGCTGGGTGAGGAACTTGCCGGACGGCCGGGTCGAGGTGATGTGCGAGGCTGAAGGGCAAGCTTTAGAGGCGATGCGCAAATGGCTTGAGCACGGCCCGAAAAAGGCCAGAGTCGAGGCTGTTGAGCTGACCGAGCAAGGCGTTCAGGGGATCGCCGGTTTTATCATTCGCTGAAGTGGCGACCCCTGTTTCACTTGAGTATCGGCTGCCCGTATAAGCGAGCCGCTTTAGCGTCTAGTCGCTACCGGGATCGGCGACCAAGCGACCAGCATCCTTGGTCAGTGAGCGCAAGAATGCTTCTTGCAGCTCGGGGTCGTTGCGCGTCAGTTCGATCAGGCTTTGTTCAAGCTCGCTGGCTTCCTCTTCGAGGCCCAGTTCGGAAAGCCGTTTGACGCGATGCACCCACTGGCGAGTGTCATCGCCTTCCAGGTCATCATAAATAAGCCCGTGTGCCTCGTTGAGCTTGCCGCGCAGCGTGCGGCTGACCATCAGGCTGGCATCTGCTCGAACATCGCTGTCCGGGTCCTCGACACTGATCAGCAATGAGCTGACGCGGCTGATATCCTGTTCGGCAAATGGGCTGTCGAGCAGGTTGATACGCAGCACGCCGCCGCGATCAGTCGAAAGCTCATGCTGTTCATCGCCAGCCTTGACCAGCACCGGGCGTTCAGACCAAGGCAGGCTCGAATACTCGAGCCGGGCATCCTGGCGCTGCTCGTCGATACTGGCCAGGTTTTGCTGGGAGCGGCCGTTGGATTGCACATTCATAAATGGGTTCAGGCCGGCAAAGCCGTAGCTGATCCAGTCTTTGGTGGCGGTGTCTGGCAAGCTGCCCAGCAAAACCACATTCAATACATTGGCACCCACGCCAGCCACTACGGCTAGAGCGCCGAGCGGAATTTCGTACAACTCGCGCCAAGGCTGATAGGGCGTGTAGCGGTCGTATTTACGCGTGACTTCAAAGGCGGTGACTTCAAAGGTCTTTTGCTCATTTATCCGAACGCGGCGCTGCGGCAGTTCAAGCACGCCGGGTTGCCCCGCGTCTATCAGCAGGCTGTGGTCGAGTAGTTTGCGCTCGATACGTTCCTCATGCTCACTGCGTTGAGGAAGTTGGTTGGCGCAGCCGCTCAGAAAAACGGCGCCGCAGAGTGCGGCGCCGCCAAGGCGTAAGGTGTTTCTATTGAACATGATTGCTCTTGCTATTGGCTGAAATCAGCGGCTGATACGTGCTTTGATAAACGACAGGATGTCAGCGGCTGGAACGGCTTGAGCCTCAGTGTCGAGCCGGCTCTTGTATTCCAGGTTGCCTTCAGCAAGACCGCGGTCACTGACCACGATGCGGTGCGGGATGCCTATCAGTTCCATGTCTGCGAATTTGATGCCCGGACTGGTCTTTTTGTCACGGTCATCAAGCAATACTTCGTAACCGGCAGCGGTCAGTTCGGCGTAAAGCTTGTCAGTTGCTTCGCGAACAACCTCGGTTTCGTAGCGCAATGGCACCAGGGCGATCTGGAAGGGCGCCAGGGCGTCATTCCAGATAATCCCGCGCTCGTCTGAGTTCTGCTCGATTGCAGCGGCGACAACGCGCGACACGCCGATACCGTAGCAGCCCATGCTCAGGGTGACTGGCTTGCCATTTTCACCCAGAACTTGGCAGTTCATCGCTTCACTGTACTTGGTGCCGAGCTGGAAGATATGACCCACCTCGATGCCGCGCTTGATCACCAGCGTGCCTTTGCCGTCTGGGCTTGGATCGCCTTCGACGACATTGCGCAGATCTGCAACCTCTGGCAACGGCAAATCGCGCTCCCAGTTAACGCCAAAGTAGTGCTTCTCTTCGATATTGGCGCCAGCGGCAAAGTCGCTCATCATCGCCACCGAGCGGTCGATGATGCAGGTGATTGGCATATTAACCGGGCCAAGTGAGCCTGGGCCTGCGCCAACAGCGCTGCGAATTTCGTCTTCTGTGGCGAAAACCAGCGGGTTTGCAACCTGTTCAAGATTGGCTGCCTTGATTTCGTTGAGCTCATGGTCGCCACGGATAATCAGGGCAACCAGGGTGCCTTCTTCGGTGCCGTGGGCAATCAACGTTTTGATGGTTTTTTCGATTGGCAGGTTAAAGCCAGTGATCAAATCGTTGATGGTCTTGGTGTTTGGCGTATCGACCAGGCGCAGTTCTTCGCTGGCTGCGCCGCGCTCGGTTTCACGCGGTACAGCTTCGGCTTTTTCGATATTGGCGGCGTAATCGGATGCATCGCTGAACGCGATATCATCTTCTCCAGACTCCGCCAGCACATGGAACTCATGGGAGCCAGTGCCGCCAATCGAGCCGGTGTCAGCCTGCACTGGACGGAAATCAAGACCCAGGCGGCTGAATACATTGCAGTACGCCTGATGCATGCGGTCGTAGGTTTCTTGCAGGGACTCTGGGCTCGCATGGAAGGAGTAGGCGTCCTTCATGATGAACTCACGGCCGCGCATCAAGCCAAAGCGTGGACGGATCTCGTCACGGAACTTGGTCTGGATCTGGTACATGTTGATTGGCAGCTGCTTGTAGCTGTTGAGCTCATTGCGCGCCATATCGGTGATGACTTCTTCGTGGGTCGGGCCTGCACAAAAGTCACGGCCATGGCGGTCCTTCATGCGCAGCAGTTCTGGGCCGTACTGTTCCCAGCGGCCAGATTCTTGCCACAGTTCGGCGGGCTGGATACCTGGCATCAGCACTTCGAGTGCGCCTGCGGCGTCCATTTCCTCGCGGACTACGCGTTCAACCTTGCGCAAGGTGCGCAGGCCCATCGGCAGCCAGGTGTAGAGGCCAGAAGCTAGTTTGCGGATCATTCCGGCGCGCAGCATCAGCTGATGGCTGACGACGACGGCATCGGATGGGGTTTCTTTTTGTGTGGCGAGCAGGAACTGACTAGTACGCATGGTTGACCGTTCTGTCTGTTGCAAGGGCAATTAATTGACCGGCATTGTACGGTGCCTGCACTGAGACGTATAGGATGCAGCTACGCACAATAAGGAGGATTAGGATGTCGGAACTAACGGCTGAGCAAGTACAAGCACTTATCTGGTCCGGATTGCCGCAAGCTGAAGAGATGCAGCTGACCATCGACCGGCTTGATTCTGAAGGCGCCTTGGCGCGCGTACCCTTCTGCGCAAGATTGGTGCGCCCCGGCGGCACTATTTCGGGGCCGACTATCATGGCCCTGGCGGATGCGGCGATGTATGCGGTGGTGTTGGGTCGATTGGGCCGCGTTGAAATGGCGGTGACTTCTAACTTGAATATCAACTTCCTGGTCAAACCAAAAGCGGTCGATTTATTAGCGCAGGCAAAAATATTGCGTTTAAGTCGGCGCCAGGCGGTGTGTGAAGTCGCATTGTATTCGGCGGGCAATGAAGATGAGCTGGTCGCCCATGTGACGGGAACTTATGCGCTGCCTATTTAAGACCATAGTGCTGTTTATATATCGCCAGGCGATACAGTATTAAATAATAAAAAACCCGGCCGAGGCCGGGTTTTTATAACGCTTACAAACTAACCGAGGATTACAGCACGTCCAGCGGGTAGTCCATGATCAGACGGAAATCGTTGATATCGCCGCCGTATGCATTGCTAGAACGGTAGAAGGCGTTACGTACACGGAAAGACAGGTCTTTCGCAGCGCCATCTTGAATTACATACTTGGCTTCGATGTCGATTTCGCGCTCTTGAGCGTCGGTGCCAGTGCCAACATCAATGTTGTCACCAACGATGTAACGGGTCATGAAGCTCAGACCTGGTACGCCATAGCTGGCCATATTGATGTCGTAACGTCCCTGCCAAGAGGTCTCGTCTTTGCCGTTGAAGTCGGAGTATTGAACCGAGTTCGCCAGGTAGATGGTGCCGCCGCCGTCTACACCGTAGACGTAGCCAGCATCACCAGTAGAGCGCTGGTGAGCAACAGTGAAGGTGTGCGCGCCGATATTGTAAGCAGCTGCCAAGCTCCAGATATTGTTGTCAACTTCGCCATAGATTTCGTCGCCATCACCCTTGGTGTGGTAACCATTGAGGTCGAAGTTGATGCTCTGCTCTTCAGTGATAGGCAGGTTGTAGTTGACGTTCAGGTAGGTCTTTTTGAAGTAGTCTTCAACGTCGGAGTAGTGCACGCCAGCACTGAGGTTATCAGTGAAGCTGTAGTTTGCACCGTAGATGTTGGCTGACTTCAAGCCAGTACCGTCAATCGTGTCGCGACCGGTAGCAACCTGGCTGCTCATTGCAGTGAAGCGACCAGCGCTCAGTTCCAGGCCTTCAATTTCGTTGCTGACCAGGTAAGTACCGGTAGCAGATTCAGGCAGGATACGGCTGTCGTCTGTGCTGAATACTGGGCTGGCAACAAACATGTCACCGTATTTCAGGCCGGTATTGGATACGCGGAATTTGATCGCGCCGCCAGCTTGGGATTGGGTTTTCTCGTAGTTGCTTTCGCTATCTGCCGAGAACAGGCCGCTGCCGCCGTGACCGCTACCGCCATCCAGCTTCAGGCTGCTCAGGGTGAAAGCGTCAAAACCAACACCGATGGTGCCTTGGGTGAAGCCCGATTCAAACAGGGTACGCAAGCCCCAGCCAGTTTCCTCGCGGTAACCGCTGTCACCTTTAGGAGCTGATGGGTTAGGCCCATTGCGGAAATCACGGTTCATGTACAGAACACGGTTGAAGATGTCGAAGCTGCTATCTTCAAGAAAGCCGTTAGATTCGGATTGGCTAGAGGCGAAAGCCATTTGAGTGCTACCCGCGGCTACTGCCAGGGCCATTACGCTCCACTTCATCACTTGCATCGTGACTGCTCCTTTGGTTTTTTAGAAGAGTTGTGCTGCCCAATTAATTATTGTATGGGCGGCTCTTTCTTTTTGTGTCGGCGCTAACTTATAACACGCAGCCATTATTGGCGATAGTTGCCACCTGCTCGTTGCTAGTTCTTTTCAGTGATGTCGCAAATACTGATGAAGCATGTCGCAATTTTGTAGGTTTCACTTGTGTTCTAAAATAACGCCAACGGATCTTGTAATTGTTCACTTATAAAGCCCTGATTGCGGCCTTGCTACGCCGCATTCCGAGCGTTGTCGCAGAACCAAGCAAAAGTCGTGCTCAAAATGCAATCTTTGCCAAATTCCTTGATCATCATTTCCGCTCTTGCTGGCGGCTGGCTGATCTGGGGCCATGTTATAGCTAGTCTTTGCGGGCCTCACAAGCATTTTTTCTTGAAATTTCAATGCTTGAGACGCTGTTTCAATTTTGTATCTGCAGTTTGCCCCGGTGTCTGTCTGGGGTTTGTCCCAGCCTAGATTTAACAGGCTATTTATTACCGAAGGGAACAAAATGGTGCATCCAGATGCCTGCCAGAAATTGTCCGTGCAACCTCTTGGTGCGCGCCATGGCTGGTTATTTTTTGAGCGATTTCGCGGCTTTTGCGCTTGAATTCGTCTCAGCGCGTATCCTTACGCCTCGGCTATAGGGTACAGGCTGTTTGATTACAATTTTGTTACTACCATTTTTACGAGGTTATTTATGTTCACGTTGGATTCACGCCTGCACAGCGATACCAAGGTTGTCGGCGATTTCCCGCTGTGTCGTTTGCTGTTAATGAATGATGCCAACTACCCATGGTTTATCCTGGTGCCACGGCGTGAGGCAGTGACTGAAGTGTTTGATCTGGATGCGGCGGATCAGCTTTTGCTCTGGCAGGAAACCTCGCAGCTTGCGGCGTTCTTAAAGCAAGCGTTTGCGGCAGATAAAATGAATATCGCGACCTTGGGCAATATGGTTTCCCAGTTGCATATGCATGTGGTGGTCCGGCGCACAACCGATGCTGCCTGGCCAGCACCTGTCTGGGGGAAGGCGCCTGCGCAGGCCTATACTGAGGCCGAGATCGCCGACCTTCGCCAGCGCCTGAGTGCAGCAAATTTTGCAGGTTTTAGCAGTGTCGGAGTATGAGCATGGATATTGAAAGCCGCGTAGTCGAGCTCGAGACGCGTTTGGCGTTCCAGGATGACACCATCCAGTCACTCAACGATGTGCTGGTGGAGCAACAAAGGCGTATCGATCACCTGCAGTTACAGGTAGCAGGGTTGGCCAAGCGTCAGGAAGAGTTGACCGGGCAAATTGAGATTTCAGAGGATGAGGCGCCGCCGCCTCACTATTGATGACTGATCGATACCTACAAAAAAACCCGCAAAGTGCGGGTTTTTTTGTATTTGCCGGTTAGCGCCGTCCGGGCGGTGCGGCGATCACATCTTCAGCTTGCAGGCCTTTGTCGCGTTGCATTACCGAGAACTCAACACGCTGGCCTTCGACCAATACGCGGTGGCCTTCACCGCGGATTGCACGAAAGTGCACGAAAATATCGTCGCCTGAGTCGCGGGAGATGAAGCCAAAGCCCTTGGACGTATTGAACCACTTGACCGTGCCGTTTTCACGGTTGGCATCGGTGGGGGATGATATTGACTGGCGTGACGAGGCGAACCGCAGATTGATGCACAGGTGCAGCAAAACACCGGCGGCCAGTACCAGTAGGCTGAACAGTGTGGCTGGCAGATGGGCGATCACCGGCAGCGGTGCAACTAGAATCAGTGCTTGCAGTACGGTGGCGGTCAGTAAAAGCACGGATACCAGATTTTGCAGTGCACTGCGTGATCCGGCGTGCCAGATAGGGAGTTGAGGCGCTAGGGTGAGATTGAGGAGGCCAAACAAGGCAAGGCATAGCGCATCGGCGTGTTGCAGGAATGCCGGGGCGTGATTTGTAAGGCTGGGGACAAAGGATAGAAGCAGGGCTGCTAGACCCGTCAGTAGGTGGACGATTTTCAACATGTTTAATGAGCTCACTTGATTTAACCAATCGCTAGGAAAACTGACTGCGTATGCGTTGCCGTAGATGTGAAAGGCGTGGATAGCGTAAGCAGGCAGGCGTGCTAATAAATGCCAAAAGCGGAGTCGCTAGCACGGAGGCGTATTTAACAGTAAAGGGCGAGGGGACTCAATGCTGCTGACGCGGCTGTTCCCGGCTTTGCTGGCCGGTAAGTTTCAGCTGATATAAATGACAAGGCCCGAATATGTCGGGCCTTGTGGTATTGCGACGTAACGCTCGATCAGGCAGCGAGCAGGCTGCGCAGCATCCATGCGGTTTTTTCATGGACTTGCATGCGCTGGGTCAGCAAGTCGGCGGTGGGCTCGTCGTTGACCTTTTCCAGCAGCGGGAAGATGCCGCGAGCGGTGCGGGTCACAGCTTCCTGGCCTTGAACCAGCAGCTTGATCATTTCCTCGGCGCTTGGGATGCCTTCCTCTTCCTTGATCGAAGACAGGCGCGCATAAGCTGCGTAGGTGCCTGGAGCCGGGAAGCCAATGGCGCGGATGCGTTCAGCAATGTCGTCAACGGCAACTGCCAGTTCGGTGTACTGACCTTCAAACATCAGGTGCAGGGTGTTGAACATCGGGCCGGTGACATTCCAGTGAAAATTGTGGGTTTTCAAATACAGGGTGTAGGTGTCTGCCAGCAGGCGAGAAAGCCCTTCGGCGATTGCTGCGCGATCCTGTTCGGCGATTCCGATGTTGATTTCCATACCTTTTATCCTCTCAGGTTGGGCGTGAATTGGGTGCCCTAAATATGGGCAAATTCTAGCATTGGCAGTATGGCACTGTGCCCATGCTTGTCTCAATGGGTGTCATTGCTTGAGTCTATTTGGGGGCTTTTGGTTCAATAATTGTTAGCGATGGACTGGCAATGCGGGTCTGTTTGGCGGTGTATTCAGCCGCCGACCAAGTCGAGTGATCCGGTCTGTGATCGAATAGCCGTAGCGGGGCGGCTGCATGTAGCGGCTTAACCATATATAATCTCGCGCTTTGCCGAGATCTGCAGCTCGTCCGCGATCAGCTGACATCGATGCATACGGCCAGATTTGCCTGAAGCTAAATGTTGGACGCTGGGCGTCCCGGCGTGCAGCCTACGAATTCAAGACTCAAGAGAAGCGATTACCATCATGATGCGCAGCCACTATTGCGGCCAGTTGAACGAGAGCCTGGACGGTCAGGAAATTACCCTTTGCGGCTGGGTTCACCGTCGCCGTGACCACGGCGGGGTTATTTTCCTCGATATTCGTGATCGTGAAGGTCTGGCTCAGGTAGTGTTCGATCCTGATCGTGCTGAAACCTTTGCTGTCGCCGACAAGGTGCGCAGCGAATTTGTGGTCAAGATCACCGGTAAGGTGCGTTTGCGCCCAGCTGGTGCAGGCAACTCAAACATGGCCTCTGGCGCGATTGAAGTGCTCGGCTATGAGCTGGAAGTGCTGAACGAAGCTGAAACACCGCCGTTCCCGCTCAATGAATACTCTGATGTGGGCGAAGAAACGCGCCTGCGTTATCGCTTTATCGACCTGCGTCGCCCTGAAATGGCGGCCAAGCTGAAGTTGCGTTCGAGCATTACCACCAGCATCCGTCGTTACCTCGATGAAAATGGCTTCCTCGACGTAGAAACGCCGATCCTGACCCGTGCGACTCCTGAAGGTGCGCGCGACTACCTGGTGCCTAGCCGCACCCACCCCGGCAGCTTCTTCGCATTGCCGCAGTCGCCGCAGTTGTTCAAGCAGTTGCTGATGGTTGCTGGCTTTGATCGTTACTACCAGATTGCCAAGTGCTTCCGTGACGAAGACTTGCGTGCCGATCGCCAGCCGGAATTCACCCAGATCGACATCGAGACCAGCTTCCTCGATGAAAAAGACATCATGGGCATCACCGAGAAGATGGTGCGCCAGCTGTTTAAAGAGGTGCTTGACGTCGAGTTTGGCGAGTTCCCGCACATGACGTTTGCCGAAGCCATGCGTCGTTATGGTTCGGACAAGCCGGATCTGCGTAACCCAATGGAGCTGGTTGATGTTGAAGACCAGCTCAAAGACGTTGAATTCAAGGTATTCAGCGGCCCGGCCAATGATCCTAAGTGCCGCGTTGCTGCGCTGCGCGTTCCGGGCGGTGCGAGCATGCCGCGCAAGCAGATCGACGACTACACCAAGTTTGTAGGGATCTACGGCGCTCGCGGCTTGGCCTACATCAAGGTCAACGACCGCGCCAGCGGTGTAGAAGGCCTGCAGTCGCCAATCGTGAAAAACATCCCGCTGGAAAACCTCAATGTGATCCTTGATCGCGTGGGTGCGGTTGATGGCGATATCGTCTTCTTCGGCGCCGACAAAGCCAAGATCGTCAGCGAGGCCCTGGGCGCGCTGCGCCTGAAGCTGGGCACTGACCTGGACCTGCTGACCTGCGAGTGGGCGCCAATGTGGGTGGTTGACTTCCCGATGTTCGAAGAGAACGACGACGGCAGCTTCAGCGCGCTGCATCACCCGTTCACCGCGCCCAAGTGCAGCCCGCAAGAGCTGGAGGCCAACCCGGCCACCGCGCTGTCGCGTGCGTACGACATGGTGCTTAACGGCACTGAGCTGGGTGGCGGTTCGATCCGTATCCACCGTAAGGAAATGCAGCAAGCTGTGTTCCGCCTGCTGGGTATCGAAGCGGCTGAACAGGAAGAGAAGTTTGGCTTCCTGCTCGATGCGCTGAAGTACGGTGCGCCGCCGCACGGTGGCCTGGCATTCGGCCTGGATCGTCTGGTCATGCTGATGACTGGCGCGCAGTCGATTCGTGAAGTGATTGCCTTCCCGAAAACCCAAAGTGCTGCCTGCGTGATGACGCAAGCGCCGGGTCTGGTCGATAACAAAGCGCTGCGCGAACTGCACATTCGCCTGCGTGAGCAGCCAAAGGCTGAGTAATAAACATTGGGCGCCCGCGTTAAGTGGGCGCCCATAAGTAATAGAAAGCGGAGTTGTTATGGCGGGTCATTCCAAGTGGGCAAACATCAAGCATCGCAAAGGGCGTCAAGACGCCAAGCGCGGCAAGATCTTTACCAAACTTATTCGTGAGCTGACAGTTGCAGCAAGTCAGGGCGGTGGGATTCCGGCAGACAACCCGCGCCTGCGTCTGGCCGTCGACAAGGCCCTGACCGCAAACATGACGCGTGACACCATTGATCGCGCCATTGCCCGTGGCGTGGGTTCGACGGACGGTGAGAAAGTCGAGGAACTCAGCTACGAAGGTTACGCGCCAAGCGGTGTGGCCATCATCGTTGAGGCCATGACCGACAACCGCAACCGCACGGCCGCCGAGGTGCGTCATGCCTTTACCAAGTGCGGCGGTAATCTCGGCACCGACGGTTCGGTTGCCTATATGTTCGAGCGCAAGGGGCAAATCAGTTTTGCACCGGGCCTGGAAGAGGAGGCGCTGATGGAGGCGGCTCTCGAGGCGGGTGCTGATGATATTGTGACCAACGATGATGGTTCGATTGACGTGTTTACTGCGTTTGTCGACTTTATCGCGGTGAGTGAAGCGCTGACGGCGGCGGGCTATAAAGCTGAGGAATCGGAGGTGGTGATGTTGCCATCCACCTATTCGACGCTTGAGGATGTCGATACGGCGCAGAAAGTGCTTAAGTTGATCGATATGCTTGAAGACTTGGACGATGTGCAGAATGTCCACTCCAATGCCGAGATTCCTGACGACGTCATGGCCCAGTTGGGGTAATGAAAAAGCCGGAGTAAGTTCCGGCTTTTTTAATTGATCGGCGTTTTGTTGTTACCTGAGAGCCTGCTGTTATGACACTGATTCTAGGGATAGACCCAGGTTCACGGATCACCGGCTACGGTGTGGTGCGCGACACCGGGCGCACCTGCGAGTATGTTGCCTCGGGCTGTATTCGTACAGGCAATGGCCCGCTACCCGAGCGCCTGCAAATTGTGTTTCGCGGCGTGCGCGAGGTGATCGAAACCTATGGCCCGGTGACGATGGGCATCGAGCAGGTATTCATGGCGCGCAACGCCGATTCTGCGCTCAAGCTGGGTCAGGCCCGTGGCGCGGCGATTGTCGCGGGGGTCGAGGCGGGGCTGGATATAAGCGAATACACTGCAACCCAGGTCAAGCAGGCCATCGCTGGCACGGGTGGTGCAGACAAGGAGCAGGTGCAAATGATGGTCATGCACTTGCTCAAGCTGGTAAAAAAACCACAGATTGACGCTTCAGACGCCTTGGCCATTGCCTTGTGCCATGCCCATCATCGTCAAAGTCTTATTCCCCATGGTCTGGCCGGTGCTAAACGACGTGGCGGGCGCCTTCGTTTGTAGTTTGAATTTTTTAAGGATTTAACGGTGATCGGACGTTTACGCGGCACCTTGGCGGAGAAACAACCGCCGCATTTGATTCTGGATGTGAATGGCCTGGGTTATGAGTTGGAAGTACCCATGACAACGTTGTACCGTTTGCCTTCAGTGGGCGAGCCGCTGACGCTGCACACCCATTTGGTCGTGCGTGAGGATGCGCAGTTGTTGTATGGCTTCTTTGAAAAGCGTGAGCGTGAGCTGTTTCGCGAGCTTATCCGGCTGAACGGCGTAGGCCCCAAACTGGCGCTGGCGTTGATGTCCGGGCTTGAGGTCGACGAGTTGGTGCGCTGTGTCCAGGCGCAAGATACCTCGGCGCTGGTGAAAATCCCCGGCGTTGGTAAAAAGACTGCAGAACGCTTGCTGGTCGAGCTCAAGGATCGCTTCAAGGCCTGGGAAACCCTGCCAGGCATGACGTCTCTGGTGGTGACGCCAGCGGCTGGTGCGGCTGCACCAAGTGCCGAGAATGACGCGGTAAGTGCATTGATCTCGCTGGGCTACAAGCCGCAAGAAGCCAGTCGTGCGGTCTCGGCCATCAAAGAAGATGGTTTGAGCAGTGAAGACTTGATCCGTCGCGCCCTGAAAGGAATGGTTTAAATGATAGAGGCTGACCGCCTGATTACCGCCAGCACGCGCGATCGCGATGAACAGGTCGATCGTGCGATTCGTCCGCTTACGCTTGCCGAATATATCGGCCAGCCGAGCGTGCGCGAGCAGATGGAGCTGTTTATCCAGGCGGCCAGGGGGCGTAAGGAATCACTGGATCATACGCTGATATTTGGTCCGCCGGGCCTGGGCAAGACCACGCTGGCCAATATCATTGCCCAGGAAATGGGCGTGTCGATCAAAAGTACCTCGGGCCCGGTGCTTGAGCGGCCGGGTGATCTGGCGGCGTTGTTGACCAATCTTGAGCCAGGCGATGTGCTGTTTATCGATGAGATTCACCGGCTTTCGCCAATTGTCGAAGAAGTCCTGTATCCGGCAATGGAAGATTTCCAGCTCGATATCATGATCGGTGAAGGTCCGGCAGCGCGCTCGATCAAGCTTGATTTGCCGCCGTTCACTCTGGTCGGCGCGACCACGCGGGCGGGCATGTTGACCAATCCGCTGCGTGACCGGTTCGGCATCGTCCAGCGTCTAGAGTTTTACAACACCGATGATCTGGCGACTATCGTTACCCGCTCTGCTGGTATTTTGAATTTGCCCATAGAAACCCAGGGCGCTTTCGAGATCGCGCGTCGCGCCCGTGGTACGCCGCGTATCGCCAACCGCTTGCTGCGCCGTGTGCGTGATTTTGCCGAAGTGCGCAGCAATGGCGATATCAGTCGCCAGGTTGCCGATTTGGCGCTCAACTTGCTGGATGTGGATGAGCGTGGCTTTGATCATCAGGATCGTCGCCTGTTGCTGACCATGATCGAGAAGTTCGATGGCGGTCCGGTAGGGGTTGATAGCTTGGCGGCGGCGATCAGCGAGGAACGCCACACCATTGAAGATGTGCTGGAGCCGTATTTGATCCAGCAGGGCTACATCATGCGTACCCCGCGGGGTCGAGTCGTCACACGACATGCTTATTTGCACTTTGGGCTCAATGCGCCCAAGCGCATGGGGGAACTTCCCGCCGCGGATCTGTTCAGTGTTGACGGGGACTCGATTGCATAACCGGGCTTGCCGTCGGCTGATGGGGCGGTGAAGGGGCTAGGTGATTGAAAATATATTTGCTTTACCCAATTGGCAAGAGCAGGAGCTAGCACTACAGTATGCGCGCGCAAAACGGAGTTCAGCCGTTCGCTCATCATTGTCGGGTTTATTACGAAGACACTGATGCCGGCGGTATCGTCTACTACGTCAATTACCTTAAGTTTATGGAACGGGCTCGCACCGAACGGCTGAGAGATCTGGGGTTTTCCCAATCTACGCTGGCAAGTGAGGGCCTGTTATTCGTCGTGCATTCGACTGAAGTGCGCTATCACGCACCGGCGAAGCTCGACGATGAACTATCAGTAACTGCGCAAGTGATTGAATTAAACCGTGCCAGCTTGAAGTTTCGTCAACAAGTCAGGCGGGCTGCGGATGATGTGCTGCTCTGTGAAGGGCAGTTTTTGGTGGCCTGTGTGCGCGCCGACAATTTGAAACCCCGGGCCATTCCCGAAGCTTTGCGTGCAGCCTTTGCTGAGCAGAGCGGCGCGGGTACATCTACAGCAGGAGAGTAAGCGTGGAAGCCAACGCCGTTGACCACATGTCGATGTGGAGTTTGATCAGCAATGCCAGCCTGGTTGTTCAGTTGGTAATGTTGACCCTGGTGGCCGCATCGGTCACCTCCTGGATCATGATTTTCCAGCGCACCACCATGCTTCGCGCTGCCAAGCGTGCGCTTGACTCGTTCGAGGAGCGTTTTTGGTCGGGTATCGATTTGTCCAAGCTGTATCGTCAGGCCGGTAGTAACCCTGACCCGGACTCAGGCCTGGAGCAGATCTTCCGCGCCGGCTTCAAAGAGTTCTCGCGCATGCGGCAACAGCCAAATGTTGACCCCGATGCCGTCATGGACGGTGTGGCTCGCGCCATGCGCGTGGCTATCTCGCGTGAAGAAGAGAAGCTCGAAACCAGCTTGCCGTTCCTCGCCACCGTCGGCTCCACCAGTCCGTATATCGGCCTGTTTGGTACTGTGTGGGGCATCATGAACTCCTTTCGCGGCTTGGCTCAGGTGCAGCAAGCCACGCTGGCGACTGTAGCGCCAGGTATCGCCGAGGCATTGATTGCGACTGCAATCGGCCTGTTTGCCGCGATTCCAGCGGTAATTGCCTACAACCGCTTCGCTTCGCGTGGTGAGATGTTTATTGCGCGTTACTACACTTTTGCTGACGAATTCCACGCGATCCTGCACCGTAAAGTACATACAACAGAAGACTGACCGCCAGTTGATTTGATAGCGGGCGTCAGCTGTTTAGCGAGGGTTAGGCGGGCAATAACCGCACGCCAACCACTCAATGCTGACGCGGTATTCTGCCAAGGGCTGGTTTAGCTGTTGGCTCACTCGATAGGTTTTTAAGCGATGGCCAGAATTCGTAACAGACGCAAGCCGGTCGCCGAGATGAACGTGGTGCCCTACATCGACGTGATGTTGGTGCTGCTGGTTATCTTCATGGTGACTGCGCCGATGCTCAATCAAGGGGTCAAGGTCGATCTGCCGCAGGTCAGCAGCCAGATTTTGCCGCAAGACAACGACGCCAAGGTCCTGACGATCTCGATCAAGGCCGACAAGTCGTATTACTGGAACATGGGCGCGGAAGTCGACACCGACACCGTGCAGGATCAAGCCGTCTCGCTCGACGGCATGACCAAGGCGGTTACGGCGATCATCAATGAAAGCCGCCGTCAGGGTAAGCAGGTCCAAGTGTTCGTGCGCGGTGATAAATCGGTCGACTACGGCACGGTGATGGCTGCCATGGGTGGTTTGCAGCAGGCTGACGTGGGTAACGTCGGGCTGATTACCGAGGCCCCGTGATGCGCGAGCAACGTGAGCGTTCCACCTCGGAAAGCTATTTCTGGCCGATCGTCTGGGCAGTAACCCTGCACACGCTGATGTTCGGCATGTTGTTTGTCAGTTTTGCTTTTGCCCCGGATCTTCCACCGGCCAAGCCGATTGTTCAGGCGACCCTGTATCAGCTTAAGTCGCAGAGTCAGGCGACCACCCAGACCAATCAGAAAATTGCCGGTGAAAAGAAGAAAACAGCAGCTCCGCAGTACGAGACTGAGCAGCTGGAGCAAAAGAAAGCCGAAGAGCAGAAAGTAGCGGCGGCCAAGGCTGCGGAACAAAAGAAAGCGGACGAGGCTCAAAAAGCCGAAGTCGCGAAGAAGGCGGACGAGGCCAAAAAGGCCGAAGCGGCCAAGGCTGATGCAGCGAAAAAAGCTGAAATAGCCAAGAAGGCCGATGAAGCCGCCAAGAAACAAGCGGCTGAGGACGCCAAGAAGAAAAAGGCGGAAGAAGAGGCCAAGAAAAAAGCAGCTGAGGACGCGAAAAAGAAAGCGGCTGAAGATGCGAAGAAAAAGAAGGCAGCAGAAGACGCCAAGAAAAAGGCCGCTGATGATGCCAAGAAGAAAAAGGCCGCCGAAGAGGCGCGCCGCAAAGCTATAGAGGATAAAAAAGCTGCTGCCCTGGCTGAGTTGCTCTCCGATGATGTGGGCCACCAGCAGGCATTGGCTGATGAAGTCGGTGATAAAGTGGCTGGCAACCTTGATGACTTGATCGTCAAGCTGGTCAGTGAACAATGGCGTCGTCCGCCTTCGGCACGTAATGGAATGAGTGTTGAAGTGCTGATAGAGATGTTGCCGGATGGCACCATCACTAATGCCAGTGTGTCGCGCTCGAGTGGCGACGCACCTTTTGATAATTCAGCCGTACAAGCCGTACGTAACGTCGGCCGTATCTCTGAGATGCAACAACTTGATCGTGCAACGTTTGACAGCCAGTACCGTAAGCGTCGCGCCATCTTCAAACCGGAGGATTTAGATCTGTGAATACCCTGATGCGTATCGTTCTACTGAGTTTGACCATGATGGTCGGCGCAGTACAGGCGGCTGATCCACTGGTCATTAGCACCGGTACAGACCGCGCTACGCCAATTGCGGTGGTGCCTTTTGGATGGCAGGGCGGCAGTGTGCTGCCTGATGATATTGCCGAGATCGTTGGCAATGACCTGCGCAACTCAGGTGTATTCGAGCCCATTCCCCGGCAAAACATGATCAGCCAGCCGACCCAGGCCAGCGAAGTGATCTACCGCGACTGGAAAGCTGTCAACGCGCAGTATGTTCTGGTCGGTAGCATGGTGCCAGCCGGTGGTCGTATCCAGGTGCAGTACGCTCTGTTCAACGTGGCCACTGAGCAGCAGGTGATGACCGGTACTGTTGGCGGTACGACTGATCAGCTGCGCGACATGGCGCATTACATCTCCGACCAGGCGTATGAGAAGCTCACCGGCGTCAAGGGCGCGTTCTCGACCCGCTTGCTTTATGTGACGGCTGAGCGCTTCTCGGTAGACAATACGCGCTACACCCTGCAACGCTCCGACTATGACGGTGCGCGCGCGGTGACCTTGCTGCAGTCGCGTGAGCCAATACTGTCGCCGTCGTTCGCGCCGGATGGCAAGCGTATTGCCTATGTCTCGTTCGAGCAGCGTCGCCCGCGGATTTTCGTCCAGCACATTGATACCGGTCGCCGTGAGCAGATCACTAATTTTGAAGGCCTCAACGGCGCTCCAGCCTGGTCTCCGGATGGCAATCGCCTGGCGTTTGTTCTGTCCAAAGATGGCAACCCGGAAATCTACGTGATGGACATGGCGTCCAAGTCCCTGCGCCGGGTGACCAACCAGTTTGGTATTGATACCGAACCCTTCTGGGGTAAAGATGGTCAAACCATCTACTTCACATCGGATCGTGGCGGCAAACCACAGATCTATAAAACCAATATCAATAGTGGTTCAGTTGAACGAGTAACGTTCGTAGGTAACTACAACGCCAATCCAAAACTGTCTGCTGATGAGAAAACCTTGGTCATGATTCATCGCCAAGAAGGCTTCACCAACTTCAAAGTAGCGGCACAAGACCTGCAGCGCGGAAACGTGCGGATACTTTCATCTACAAATTTGGATGAATCACCCACTGTTGCGCCTAATGGCACCATGATAATCTTCGCAACCCGCCAGCAGGGTCGGGGAGTCTTGATGTTAGCGTCCGTAAATGGTCGCGTCAGGCTCCCTCTTCCTACCGCTCAAGGCGAAGTTCGAGAGCCTTCCTGGTCCCCCTACCTGAACTGATGCGGCGTTGTACATTTGTTACTTTGCAATTTTGCTTAACACACTGGGGTTCATTAGGAGCTATATGATGGAAATGCTGAAATTTGGTAAGTTTGCTGCGCTGAGCTTGGCTCTGGCTGTTGCTGTTGGTTGTTCTTCGAAAGGCGGCGACACTGCTGGCGAAGGCGCAATCGATCCTAACGCTGGTTACGGTGCAGACGCCGGTTCGGTTGACGGCAACATGAGCGAAGAAGCTGCTCTGCGCGCTATCACCACTTTCTACTTCGAATACGACAGTTCGGACCTGAAGCCAGAAGCCATGCGCGCTCTGGACGTTCACGCTAAAGACCTGAAAGGCAATGGCGCTCGCGTCGTTCTGGAAGGCAACACCGACGAGCGCGGTACGCGTGAATACAACATGGCTCTGGGCGAGCGTCGTGCGAAAGCCGTTCAACGCTACCTGGTTCTGCAGGGCGTTTCTCCTGCTCAGCTGGAACTGGTTTCCTACGGCGAAGAACGTCCAGTTTCGACTGGCAACGACGAACAGTCGTGGGCTCAGAACCGTCGCGTCGAACTGCGTAAGTAATTCGATATGCAAAAGTGCCGACGTCTCGTAAGCCTACTCGCGCTCAGCCTGCCACTTGTGGCCTGGGCTGAGGTTCCAGTTGTGGACAATAACTCGGGCAGCTATCCAGCGCCGAGTTATGGGACGTCCGGCGCCTATGCAGGAGGCGGAGCGCAAGCTCCGGCCTCTGCACAGGGCATGCTATTCAATCAGTTGCAGCAAATGCAGGACGAAATCGGTCGGCTGCGCGGCATGCTTGAAGAGCAGCAAAACGATATTCAGCGCATGAAGCAAGAAAACCTTGAACGCTACAAGGATCTTGATCAGCGGCTGAGCAGTGGAGCAGCTGGTGCTGCAGCCACACAGAATTCCTCCGCAGGTGGCGACAGCAGTGCTGGCGCGGCACCAAGCGATAATAATGCTTCAGCGGGCGCGAGTGAGCCCGATCCAGAGAAGGAAAAGCTGTTTTATGACGCTGCCTTCGATCTGATCAAAACCAAGGACTTTGATAAAGCCAACCAGGCGTTCAGCGCCTTCTTGCGCAAGTACCCGAAAAGCCAATACGCCGGTAATGCGCAGTATTGGCTAGGCGAAGTCAATCTGGCCCAAGGTAACCTGCAAGGCGCCGCCCAGGCGTTTGCCGATGTAGGGCAGAAATACCCGCAGCACAGCAAGGTGCCTGACTCAATGTTCAAGCTGGGCGATGTTGAGCAGCGTCTGGGCGATCAGGACAAGGCCAAGCGCACCTTTCAGCAAGTGATTGCGCAATTTCCGAACTCCTCCGCAGCACAGCTTGCTCAACGCAACCTGCAGCGGATGTAACCTGCACCCTTTTATTTGTTAAAATTGTAAAAAGAGCGCCGTGCCCAGATCGAGCACGGCGTTTTTATTGGTGGACAGGCTAACTGTGCTTGTCCTTGCGGCTATTGATAATCGATAGTCGCTTTCTTTCCCGCAACGGAGGCGGACAGCCTGTTTAGCTGTTACGCCCGTGGCTTATATGCAAAAGACCCTGCGCATCACCGAGATATTTTTCTCGCTGCAGGGGGAGACGCGTACTGCTGGTTTACCCACAGTATTCGTGCGCCTGACCGGCTGCCCCCTGCGTTGTCAATATTGCGACACTGCCTACGCCTTCAATGGCGGCGAGCTGATGTCGCTTGACGCCATCATCGAAAAAATCGCCAGCTACTCACCGCGATACGTTTGTGTCACCGGCGGCGAACCCTTGGCTCAGCCAAACTGCATCGCATTGCTTGAGCGCCTGTGTGACGCCGGTTTTGAGGTGTCGCTGGAAACCAGTGGCGCCCTTGACGTTTCGGCGGTTGACGGGCGTGTGAGCAAGGTCCTGGACCTTAAAACCCCGGGCTCGGCCGAAGTGGCGCGAAACCGTTACGAAAACATCGACCTGCTCACCCCGAATGACCAGGTCAAGTTCGTCATTTGCTCCCGTGAAGACTACGACTGGGCGACCACTAAACTGATCCAGTATCGGCTCGATCAGCGTGCTGGTGAGGTGCTGTACTCGCCCAGCCATCATCAAGTCTCTGCGCGTGACCTGGCTGACTGGATAGTCGCCGACAATTTGCCGGTTCGCTTGCAGTTGCAGTTGCACAAGATTCTCTGGAATGACGAGCAAGGCCGCTGACCTGCGTTGTTAAGCCGTTGCTGCAAATCTTAACCTGAGCATGGCGTCGCTAATAATGGCGCGAGGAATTTATATGAGCATCAAACGAGCAGTAATCCTGCTTTCCGGCGGCCTCGACTCGGCAACCGTTGTCGCTTTGGCCAAGGCCGAGGGTTATGCCTGCTACACCATGAGTTTTGATTATGGCCAGCGCCATCGTTCAGAGTTGCAGGCTGCGGAGCGGGTGGCGCAGCAGTTGGGCGTTGTCGAGCACAAGGTTATTGGCTTGAACCTCAATGGCATGGGTGGCTCGGCACTGACTGACAACAGCATCGATGTGCCTGAGGCGCCGTCTGAAGGCATTCCGGTCACCTACGTGCCTGCGCGCAACACTGTATTCCTGTCCTTGGCGCTGGGCTGGGCCGAGGTGCTCGGTGCGCGCGATATTTTTATCGGCGTCAATGCTGTGGACTATTCGGGTTATCCTGATTGCCGCCCCGAATTTGTCGAAGCATTCGAGCGCATGGCCAACCTGGCGACCAAGGCTGGTGTGGAAGGCAATGGCTTTCGCATACAGGCGCCGCTGCAAAACATGAGCAAGGCGCAAATCGTTCAGGCCGGGGTTGCCCATGGTGTGGACTACGCTTTGACCGTGTCCTGCTACCAGGCAGACGACCAGGGTAGAGCCTGCGGCAAGTGCGACAGTTGTCGCTTGCGCAGCGAGGGATTTACCGCTGCTGGTGTCGCCGATCCAACCCTATATGCCTAAAAAATGCGTTAAAGGGTTGAATTACTGAGTGAAATCAGTATTATGCGCCTCCGCAACGGGTCGTTAGCTCAGTTGGTAGAGCAGTTGGCTTTTAACCAATTGGTCGTAGGTTCGAATCCCACACGACCCACCATATTGCCTTCATAGTCAGATTGCTTGGCTGTAAAGGACGAAAACCCGAGTGTTCTCTTGCAGAACCTCGGGTTTTTTTATGTCTTTTGTTTGTGCGCTGGCTATGTAGATCAAGTGGTTTGAGCAAAGTTGCCTGAACGCGATATTATGCCCGCCGCATAAATGCGCCGAGGCCTGAAGATAACAGGCCCGCCCCAGCTTCTCCGCTTGTACATCTCTCTGTCGGCGCTTGTATTGCCAACAGCGGGGGTATACTTGAATCCCGTGCTGATAGACCGCTACAGGGCCTGATGACATGACGCAGATTTCCGAACGCCTTCTGGTTCAGGCGCACCTAGACGCCAAGCAACCGGCGCCACTGACCGCCGAGCAAGAGGCGTTTTATCGCGCTGAAATTGCCGCGGAGCTAAAAATGCAGAACGCCGTGCTGGTTGCGCATTATTACTGTGATCCGGTGCTGCAAGCGCTGGCCGAAGAAACGGGCGGCTGTGTTTCTGACTCGCTTGAAATGGCACGCTTTGGTAACCAGCATTCAGCCCAAACCGTGCTGGTGGCGGGCGTTAAATTCATGGGCGAGACGGCAAAGATTCTCAATCCTGAAAAGCGCGTGCTGATGCCAACGCTGGAAGCCACGTGTTCGCTGGACCTGGGTTGCCCGATCAATGAGTTCGCTGCTTTTTGTGATCAGCATCCTGAACGCACCGTGGTGGTGTACGCCAATACCTCGGCAGCAGTCAAAGCCCGTGCCGATTGGGTGGTGACATCAAGCTGCGCGGTCGAGATCGTCGAGCACCTGATGGACAACGGTGAAAAGATCATCTGGGCACCGGATCAGCACTTGGGGCGCTATATCCAGAACAAGACCGGCGCCGACATGTTGTTGTGGGACGGCGCCTGCATCGTCCACGAAGAGTTCAAGGCCAAGCAGCTCGAAGACATGAAGGCGCTGTACCCGGACGCTGCAGTGCTGGTTCACCCGGAATCACCGACTGCGGTGATTGAGCTGGCGGATGCCGTTGGTTCGACCAGCCAGTTGATTGCGGCGGCGCAAAGCCTGCCGAACAAGAAATTCATTGTCGCAACCGACCGCGGTATTTTCTACAAGATGCAGCAGCTGTGCCCTGATAAAGAATTCGTCGAGGCGCCAACCGCCGGTAACGGCGCGGCATGTCGCAGTTGCGCGCATTGCCCGTGGATGGCGATGAACACCCTTGAGCGTACGCTCAATTGCCTGCGTGAAGGCAGCAATGAAATCTTTGTCGATTCAGCGCTGATTCCCAAGGCGATCAAGCCGCTGACGCGCATGCTTGATTTTACCAAGGCGGCGCGAATGAGGTTGTCCGGTAACGCCTAAAGGTGGGAAGGGCTTCATGCACAACCGCTGTTAACGCGCCGCGCTTATGGCTGAGTGACTTGCCGGTGGCGCGGCGGATAAGCTTCGCGTTGTCCGCCATGCGGGGCAGGGTATATGGCGCTTTGTCATACACCCTTGCTGTCAACGAGCTGCACTTCCTGTTGAGTGCATAGTCGTTGGCCGCTTAATTGAGCATTTCATCGATCATGCGCTTCTCTTCGGCCAGCTCACGTTGGCGGGCGTCGATCCGTGAAGCCAGTTGGAAGTTGTTGGCTGCACGACGTTTGGCGTAGTCGAGCTGTTCAATGGCCTGCTTGTAGTCGCCAACCAAGGCGAAAAATTCAGCGCGAGCCTGGTGCAGGCCGATTCTGTCGCCGCTCAGGCCGCGTACTTCTGCAACTTGATACCAGACGTCAGGATCTTTCGGTCGTGACTTGAGCAGGGCGTTGAGCTTGCTCTCGGCGTCTTGAGTGCGGCCTTGGCGGATCATCAGGTCGACACGCTCCTGATTCAGTGGGTAGTTGTCTGGATAATCCCTGAGCATCCGCTCCAGACGGGTTTGAGCATCACTCAAGCGGCTGGCTACGATATCCAGGTCAACCTGGGCGAGGTTGTAGGGAATTGACTTGGGCGACTTGCTCAGCAACTGGTCAAGAATCTCGCCGGCTTCCTTTTGTCGTCCACCCTTGATCAGCGCGATGGCCAAGCCATAGCGGGCCGCGTCGTTTTTAGGGTTTTCGCTCAGCTCGGCGCGAAAGCGCTTTGCCGCCAAGCCGGGTGTGCCTTCATAAAACAGTTGCACCCGAGCGCGCATCAACTGGTATTCCAGGCTGTCTTTCTTACCGCCGCTTGGCAACTGCGCTGCGCGGTTGCGGGTGTCGGCGATACGCGACTCAGACACCGGGTGAGTGAGCAAAAATTCCGGTGGCATGCGGTCATAGCGATACTGACGCATCAAGTGCTCAAACATGGTCGGCATGGCCTTGGGGTCGTAACCGGCTTTTTCGAGGTTGATAATGCCGATGCGATCGGCTTCAGCTTCGTTTTGCCGGGAAAAACGCCGTTGTTCCTGGATGGCCGCTGCCTGGGTCGAGGCGATCGCCGCAATACCTGCATCACCTGCGCCTGCTGCTGCAGCGACAATCCCTGCCAGCATCGCCGCCATCACCGGCAGTTGCATGCGTTGCTGGGCTTCCAGGCCGCGGGCAAAGTGGCGTTGCGACAAGTGGGCCAATTCGTGTGCCAGCACCGAGGCGTATTCGGCTTCAGTCTCGGCATAGAGGAACAAGCCGCCGTTGACCCCGATAATCCCGCCGGGTGCGGCGAATGCGTTGATCTGCGGACTGTTCAGCAGAACAAACTCAAGGCGCCGATCATTCAGTTGGCTGCTTTCGCTGAGCCGGTAGACGCTGGTCTCGACGAAGTCCTTGAGTTGCGGGTCGGATAATTGGCTTACCTGGCCGCGAAGCAGGCTCAGCCACGCTCGACCTAGCTGATGCTCCTGCTGGGGTGAGACAATGGCCGAGCTGGCGTCTCCCAGTGACGGCAAGTCGTTGGCAGCCTGGGCGGAGGCAGACAGGCAGGCGAGCGTCAAAAGGGCTGGGCGCAGGAAATTCATTCAAGGTGCTCTTGGTTTTCTGGTGCCCATACTGTAGCTGTGATCAGGTTGCTATGACCAGTGGCGCGGGAAACCGCGCTGGCCAGTGCGCCGATATCGCTGTTGCCGCGAAGTAATGAGCCAGGCCCATCACATCCACCTGATCAAACACCGCCTTGAGCATGGCAAGCGTGGATCACATCGCGTATGTTGCGTCTCCTGCCGCTGTGCATGCGTCTGCAGGTCAACAGCAATGTTGTTGATCATGAAACAAGCAGTAAAGATATGGCGCATGTTTTCGGCAGAATTTTGGAGATAGTTTGATGAGTGATGTACAAAATTCGCCGCCAGCCTACGATGCGCAGGTGGATGCCAGCGGTTTGAACTGCCCGATGCCGCTGCTCAAAGCCAAACTTGAGTTGAACAAACTGGTAAGTGGCAATGTGCTCAAAGTGATAGCAACGGATGCTGGCTCACAGCGCGATTTTCGCGCTTTCGCTACGCTGGCCGGGCACGGTTTGTTGCATGAAACTGTGGTGGACGGGGTTTATTGCTATTGGCTACGCAAAGCCTGAGACGGCATTGGGTTGGCTGGTGAAGATGCTGCTGATTATCGGTTGATCAAGGATTATTAATGCTTAAGGTTTTACGTGATTGGCTGCACCGCTATTTCTCCGATGAGCAGGCGGTGGTGCTGGCTGTTTTGCTGGTTGTCGGCTTTGCCTTGATCCTGACATTGGGCGGCATGCTCGCGCCTGTACTGACGGGGCTGGTCTTGGCGTTTCTAATGCAGGGCATGGTCGGTGCGCTCGAGCGCATGCGCGTGCCGCATATAATCGCGGTATGGCTGGTCTTTGCATTATTTGTCAGCAGCTTGGGCTTGATTATCCTGGTGCTGATGCCGCTGCTCTGGCATCAGCTCAGTACCTTGTTCAACGAATTGCCGCGCATGTTGGGCGAGTGGCAAACGTTGTTCATGATGCTGCCCGAGCGCTATCCCGGGTTAGTCACCGAGCAACAGGTCGTGCAGTCGATCGAGTCGTTGCGCGGTGGTGCAGGCAAGTTCGGCCAATGGGCCTTGTCGTTCTCGTTGTCGAGCTTGCCGGTGTTGGTTGGGGTGATGATTTACCTGGTGTTGGTGCCAATTCTGGTGTTTTTCTTTCTCAAGGACCGTGAAGTTATCGGCAAGTGGTTCAGTGGCTATCTGCCACAGGAACGTACGCTGATCAGCCAGGTCGCGACTGAAATGAACAAGCAGATTGCCAATTACATTCGTGGCAAGGTGATTGAGATCATCATTTGCGGGGTTGTCACTTACATTGCCTTCGCTGCACTGGGTCTCAACTATCCGGCGCTGCTGGCGCTGGCTGTGGGCTTGTCGGTTGTGGTGCCGTACATCGGAGCGGTCGTGGTGACGGTGCCGGTGGCGCTGATTGCCTTGTTTCAGTGGGGCTTCGGTGACCAGTTCCTCTACTTGATGCTGGTCTACTCGATCATTCAGGCGCTTGATGGCAATGTGCTGGTGCCTTTGCTGTTCTCAGAAGCGGTTAACCTGCACCCGGTTGCCATTATCTGCGCGGTGTTGCTGTTTGGCGGCTTGTGGGGCTTCTGGGGCGTGTTCTTTGCGATCCCGTTGGCAACCCTGTTCAAGGCGCTACTGGATGCCTGGCCACGCGTTGAGAGCAACGAGGCGCCACCGCAGCCTTGCGCTTAGTGTTGCCAATCGCTGCGCACAAAAAAGGCCACTGCATCAGTGGCCTTTTTAGTTTTGAGCACCAGCTTGTGGCTGAGCCCAGTAGGTCAGGCTTTATTCAGCGCTTGTGCCGCCGCCAGCACCGCATCAACGTGACCGGGAACTTTAACCCCGCGCCATTCCTGGCGCAGCACACCGTCTTTGTCGATCAGGAAGGTGCTGCGGTCTACACCCATGTATTCCTTGCCGTAGAGCTTCTTCAGCTTGATCACATCGAACAGATTGCACAGGGTTTCGTCTTTGTCTGAAATCAGCTCAAAGGGGAAGCCTTGCTTGGCCTTGAAGTTCTCATGCGATTTAACACCATCGCGGGAAACCCCAAATATCACCGTGTTGGCGGCTTGGAACTCGGAAAATTGATCCCGAAAACCCTGGCCTTCAGTGGTGCAGCCGGGCGTGCTGTCCTTTGGATAGAAGTAGACCACCACTTGCTTGCCCTTGAGCGCGGACAGCTGAACCTGTTGTTCGCTGGTGGCCTGGGCCTGGAAGTCGGTTACCGGGGCATCAATCTTCACGGTCATACAAGTCTCCTGGGAAAAACCTCTGCAAAGTGGCTACACAGCTGGTTTTAAGGGTTTTGTGGGCGCCAAGGCTCAATCAAGGCATCAAGGTTGAGCGCATCGGCAAAGTCGAGGAACTGGTCGCGAAGCCAGCTGATTTGCGTACCGGCGGGCAGCGTGACCGTTAATGTGGCATTGAGCATGGTGCCGCCTGTCTGCGGAGCCTGATAGGTGTCACAGGTCAGGTTCTCCAGCTCGACATTGTGGTCGATAAAGAACTGGCACAGTTCGTTAAGAATGTCCGGGCGATACACCGAGCTGACATAGGCTACATAAGGCAAGGCCTGGGGCCGGTTCTCGGTAGCCGCGCTGCGAATGACATTGGCGGTAAAGCTGTGCTTTTTGGACAACGCCGGCAAACTCGCCTCCAGGCGGGCGAGGGCATCCCAACTGCCGGTGATTTGCAGCACCAGTGCGCTGAACTCGCCGTGTCGGCTCAAGCGTGTGCTGATCACGGCACAGCGGTTCTCGTGGCTGGTCCGGCACAGGACGTTGGTCAGCTCCATGGCGTTAGGGCCGAGCGCGCTAATAACGAGGAATTGTTCGCGTACTGAGGGGGGGGACATGCAGCCTTCCTAAACAATGAGTGAGCAATTTTTCTTACACAACGTTGCTCAAAGACGGAAGGGTAGCGAAAAGCGCTGCCGAGGGGAATCACTCCTCCAATAACCGCTCCCCAACCTGGCGACTTGAGCGAATCCATATCCAGTCGGTCATATTGATAAAAGCGCATATGGCCGCTGTTCCATTTGCCTGGTAAGCCTCAGAAAAATCCATCGCCAGACAGGGTGTGATAATCAATGAGACAGCGCAAATGGTTCATTTGCAGCAGCTAAGCGAGTTTTTTAACGCTTTTTGCCAGGCAGGCCGGTCTTTTGTTGAGCTTTTCAGGTTGTAAGAATCACAATAATTAACCCTGATCTTGCTGGGTTTCGGCAGTTTCAAGCCCGTAACGCTGGGCGTGGCGCTTGAGTAAGCCTGTGGTGAGTTGCATCCACTGGCCGGTAACCCAAGCACTTCGCTTGTGCAAGGCTCATAGCGCCAGTACCATTACGGCTCTCTTTTTTCGGCAGGAGCGGTTGCATGATTGCGGGCAGTATGGTGGCACTGGTCACTCCTATGGATGCACAAGGTAATCTCGACTGGGATAGCCTGAGCAAACTGGTGGATTTCCATCTGCAAGAAGGCACCAATGCCATCGTCGCGGTCGGCACCACTGGTGAGTCGGCGACGCTGGAAGTGTCTGAGCACATTGAGGCGATCCGTCGCGTTGTCGATCAGGTAGCTGGGCGCATCCCGGTGATCGCTGGCACGGGCGGCAACTCCACGCGCGAGTCGGTAGAACTCACCCGCGCCGCCAAAGACGTCGGCGCAGATGCCTGCTTGCTGGTGACCCCTTATTACAACAAGCCGACCCAGGAAGGCTTGTACCTGCATTTCCGCCACATTGCTGAAGCCGTTGCGATCCCGCAAATTCTTTACAACGTGCCGGGTCGCACCGTTTGCGACATGCTGCCCGAGACCGTTGAGCGCTTGTCGAAGATCGACAACATCATCGGTATCAAGGAAGCCACAGGTGACCTGCAACGTGCCAAAGAAGTTATTGATCGCGTCAGCAAAGACTTCCTGGTTTATTCGGGCGATGACGCCACCGCGGTTGAGCTGATGCTGCTGGGCGGCAAAGGTAATATCTCGGTCACCGCCAACGTTGCGCCGCGTGCCATGAGCGACCTGTGCGCTGCGGCCATGCGTGGTGAAGCGGCTATTGCCCGTGCCATCAACGATCGTTTGATGCCACTGCACAAGAATCTGTTCATTGAATCCAACCCGATTCCAGTCAAATGGGCACTGCATGAGATGGGCATGATGCCAGACGGTATCCGTCTGCCTCTGACCTGGCTCAGCCCGCGCTGTCATGAACCGCTGCGTCAGGCCCTGCGCCAGTGCGGCGTATTGGTTTAATTGAGGAATTACTACGCATGAAGCGACTGGCCGGACTTACAACACTTGCCTTGATTATCTCCAGTACCAGCGGTTGCGGCTGGATCTGGGGCGAAGATGGTTATTTCCGTGATCGCGGCAGCGATTACCTTACCGCCCGCCAGACTGCGCCAATGCAGCTTCCGGCTGATGTGAACAGCAAGCCGCTGGACCCATTGCTGCCTATCCCGCAGCAAGTGGCTACGGAAAACGTCGAAGGCGAGTACGACGTACCGCGTCCTCAACAGCTGCAGGTTCAGGCAGACGCCAGTGAGTTCAGCTTGCAGAAGAGCGGTAGCTCGCGCTGGATTGTCGCGCAGCGTGTGCCTGCTGAAGTCTGGCCAGTGGCGCGTCAGTTCTATGAGTCCAATGGCTTTCGTATCGCCAGTGAGCGTCCGCAAACCGGCGAGTTCACCACGGACTGGCAGCGTTTTGAAGACCTCTCGCCAGCCATGGCGCGTCGCCTGAGCACTCGCGTGTCTGGCTCCACGCCTGATGCCGAAACCCGTGTCCGGGTGCGCATCGAACCAGGTGTGCAACGCAACACCAGTGAAATCTTCGTTGTCAGTGCCGAGCGTTCTGCCGGTAGCACTGCCGATGTGGCCTTCACCGAGAAAAGCATCAATGAAAGCCTTGATGCCGCCTTGCTCGATGAAATGCTAGTAAGCATGGCGCGCAGCACTGACCAAGGTGGTTCTGTATCGCTGCTGGCTGCGCGTGATTACGACGCACCAAGCCGCGTGAGCCTGTCGCAAGACGGCAACGGCAACCCGATCCTCAACCTCAGTTCGGACTTCGACCGTGCATGGTCAGGCGTGGGCCGCTCGCTGGATTCGGCTGACGTGCGCATCGACGACCTTAACCGTAGCTTGGGTGTTTACTACATCAACCTTGCGGAAGGCGCCAAGTCCAAAGAGGAGGAGCCTGGCTTCTTCGCTAGCTTGTTTGGCAGCGAACCTGATCAGGAAGAAATCGACGCACGTGCTGAACGTTACCAAGTGCGCCTGACAACAGTTGGCGACAGTGTCCAAGTGTCGGTCGAGAAAGACGTGAACACGGTTGCACCTGAAGACGTTTCGCGCAAAATCCTCGGGCTGATCCAGGATAACCTGGGTTAAACCGAACATTGTGCGGCCTTGCTGGCCACATGATTTAGACACCGAATAGGGCTGCAGCCGCAGCCCGCATGAAACCGATAGGCGAAACCCGTGTTTCGCCTGTTTCGTTTGTTCAAGACGGAAACTCCGACATGACCACGCCTGCGACCCTCAGCCTGAAAAAAATCTACTCAGGCAAAGTCCGCGACCTCTATGAAATTGATGACAAGCGCATGTTGATGGTCGCAACCGACCGTCTCTCGGCGTTCGACGTCATTCTTGACGAGCCGATCCCAGAGAAAGGCAAGATCCTTACCGCGATTTCAAATTTCTGGTTCGACAAGCTCGCGGGCGTGGTGCCTAACCACTTCACTGGCGACAAGGTTGAAGATGTAGTCGGCGCAGCCGAGTTGCCGCTGGTTGAAGGGCGTGCGGTGGTTGCCAAGCGTCTCAAGCCCGTGGCGGTAGAAGCGATTGTACGTGGCTACATTGCCGGTTCCGGGTGGAAGGAATACCAGAAAAGCGGCACCGTCTGCGGCATTCAATTGCCTGCTGGCCTGAAAGAAGCATCCAAGTTGCCTGCCCCTATTTTCACCCCCTCGACCAAGGCGGCAGTGGGTGATCACGACGAGAACATTTCGTTTGAACAGTGCCAGGCGATTATCGGCGACGAGCTGGCGCTCAAGGTTCGTGACACTGCAATTGCCCTGTACAGCGCTGCTGTTGAATATGCAGCCACACGCGGCATCATCATCGCCGATACCAAGTTTGAATTTGGTCTCGATGAAGACGGCACCTTGACCCTTATGGACGAAGTGCTGACACCTGACTCAAGCCGCTTCTGGCCAGCTGAAAGCTATGTTGAAGGCAGCAATCCACCCAGCTTCGACAAGCAGTTCGTACGCGACTGGCTGGAGTCCACCGGTTGGAATAAACAAGCCCCAGCGCCAGCGGTCCCGGCGGATGTTGCGCAAAAGACTGCCGACAAATACCGCGAAGCACTGACCAAGCTGACGGCTTAGTTGCTTAATTGGTCAAAAGGGCGCTGCGGCGCCCTTTTTTGTGGGCGATTTTTGGCACAGCGCAGCACCGCTTGATAACTCTGAACCTTTCGCGCTAGAGCCTTTTCTTGGCCTGGAACTGTGCGCTGCTAGGCGTCGAACCTCTGAACATACCTGCTGCGGATGGTGTCGATTTGTAATGTCTGGCGCAGTCACGACTCTATCTAGCAGTACAGAGAAACTCAGTGCAGGTGCGTTGTTAGCGATTTGCACGGCTTATGACTCGCAGGAATATTTATATTCAGTCTCTATAGATAGTTTTGGAACGATTACCTGAAACTATTTATCGCGCTAATATTTAGTACCATTCAGGTCAATTTCTCTGGCGAACCCGCGGGTGTTTAACTAACCCCGTACCCAGCAACTACCAGCCACAACCCACAGGCCAGAATGCCTGGACCGGCCCGGTAGAAGCTTGAACATGACCCATTTAATTTACTCAGGAGTGACCCAGATGAAAGCTTCCATTGCCCTCGCAGCAGCACTACTCAGCCTGGCCCCGGCTGCATTCGCCAGCACCAGCAGTGCCGCAAAAGTTGAACCAGTCCAATACCAGTACGGCACCGAATTGGACGTGGCAAAAGTGATCTCGCTGACCGACGTCAGCCAACAACGCGGTGTTGTCCCAGTCACCATGGTGTATCAGGACAGCGAAGGTAATGTGCACAAACTGCAGTTTCTCCAGCTTGGCGGCGCGAACTCATCGGGTTAAGCCATGCGTAACCACAACCGGAAGCCAAACGTCAGCACGTTTGCTTCCGGTTTTTTTATGCCTGTTGTTTAAGCCGCGCCCAGAGTCGGGCCTTTGTACATGCCTAGTCGGCAGTGGACGGTTCTGATGCAAGCTCAAGCAAAGGCCATGTTGCCAGCCAGTTCTTGGTTTTCAAACGCTCTTGATAGATGGCATTTTTCTCTCCAGCAAACCGCCATGTGTGCCTAAGCACCAAGCCAAATAGATCATCAAGCCCAAAGGGCGCTGCTATTTCGCAGGTTTTATCTTTGCCCAGCCTTACCGCTGTTGCCGTTGCGGTTTCAGGCCAGAAGTGCATGGCATGGGTTGCACAAAGATAAGGTTCATCGCCGTTACGAACATGCATCCTTGCCTGGTTTTTCACCGACCAGCTAACCGACGCATCCAGCTTACGCAGCCTGGCTTCCAAAGTCTTGTCCTCCTCGGGCGAGCAGCACTGCGGATCAAACCAAATGACATCGATATCGGTTGAGACTGCGCCAGGCGCACGGCCGTGCAAGTGATCCCAAACAGCGTTTCGGACAAAGCCCGCCGCTATCCAGCAATCGGGTAAAGCCAGGGAATGCACCATTTCCAGCAGGCGCCAGCGGAAGGGGTCAGATGCAAGTAATGCTTGGAGTCTTGATGCATTGTCCATTGGCTGCGCCTTGCTCGGGGGCGGGATTGTTAATAGTCGCAGCAATCGATTAGCTCTAAGTTCGACCGCGTTTTGCGGGGCGGTCCTATCGCAGGTTTACAGGTACCAGCAAATGTTGGATCTGGCTGGGAAAAATAGGTCGCTGGACTGTTGCCGCTACCAGTCATCGCCTTTGGAGGTTTGTTCTGTAATTTCAAATAGCCATTTACCTCTATAGGCACGTAACGAGTGATTAATGCAAGCCGGCGCTCAGGCAACACAAGAACCGGCTCAGAAACACCCAATGAATGGATTCAGGAGTTAACCAGATGAAAGCGACTACCGCCCTTGCAGCAATATTATTTAGCTTGGCCCCTGCAGCCTTTGCCAACCAAAACCATGAAGATATCCAGCCTGTTCAGTACGAATACGGTAACAAGCTGGATGTAGCCAAAGTTATTTCCTTGACCGATGTCAGCGAGCTACGCGGTGTGGTCCCGGTCATCATGGTGTACCAAGACAGCCAGGGTAAAGTGCACAAACTGCAGTTTCTCCAGCTTGGCGGCGCAGACTCTTCGGGTTAAGCCATGTACCGCTACAACAAAAATGCAGAACGCCTAGCGTTCTGCATTTTTTGTTTGATCCCTAGGATCCCAAGCGTTTACCCAGCCCAGATTGGGCGGGCGTAACTATCGGGATTGATCGGCTGCGCAAACAATAGGCCGCCTTACATCTTGTCATGGGACCCCGGGAAGGTATCTTCATTCACAAGGTCGACCACAAACATGACAGCAGGTGCGCCACTTTTATTTACTACCCAATGGGCGTCGCCGTGGCCAGACTGGTAGACATCACCCTCTTTCATCTCATAGCTGACGGTGCAGTTCTCTTCGTAGACCGTTACCGTGCCGTGCTTCATCACCGCTGTCTCGGGGCGCTTGTCGTGGGAATGAAGTTGAGCCACGGCATCCTTACCGAAAACGATTGTCCGTGCGCGGAAACGCCAGCCCTCTGCCTTGATCGCTTCGCTGCCGAGGTCGGTTTGGCTGTAGATTTGCACGTCGAGCGAACCGCTGTTTTCAGTGATTGGCTTGAAGGGGGTTGGCCCTTCCTTGCCTTTGGGGCAACCGGAAGCGAATACGATTGCAGGCGAAAGAGCGAGCACACAGGTCGCAATGATAGAAGCAATTTTCATTGGGTACATTCCTTGTAAAGTCAAAACATCATCCGTGGGTCACTCGCCTAGGCTATAGCAGGCCCGGGCATATTGCCTTCAATTTGCCTTCAGTTCCAGACGTTCGGTATTTACCTCGCTGGGCAGGGAGGGTTGATGGCCGTGTCCCTTGTGGCGGAGATGAGTCCGCCATGTGTTGCAGTGCTATTCGCAGCAGGCAAGGGCAGGGTGGTAGGAAAGGGGTAACAGGCGTGCGAGTGCACGGAAGAAACCAGGCATGAAATGTCCTTGGGGCGAGATCCATCGGTTGCCGGAGGTGAATCGAGCGGTAGGTGCGATACCTGCAGGCTTTGGGGCTGAATGATAAAGCGTGGCAGGGCATGAGGCGAGAATTAATCATGGCTATGTGCCATATTTTGAGTCAATCTCAGTCAACCCAGCGTCCTGCTCTTCAACTAGTAGGGCATCTGGGATCTGTGTTTCACAGATAAATAGCTAATAAAGGGTAATTCCAGTCCTGAGTTATCAGGGGTTGCTCAGGCTATTTTCCAAGTGTTGAATGCTTGCTTCTGGCCGAACTGAGACGTTAATCAACCGTCCGTTGCTGCTGAAGTGGATAGAGTGCTGGCTTGGGCTCTGATGCTGAGGGCTTGCTTTGAGTCAACTGCGCCGATTCATGAGCGATAGATGACTTTGGTTTGAAGAGAACATAATGATCTTTTTCGCGTTTACACAGGAGATGGAACGGTTGAAATACAAGTTATCGATCGGATTTCTGGCTTTGTTCTTAACTGGTTGTACTTTTACGGGGGCTAATGAGATAGCCCCGGGCCAATATATGATTTCCAGCCACGGTAGTATTTTCAATTCAAGAGAAGGTCTGTTAGAGAACATAAATCAGAAAGCCGCTAAGGTATGTAATGGAAAACCTTATCGTCTAGAAGGCGACCAAAGTGCCAACATGCTAGTTGCCACACCCACACAATTTGGAAACACACCTACGACAGTCCTTGGTCTTACAGTAATTTGCGAAGATAGCATTAAAGAAAAGGGCGAAAAATAAGTTTGGATTGAATAATAATTGGGGGAAGACCTCGGTTTTCTAGTTGGGGTTTAGAATAAACGTGGTCTGTCCCCTATTGTTCTGGCCAGTGCCAGTCTTCCTTGGGCTGTGTTTTCGACACATTTTCGACACCACGCTAGACAGGTTATTCCTTTGGTCTTAGCTTTCTGGGAGGTCAAGCTTGGCTATCTACTTGGTAAGACAATGAGATGTATTTTCTGTAAGTTAGACTCTGCTAATTCTACAAGTGTTGAGCACATTATTCCTGAAAGCTTGTGGAATACTAAGCAAATACTTCCGCGAGGTGTTGTCTGTGATAAGTGCAATAATTACTTTTCCCGGAAAGTAGAGCGGCAGTTTTTATGTTCTCCTGAAATGGAATCTTTGAGGTTTCATCAGGCAATACCAAGTAAGAAGGGTAGGGTTCCTCCGATAATGGGAGCTATGCTTGGCTCAGAGGTGCCAATTAGTATTCGGCGTGTGTTGAGTAGCGAGGAAATAGTTACGTCGATAGAGCTGAATGAGGATCAAGTCGAGCTGGTTCGTAGTGGTCAATCCTCGAAAGTGAATTTTCCAATAGCGTCAGGAATTCCGACGGCCAAGATAACGTCTAGATTTCTTGCAAAGGTTGCACTAGAAGCTTTGGCGCAGAGATTATTGCCTCATTATGGCGGTGTTGATTATGTCGTCGAGGAAGAGCAGTTTGACTTGGTTAGGGAGCACGCTAGATACGGCCGTGTTAAAGAGTGGCCGTACTATGTGCGTAGAATCTATGATGCTGATTTAGATGAAAAGATACATGGTTTAGATGGTCAGAAGGTTCATGAATATGATTTTCTGCATACTGATCATGGTGAGTTTTATTTTGTTCTTGCTTTATATGGTGTGGAGCTAACTATAAATATAGGTGGGCCCTGTATTGAAGGGTATGAGACATGGTTGAAAGAAAATGATAATGCGAGTCCGCTCTACTGGGGCAAGAATGCAGAGGGATAGAGTCTATGTGGTTTTAGTGTTTGGTCTATATGGTCTGGGGCTATGATGCAGGTCTCTAAGAAAAATCCGCGCTCTGGGCTTGTTTTTATGCTGTAACTGATTATTCTTGATTTGAATGGAGGTTCATATTCTATGGTGGTTGGTAGATATTTTGGCCTAGAGCGGGTGGCAGATTTATTTGTTAATGACAGAAAAAATAATTCTGTCGCTATTTTTGTGATGGCTCTTAGTCTTCTGTTGTTTGAGTCTGGTTTTTGCTATTTTTTATTTCTTTAATTTCTTGGATGAGTGTCTTGGGTGGCGGTATGCCTAGATCTGAACAGTGCTTAATGTGGTACTCTAATTCATCTATGGCAAAGCAAAACATAACTTTATCGTAGTTCAAGAATCCATCTGCAAGAGTTTTCCACTCTTCAAGCATTTGGGGGTGGCGCTTTTTATCACTCTCTTCTTTGTTTTCTTTTGTTGGTTTTATAGTGTAGTCGTATCGGTCTATTTCTATTTCTTTCATACAGTGCTGAACGAAATGCATGCTCTTGATTTTTTGCCTTACGCTTGCAGAGGTAAAGCTAGCATCTTCTGCTTCGTGTGCAAACGAGTTCCTTAGTTTGCGCAAAATCATTAAGTCCTTATAAGCTATTTCGTCTATTAGGCCGAAAGATCGACAAATGCTTATTTTGGCTGAGAAATTTGATATCGGGCCGCTCAGATCAAAGAGGCTTTTCTCTAGAGATTTTGAAACCGAAAATCTTTTTATATGCTTTCTAATACTATCTTCGAGCTGCTTATCTAATAACGCTGCGGCTACTATAATGCAGCCTCTATCAGACTCGTATGCAATGCCTTTACTCATCGATCTTCCTTTGCTGATAAGTGAAGAGACTTTCCTGAAGATCTTTACTCACTGGCCGTGTTTGGCTCACGTAATAGGGGACAGACCACGTTTAAATCTAAACGACGTCAAACCCTAGCCTGCACCTCTAAATTAATGCAGCCTATCAGCAGGGCGCGCAAGCTAACAAAAGTCGTAGGATAAAGAAGTCGCTTACTCTGTGGTGTTGCCAGCATTTCCATGTGCTTGCTCCTGCATCATGTTGAATTGCCAGCATTGCATTTTTTTCGACGTTTTTCGACACATTGCGTGTCCAGAAAAACAAAAGCCCCCGAAACTCTAGGAATTTCAGGGGCTTAGGTCTTGAATAATGGCGGGAAGATAGGGATTTGAACCCCTCTTTTAAGATTGCTTAACCTCGCAAAGCCCCGCTTTACGGGCCTTGTGCTTCTGCCTACCTCGCAAAAGTCTGCATTTTCGTGCAGTGATTTCGACACTTTTTCGACACCTACATTTACAGCATCAATGTCAAATTGTATCTATTTGATCTTTGTAATGCTTGAAATGAGGGTGAGCATTATTGAATGAGTTGTTGAAAATCAAAAGTAGGCTACTCAAAAAACTATCATTGTTAACAGTTCTACTTGACTCTATTTCTCTTAGCTTATTATTTACGAATCTAATTGATGCTGAGGCTAAGAAATGCCCTCTCAGAAAATCTATTATTCTATTGTTCGATTTTTTAATTTCTTTTTCGATTGTTTTTAATTTTTTATCGAAGTCGAATGATTTGTTGAGTTCAATTAAATGCTCTTTGATATTTTTATCCGAAAACTCACAAGATTTGCGATCAGTCATAAATTTAGCACAATTGTTACCTGTGACTGCTATCCCGGCACAATGTATGTCGTTAAGAGCATCTGCATAAATGAGCTTGCTCAGTTGAGTTTCCACATGCCCAATCCAGCTTTCAAAGTCTGTTTCAATTCCTTTTCTTGACAATATCCTTCCATAACTTCTAACAAGGCCTCCTATAGTGTTAGGCAGAATTAGACTGTTTTCGATTGAGTGGCCATATGTTTGAATTACATTATTGTTTCGCGTGTATTTAGGTGATAGCGTAGTAAAATCAGAGTCTCTTGCTATGAGAGCATCTATGTCGCCGTTCTCGATTTTTTTGGCCATTTTTTTAAGTTCATTTAATCCGCCTACTGACTCAATTTTTACATCGCTTTTTCCTAGGGAATTAAAGATCGTATCCCAAAATATTTCATCATCATCGCCCTCCACATACACCATCTTTGAAGCGCCATAAAATATACTTTTAATATTGAGTGCATCATTGCCATACTCAAGGTCAGCCATTGACAACATCCTTCATGTCAATAATATGAGAACGATACTTTGAGGCAACCTCTGGTGAGTGAGTCGCCGCAATGATCTGCGAGTTTGGGTTTAGCTGTTTTATCGCAGGCAGAATCTTTCTTTGCCATTCAATATGTAAGGATAGTTCAGGTTCGTCAGCTAAATAAACGTAATGTTCCCCTCTCTGTAACAGAGCTTCGGCTAGCAAAATAATAAGTTGCTTTTCACCAGAGGATAGCTTGGAAATAGGGATTTCTTCACGCTCTGGGGTTGCAAATAATACTTTCAGTTCTCCAGCATAAATACCGAAGATTTTGTCAGGTATGAAATCTTTTAATATACTTGTAAATAAGTCTATTGGGCTGAATATTTCTTTTGTATGTTCCTCCGCCTTGAGAGACATACTGACAATTTTTTGTGTTCTAAAATAAGCTTCAACTGCTGCGAAGTCCTTTTCACTGAGCCCTTCGTGTCGATTTGAAGCAAGCAACTTAACTGCCGTATCAATAGCCACAATATGTCGCGCGATTTTTCGTCTAACTTCAGTGTCAATAGCTCCTAATCTTGCATAAGCGCCTACAAGTTGACTTTGCTCTTTTTCCTTGTCGAATTTAGACGGTATTATTTGGCTGGTTGATGATGGGTCAGTGAATAATATTGAAGTAAGAACATCTTTTTGCAAATTTGAAGAAATTTGTCTTGCTTCTACAGATAGGTCGAATTGATATTTTGTTAGATCGCCTCTCAATTGCATTAATCGAAAGTCAACCGGAGAAATTAATCTTTTGCCCGAGCGATCTTTAATCTCAAAATCTTCTGTGCTTTTCAGCCTGTATACAGATAATGAAGATAGGCTAATTATTTTTGATAGATGGTTCTTCACCTCTGAGGCACTTTCAAGCATTCTTTTTTTGAAATTTGTTGGGTATCTAACATCATCAGCAGAGATTGCTCTCAATATATATTTTGAGCTGGATATTTTGTATTCAATTGTATGGAATGCAGCGCTTTCGTGCGTAAGCTTTGTAACTCTAACGACACGGTTTTTTGTTCCGCTTTTAAGCTTTATTAATATTTCAGAAAAATCGTTTTCGGCAAGCCCATCTAAGTCTACTGTCAGTGCAGAGTGAAGTATGTTCATGAAAGTTGTTTTGCCGGTACCATTTCTACCGATAATAATGTTCACATCTTCATTGAATCCGCATTTTGCATTTAGTCGGTGCCAAAAGTCGTCGATTCTAACTTCGCTAATCTTGAACATATTTTTAACCCTGAATTTAAAATACTTATACTTCGCAAGTAACTCCGCAACAGTTTGCACACTTTAGTGGTGCGCCTTATCTGCAGCTTTGGTGTCAGACATACCTATTTGTCTTCGCAATATACCGGCGTTATAAATTTTTATTTTTGTGTGGCTTCCAATATATTATAAAATCATCCTTGCTTCTGAAGTGAAATATGAACTAATAGGTCTAGCTTTAGACTGACAGTTTATAAGAAATGATGGTTGCCATATTTCTTTCATTTTTTTTCATCATCTTTATCCTTCCCTGTTTTATCTCGGGCGTACCAGCGCCTAGTTACTTTTTTTGTAATCGCTATCCCGCGTCGGGTTGGCTCAAGTTTCGGTTGGCTTCATCGTATTCAGGGCTTGTCTGCCCTGATTCTGGCGCAACTTCGCCACTTGCAAGCCACAAGGCATATTGCGGATACGCCTTAACTAGAACGTCAATTTCATCTGTCGTGACCCTTACGGCTCCCTTGCTCACGCTCTTCCATCTGTCGTGATCGCCGTTCCCTAATTCACTGGCTTTTTTTGGCCCGAGCTTTTTTATCAACGCTCGTGCTCTGTCTGCGGATGTCGTCATAAAAAGTTTTTTCACTTTTTTCAGGGGAAGCTATTGCCCTAGCATCACGGCAGGGTTATATTTTCCCCGAGAGAAACAATTGCCCCGAGCTGCCCTCGGATCATTGCTGAACATAGTGGATTAAAGCGAATGGATACGGAAGTGCCAGACAATCAAAAACTGATCGGCCCGCCACCTTTAATGCCTTGGCAGGCATTTGCCGAGTGGATCGGCATGGGGCATGAGCCTGTTGTGGTTCGCACCTGGTTAGAGCGGGACTACTTGCCAAGCCGCAAAGTCGGCAAGCGCCTGATGGTCAATGTCGCGTTGCTCACGCAACAGCTCTGCGACGAGGACTAGCCCAAATGAGCCGCCTAGACGCCCAATTAAAGCTCCGTTTACCTGCTGCACTGCGTGCCCAGGTCGAACAAGCCTCTAAGGCATCACGCCGCTCTATAAATGCAGATCTAATCATTCGCCTAGAAGCCAGCTTTGCCCAGGTTAAACAAAGTCAGGAGGACGCCCAGTGATCAACATCACCAACGGACGACTAGGGGAGGGTATGCGCTATGACGCTCAACCGCTACCTGCATCAACCCCACGCCGAGAACTGCGCCTGCTCTGTATGTTGGACTCTGGCCGAAATGGCAAATCCCGCTCTCTGCCAGTCCACACCCTGCAACGACTGCAAGCCCCGTGGGCTGCCGTATCTCGTAAATGGTCGCTGGTTCTGCCAGACGGCTTACAAATGCGCGAAACACACGCCCAGCAACCGACCGCCGAAGTATTGGAGCGTTATCTACGACTCGGGCAAGCCGGTGCCTTACGTCCCAACATGGGGCTTAACCAATGACCTTTTGGGGAACGGGCATAACGTGGACTGAGCTGGCAATAGTCAGCACCTGCGTCACGATCAATCTCAGTATTGTTTGGGCGGTTTTCCGATGATCAATTTACAAATCATCTTGGCAGTCTTCTTTTGCGTTGCTGCCTTCGAGATCTGTCGCAGTGAGATTGCTAAATCAAAGACAGCCTTCCGCACGGCTCGCTATCTAGTTGCATTGCTCTGGCACTGGTCGATTCCCTTTGTACTGGGCTGTCTTGCTGCTTCTGTGATTTCCCTCATGGGCATTCAGCAAGGGCTTATGCAGGTAACGGATGTGCTGGATGAAGCGATTCAACAAGCTGTTCAAGCCTGCGGGGTAGTCGAGCAACCGCCTGACAGTAGATCGCCGCCTGTGTCCGGGGCTGGTTTACCAGGCGCGGGCTCAGGTGGCGAAACGGGATAACAAGGGCCGGGCCCTTGGTTTTAAACAGGCAACACAGCTCACGAATTTAGCGACTTAACAGAAACGCCGCTTCGATCTGAAAACCACCCACCGGAAAAAACTTGAAGTTATCCGGTGCGGGAAAACTCAGCCCGAAGAAAGGCAAAACCGCGCAATCAAGCGCAATTCAAAGAGGTGGTAAACATGGCTCGTTCAACTATGGAAGTAGCATTTCTTGGCACTCAACGTTTCGACGGTGAGAACGGCCAGAAATACATCAAGGTTTTCTACGGTGATGAACCAGACGGCAAAACCGAGCACGGCTTGTCGATCATCGGCATGGCTGCTGACGACGATGTCGCTGATGAAATCTTTCACGCTGGCTCCAAGTTCGAACCCCTGCAGCTTGTGCGCATCACCTTTGATGTAGCTCGCGGCGGCCAGAACAAGGGCAAAAATCTAGCCCTGCACATCGAAGAAGTAGAACGCCCTGGTACTCGCACCACGCCAACCCCGTCCACCACTGGCGCGGCTAAAGCATCAGATTCGGCCAAACCATCCGACCCGGCAAAAGCCAGCTAACCGGAGGGCATGACCGTGCTGATAGTTGATCGCGTCGTCTGCAATCTCTGCCTGCGTGTGATGGGCCAGTTGCATAACACAGCGCCTGACCAGTCCGACTTTTTGGCTGATCTGACTCAACCGCCTTACTACACGGTCTGCCCTGACTGCTCGCTAACTGGCGAGCCTGAAACCAAACCCGTCGCTGAGCTGGCGAGCGACGAATGAATTTTCTGGCGTGTGAGGGCGATTGGTTAGTCAGTGCAGAGGGTGTGCCCACCTGCAACGGCTCGCTGGTGTCCCTCACACAACAGGAAATGCAGGACTTGAACGGTTCTGCGCTCACTTGGGACCAGGTAAGCGAACTACAAAGCCAAACGATCATTTTGTTCGCCACGGTGTTTGCTTTCTTGATCCTCAAAAAACTCCTGAAATAACGAGGTAACACCTTATGAAAGCTCTGCAAGTTCAACTCAAAAACACCGCTTCGGCCTTCGGTCGTCGCTCCCGTCAACTGGCAACCGCTGGTGTTGCAAGCGCCACGCTGCTGGCCAGCACGGCCTATGCAGAAATCCCAGCTGAAGCCACCGCCAAGCTGACCGAGTCCGGTACTGACATCGGCACGCTCGGTTGGACGGTGATGGGCCTGCTCATTGCTGCCGCTGCCTTCAAGTACATGCGCCGCGCCCTGTAAGCGTTCCCATGCACTTTCACCAGTGCCGTAGCAACTCAACCCCGCTTCGGCGGGGTTTCTCTTTTTGGAGTTCGCCATGAACACATTCAGCTACCAGGTCTACGTACTGATCATCACCAGTCTGGCGTTCTACCTGATCTTCTTCGGGCGGGTTTGATATGGCTCGCTCACTGTTCCTGCTTATCGCCTTGTGGCTCAGTGCTTCGCCTGTGAGTGCTGAGGATTATTACTGGGCGTTCAGCTCAACGTCTACAGCTCATTACCCTAGCGCGCTTGCAGCTTGCGAGGGTGTTGCGGCCAGTTACACCGAATCAACCTCCTTTATTTATACCGAGATAATGTCCGATTATTCCGGTTTCCAAAGTGAACATACCTATAAGTGCACCTACAAAAGAATCAGGAAGTCAGATAACTCTGCTGCTCCATCTAGCAACTGGACTGTTACCAGGTTTGGCAATGGTTGCACTAATTCAACCTATAACCCTGAAACGGGCAAATGCGATGCTCCTGAGCCAGATGAATGCGAATCAGAGACTGGTATATTTGTTCATGAGTATGTAGCCGGCGTCGTAGGTTCTGATCAGCCCTATACCGCACCGCCTACGACTATCTGTCAGAACTCTTGCCTGTATAACCGTGCCGGTGTGCTCGACGGCTGCGCACGTTACGAGAACGCTTCGTCCGGCATGGATTTGAACTCAGTTTATTGCCGGGTCCAATACAAAGGCGCTGGCTCTGAGTGCACCACTAACAGCCCGCCACCTGGAAGCGTTTTTGATCAGCCTCCGGCCAAGCCGCCCTTCGATAAAACCCCGGTCTACAACAAAGACAACATTTGCGGCGAGTGGACAACTGCAAGCGATGGCATAGCAACGCGTACCTGTACGGGGACTGAGCAATATGTCGAACCCGGTAAGCTCAACTGTGAGAACTCGAATGGCATGCTCAATTGCGCAAGCGGTAAACCTGCACCTGAACTGAGCGACACCAAGGTCACCGAAACAACCGAAATGACAACCAAACCTGACGGTTCGACCGATACCAACACCAGCAAGACCACTGACAAAACCACCTGCAAGGGCACCAAGCCTTGCACTTCGACCAGTAAAACCGAAACCACAACCTCTGGCACAAATCCTGATGGTACGCCCGGTGATGAAAAGACCGAGTGCACCGGAGATAACTGCAAACCTGGTGATGATGGCGAGGGTGAGGATGAAGAGGGCGAAGATCCCGAGCGCAGTGCTGATGCGGGGGATTGTGATGGTTCGTTTAGCTGTGAAGGCGACCCGATCAACTGCGCCATTCTCAAAAAGCAAAAAGAACAGCAGTGCTTTGCCGAAGAACAAGCCGACTTTGAAGGCCACAAAGACGACATTGAAAGCCTGGTCCAGGGCGACAAATTCGAACTCGACGAAGGCGGCGATGATATCGATGTACCAGGCCTGATCAACAAGGGCACGCGGTTTCTACCTGCCAGTTGCCCGCCTGATGAAACGGTCAATCTGATCACCGCTGGCGGCCACACCTTCAAATTTACCTATGAGCCGCTGTGTCGAGCTGCTACCGACCTCGGCAACCTGTTTGTGGCTTTTGCTCTTGTCTTTGCCGCGCTGTATGTCGGGCGCTCTGTAGGGGGTAGCTAATGCAATATTTATTGATTGTTCAAATGCTGATCATGGTGCTCGGCCCGCTTGTGCGCATGGTGCTCAAGATGCTTGGTTTCGGCTTTGTCAGCTATGTGGGTTTTAACCTGATTATCGATGCGGCCAAAGATGAACTTATATCGCGTATGGGCGAAGTCGGGCCGGTGATTATGCCGATTCTCGGGCTGGCTAAGTTCGATGTGATTGTGAATATCTACTTCGCAGCCATTGCCACGCGCTTTGTTCTTGCGGGTATTGATAAGGCTGCTGATCGTAAGCGTAACCAGGTCTGGCACAAGCCGGGCGGCACTTCGATCGAGGCCTAAGGGGGTTCTCCATGCTCTATATACGCACGGGGAAACCCGGCCACGGTAAAACGCTTAACACTATCCGGGAAATAGACCAGAAGGCCTTAGCCGAAGGTCGGCCTGTTTATTACCACAACATCAACGGCCTCAAGCCTGAGTTACTCCAAGCCGAGTGGTATGAGTTCGAAGATCCTGAGAAATGGTTTGAGCTGCCCCAAGATGCCATCGTTGTGGTGGATGAGGCCCAAGGCTGGTTTGGTTCGCGTGATCCTCGCCAGCGTCCGCCCGAGTTCATCACCCGCTTTGAAACCATGCGCCACCAAGGCCACGAAGTGCACCTGGTTACTCAAGATCCGCGCTACCTGGATGTTCACTTGCGTCGGCTGTGCAATGGGCATGTTCACTACTGGCGTGTCTTCAAATCTCAACAACTGATCCGCTTTGAGTCTGAGGTGGTGATTGAGAAGGTCGAAGTCAAAAGCAGCTTCAAAGACGCCGACAAGAAAACCGTTCGACTCGATAAAAAGTATTTCAGCACCTACACCAGCACCAACGCTAAACACCACTTTCAGGCCAAGCTGCCTACCAAGTTCATCTTGGCTATTCTGGTGATCATCATTGCCGGTGTGCTGACTTACCGTTTTTACGAGCGATACCAAGAAGGTAAAGGCGGCGCTGCATCAACAGCAGAGGGCGCGGCCAGTAATGAAAGTGTTGTTGATAAGGTCACGTCGAGCGTCGGGTCGTTCATCGGCTCGTCACCTGGTAACGCTGATACACCTCGCAAAGAATCGCCTCAACACTACGCACAACGCCGTATACCTCGCATTGAGGGCATACCGTCATCAGCTCCTATCTACGATGAACTCACTCAGCCTGTGAGCTATCCGCGCCTGTATTGCTTGTCCAGCACCGATCCCGACACCTACGCCCGGTCGTTCTCAAAGATGCCTAGCGCAGTGGTGAACGGTAAACCGACTGTGTGCCAGTGCTACACCCAGCAAGGCACACGGGTGGCAACCGAATTCAGCCTATGCAAACAGATTGTTGATAACGGCTATTTCGATCCGTCGATACCTGATCGAGACAATCAACAACAGGTGCTGCAGGCGCAAGACCGACCAAACCCTAATCGTGCTCCAGGTTTCGACCAGGGCAAACCGAGTACGAACATCACCGTTGTAGGCAGTGAAAAGGGCCGTTTCCTGTGGTGAGTGTCAGGGGCGAGGCTCGCGCCGGTTTTGCACGCAGAGCGAGCCCCGAGCCTGCGCGCAAACCGCGCGCTGACGTCCCTGTAACACGTCATATAAATCAAATTTAAGTTTCGCATTGTCCAGCAATAAGAGGTTTTAACCATGGCTAAGCCAAAGCATCAGCTTCGTGTCGCACCGATGACGTTTGAGGAAGACGCTACAAGCCGTCTTTTCATTGACCCATCAGACGCAAAGCTCACTGACCTGTCGAAAGTCAGAATCTTGCGCTGTGGTGTGGACACCGTGCGACAGCATTACCGGGGCGTTTTGCGTCCTGAAATTCTGCCAATGTTCGAAGAACCTGGTTATGTCGAGTTTGCCGGTGAGATTTGGCACAAAGGCAGGGTAGGGCGTGACTCTGGCTACCAGTACAAGCTGCAAAACGCTGACCTGGGCATCATTATGTTGATCAAGAACTTCAACGCCAAGCCAGACAGTGTTGGGCCACACCTGAAAATCGAGGTGTCGCCGCATGCAATTGAAGTGCGTGATCATGGCGAACTGCAAAAGCTCATGGACACCTTTGCCACCGCGGTTCTGAACGCCATGGAAAAGAACCAGTGTGCCGTTCACTTGGCACTCGATGTACAGGGCTGGACACCGCCAGACGACATCGCAGCAAAGTTGCATTGCCGCGCCCGGACACAACGCAGCATCAACGGTATCAACGAGGTGAGCTGGGCAACCAAGTGCTCGACTTATGGTCGTGGTGAAACGGCTATGTTCGGCTCAGCCAGTGGCCTGCAGCTCTGTATCTACAACAAGACTGAGCAAGCCCGAGCTACTGACAAGCTCGACTATTGGGAGAACGTCTGGCGCTCTTCTGATAACCCGTTTGAAGCTGATCCCGAGTATGACTACAACCCAGGGCAAGATGTAACCCGTATCGAGCTGCGCTATCACCATTCAATTGTCCAGCAATTCACCCTGGGTTCCCTCAACGTTCACACCGGGGAAGTGATCGGCGGCCATACCTATGCGGCGTTAGTGCCTCACCTGGACGGATTGTGGCGCTATGGCTGTGAAGCCTTCCGGTTGCTTGACCGCCCTGGCTGCTACAACCCGTTCTGGACGCTGATCAGCCAAGATGTGCGGGTATCTGTCCCTGTCGCTTCCCTCGTCGAGCACACCACCTACAAGCGCCACCACAAGACCGCCAACGGCTTTAGCGGTAAGAACGTCGATCTATTCATCGGCAACATGGTTAGCCTTTTAGCTCGCGAGCGTGTCAGCGCAAAAAAAGCCTTTGCCAGCCTTCAAGAATGGGAGTGCTGGCCAGTAATTCGCGATCACTACGCAGCAAAGGGTAAGACTGAATACGGGATCTACCAGCACATCAGAGAATTGTTAAAGGAACGCACTATCAGGTGGGGCGTAGCGGTCTAATGGCTATTGAGCAGCTCCCAGACGGACGCTGGCGGGTCGATGTAGAACCCATCAAGGGCAAGCGTTATCGCAAAAACTTCAAGACCAAGGGCGAGGCTCAGCGTTTTGAGTCAACCTGCAGGAATAAGGCAATTGAAACACCTGACTGGTCACCAAAACCTAAAGACCGCCGTCGTCTGTCTGATCTGGTAGAGCGTTGGGCAATTTTGCACAGTCACACCCTTGCTGATGGGCCAGCTCGACGTCGCTTATTGGATGCCCTGGTTAAATCGCTTGGTAACCCAGTTGCTATAAAGCTAACGGGAACTGACTACGCAGAGTACCGCGCTTCAATGCTCAACGCTGGAGCAAACCCCAAGACCCTCAACAATCGCTTGGGCTATTTGCGAGCTGTGTTCAACGTCTTGTTTCAGCTTGAGGAAATTGATTACCCAAACCCATTGGCACGAGTTAAGCCTTTGCGGCTTCAAGAACGGGAATTGGGCTACCTTACCCAGGAGCAAATCGAGCATCTGTTTGCAGTGATCCACTCACGTTGCAAAACACCGCATGTCGCAATGGTTGCTGCTATCTGCTTGGCTACAGGTGGTCGCTGGGGCGAGGTTCAGGCATTAACACCTGATAGGGTGCGTGATGGGCTGGTTACGTTCATCAACACCAAAGGCAAGCGCACCAGGTCAATTCCGATAGACCCGGTTTTGCAGGCAAAGATATTGAGCCACTTCAAACAGCATGGTCTTTTTACAAACTGTCTGAATAGCTTTGACCAGACCTTAGCCGCCTCAAAGATTCCCCTTCCTGCAGGGCAATCTTCGCACGTTCTCCGACACACGTTTGCTAGCCGGTTCGTCATGAACGGAGGCAACATTTTGACCCTGCAGAAAATCCTTGGTCACACATCATTGGCTATGACCATGCGCTACGCGCATTTGGCTCCCGATCATTTGCAGGACGCTGTAAAGTTTGGGCCAGTTAATGATTTTTCCTTGTTGCTACCTCACTACGGCTAGCTATTCAGGTGACTTTCTTTCGTTGATCCAGCTAAGTCCACAGCTTGTGTTTTTTTGATCCGCTCTGCCATGGCTGCGTGCACCGCGAATGAAAAAATCACCACGCCAAAGATTATTAGACTGTTGAGGGCGCCGAACCAGGGCGAAACATCCTTAGCAAAAGCAAGCCAAGCGATGTATGCGCCAAGCCCAACCAGTAAAAGAATTGCTAGGAATGTGAAAACTAGAAAGTTCTCAATGGATGTCTGATTTTTTGAGGCCGCCAAGCCCTTCATGAGTGAAATAATAGTTAGGGCGGCTAGAATCATTGCTGCCATTGGTAACTCAGGGCTGGCAATGAACTTTGAGTAGGAGCCGTTTAGAAGGCTTCCAATGCCATAAAAAACGAATGGCAGAAGTACGAAAGCAACCTCGACCCCTACGCCCCTGTGCAACCAACGTGTGTCTTCGTCCTTGCTACCGCTTATGTTGCCTAGCAGCATTATCGCCAGGATAACTATCAGCGCCAGAATGAGGATGTTGCTTATCGCGTGGGGTCCTACCTTTGCCAGCATTTCCATGTGCATATCTCTGCATCACATTGAATTGCCATCATTGTACTTTTTCGACACTTTTTCGACACATTGCGTGTCCGGAAAAACAAAAGCCCCCGAAACTCTAGGAATTTCAGGGGCTTAAGTATTGAATAGTGGCGGGAAGATAGGGATTTGAACCCTAGGAACTGTTGCCAGTTCAACGGATTTCGAATCCGTCCCGTTCGGCCACTCCGGCATCTTCCCACAGCGGCGCGCATGATATCAGTTGATTCGCATTTGGCGAAGCCCAAAGTGCATTTTTTCGCATATTTTCATGTGCTTGCGATGGCTTTGGGCCTTGCCATTGGCGGCTGTGGCTCGGTTTAGCCGCGGTTGGGGATATTCAGGCCGCGCTGGACAGCAGGGCGGGCCAGGAACTTGTCCAGCACGCGCTTGATGTTCGGACACTTGTTGAATTCGACCAAGTCGCCTGCGTCATAGGAGCCAACCAGGTTACGCATCCACGGGAAGATGGCGATATCAGCAATGCTGTAGTCGTCGCCCATAATCCATTCGCGGCCTTGCAGGCGTTGCTCCAACACGCCGAGCAGCCGTTTGACTTCATCTACATAGCGGTCGCGCGGGCGTTTGTCTTCGATGTCTTTGCCTGCGAATTTATGGAAGAAGCCCAGTTGGCCGATCATTGGGCCGATACCGCCCATTTGGAACATCAACCATTGCAGGGTCTCATAGCGTTGCGCGGGGTCGCTGGCGAGCAGTTGGCCGGTTTTATCTGCGAGGTAAATGAGTATGACCCCTGACTCAACCAGCGCAAGCGGCTGGCCGTTTGGTCCGTTGGGGTCGAGTATGGCGGGGATTTTGTTGTTCGGGTTGAGCGATAGATATTCCGGCGAAAACTGGTCGCGGGTTTCGAAACTGACCAAATGCGGCTCGTATGGCAAGCCAATCTCTTCCAGCATGATCGACACCTTGACCCCGTTTGGCGTGGGCAGGGAGTACAGCTGCAGGCGCTCGGGATGGCTGGCGGGCCATTTCTGGGTAATCTTGAAAGCAGATAGATCAGGCATAGGGGCTCCACATCAAAAGGTCTGGCGGGTAGGATTCAGCTAAGCCTACCGAGTTTCATCTGACTAGGTAAAACCGGTATGGTTACACTTTCATCCACGGATTATGGAAACCCTCATGAGCTTGCATGGCGATTACGACTCCCAGAATATTTTTGCCCAGATCATTCGTGGCGATGCGCCGTGCTACAAGCTGTATGAAGACGATGATGTGCTGGCGTTTCTCGACGTATTTCCCCAGTCCTTTGGCCACACGCTGGTAATTCCCAAGCGCTCCGCTGCGCGCAATATGCTCGATATCGACGCCGAGAGCCTGTGCAAGGTTATGCAGGTGGTGCAAAAAATCACCCGTGCATTGGTCGATGAGTTGCAGCCTGCGGGTGTTCAGGTCGCGCAATTTAACGGGGCGCCTGCCGGGCAAACCGTATTCCACATCCATATGCATGTGATCCCGCGCTTCGCCGGTGAAGACCTGGGTATTCATGCCAGCGCCAAAGCGGACGCCAGTGAACTTGAAGCCTTGCAAGCGCGGTTGGTTACCCGTCTCAAGGCGTAAAGCCACTGCTTCGATTGATTGCTCGGTGTAGGCGGCACTCACCGGGTGCGGCTTGAACGGCTGGCGAATTAGCCGGGCTAATCCAGCGTCACATTTTGTTTTCGTTCTGATAGAAGCGCCGGGCCTTGGCCCGGTTGCCGCAGGTGCTCATCGAACACCAGCGGCGCCTGCGGCTGCGCGATGTATCGATAAACAACCATGTGCAGGCTTCACATTCCTTGACCTGCTGGTATTGACCGCCAGTGAGGCCCTTATTCAGGTGCAGGGCCAATCGATGCCGGATGGTTGGCAGCCCTGTTTGCTCGGCGTCGATATCCCAAAAGCCGGGCTCGCCAACGCTGTGGCGCAATTGGGCGCTGGCCAGTGCTTGCTTGATAGCCGTCTCCACCGCTTTTACAGCGACAGCCTCTGGTGCATGGCTGTTGGCATAGGCGCGCATAAGCCCATGCACGGCCTCGCGCCACAGGATTATCTGTTCCAGCTCGCGCCCAGCTGATGCGGTGTCTGCCTTGTCTTGCTGTAACAAGCGTTGGTGCTCGCCTTCACTGATAAGTTGTGCGGCCAAGGCCCAGTCAAAGAGTGCGCGGCTTGAGTGCAGCCTTTCGTTCGTGCGTTGTTTGTCTTTAGCGCCTGTGGTGTTGAGAAAGTCGAGCAGAATATCGTCGGCGATAAAGTCGCTGCTGCTCCACTGAGGGGTGTCGATTGTGTTCATATAACCCCTTTATTAGTTGATAAAGGTTAGGTATGGTAGTCTCAATTCTAACCTTTATAGATTCTAAAAGGGGTTAAATATGAGCGTTGCTGATCAATCACTATCCTTGCCGCATAGCTTTGAGTTTGCAGGTCGACCGGTTCGCTACGGTGTCATGGGTCAAGGCCCTGCATTGGTATTGGTGCACGGCACGCCATTTTCATCCCAGGTTTGGCGGCGCATTGCGCCGCATTTGGCCAGTCATTACCGCCTGTATTACTTTGATTTGCTCGGCTACGGACAATCTGAAATGGCTGAGGGCGAGGATGTTTCGCTTGGTGTGCAGAATCATGTGCTCGCTGCCTTGATCGAGCATTGGGGTTTGGATAAACCCCATGTTGTTGCCCATGACTTTGGCGGCGCTACGGCTTTGCGCTGCTTGATTCTCAACAGGGCGGCCTACGCAACGCTGACCTTGATCGACCCGGTTGCAATCGCGCCCTGGGGCTCGCCTTTCGTCCAGCATGTGCGTCAGCATCAGCAGGCATTCAGCGGTTTGCCCGGTTATATACACGAAGCGATATTGGCCGCCTATATACAGGGCGCAGTGCGTCACGCCATGCCTGAGCGCGATTTGCAGCACTACACCAAACCCTGGCTGGGCGAGGGCGGACAAGGCGCGTTCTACCGGCAGATTGCGCAGATGGATCAGCGTTATACCGATGAAGTGCAAGACGCCTATGCGTCGATAGAATGCCCGGTCCTGTTGCTTTGGGGTGAGCAGGATGAGTGGATACCCATTGAGCGGGGCGAGGCGCTGGCACGGCAGATTGGTAATTGCCAGATGGTACGCGTGCCCGACGCCGGGCATCTGGTCCAGGAAGATGCTCCCGAAGCCATCATCGCTGAGCTGCTGAAGTTCTTGCCTGCCCAATAGAGTGTCGCCATTGATCAGCCGTGGGCTTCACGCTCAAGCAATTGGCGTTTACGTTCAATGCCCCAGCGGTAACCAGACAGGTTGCCGTCACTTCTGACCACGCGGTGGCAAGGAATGGCCACTGCAAGTTTGTTGGCCCCGCAGGCCTGGGCGACGGCGCGAAATGATTTGGGTGCGCCGATTAGTTTGGCGATTTCTGCATAGCTGGCGGTGCTGCCAACCGGAATATTGCGCAGCGCTTGCCAGACCCGCTCCTGAAACGCGGTGCCGCGCAGATCCAGCGGTAAGTCGAGGCCGATTGCCGGTGCCTCGATAAAACCAATGACTTTGGCGATTAGCTGCTCGAACTCATCGTCAGCGCCAATCAGGTTGGCGTGGGCAAAGGTATCTTGCAACTCGTTGACCAAGGCTTCGGGGTCGTCGCCGAGCAAGATTGCGCACACACCACGGCTGCTTTGTGCGACCAAAATGGCCCCGAGCGAGCACTGCGCCACGGCAAAGCGAATATCAGTCCTGGCGCCACCTGCTCGGTAGTCGCTGGGCTTCATGCCCAATACAGCTGCGCTGTTTTCATAAAAGCGGCTGCTGGTGTTGAAGCCGGCGTGATAAAAAGCGTCGGTGACCGAGCTGCCTTGTTGCAGTTGCGTGCGTAGCTTGCGCGCACGGCTTGCCGCAGCGTAGGCCTTTGGCGTCAAGCCGGTTGCGGCTTTGAATAAACGGTGGAAGTGATACGGGCTGACGCCGACTTGTTGAGCAAGTTGGTCAAGACTGGGCGGTTGTTCGGCCTGCTCGATAATCTGGCAGGCCTTGCTGACTATCGCCGCGCGCTGTTGGTTGAGCGATGTGTCGCCGCAATTGGCCCGCTTGCAAGGGCGATAGCCCGCAGCAGCCGCCTGCTGCGGCGTGTCGAAGAACTCAACGTTGTCGAAGTTCGGGCGCCGTGACGGGCAGTTGGGGCTGCAATAGATGCCCGTGGTCTTGACCGCGTAGACGAAGGGCTGGTCCAGCGACGGGTCACGAGCGAGCACTCGTTGCCAGCGCTGCTCATGCTCGCTGGCTGTTATACGGGTTGCTACTGATTTGGTCGGTTTCATCGCGGCGCCCACAAGCAGTGAAAGTGATTCAAGCTTAAGCGGTCAGGCGGTTATCAAAACTCCGAGTCTTGCTTTGCAATTCGCCAGCGGCATTTAGTGCTTTAGTCGTCGCGGGTCAGCACCTCCAGCAACTCTATTTCAAAAATCAGATTCGAGTGCGGCTTGATATGTTGGCCCATCTGCCGTTCACCGTAGGCCAGTTCGGCCGGTACGAACAGTTTGCGCTTGCCGCCGACCTTCATACCCATCAGGCCTTGGTCCCAGCCTTTAATCACGCGCCCTGTGCCGATTACGCATTGAAACGGCTTGCCGCGATCATAAGACGAGTCGAATGTGGTGCCGTCTTCAAGGGTGCCGTGATATTGGGTGGTGATCAGTGCGCCCTTGACTGCCGACTTGCCGTCGCCAAGGCGGATATCTTCGATGATTAATGCGTCGTTCATATTCTTTCTCTAGCAATGTGGCGTTAGTTTTCAATCGCCATCAAGTGACTGGTGCAGGTGTTTACGCAGTGTGACCAGCGCTTGCTTGATCTCTTCAAGCTGCTCCATGGGCATGCCTGTCGACTTCAGGATACAGCCTGGAATCGCCTTGGCTTGTTCATGCAGGGCGCGCCCTTTGGCGGTCAGGCGCAATTCGACTACACGCTCATCGGCCTTGCTTCTGTTGCGCTGGAGCAGGCCCTGGGCTTCCAGGCGCTTGAGCAGCGGTGTCAGCGAACCAGGGTCGGTCAGCAGGCGCGCACTGATCTCGCCCACGGTCAGGCCGTCCGTTTCCCACAGCACCAACATGGCCAGGTACTGCGGATAGGTGAGCCCCATCTCTTGCAGCAAAGGCTTGTACGTCTTGGTCATGAGCAGCGAGGTGGAGTGCAAGGCGAAGCACAGCTGATTGTCCAGCAGCAGGGCCTTGCAAGGTTCGAGTGAGGAATCCATGGGATGAGCTCTACGCGGAAGATGGCCATCAAGTTAACGCACTAATAGCCTGCGCGCCAACAGCCTGGCAGCCTTTGGGGAACCTCTGAAAAACTACTGAGCTCGATATTACTGCGTTTAAAAACTGCTCACAGCCTTCAGGCTGAACGAACTTCAGTTGGGCAGCCCATGCTGCGGCCCCGAAGGGGTGATCAACGCGAATCAAATGCTCATTTAGGCCAACTAAAGTCGAGCGCGACCCCGGTCGCTTTTTCGCATCTTTGACTCACTGGCGCTCGCCCTTCGGGCCAGCCTTTGGCTGTTACTCCCGTTGGTCGTTGCGCCTTGTTCTATCTTCGCTTGCTACCTTTTTCAGAGGTTCCTTGGCGGTCGGTTGGTGGCGATAGAAGGGCTTAATCGAACGGATAGATGAATCTGCAAATATTTATATTGCGCGCTAAATAATTGCGCGATAATGTTGTTTCAAGGCCAACGAGAACAACCACTTGATCCTCGTTGCATCTGTTACCCCTTTTTTTGACTACCAAGAGGAAATCATTATGTCGATCGAAACTGTTGCTTACCGTGCATACGCTGAAGCCACTGGCGGCCGTGATGGCCGGGCTATCTCTTCTGACGGCGTACTGGATGTGGCGCTGACCACTCCAAAAGAATTGGGTGGCGCAGGTGGCGAGGGGACCAACCCTGAGCAGTTGTTTGCCGCGGGTTACTCGGCTTGCTTTATCGGCGCGATGAAGTTTGTGGCTGCCCGCGACAAGTTGCAGATTCCGGCGGATGCATCGATTGAAGGCGTTGTCGGCATTGGCGCCATCCCCAATGGTTTCGGCATCGAGGTTGAGCTGCGTATCAGCCTGCCGGGTCTTGATAAGGCGGCTGCGCAGACCCTGGTTGATCGCGCGCACATCGTTTGCCCTTACTCGAACGCAACGCGCGGCAACATTGATGTCACGCTGACTCTGGTTTAATCCCCCGCATACAACAAAGGCGCCTCAATAGGGCGCCTTTGTTGTTTAGATTGGCCTGGTCGTCTATTTCTTGACCCAGTTGCCGCCTTGCTGGATGTACTGGCCAGGCGGGGTCTTTTCAATTGCCTTCTTGCCGGCAATCGCCTCTACGGCACTCACCTCGATACCATTTTTTTCAGCCAGTTTCTTATACTCGTTACGCCGTGCATCGTTGATCAGTTTGGCAATTTCATCGGCGTTGCCGCCGGGCTTGACCACGCCCAGGTAACCGGTTTGCATCTCGCCCAGTTGACCGGAGGCTTTAGCGCCGCCAAGTGCGGACATTGCATCGTTAAGGTTCATGGCAAAGGCCGGAATGCTCAGGCTGAACAGCAATACCAGGCTGGCAATTCGTTTAGATAGGGTCATTGCATCGCTCCTTAAAATAGACCGCTTGATTCGTTGAACATGCTGTCGAGCTCTTTGTCGACCTTGATATAGATCTCATGCTCGATCTTGACGTTGAGATTGATATTGATGGGCTCGTTAGGCACCGCAAGCTGCACTGTTGGGGTACAGGCAACGCTCATCAAACCCAATGCCAGAGCGGCTAAACCGTTACGTAAACGCATGTTGCGTTCTCCCTTATTAATTGTCCTTCGGCGCTGCTTGTTTATTTCGATTGAGGATAAATTGTTGAACCCGTTGCTGAACGATATCACTGACTTTATCGCTCAACTGGATGCTGGCGAGCAAGGTCGGAATGTTTTCTTCCAGGTTGATGTTGAAGTTGATGGGGCGTCCTTTCTCGATTGCCGGGTTCCTGCCTTCAAGGCGCAAGGCTAGCAAGAGCTGGCCTTGGGGGTCATAACTCACGCCGCTGGAGAGGGTGGTGTAGTGAAAGTCCTCCAGTGACTGCGCGACCAGTTGCATCGCTGGATTACTGGCGCCCAGCGCTTTGATCTTGTCATTGTGGAACTGCAGGCGCCCGCCGGGTTGGCGCGCGCTGATCTGGCCTTGTTCAACGCTCAAGCCTGCAGGGTTGAGATGCAAGGGAATCGAGCCATCGATCAAGCCACTACCAGACAAGCCTTCTGCGGGGTAGGCGGCAAACAGGTTTTCAAGTTTCAGGCCTTTCAAGTTCAGGGCAAAGAGCAAATCAGGCTGCTTCAGGTCCCATTGTCTGGCTGGCAAGGTGACCTGCCCGCCGAGAACCTGGGCCTTGGCCTGCAGCAGTGTCAGCTGGCCTTTATCCAGAGCGCTGAGTGTGGCGCTGTAGCGGCCACGCAGCGCGATGGGGCCAAGGGCGATGCCTGGGTTAGCCTCGGTCAGCTTCAGATCTTTGACCTCGGCGAGGAGGCGTTGGTTCGCCAGGCGCATCTGCACCTCGCTCGTTAAACCACTGAACAGTGTGCGGTCGTAAATGCCTGAGAGTCCTTGGCTGGCAAGGTCGAGGGTCAAGTCTGTGCTTTTGTTGGGCGCTAGGCTCAGCCTGGCGCTGGCATTGAGCCGGCCATTGTTGAGGTCGAGCAGGGCAGGCCAGTCGCTCAGGGTGCTTTTAAGTGGGTTGCCCGCACGAAAGAATATTTCATTGAACTTGGCCTCTAGCTGCAGGCCTTTGATCGCACTGTTTTGTCCCGCCAGCTGCGCTTGCAGGCCAGAGCCTGTCGCCAGCGAGCCATCCAAAACCTGGGTTTGCGGATCGGCTTGCAGTTTGCCCTTGAAGCTCCAGCTTTGTGCTTTCAATGCAGGCTGCTGCAGGGATTTGACGCTAAGCACGAGGGGGCCATCGACTTGCCAGTTATCGAGGCGGGTTGTTGTGCTTAGATTCACTCCGGCGAGCGAAGCGTCAAGGCCAGTGGCGCTGATCTGCGGGTGAGTGAGTTGAGCGAGTTGCAGTCGCGAGCTCTTGTCCAGGTTGAGCCTGATCTGCTGTGCGTCTGCATAACCGTTGAAAACCAACGTCGTGTCGAGGCCTTGGGCTGTCCATTCATTGAATTGCAGGTTCTTGCTGCTGGCGTTCAAGGTTGCGTCGTTGACTTGAACAGCCCACGGCAAGGTATTGGCCAGCGCCACCTTGGCTTGCAGTTGCACCGAGCTGGCACCGCTGCTGCTGAGGTTGAGGGCCAATGGCAGATGACGCCCGCGCAGTTGCGCTTCAAGGGTATTCTCAGCCGTATTGATTGGTTCAGCTGGTTGAATGCTGAGACTGAATTGATCGTTTTGCAGCGGAGCAGGCAAGCGGTTGCGCAGCGCTTCAGCAAGCTGTTGCAGCTTTAGATCAGCCTTGATTTGCTCGGCGATCCATTGGCCGGACTGCGCCTCAAGTGCCAGGCTGAGCGCCCCCTGAACCTGACCGATGCCCGGTACCGGCCAAGGCTCTGGCAGGTTGGCACTCGCGGTCAGTGTTCCACTCGCCTGTAGCAGGTGCTCAACACTGATTGGCCCGGCGGGCAAATCCAGTTGCCAGTTTGCGGATAACGCGGCAGCGCCCGGGGCCTCAGGCAGCTTGACCCTTGCCGGTAATACCCACTGGCTGAGCCAGTGTTGCAAGGCGCTGGCCTGGTTCAGGTTTGGCGCCGCGATTGCGCCGCTCAATAGGTTACTTTCTTGCCCTGAGGCATGGGTCTGCTTGCGTAGGCTCAGGTTTGCCCCCAGCTGCGGCTGGCCATCGACTTGCAGAGCAAATTGCAGGTTCAGGTCGTCTTCTGTGCGCTGCAACTGGCCATCAAGGGTCATTAGCTGGTCTTGGCTGCGCAGGTTGCTCTGCAGGGTCATTGTCAGCGGCTGTTGCGCTGCCTTGTTCAGTCGCAGGTCACCCTGCAAGGTGCAGCGTCCTTGAGCGCAAGGCAGGGTTGCGCTGAGTTGCCCAATACTCAGTGACTGTGGCATCAGCGCCAGCGGGCCAAGCATCTCCAGCAGGTCGATGGCGGCGGAATCGGTGGGCGCGGTGCGGGTATCGTGTTCTTGCCAGTCGAGATTGAGCTGCTCTAATTCAATGTGCTGCCAGAATGGCGTAAGCGTACTGAAGTCGCGCCATCCAAGGGTCAAGCCCTGGCTTTGAACACTTAGCGTTGCGGCATCACTTTGTTGCTCTACCTGGAGTTGGTGCAGATGAATACCATCGAGCGAAAAAGACAGCCCTTGCCAGTCGAAACGACTGATGTGTTGGCGCTGTAAAAATTGCTGCCAACTGACCGCCGCGATGCCCGCCAGCACGCACAGAAGCACGAACAGTCCGGCCAATCGTAGCCAGATTCGTCTCATCGCTTAGCTTCCTTTGTGCAGGTTGGTGCAATCAATTGCGGCGAAACCTCGTGCGGTTCAGTGCTGGGGCCAAGTGTTGGCGGGCTTGGGCGATGACCAGACGTTAACCCATGCCGAATGCAGATGTCAGCCTTGGTGTGCTCTGCGACATCAAGCGCTATCAGTATATTGGCCAACGCGTTTCTCAACCGCCGCGACTAACCTGGGCTGACCCAGCCGGGTAAAACCGGCGAGTTGGCGTTGCTTGAGGCATTACTGCAAACCAGCAAGCCTGCGCGGCCTGATGCAACGCCGGTTTGCACTCTCCTATTGAAAATGTCGTTCAGGTTTCCACCACCGCGCAGCAGATGGTTTAAAAAGCCACTTTCGATTGATGGGCCAAAGGTGTTCAAACTCATCGATTTTCAGCGTAGAGGGTGTCTGTAATTACCGCCTGAAAGTTGATCGACCGGTTGGTTAACTGTGAATTGGCCCTTTTCAGGTAAATAAAATCGCCCTGCGCGAATTTGCCGCAGTTTTTTTGGCGGTTTTGGAGCAATCCGACTGGAGATCGCTTGGTTGCTGGGCTTGGGCTGGCGGGTCAAGTCTTTGACGCTGGCGGGGTCATCTTCGCGGGTGGCCAATATGCGCCCAATTAGGGCATTTCTGACCTGCGGTAAATTGACTTGTGCACAATTTCAATGCGCCTTAGCAAGCTTGATTCAAAGAGCGTCGTAAATCATTGATTATTCATATGGATTTTTTAAGTCAATGAAAAATATCAATTTTTTTTGCTGGTGAAAAAATCGTCAGTTTAAGCTCAGCCCCCAAGCTACAGGCGTTGACGGCGCTTGCTCCCATCTTGTCCACCGAGTTATCCACAGGTTCTGTGGATTGTCTGCTCAGGCCCTACATACGTTTGTCACATTGATCTGTTTAGGGGTTTACCTCTGAAAAAAAGAGAGTAGAGTGGCGCGCCTTTCCACCCTATCGCCGTTATTTATGCCTCGCGTATTACCCCGTACCCATACAGCCCCCGTCTCAATCAGCACCAAGTTACCCATGCGCGTCGCGCTGTGGCTGCTAGATAGCCCACGTTTGGGTCATGCACCTTCGGTTAAACGCTTCGCTGGTCATCTGCTAAAGCAGCCCGCCCGCGAAGGTGTAGTCGCCGCACAGAGCCGTTTGGGGCAAATGCTCTGCCGTGATTGCGGTAACACCCGAGATCGTCGCATGGGCCTTGAGATGCTGCGTCTGGCTGCCCGTGCAGGCGACAGTTGCGCACAGCTGGAGCTGGGGCGTCATTATCTCAAGCCGCGCGTCAACGAGCCGCGCCAGGCACACCAGTGGCTGGAGCAGGCTGCTGCACATGGTTCGCAAGAAGCCAAGGCATTGCTCAAGTCGCTCTGACACCGCCAGACCAGCCAATCAATCTCTTTCAGCCATGCCGCGCTGTATGCCTGGGTTGGGTTTTATTCAACGAATGATCCAGGCTGCGCGACATTCATGGCGATGCCTTGGCTTGGCTATATAAAGGGTTAAGCAACAGGTGCCTGACGTATCGGCAAACTACTGGGTATACTTCCAGTAATGCTGATGCGGAGTTGTGTATGCCAATCGATTTACCGAGCTTGTTTATTGGCCTTGCCGGGGCGGGAATACCCTTGTTGGTGTTGGCTCTGGTGCTGCAGCGCCGAGCCTCGGCCCTAGGCCTTGAATGCAGTTTGCTGCAGGAGCGCCTGAGCAGCGCACAACTGGCGCAAACCGGCTTGAGTGCACAGCTCGATGCCTGCCGCGAGGAAGTCAGCGAGATCGCCGAGATCAAGGCCGATCAGCAAGCCGAGCTTGCAGCCATGCGCCGTGAGGCGGAGTTGTTGCAGCACGAACAGCAGATTTCCCGCGAAGCTGCGCGTGAGTGGCAGCAACAGCGCGAGCAGCAGGAGGCAGAGTTGCGCCGTTTAGGCTCGGAGCGGGCGGGGCTTGCCGCGGAACTACGCGATCAACAAGAACATCATCAGCAGCGCCTTACCGATCTGCAAGGTTCGCGGGATGAGCTGCGTGCGCAGTTTGCCGAGCTGGCCGGGAAGATTTTTGATGAGCGCGAGCAGCGCTTTGCTGAAACCAGCCAGCAGCGCTTGGGGCAACTGCTTGATCCATTGAAAGAGCGCATTCAATCGTTCGAGAAGCGTGTCGAAGAAAGCTATCAACATGAAGCCCGTGAGCGATTTTCCCTGGGCAAAGAGCTTGAGCGTCTACAGCAGCTCAATCAGCGCCTGGGTGATGAGGCGACCAACCTGACCCGTGCACTTAAAGGTCAGAAGACCCAAGGCAACTGGGGCGAGTTGATTCTCGAGCGGGTCCTTGAACATGCCGGTTTGGAGAAGGGGCGTGAGTATCAAACTCAGGTCAGCCTCAAAAGCGCGGAAGGTGAGCGCTTCCAGCCGGATGTTTTGATTCAGTTGCCCGGTGACAAGCAAGTGGTGGTCGATGCCAAAGTCAGCCTGACCGCTTATCAACAATACGTTGCGGCTGAAGATGATGGCTCGCGTCAGCAGGCGCTTAAACAGCATGTGCAATCGTTGCGCAGCCACCTCAAAGGTCTGTCGCTCAAGGATTACCAGCGTCTAGAAGGCCTGCACAGCCTCGATTTTGTACTGCTCTTCGTGCCGATTGAAGCTGCCTTTGCCGCTGCGCTTCAGGCTGAGCCTGGGCTGTTCCAGGAGGCATTCGAGCAGAATATCGTGATCGTCAGCCCAACCACATTGTTGGCCACCTTGCGTGTGACTGACAGCCTATGGCGCCAGGAGCGCCAAGGCCAGAATGCGCGTGAAATTGCCGAGCGTGCCGGAGCCCTGTACGACAAATTCTTTGCGTTTATCCAGGACCTGGACGAAGTTGGCGCACGCCTGCAACAGCTGGATAAAGCCTACGCATCGGCGCGTAACAAGCTGTGCGACGGGCGCGGCAATATCATTAGTCGGGTTGAAAACTTGAAGCTGCTGGGCGCGCGGGCAAGTAAGAGTTTGCCCGCGGACTTGCTGGAGCAGGCAGCGCAATTACCCTTTGAGGACGATGCCTGAGGCGTCTCAGCCAATGGCGGCTGGTCGCGTTGTCGCCGCCTAGGGTATGGATTTCAAGCTTTAAAATGGGGCAGGGCACTCAAAGCGCATGCGTTCGCCTGTCTGCGGGTGCGTGAGGGTGAGCATGTTGGCGTGCAGGCACAGGCGCGGATAAGCGGCGAGGGCTTGCTCATGGGCATACAGGCCATCGCCGAGCAGCGGGTGGCCAATCGACAGCATGTGGACGCGCAATTGGTGCGAGCGACCGGTAATGGGGGTGAGTTCTACCCGGCAATAATCCCCGCAGCGCTCAGTCACTTGCCAGAAGGTCAGGGCGTGCTTGCCGTGTTCGTGATCGACCACGTGACGCGGCTTGGTTGGCGGGTCGTAGCGCAGCGGTAAATCGATGCTGCCGCTGTCGAGCTCAGGTTGGCCCCAGCACAGCGCGGTGTAGGCTTTCTCGGTTTCACGGTCATGGAATTGCCGTGACAGCTCGCGATGGCTGTCAGCGTCGCGCGCCAGCACTATGATCCCTGATGTTTCCCAATCGAGCCGGTGGACGATCCGGGCTTCGGGGTAACCGTTTTCCTGCAGGCGAGTGACCAGGCAATCCTTGTTGTCTTCGGCGCGACCGGGCACCGAGAGCAGCAGGGTTGGCTTGTTGATCACCAGCAATGCGGCGTCCTGGTGGAGAATTTCAATCTGACTGAGGGGCATGGGGCTTCTAGTGTGGGCTTGAGCGAAGGCTAATCTTACCAGCCTGGTGTGGCGATGCATTCATTGGGCAGAAAACACAATGGCGGCTCTAAGGCCGCCATTGTGTTGGGGTGTTGCCTGTGGCCGAGGTTATTAACGCTCGGGCAGGGTGATGTTCAGCTCAAGAATCGAGCAGCTACCCTGATTTTCCAGTGCGACCTGAACATGCTCTGAATCGATGTTGACGTACTTGCGAATCACATCAACCAGTTCTTGTTGCAGGGCCGGGAGGTAATCCGGCTGGCTGCGCTGGCCACGTTCGTGGGCGACGATGATTTGCAGGCGCTCTTTCGCGATAGACGCAGTTGTTCCCTTTTTGCGCTCACGAAAGAAGTCAAAAATATTCATTCACGACCTCCAAATAAACGTTGTAAGAATCCCTTCTTCTGAACATCAAGGAAGCGATGCTCAACGGTTTTGCCGAGCAGGCGGTCAACTGCGTCGCTGTATGCCTGGCCTGCGTCGCTTTGGTCGTCCAGGATTACCGGCACGCCTTGGTTGGAGGCCTTGAGGACTGCTTGTGACTCCGGAATCACGCCGATCAGGCGGATTGCGAGGATTTCTTCGACGTCTTCAACGCCAAGCATTTCACCCTTGACCACACGCTCCGGGTTGTAGCGAGTCAGCAGCAAGTGTTCCTTGATTGGCTCGTCGCCATTCTCGGCGCGGCGCGACTTGCTCGAAAGCAGGCCGAGCATGCGGTCGGAGTCACGGACCGAGGAGACTTCCGGGTTGGTCACGACAATCGCTTCGTCAGCGAAGTACATGGCCAGGTGAGCGCCTTTTTCGATACCGGCAGGCGAGTCGCAAACTACGTATTCGAAGTTTTCCGACAATTCCTTGATGACTTTTTCGACGCCCTCAAGGGTGAGTGCGTCCTTGTCACGGGTTTGGCTGGCGGCCAGCACGTAAAGGTTTTCCAGGCGCTTGTCTTTGATCAGTGCCTGGGTCAGCGTAGCTTCGCCGTTTACGACGTTGACGAAGTCGTACACCACGCGGCGTTCGCAGCCCATGATCAGGTCAAGGTTACGCAGGCCAACGTCAAAATCGACGATGACGGTTTTGTGCCCGCGCAGAGCGAGACCGGTACCGATGGCGGCGCTAGTGGTCGTTTTGCCTACGCCACCCTTGCCGGAAGTAACTACGAGGATCTTGGCCAAGGTGATTCACCCCAAAATGTGAAATAAAAGCGGGAATCGTTCAGCCTTTTGAGGCGTCCAGATGCCCTTATATGTGTCCCAGAAATTGGCGGCAGTATCCGTTAAAGCCGGGTGATGTTCAACTCGTCACCAGACAAGCTGACATGAACTCCCTTACCCCACAACGGATCGCGCCGAAGATCTTCGGACACTTTGTAATGACCGGCAATCGAGAGCAGCTCCGCGCCCAGTTGCTGGCAGAAAATACGCGCTTTGAGGTTGCCCTTGATTCCGGCAAGGGCACGCCCGCGCATAGGTGCGTAAACATGGATGTTGCCATCGGCGAGAAGTTCCGCTCCGGCGCTGACCGGTGCCAAAACCAGTAAGTCCGAGCCTTGAGCGTAGACTTGCTGGCCGCCACGTACAGGGCTGGTCACCACTTTAGTCGGTTTGTGCTCGGGCTCGGCGGGTTTTTGCGGTTTTTCAGGTTTTTTCTCGACGGGCGCCGGTGCCGGGTCGAGCGGTCGCTCGCGAGCGCCGGAAGGCGGCAGCACGGGCAGGTCCAGTGCATTGGCGGCTGCGATATGCTCTTCGCTGCTGGCGCGCACGGCCAGGGTGCGCAGGCCGTGCTTGCGGCACACGGCGATCAACTCGCTGAGTTCGAGTTTGGTTTCTGCGGCGGGTAGCTTGTCCACCGCGAGCACCAGTGGGGTGTTGCTGAAGAAATTCGGTGCTTGGGCGACTTTTGCGGCCAGTTGTTGATCAAGCAGCGCGCTGTCGTTGCGCGACAGCTCCATCACGGTGATGGCCAGCATGCTGCCTTTTAGTTGGAAAACTGGAACTTGGTCGAGAAGGTCAGCTTGACTCATGGTGTGCCTGGAACGCCTTTTGGTTGGACTGCAGCGCGAGTAGTGTGGGGTTTATAGCGAGAACCTTGCTGAGTCGCAAGCGGCTCGCCGATTTACCTGCCAATAGCCGTGCGTGGACAGGCAGTCTCGGTGCGGTTTGAAACTGCGGGGTAATTCTCGCACACGGCATAGACAACAGGCCTGAGGAAAAGTCCTGATAGAATGCCCAGCATTGTGTTTTGGATTGGAAGTGTTCATGGATCGTCCCGTGTTTCGCCGCGAATTTTTGCATCCGAGGTTTTGGCCGCTTTGGCTGGGGCTTGGCTTGCTATGGCTGGTCGTGCAGTTGCCGTACAAGGTCTTGCTCTGGCTCGGGCGCATGCTCGGCGTGGTGATGCAGGTCTTCGCCAAGGAGCGCTGCGAAATCATTACGCGTAACTTGCAGCTGTGTTACCCGCAGATGGGGAATGCCGAGCGCGAGCGCTTGATTCGTGAAAACTTCGCCTCAACCGGCATTGCCTTCTTTGAAATGGCCATGAGCTGGTGGTGGTCCAGGGCGCGCCTGGCCAAACTGGCCAAGGTCGAAGGCATTGAGCACTTGCAGCAAGCCCAGGCTGAAGGTCAGGGCGTGATCTTGATGGCGCTGCATTTTACTACCCTTGAGATCGGGGCTGCGCTGCTGGGGCAGCAGCATACTATCGACGGCATGTACCGCGAGCACGACAACCCATTGTTTGACTATATACAGCGGCGCGGGCGTGAGCGGCATAACCTTGATGCCACGGCGATCGAACGCGAGGACGTGCGTGCCATGCTCAAGGTGCTGCGCGCAGGCCGTGCTATTTGGTACGCGCCTGACCAGGATTACGGGCGCAAGCAGAGTATCTTCGTGCCCTTGTTTGGGGTGCAGGCTGCAACCGTCACCGCGACAACCAAGTTTGCCCGCCTGGGTCGTGCCCGGGTGCTGCCCTTTACTCAGGAGCGCCTGGCCGACGGCAGCGGTTACCGCCTGGTGATTCACCCGCCGCTGAGTGATTTCCCCGGCGAAAGCGAAGAAGCCGATTGCTTGCGCATCAACCAATGGGTCGAGCAAGCTGTCAATGCTTGCCCCGAGCAGTACCTTTGGGCGCATCGACGTTTCAAGACGCGTCCGGTGGGCGAGCCAAAACTCTACAAGAAACGCAAGCGCAAGTAGTGCATGGCGGGTCGACTCTTTACTGGCAGGACTATTTAAGGTGTGCGGATGAGTATCACGCCCAGCGCAAATGACGCCGTTACCGGGTTGATTCTTTCGGGTGGCGGGGCCCGGGCGGCCTATCAGGTTGGGGTGTTGGCGGCGATTGCTGATTTGCTGCCAGACCCACAAAGCAATCCATTCCCGGTCATAGTCGGTACTTCTGCGGGGGCTATCAATGCCGTGAGCCTGGCGTGCGGGGCGATGCATTTTGCCCAGGCTGTTCAGCGCCTGAGCAGTGTTTGGCAAGGCTTCAGCACGGCTTCGGTGTATCGCAGTGACTGGCCAGGGGTGCTGGCGCAGGCGAGCCGATTCATTGGTAATAGCATGCTGGGCCTTGGCGGACACGCTCCCGTTGCGCTGCTTAATAGCTCACCGTTAAAAGAGTTGCTGGCCAGCGAATTGGATTTCAGCGGGATTTCCGCCGCAGTACGTAACCGCAAGTTGAATGCAGTGGCGGTTACCGCATTTGGCTACGACTCGGGACAGGCGGTGACCTTTTATCAAGGTCGCTCCACCATTGATTCGTGGTTCAGGCATCGGCGCATTGGCATACCCACCCGCCTGGGGCTGGATCACTTGCTGGCCAGTTCGGCGATTCCACTGCTGTTTGCCCCGGTCAAAATCAATAACGAATACTTTGGTGACGGCGCGGTGCGTCAGTCTGCGCCCATCAGCCCAGCCTTGCACCTGGGCGCCAACCGGGTGCTTGTAGTGGGGGTGAGTGATCATTTTCAGCAAGGGCGCGCCATTCATATGCCAAGGCACAATGGCGCCGCGAAGCCGCCAACGCTGGCGCAGATCAGCGGGCACCTACTCAACAGCACCTTTATTGATCGCCTTGAGGCGGATATTGAGTTGTTGGAAAGAATCAATCACCTGAGCGGCATGATCACTCCAGAGCAGCAGGAGTCAAGCAATCTCAAGCCAGTGGAGGTGTTGGTGATTGCACCTAGCCAGCCATTGGATGAGATCGCGGCGCGCCATCGCCGTGAAATGCCGGCCTCGGTGCGCCTTTTCTTGCGCGGCCCGGGCGCTACGCGTGACAGCGGTGCCGGCGTGCTCAGTTATTTGTTGTTTGAGCCGGGCTATTGCCGCGAGTTGATCGAGCTGGGTTATCAGGATGCGATGGCGCAGAAGGCCAAACTCTGCACCTTTTTGTCGTTGGGCACTGCCTCTGACCCAATAGCACTTCCGGTGGCGCAAATACCGGTTTAATACCGCGCAGTCATTTTGCGAAAAAATCGCTGTGCCATGCCCATGCAATGTGAGCAGCAGTTTAAACTGCGCCATACCGATGCTTTGTGTCGCATTTCCATAAGCGCCGGTTTTTCAGGGGGTGGCGCTATAAGAAGTTGTCGCATGACGGCAATGCCATCCGCATCGCAATCCCTACAATCCTTTTCATCACCTGCTACTAAAAGCAGGCGTTTCCTTGTCAGGAGAGTTCAGATGTCTGTTCAGCACGACCCGGTACAGCGCGCCGATTTCGATCAGGTTATGGTTCCAAACTATGCACCCGCAGCGTTTATCCCTGTGCGCGGTAAGGGTTCGCGAGTCTGGGATCAGAGCGGTCGCGAGCTGATCGACTTCTCTGGCGGCATCGCGGTAAACGTGCTCGGCCATGCGCATCCCGTGCTGGTCAAGGTGTTGACTGAGCAGGCCAATACCCTGTGGCACGTGTCCAATGTATTCACCAACGAGCCAGCGTTGCGCCTGGCTAAGAAACTGGTCGATGCAACCTTTGCCGAGCGCGTGTTCTTCTGCAACTCCGGCGCCGAAGCGAACGAGGCCGCGTTCAAGCTGGCCCGTCGCGTTGCCTTCGATAAGTTTGGCGAAGACAAATGCGAAATCATTGCCGCGGTAAACAGCTTCCACGGTCGCACCCTGTTCACTGTCAGCGTTGGCGGCCAACCCAAGTATTCAGATGGCTTTGGCCCGAAGATCAAGGGCATCAGCCACGTTCCCTACAATGATCTTGAGGCGCTCAAGGCTGCTGTTTCAGACAAGACCTGCGCGATCGTACTTGAGCCAATTCAGGGCGAGGGCGGCGTGGTTCCTGCTGACCTGGCATACCTGCAAGGCGCACGCGAACTGTGTGACCAGCACAATGCGCTGTTGATTTTCGATGAAGTGCAAAGCGGCATGGGGCGCAGCGGTTCGCTGTTTACCTATCAGCACTACGGTGTCACGCCAGACATATTGTCCAGCGCCAAGAGCCTGGGTGGCGGTTTCCCGATTGGGGCTATGCTGACCACCAATGAGCTGGCCAAACATTTGGCCGTGGGCACCCACGGTACGACATACGGCGGCAATCCGCTGGCCTGTGCAGTGGCTGAAGCGGTTGTCGATATCATCAACACACCTGAAGTATTGGCGGGTGTGCAGGCTAAACATGAACGATTCAAGACCAAGCTTGAGCAGATCGGCCAGCAGTACGGCGTGTTTAGCGAAGTGCGCGGCTTGGGGCTGTTGATCGGTTGTGCTTTGAGCGAAGCCTGGAAGGGCAAAGCCAAAACCATCCTTGAGGCGGCCGCGGCTGAAAACCTCATGGTTCTGCAAGCTGGCCCGGATGTGGTGCGCTTCGCGCCAAGCCTGGTGGTTGAAGATGCTGATATTGACGAAGGTCTGGCACGTTTTGAGCGTGCAGTCGCCAAGTTGACCCAAGCCTGATTGGCGCTCACCCGCAATCCATTTTGACGGTATGCGGGTGAGTTGTTCTGTTGTTTACTCCAGGCGCGTGCACAGGCCGTATGGGTCGCCTGAAGTTCGCTCATGGATGAATCATCTTGTGTGCTGCAGCCATTGGTTGCAGTTTTCTCCAGACCACTCTGCGCGAGTGTTCTGGGGCTTTTCTTGATAGGAGTGACACCATGCTGGTGATGCGCCCCGCGCAAATGGCTGACCTTGCGGAAGTACAGCGTCTGGCCGCGGACAGCCCGGTTGGTGTGACTTCACTGCCGGACGATGTTGGCCGCCTTAGCGATAAAATCGAGGCGTCTGAAGCCTCGTTCGCGGCTGAAGTCAGCTTTAACGGCGAAGAAAGCTATTTCTTTGTGCTCGAAGACACTGAAACCGGCCGCCTGGTCGGTTGTTCGGGGATCATGGCTTCGACCGGTTATTCAGAACCTTTTTACAGCTTTCGCAACGAAACCTTCGTGCATAACTCGCGTGAGTTGAAGATTCACAACAAGACCCACGTGCTTTCGTTGTGCCACGACCTGACCGGCAACAGCCTGCTGACCAGCTTTTATGTCGAGCGGCCGCTGGTCAGTACGGTGTTTGCCGAGCTTAATTCCCGTGCTCGCTTGCTGTTTGTCGCCACCCATCCTGAGCGTTTTGCCGATGCGGTGGTGGTTGAGATCGTGGGCTACAGCGATGACTCGGGCGACTCACCGTTCTGGGATGCGGTTGGGCGGAATTTCTTCGACATGAACTACGCCGAGGCCGAACGCTTGTGTGGCTTGAAGAGCCGTACCTTCCTCGCCGAGTTGATGCCGCATTACCCGATCTATGTGCCGCTCCTGCCTGATAGCGCTCAAGAAGCCATGGGGCAGGTGCATCCGCGTGCACAAATCACCTTCGATATCTTGATGCGCGAAGGCTTTGAGACGGATCACTACATCGATATTTTCGACGGCGGGCCTACCTTGCACGCTCGCACCTCGGGTATTCGTACCATTGCCCAGAGCCGGATGGTGCCGGTGTTGCTGGGTGAGCGCGAGCAAGGTGGCGGACGCATGTATTTGGTCAGTAATGGCCAATTGCAGGATTTCCGCGCCATCGTCGTTGAACTGGATTGGGTGCCGGGTCGCCCGGTCACTCTTGATTTGCAAACCGCCGAGGCCTTGGGTGTCGGTGAAGGCGTCAGCGTCCGTCTGGTCGCGATTTAAGGAGTCAGCATGATCGTTCGTCCCGTACGCAGTGCCGATCTCGCGGCCCTTATCGACCTGGCGCGAAGCACTGGCGCAGGCTTGACTACATTACCCGCCAACGAAGAGCGTCTGGCGCACCGGGTCGGCTGGGCTGAAAAGACCTTCCGTGGCGAAGCCGAGCGGGCCGATGCCGATTATCTGTTCGTGCTTGAAACCGATGAGGGCGAAGTGGTTGGTATTTCCGCCATCGCCGGCGCTGTTGGTCTGCGCGAGCCTTGGTACAACTACCGTGTTGGCCTGACGGTCAGTGCCTCGCAAGAATTGAATATCCACCGGCAGATCCCGACGCTGTTTCTGGCTAACGACCTGACCGGCAACTCGGAGCTGTGCTCGCTGTTTCTGCGTGCCGACCACCGCACTGGCATCAACGGGCGCATGCTGTCGAAGGCGCGCTTTATGTTTATTGCCGAGTTCCCCGAGTTATTCGGTGACAAGGTGATGGCTGAAATGCGTGGTATGTCGGATGAGCAGGGTCGTTCGCCGTTCTGGGAGAGCCTTGGAAGGCACTTCTTCAAGATGGAATTCAGCCAGGCTGACTACCTCACCGGCGTTGGCAATAAATCATTTATTGCTGAGCTGATGCCCAAGTTTCCGCTCTACACCTGCTTTCTTTCCGAAGATGCGCGTAACAGCATTGGCCGGGTTCATCCTGATACTGAGCCTGCGCTGACCATGCTCAAGGGCGAGGGTTTCAGCTACCAGGGTTATGTTGATATTTTCGATGCAGGCCCTGCTATCGAGGCGGAAACTCAAAAAATCCGTGCTGTGCGCGACAGTCAGACGTTGGTATTGGCCATTGGTACGCCGGGCGACGATGCAAGCCCTTTTGTCATGCATAACCGCAAGCGCGAGAATTGCCGGATCACGGCCGCGCCGGCACGTCTGGCGGCTGGCACTTTGGTGGTTGATGCGTTGACCGCCAGGCGTTTGCAACTGTCGGCGGGCGATCAAGTGCGGGCAGTCAGTTTGTCGGCGCGCGGTTGAGCCGGCGCTAACACGAATCAGGGGTTCGGCGTTTCGTCGGGCCACGAGAATTGTTGGGAGTGGTAGAACAAGATGAGCACTCATTACATTGCAGGGCATTGGCAGGACGGCAAGGGCGCGATGTTTCAATCGCTTAACCCAGTCACTCAGGCTGTGCTCTGGGAAGGTCGTGAAGCCAGTGCCGAACAGGTAAATGCCGCGGTCGAGGCTGCACGCGGTGCATTTCCTGGCTGGGCGTCGCGCAGCCTTGAGCAACGTATTGAAGTGCTTGAAGCCTTTGCCGCTACCCTCAAGCAACATGCAGATGAACTGGCTCATGCCATTGGTGAAGAAACCGGCAAACCCTTGTGGGAGTCGGCAACCGAAGCGAGCAGCATGGTCAATAAAGTGGCGATCTCGGTGCAGAGCTACCGTGAGCGCACGGGTGAGAAGAGTGGCCCGCTGGCTGACGCGACGGCCGTTTTGCGGCATAAGCCGCACGGTGTAGTCGCGGTGTTTGGCCCGTACAACTTTCCGGGACACTTGCCCAATGGCCACATAGTGCCAGCCTTGCTGGCAGGCAACGCGGTGGTGTTCAAGCCCAGCGAGCTGACACCAAAAGTCGCTGAAATCACGGTTAAGTGCTGGATCGAAGCGGGCTTGCCCGAAGGCGTGCTCAATCTGGTGCAAGGGGCGCGTGAAACCGGGGTCGCCTTGGCTGCTAACAGCGAAATCGATGGTTTGTTTTTCACCGGGTCGAGCCGCACCGGCAACCTGCTGCACAATCAATTTGCGGGTCGCCCGGACAAGATCCTGGCGCTGGAGATGGGCGGTAACAATCCGCTGGTGGTTGATCAGGTGGCTGATGTGGATGCCGCTGTCTACACCATTATCCAGTCGGCATTTATCTCCGCAGGCCAACGCTGCACCTGTGCCAGACGTTTGCTGGTGCCGCAAGGCGAGTGGGGCGATGCCTTGCTGGCGCGGCTGGTCAAGGTCGCAAGCGATATCAAAGTTGCTGCCTTTGATGCCCAGCCCGCGCCATTCATGGGTTCGGTGATTTCCCTGGCGGCGGCGCAGCACTTGATGACGGCGCAACAGCAATTGCTGGCTAATGGTGCCAGCGCATTGCTGGAAATGACTCAGCCCCAGGCCGGTGCAGCCTTGCTCACGCCGGGCATTATCGATGTAACAGCAGTGGCCGAGCGTGCCGATGAAGAGTTCTTCGGACCGCTGTTGCAAGTGATCCGCTACGACCAGTTCGCCGATGCAATCCGCGAGGCCAACAACACCGCGTTTGGCCTGGCTGCTGGGTTGTTGTCTGACTCCAAGGCCCGCTACGAGCAGTTCTGGCTTGAAAGCCGCGCCGGAATCGTCAATTGGAACAAGCAGCTCACTGGTGCGGCCAGCAGTGCGCCCTTTGGTGGGGTCGGTGCTTCGGGTAACCACCGCGCCAGCGCCTATTACGCTGCCGATTATTGCGCCTATCCAGTGGCTTCGCTGGAAACTGAGACCCTGAGTCTGCCTGCTACCTTGACGCCAGGAGTAAGCCTATGAGCAACGCCTATGAAGTGAACTTCGATGGTCTGGTCGGGCCGACGCACAACTACGGCGGCCTGTCGTATGGCAACGTTGCCTCGCAAAGTAACAGCCAAGCCAGTTCCAGCCCCAAAGAGGCGGCCAAGCAGGGCCTGACCAAAATGAAGGCGCTGATGGACATGGGCTTCAAGCAGGGCGTACTGGCTCCGCAAGAGCGGCCGGACGTCAATGCGCTGCGCAGTATCGGTTTTACTGGCAGCGATGCGCAGGTCATCAGCTGCGCGGCCAAGGAAGCCATGCCCTTGTTGGTCGCCAGTTGTTCAGCATCAAGCATGTGGACCGCCAACGCCTGCACGGTCAGCCCCAGCGCTGATACGGCTGATGGTCGTGTGCATTTCACTGCAGCCAACCTCAATTGCAAGTTTCACCGTTCGATCGAGCATCCAACAACCAGTCGTATCCTGGCGGGCATGTTTGTTGATCAGCAGCACTTCGCCCATCACCCAGCATTGCCTGCGGTTGCCCAGTTTGGCGATGAAGGCGCGGCGAATCACACACGTTTTTGCCAAAGCTATGGCGAGCCAGGCGTGGAGTTCTTCGTATTCGGCCGCAGTGCATTCGACAGCCGTTTCCCTGCGCCGCAGAACTACCCGGCACGGCAAACCCTTGAAGCCTCGCAGGCGATTGCGCGTTTGCACGGCTTGAGTGATGAAGCTGTTGTTTACGCTCAGCAAACCCCGGCGGTCATTGATCAGGGCGTGTTCCATAACGATGTGATTTCGGTGGGTAATGGTGAGGTGCTGTTCTATCACCAGGATGCTTTTCTCGACAGCGAGTCCGTGCTGGCGGAGCTTGCCGAGAAGCTGGCGCGCCGTGGTGCGAACTTCAAGCCGGTGTGCGTGCCGCGTGATGCAGTCACGGTGGATGATGCAGTCAAGTCCTACTTGTTCAACAGCCAGTTGCTGAGCCGCGCTGATGGCGGCATGTTGCTGATCGTTCCCGAAGAGTGCCGCAACAACTCCAATGTCTGGAATTACCTGCAGCAACTGACCAGCGGCAACGGGCCTATTCGTGAGGTCAAGGTATTCGACCTCAAGCAAAGCATGCAAAACGGCGGCGGCCCAGCATGCCTGCGTTTGCGCGTAGCCTTGAAAGACACTGAGCTGCAAGCGGTCAATCAGGGGGTGATCATGACCCCGAACCTGTATGACACGCTTAATGTCTGGGTGGATAAACACTACCGGGATCGCTTGAGCGAAAACGATCTGGCTGACCCGCAATTGCTTATTGAATGCCGCACGGCATTGGACGAGCTGACGCAGATCCTTAAACTAGGCTCGGTGTATTCCTTCCAACTTGCTTAAAGAGAGTTTTGATAATGTCCAATGACGCCCTGCAACTGATTCTCGAAGACACAGACGGCACACAGCTGGAAACGTCCTGCACGCGCTTTGCTGTGGTCTGGCAGGGTAAGGAAGTGTGGATTCAGCAAGTGGGTAACAACCAGCTGATGATCGGTGTAGATGTGGCTGAAGGCGATACCGAGTATGCCAATCTGCTGCTGCGCCCATTGGCAACCAACCTGGTCAGCCTTGAGCTGGAAATGGAAAGTGCTGATCTTGATGATGACGGTCATGTGCACGGTCCAGATTGCAATCACTAAGTCAGGCTGTTGTTGCAGAGCCGGTGTAGCCGGTTCTGTCTGGCTGAACCTCTGGAAGACTCGGCCTTGGCCCGGGTTCTCTGGGCAGATAATCGGAGTTTTATATGCTTGCCTTAGGAAAATTGCTTGAGCTGACGTTGGCTGGGCGCGAGCCTGCAACGAAGATCCAGGTAACTGCCGAAGGCACGCGTTTGCGTTGGTTGGCCGAAGGTGCGCTGGAAGTGACCCCGCCAGCAGGCAAGGATGATGGCCTTGATCTGTTGTTATCTGCAGGTGTGCACGGTAATGAGACTGCGCCTATCGAGTTGCTCGACCGCTTGCTTCATGGCATCGCCCGCGGTGAGATCAAGCCGCGCGTGCGGATATTGATCCTGTTCGGCAACCCGCAAGCCATTCGCCGGGGTGAGCGTTACATCGAGCAAGACCTTAACCGTATGTTCAATGGCCGTCATGAACAGGCTGAAGGTTTCGAGGCGATTCGCGCCAGTGAGCTTGAGCATCTGGCAAGCGCCTTTTTTCGCGAGCCCGAGCGCTCACGCCTGCATTACGATTTGCACACGGCAATCCGGGGCTCAAAAATCGAACAGTTCGCGATCTATCCTTGGGTTGAGGGGCGTGCGCATTCAGAGCGAGAACTGCAGCGCTTGAATGCTGGCGGCATAGATGCGGTGCTCCTGCAACGTAAGCGCTCGATTACCTTTAGCGCCTTCACTTACGAAACCCTCAATGCTGAAGCCTTCACCCTGGAACTGGGCAAGGCCCGGGCTTTTGGCGAAAACCAGTTGGTCAACCTGGATTTGCTCGAAGCTCGCATCCAGCAAATTATCGAGGCTAAGGAGCCTGAGCAAGTGCCTGTTGGGCTCGATGGCTTGCAGGTTTTCACGGTTTCTCGCGAGGTGATCAAGCGCAGTGATGGGTTCAAGCTGCATTTGCCTGACGACATCGAGAACTTCAGCGAGCTGCCGCCCGGTTACTTGCTGGCCGAAGATGCTGGCGATGAAACCTGGGTCATTGAAAAGGGCGAGCGGGTCATTTTCCCTAATCCTGCGGTGAAGAACGGCTTGCGCGCCGCCATATTGATAGTGCCAAGCGATACGGCTGGCCTGGTCTAGCCAAGCATTTTTCGACGTGTCGTCACTGGCCAATATCGGCCGCAACTGTACCTTGTGAGTCAGGCTGACAGCCTTTAGCATCAGTGTTTTAACCACTGCCGCAGACTTCAAGGAAACCTCGCCCATGCCAATTATCGATCTACGTAGCGATACAGTTACTTTGCCCAGCCCGGGCATGCGCGAGGCGATGCAGGCGGCAGAGCTGGGCGACGATGTTTATGGCGAAGACCCAAGCGTCAGCCGTCTTGAAACCTATCTGGCGAGCAAGCTTGGCTTTGCTGCTGGTCTTTTTGTGCCGACCGGGACCATGAGCAACTTGCTTGGGCTGATGGCGCATTGTCAGCGGGGTGATGAATATATCGTTGGCCAGCAAGCCCATACCTATAAATACGAAGGGGGTGGCGCTGCGGTGCTGGGTTCGATCCAGCCACAGCCGATTGAAGGTGAGGTCGATGGTTCATTGGACCTAGGCAAGGTGGCCGCAGCAATCAAGATGGATGATTTCCACTTTGCCCGCACCCGTTTGCTGGCGCTGGAAAACACCATGCAGGGTAAAGTCTTGCCGCTGGATTATCTTGCTGCTGCGCGTGAGTTTACCCACACGCATGGCTTGAGCCTGCATCTTGACGGCGCACGTTTGTACAACGCCTCGGTCAAGCTGGGTGTTGATCCGCAGCAAATCACTCGTCACTTTGATTCAGTATCGGTGTGCTTGTCCAAAGGCCTCGGCGCTCCCGTGGGTTCAGTGCTTTGCGGCAGCGATGAATTGATCGGCAAGGCCAGGCGCCTGCGCAAAATGGTCGGTGGTGGCATGCGCCAGGCTGGCTTGCTCGCAGCCGCTGGGTTGTATGCGCTGGAGCATCAGGTCGAACGCCTGGCGCAGGATCATGCCAATGCCCAGGCGCTCGGCGAAGGCCTGCGTGAGTTGGGCTACAGCGTTGAACCGGTGCAGACCAACATGGTCTACGTGCAGGTCGGTGAGCAGGCAAACTCGCTGAAAAGCTTTCTTGCCGAGCGTGGTGTAAAGCTTACGGCCGCACCACGATTGCGTATGGTGACGCATCTGGATGTCAGCGCAGATGACATCAATCAAGTGCTTAAAGGCTTTGCAGATTTCAAACAATCTTGACCTTTATCGCACAAACACTGTACCGATTGCTCAGGCCCTATATAATGCGGCCCTTTGCCGTCGCTCCGGTATTTGTTCGCGTGCGCTGAATTTGCGTCTGTAACCTGTTCTGGAGCGCGCGTTTACCCAATGTCATGAGTGTATATAAGCTGTTTTGGCCGATGCTGGTCGCCGCTTTCTACCCTTTGAATGTTATGCAAAAACGCCTAATGCCGTGGAAAAACCTATGAAAAGCGCAGAAATCCGTGAAGCCTTCCTCCGCTTCTTCGAAGAGAAGGGGCACACTCGCGTTGCTTCCAGCTCGCTGATTCCGGGTAACGACCCAACCCTGCTGTTTACCAACGCAGGCATGAATCAGTTCAAAGACTGCTTCCTCGGCTTGGAAAAGCGCGCCTATACCCGCGCGACCACCAGTCAGAAATGTGTACGTGCCGGCGGTAAGCACAATGATTTGGAAAACGTCGGTTATACCGCGCGCCACCACACCTTCTTCGAGATGCTGGGCAACTTCAGCTTCGGCGATTACTTCAAGCGTGATGCGATTCATTACGCTTGGGAGTTCCTGACGTCGGACAAATGGCTGAACCTGCCAAAGGAAAAGCTCTGGGTCACGGTTTATGCCAGCGACGACGAGGCATTCGACATCTGGACTCAGCAAGTGGGTGTGCCGGCTGAGCGAATGATTCGCATTGGTGACAATAAAGGTGCGCCATACGCTTCGGATAACTTCTGGGCAATGGGCGATACCGGTCCTTGCGGCCCTTGCACCGAGATTTTCTTCGACCATGGCGAGCACATCTGGGGCGGTCCTCCGGGCTCGCCTGAAGAAGATGGCGATCGCTATATCGAAATCTGGAATAACGTTTTCATGCAGTTCAACCGCACGGCCGATGGCGTCATGCATCCGTTGCCGGCGCCAAGTGTTGATACCGGCATGGGCCTTGAACGCATCAGTGCAGTGCTCCAGCACGTCAACTCTAACTACGAGATCGACCTGTTTCAGAGCCTGCTCAATGCGTCGGCCAAGGCCATTGGTTGCGCCAATGAAGGCCAGGCTTCGCTGAAAGTCGTGGCTGACCACATCCGTTCGTGCGGCTTCCTGATTGCTGACGGCATCACTCCGTCGAACGAAGGCCGTGGCTATGTGCTGCGCCGCATCGTGCGTCGTGCTTGCCGTCACGGTAACAAGCTGGGCGCCAAAGGCAGCTTCTTCTATAAGATCGTTGCGGCGCTGGTGGCTGAGATGGGTGAAGCCTTTCCTGAGCTTAAACAGCAACAGGCGCATATCGAGCGCGTGCTGAAAACCGAAGAAGAGCAATTCGCCAAAACCCTGGAACAGGGCCTCAAGATCCTCGAGCAAGACTTGCTTGAGCTTAAAGGCACAGTGATTCCGGGTGATGTGGTGTTCAAGCTGTATGACACCTTTGGTTTCCCGGTTGACCTGACGGCCGATATTGCCCGTGAGCGCGAGCTGACCATCGACGAAGAGGGCTTTGAGCGCGAAATGCAGGCTCAGCGTGAGCGTGCGCGTTCGGCCAGTTCCTTCGCCATGGATTACAACAACCTGGTCAAGGTTGACAGCGATACACGCTTCCTCGGTTACGCGGGTACTTCGGGCAGTGGCAAGATTATCGCCCTGTTCAAAGATGGCCAGGCTGTCGAGACCCTGGCTTCAGGCGAGGAGGGTGTAGTTGTTCTTGATCAAACGCCTTTCTATGCAGAGTCCGGTGGGCAGATCGGTGATTGCGGGTACCTTGAAGGTGCAGGCGTGCGTTTTGACGTGCGTGATACCACCAAGGCGGGTGGCGCATTCTTGCACCACGGCATCATCACTCAGGGCAGCCTGGCTGTTGGCGCGTCTGTAAAGGCTGAAGTAGCTGCAGATGTGCGCCAGGCAACCGCCTTGAATCACTCGGCAACTCACTTGCTGCATGCTGCGCTGCGCCAAGTATTGGGTGAGCACGTTACCCAGAAGGGGTCATTGGTTGATAGCCAGCGCCTGCGCTTCGACTTCAGCCATTTCGAGGCGATCAAGCCAGAACAAATCAAGGCGCTGGAAGATATCGTCAACGCCGAAGTGCGCAAGAACAGCGAAGTCGAGACCGACGAAACCGATATCGAGACCGCTAAAGCCAAAGGCGCCATGGCCCTGTTCGGTGAGAAGTACGGCGACGATGTGCGCGTGCTGACCATGGGCGGTGGTTTTTCGGTCGAGCTGTGTGGCGGTACACACGTTTCCCGCACGGGCGATATTGGCTTGTTCAAAATTACCAGTGAGGCTGGCGTTGCGGCCGGTGTTCGTCGTATCGAGGCAGTCACCGGTGCACAGGCGCTGGCTTACCTCAATAGTGCCGAAGAGCAGTTGAAAGAAGCCGCAGCCCTGGTTAAAGGCAGCCGTGAAAACCTGTTGGACAAATTGTCGGGCGTGATCGAGCGCAATCGTCAGCTGGAAAAAGAGCTCGAGCAGCTCAAGGCCAAGGCCGCCAGCGCAGCCGGTAACGACTTGGCAGGTTCGGCAGTTGAAGTCAAAGGGGTCAAGGTTCTCGGTGCCCGCGTTGATGGCCTTGATGGCAAGGCTTTGCTGGCGATGGTTGATCAGCTCAAGAATAAACTCGGCAGTGCAGTGATCCTGCTCGGCGGGGTGCTCGATGACAAGGTTGTACTGGTCGCGGGTGTCACTCAGGATCTGACCGCCAAACTCAAGGCCGGTGACCTGATGAAGCAAGCGGCAGCAGCCGTGGGAGGAAAGGGCGGTGGTCGCCCTGATATGGCGCAAGGCGGTGGTGTAGATACCGCTGCTGTAGATACTGCATTGGCACTTGCTGCAACATTTGTTGAGCAAGGCCTGTAACGACTTCGATGTGTACTCGACTAATGACTAGCGAGCCATTGCAGTCGTATAGGTTACATGTTTAATGGGCGCCCTTCGCGGGCTTAGGCGGCATTGAAATGGCTTTGATCGTACAGAAATTTGGAGGCACCTCCGTCGGCACTGTCGAGCGTATCGAGCAGGTTGCCGAGAAGGTTAAGAAATTCCGTGAACGCGGTGATGACATCGTCGTTGTGGTTTCAGCCATGAGCGGTGAAACCAATCGCCTGATTGAACTGGCCAAGCAGATTGGCGATCAGCCAGTCCCGCGTGAGCTGGATGTCATGGTTTCAACCGGCGAGCAGGTGACTATTGCCCTGTTAGCAATGGCCCTGATCAAGCGTGGTGTTCCGGCTATTTCGTACACGGGTAACCAGGTACGAATCTTGACCGATAGCGCGCATAATAAGGCGCGGATTTTACAGATCGATGATCACAAGCTGCGTACCGACCTCAAAGAGGGGCGTGTAGTTGTGGTTGCAGGTTTCCAGGGGGTTGATGAGCACGGCAACATCACCACTCTGGGGCGTGGCGGTTCGGATACCACCGGTGTTGCCTTGGCCGCGGCATTAAAAGCCGATGAGTGCCAGATTTACACCGATGTTGATGGTGTCTATACCACTGACCCACGGGTTGTCTCCCAGGCTCAGCGCCTGGACAAGATTACCTTTGAAGAAATGCTTGAAATGGCCAGCTTGGGCTCGAAGGTGCTGCAAATCCGCGCCGTTGAGTTCGCGGGCAAGTACAACGTTCCGCTGCGCGTGCTGCACAGCTTCCAAGAGGGGCCAGGTACCCTCATTACTATTGATGAAGAGGAAACCATGGAACAGCCGATCATCTCCGGCATCGCTTTCAACCGCGACGAAGCCAAGCTGACAATCCGTGGAGTCCCGGATGTTCCGGGCGTTGCTTTCAAGATTCTTGGGCCAATCAGCTCGGCAAATATTGAAGTGGACATGATCGTGCAGAATATCGCGCACGACAACACTACTGACTTTACCTTCACCGTGCACCGTAACGACTACCTCAATGCTCAGCAGGTGTTGGAAAATACCGCGCGCGAGCTCGGTGCGCGTGAAGTGGTGGGTGACACCAAGATTGCCAAGGTTTCCATCGTTGGGGTTGGCATGCGCTCGCACGCGGGAGTTGCCAGTCAGATGTTTGAAGCCCTGGCCAAAGAGAACATCAATATCCAGATGATTTCGACTTCCGAGATAAAGGTCTCGGTGGTCATCGAAGAAAAATACCTGGAGTTGGCAGTGCGTGCGCTGCATACGGCTTTTGATCTAGATGCTCCGGCTCGCCAGGGCGACTAGATCGAAATATTCAAAAGGCGCGGCTTAAACCAGCGCCTTTTGTCTTTTTTGACCGTGCGGGCAGGAACTTTCTTTTCTGTTTTACTGGTCAATACTTGGGTGAAGGCTTTACTTGTAATTCGTAGCGCCGACACCATTTTATATCTGCAGACTGTTGTCCCGTTTAATTTCCATGAGGTGAAAGGAATGCTGATTCTGACTCGTAGGGTCGGAGAGACCCTAATGGTGGGTGATGAAGTCACTGTCACCGTCCTTGGCGTCAAAGGTAATCAGGTGCGCATTGGGGTCAACGCCCCGAAAGAAGTAGCCGTGCACCGTGAAGAAATTTACCAGCGAATCCAAAAAGAGAAGGACGAAGAACCAAGCCACTAATTTTATTGAAATTTTGGCTTTGCAAACGGGGAAAACATGGTTATCATGCGCCCCGTGTTGCGGAGAGGTGGCCGAGTGGCCGAAGGCGCTCCCCTGCTAAGGGAGTACATCTCAAAAGGGTGTCGGGGGTTCGAATCCCCCCTTCTCCGCCATATTTTGCAGTATAGGGTTGTAAATCGTAGATTTGATAAGTTGTTGAAATTATTGAATTTAACGGTTGAATTTAGTTTTAACTTCCCTATAATGCGCACGCTTTAGTGCACTCATAGCTCAGCTGGATAGAGTACTCGGCTACGAACCGAGCGGTCGGAGGTTCGAATCCTCCTGAGTGCACCATATTCAAGTTGTCTTGCTTCGGTAAGGCTTCTAGTTTGACCAGATGTGGACTGGTTTAAAAAAAGCACTAAATGCACTCATAGCTCAGCTGGATAGAGTACTCGGCTACGAACCGAGCGGTCGGAGGTTCGAATCCTCCTGAGTGCACCATATAGCGGTAAGAAAAAGGGCCTGCAGCGATGCAGGCCCTTTTTTGTTGCGCGCAAAAATGCGCTCCTTAGCGCTGGTTCTTTTGTTGCAGGTATTTATTTACCTTTGACGCAACCTGCTTGATCAAAGCTGACCTGGCTTTTGTTGCCTTGTAAATCCTGGTAGTGGTAGCGGATCTGGCCATTTTTGCGATCGACCCTCTGCGGTTGACCTAGTGCGCTCTCGACATCTGCCTTGGTCATTCCGGCAAGGATCTGTTTTTTTATAATCGCACTGCGTCGCAGGCTGCCTGTTACGCGATTGCCGCAACCATCTTGGCGCTCTCCAACAACGGTAGCGGTTGATTCGTTTTGTCTGCTGTTCCGGGGCTTTGGAGTGGCCAGCGGGATGGCTTTGCCGCTGCTGGGTGTCGGGTTTTGCGGATTCACAATCTGAAGCTTGTGCTCGGTCGGGCAGCCATGGCTGGTAAAGGTCAGATTGCCCAGGCTGTCTTCGCAGCGAAATACGCGAGCGGCCAAGGTTTCAGGCGCCTGGGTCAGGAGTGAACAAAGCACCAGGATTGAAAGGCGATGCATGGGCGTCCTCCTTGACGGCGGCGATGCAGGCTTGAGGTATTTGTCTTGGCACGTGTCTTGGTGCCTGGGGCGTGCGTCGCATTGCTGGGTAAGCGTATTAACCCTGATGGATTGCTATTGGGCAGCCTACCGAATGGGTTGTGTTGCCGGGTCAGTATTGATGTTGCCGGCTTGCCTGCAATCGTCTGGCGAATATTGTGAGCTATTGTGGTCTTGAGGTTTTCCTTGTAACCATTTGTTCTTGGAAACTTTTGTAACGTGCAATGCGTCTTAGCAGTGTTATCATCGTTTGCGTCAGCCTCGCCGAGGCTTGTGGAATACCACCATGGACTTACCCAGTAGTTACACCGAATCTCGATTGTGCAATCACGGACTGACTGATTGATCCCCTTTGGCGTGCACCGTCGCTGGGGATGGAGTGCGCCACATGACTGAAGTAGAAGCTAAAAAGCCACAAGAAAGCCTGCAGGATCGCCTGGCTCAGGTGGTTGAGCTGTTGCACAAGCAAAAGCTTGTCGAAGACCTGGCGCATCGTCAGGAAGGCCATCACCGCGACCTGGTTGAAAACCTGGTGCATCGGCAAAACCTCGCCGAACTCCAGCGCAAGCTGGATGAGCTGCACTCGGCCGACGTTGCGCACATTCTCGAAGCCTTGCCGCTGGAAGACCGCCTGACGATTTGGCAGTTGGTCAAGGCGGAGCGTGACGGCGATATCCTGCTTGAAGTGTCTGATGCGGTACGCGAAACCTTGCTCGCCGACATGGAGGATCACGAGATCCTTGCGGCAGCCATGGAGATGGACGCCGACGAACTGGCTGACCTGGCGTCCGAGCTGCCGCGTGACATCGTCCACGAGCTGATGGAAACCCTCGATGCGCAACAGCGTGAGCGCGTGCGCTCGGCGTTGTCCTATGAAGAGGAGCAAGTCGGCGCCCTGATGGACTTCGAGATGGTGACCATCCGTGAGGATGTCTCGCTTGAAGTCGTATTGCGTTATCTACGCCGTCTGAAGGAGCTGCCGGGGCATACCGATAAGTTGTTCGTGGTCGATCACGAAGGTGTGCTCAAAGGTGTTTTGCCGGTTAAGCGTCTGCTGGTTAATGATCCGGAAAAAATAGTTCGCGAGGTCATGGCAACAGACCCGGTGAGCTTTCATCCGGACGAAGATGCCTACGACGCGGCCCAGGCGTTCGAGCGTTACGACCTTATTTCGTCGCCGGTGGTGGATAAGAACGGCAAGCTGATTGGTCGTTTGACCATTGATGAAATGGTCGACTTGATCCGTGAGGAAAGCGAAAGCGAAGTCCTCAATATGGCGGGTTTGCGTGAAGAGGAAGATATCTTCGCCTCGGTGTGGAAGTCACTGCGCAACCGTTGGGCCTGGCTGGCAATCAACCTGATAACGGCGTTCATGGCCTCACGGGTGATTGGTCTTTTTGAAGGCTCGATTGAGAAGCTTGTAGCCTTGGCAGCCTTGATGCCGATTGTGGCGGGTATTGGCGGTAACTCCGGCAACCAAACCATCACCATGATCGTACGCGCGATGGCGCTGGATCAGGTCAGCACCGGCAATACCTCACGCTTGCTGCGCAAGGAATTGGCGGTATCGCTGATCAATGGCCTGGTCTGGGGTGGCGTGATTGGCCTGGTAGCCTGGGTTCTGTATGACAGCTACTCGCTGGGAATCGTGATGACTGCAGCGATGACGCTCAACTTGTTGCTTGCAGCCTTGATGGGCGTGCTTATTCCCATGACGTTGGCGCGCATGGGGCGTGACCCGGCGCTGGGTGCCAGTGTGATGATCACGGCTGTGACCGACAGCGGCGGTTTCTTTATCTTTCTTGGGTTGGCCTCGATATTCCTTATCTAGGTTTAATGCCAGTTCCTGAATCCGGGGCCCGTTCTGGGCCCCGATGCGCGCGCCGCTAGCGCTGTCCTTCGCGTTCTGCAATATCGCTTCTCTATCTGTGGCCTAGTCGTTGGTTTGGCATGGCGTTGGCGCGCTTGTGGGGGCATATTCACCCATATTAAGGGGTTTGCTCAAACGCTTGTTTCAGGCTAAGGTTCGGCAACTTTGCTTGGCAATAAAGCAGGCCGGATAGTCGTAATTGACGCAAAAGGACGGGTCATGGCTTCAACTAATCTTGTGCTCGAAGGTGTTGAACTTATGCTGTTTGGCATGGGTTCGGTGTTTGTTTTTCTGACGCTTCTGGTGCTGTCTATTCGCATCATGTCCCGTTTGCTGGAGCGATTTGCGCCGGCAGCGGAGCCGACCCCAGTTCGTGCTTCCAGGGCGGTGATTGAAGCTGCGCAGGAGCCTGCGGCGGATGTTCTGGAAGCTATTCAGGCCGCTATTCATCAGCATCGCGCGCGCCGCGGTTGATCCAACGTCGACAGGGAATCTTGGGATGACAGTTAACAACACTGCTAATCAGCGTGCGCTGGGTATTACCGATGTCGTGCTGCGTGATGCACACCAGTCTATTCTGGCAACGCGCATGCGCCTTGAGGACATGCTGCCGATCGCGGCGAAGCTGGATAAAGTTGGCTTCTGGTCGGTTGAGTCATGGGGTGGTGCAACCTTTGACGCCTGTATTCGTTATCTCGGCGAAGACCCGTGGGAGCGCATCCGCCAGTTGAAGCAGGCAATGCCCAATACGCGCCAGCAGATGCTCCTGCGCGGCCAGAATCTGCTGGGTTATCGCCACTATGCGGACGATGTGGTCGAGAAGTTCGTAGAGCGTGCGGCGGTCAATGGTGTCGATGTGTTCCGCGTATTCGACGCGATGAATGATCCGCGCAACCTGTCGACGGCCCTCAAGGCGGTCAAGCAGCAAGGCAAGCATGCCCAGGGCACGATTTCCTACACCACCAGCCCGGTGCATACGCTGGATATGTGGCTGGATCTGTCCAAGCAGATCGAGGACATGGGGGCTGACTCCATTGCTATCAAAGACATGGCCGGCATCCTCACGCCTTATACGGCGTTCGAGTTGGTGACGCGGATGAAAGCCAGTCTGTCGATTCCGATTCACATGCAGTGCCACGCGACTGCGGGCTTGTCCAGCGTGGCGATTTTGAAAGCGGTCGAAGCGGGGATTGATAACGTCGACACTGCTATTTCATCCTTGTCCATGACCTATGGCCACTCGCCGACTGAGTCGGTGGTGGTAATGTTCCAGGGTACTGAGCGCGATACCGGCCTTGACCTGCTGCTGTTGGAAGAGATCGCTGCCTACTTTCGCGAAGTGCGCAAAAAATACGCAAAGTTCGAAGGCAGCCTGAAGGGGATCGACTCGCGGATTCTGGTCGCCCAGGTGCCCGGCGGCATGCTCACCAATATGGAGGGCCAGCTCAAAGAGCAGGGCGCTCAAGATAAATTTGACCAGGTACTGGCCGAGATTCCGCGGGTACGCGAGGACCTGGGGTTTATCCCGCTGGTCACGCCGACCTCACAAATCGTCGGCACCCAGGCGGTGATCAATGTCTTGACTGGCGAGCGTTATAAGTCCATCACCAAGGAAGCGGCCGGCATTCTCAAGGGGGAATACGGTTCGGCGCCGGCGCCTTTCAATCAGCAATTGCAGGCGCGAGTTCTTGATGGCGCGCAGGCGATTACCTGTCGCCCAGCCGATCTGATCGACGATGAGATGGACAAGCTCAGTGCAGAGCTTGCGGCCCTCGCCAAGGAGCAGGGCTTTGCTTTGGCGGCAGATGCTGTCGATGATGTTCTGACTTATGCGTTGTTTCCGCAGATTGGCCTGAAGTTTCTGCAAAATCGCGGTAACCCTGAGGCTTTTGAGCCTGTGCCGAATGGACAGCAAGCTGTTCCGGTGCAACCTGGCAAGCCAGAGGTTTATACCGTTGCGGTTAACGGCCAGTCCTACGTGGTTGAGGTTAATGAGGGGGGCGATATCACCGGTCTTAAGCCATTGGCTAATGACGCCGGCACGTCAGCTCCTGTGGCTGCTGCACCTGTATCAGATGGCGAGCCTCAGCTAGCGCCGCTGGCGGGCAATATCTTCAAGGTTCTGGTTAAGCCGGGAGATGTGGTCGAAGACGGTCAGTTGGTGATCATCCTAGAAGCCATGAAGATGGAAACTGAAATCCGAGCATTCAAGGCGGGCACCATTGGTGCGGTCAATATCAAGGTGGGTGATGCTGTGGCAGTGGGCGATAGCTTGCTGACTATCGGCTAGGGGAGACTTATGGAAAAGCTCCTGAAATTGTGGCAAAGCACTGGCTTGTATCATCTGGAGGCGGGCCAGGCCCTGATGATAGTCATTTGCTTGGCGCTGATTTATCTGGCGATCAAGAAGGGTTTTGAGCCATTGCTGTTGATACCTATTGGTTTTGGCGGCTTGCTGGCCAATATCCCTGTTGCCGGGATGGCGCAGGGCAGCGGGATCTTGCACCTGTTTTACGAGGTGGGCCTGCCTACCAGCGTGTTCCCATTGCTGATTTTCATGGGTGTTGGGGCCATGACTGATTTTGGTCCGATGTTGGCCAACCCCAAAACCCTGTTTCTCGGCGCAGCTGCGCAGTTCGGGATCTTTGCCACCTTGATCGGTGCGCTGGCGTTGGCGTCGTTGGGGATTCCCGGGCTTGAGTTCACCCTGCGCGAGGCGGCTTCCATTGCAATTATTGGTGGGGCAGATGGCCCAACATCGATTTTTGTAACGGCCAAGCTGGCCCCTGATCTATTGGGCCCGATTGCGGTCGCTGCTTATTCCTACATGGCGTTGGTGCCGTTGATCCAACCGCCGATTATGCGTGCGCTGACCACCAAGGAGGAGCGTGCAATCGTAATGAAGCAGCTACGGCCTGTTGGTCAGGCTGAGAAAATTATATTCCCGCTGATCCTGTGCTTGCTGGTGGGTATGTTGTTGCCAGATGCAGCGCCGTTGGTGGGTATGTTTGCTTTTGGCAATCTATTGCGTGAAGCCGGCGTGGTTGAGCGGTTGGCGGATACCTCGCGCAATGCGCTGATCAATATTGTCACCATTTGCCTAGGCTTGACCGTTGGCTCCAAGCTTTCGTCGGAGTCTTTCTTGCAGTTGAAGACGCTGGGCATCTTAGCGTTGGGGATGCTTGCCTTTTGCGGTGGTACTGCAGCAGGGGTCTTGATGGCGAAAGCAATGAATCTGTTCAGCAGTAACAAGATTAATCCGCTTATTGGTTCGGCCGGGGTTTCGGCAGTGCCTATGGCTGCCCGGGTGTCGAACAAGGTTGGCTTGGAAGCCAATCCGCAGAACTTCCTGCTGATGCATGCCATGGGGCCAAATGTTGCGGGGGTGATTGGTTCTGCGGTTGCGGCTGGGGTATTGCTCAGTTTCGTGGGCTAGCCCATGTATTGATGAAATAGCACCCATTAAAAAACCGGCCTTAGCCGGTTTTTTAATGGGTGCTATTTAGGCGCCTTCAGCCGCCATTTCAGCGTCGTGGGCAATCAGGGCTACAAGAGCGTTCTGTTGCCGACGAGTGAGTTGGCGAAAACGTTGAAGCAGCTCGCGCTCATGAAGCGACAGCTCAGGGCTGTCTAGGCGCACGTTGAGTTCGGCATCGAGATTTCCTTCCTGGAGCATGCTTTGTTCCAGGCGAGCAATAATCTCGGAGTTCATGCTGCGGTGATGATTGCGTGCTACATCAGCAATACGCTCGCGCATACCGTCAGGTAGGCGAACGACAAATTTATCGGCTGTGCGGCTGGAGTAGGTAGCTTGTTTCATAGGTCGCATACTTTGGAAACCGGTTAGTCAGAGAGTCGATGCGTGCGTTTGAGCTGCATAATTGTCACCGGTTAAGACCATATTTTTGCCTAGCCGTTCAGCTAGAAATGTAATCCATATCGTTAAAATACAGTGGAAAGTTGGGTGACTTTTTGACGCCAATTATATGTCGCTATTGTCAGCCAGTCTGCACTTTATTGCCAGAGGAGCGTTGATTATTTGGGCTTTGCTCGGCATAAAAACCAGCCTTTCAAGCCATTCCCTTTACCAGCACTGACTGACAGTAATTGCTTGGTGGTGGTTTTCGGTCACTTTATTGACACCTTCAGGCGCTACTTTCGCTAAAAATCTAGGTGCTTGGGTTCGCTATCAAGTTGTGTTGGGGTTAACAGTGTCGATAACGGTCTTTGCACGGGTCTTTGGCAACGAGTCTCGCGGCACTTGGTGCGTCTTTTGCTCCCTTGTCTTTAACCTGCTCTTCAAAGCAGTGTCGGCTGGGTTGCAGCACAATCGATCTTTCACTGCATTGTCTTGGTGGTAATTCTATTTTGACATCATTTTGCTTTTTGGCGAGGGCAGGATAGCTAAAAGCCGTGGGCTACTGACCAGCGGTGTTTAGCACTTCAGGTTAGGCTGGCTAGTGTTAAAGGTGTAGAGGAGGCAGGCTGATGAGTGCAGCACTCGGTATAGGGCGCGAGTTTGACACTCCGGTGCTGGAAGTGCCGGTAGTCGGTCGGTCGATTGCACGACAAGCGATGGCCTCGCCTGGCCAAATTCAAAGTATTGATTGGATGTATGTGCAGCAACCGCTTGATGAAGCGACCCTTGCTCTGTGCATGGATCTGCTGGATGTGGGTTCGCCGCTATGGGTGGGACCTAGCCTGGACACCCCTGACTTACGCAGGGTTTTGGCTTTGCATTGTGGGTGTTCGATTGTTGGATTGCCTCAGATGGCGCGTTTTGCTTTGTTGGGGGCTTGTGAGTTGGATGATTTGCGTCATTTTGACAATGGTGTTGACGGTATTCCAAGTCATGCATGCACCTTGATTGTTCAGCTGGACAATCTATCCGCTGGGCCAGAGCTGCGTTGGCGCGGTCCCGGTATCAAGCAGGCGACCAGCAAAGGCGTGGTCGATGTCAGGCGGGTTAGCCTTCCCCTGAGCAGGGCCTTCTGGCAGCAGCGCAGTGATCAAAATAGTTTCCCAAGGGGGCTGGATATGTTTTTTGCTGCAGGTCGACAGGTTCTGGCCTTGCCACGCAGCACTCATGTACTTGGCGGTGAGGTCGATACAGATTGAGAGTCCCATCGGCCAGACCAGCTGATAAATCGTCTAGTTAGTCGCCTCGGGGGTGTTGATTGAGTGCGACAAGGCCTATGATTCGCTCTCTGTTAGTCCGTGTTTGAGTATTAAGGTGTATTGATGGCGGGTAGGTTGATCTATCTCATTGGCCCTTCAGGGGCTGGCAAGGACAGCTTATTGAATGCTGCACGCGAACAACTGGCTGCTATGGGTTGTCGTGTTGCGCGCAGGGTCATCACACGCTCTGCCGAGGCTCAGGGCGAAGAGGCGATATCGCTGTCGCCAACCGCCTTTGATGAGCAAAAATGGGTCGGCGCATTTGCCATGAGCTGGCAGGCTAACGGTTTGTCATACGGTATTCCCAGGCAGATAAACGAATGGCTGGCTGCCGGTGACAACGTTCTGGTCAATGGTTCACGGGCGTATTTGGCTGAGGCTCGCGCGCGCTACCCTGACATGCTGGCCATATTGCTCAAGGTCAATGATGCCGTGTTGCGTGAGCGTCTATTGCAGCGAGGGCGCGAGAGTGAAGCTGAGATCGAACAGCGATTAGCGCGCAATGCGCAGTTCGCCAGCCAGGCGACAGCAGGCGATGAGCAGCTACTGGTTCTGGATAACTCCAGTAATTTCGAGCAAACGGTTGCCAACCTGATCAGTCTTATCGGCCCCAGACGGGCCTGCGCCTAGCCTCGGTTAATCCAGGGGTAACTCGGTGGTGCGCTTGACCTCGCTCATGGCGATGTGTGAGTGCGCCTCCTGGACATGCGGACGTTGAAGTAAATGATCGCGTAAAAAGCGTTCATAGCTGGCAATGTCCTTGGCCACGACTTTCAGCAGATAGTCCGAGCCGCCAGCCATGGTGTGGCACTCCAATACTTGTGGATAGCCAACGATAGCCTTCTCAAACTCCTCCAGATTGTTGCGCCCGTGCGCCGACAACTTGATATCCACAAACACAGTAGTGCTGAAGCCCAGCTGCTTGTGATTGAGCAGGGCAACCTTGCGCTCAATCAAGCCTTCTTCCTGCATGCGATGAATCCGTCGCCAGCAAGGCGATTGCGACAATTCAACCCTTTCTGCAATTTCTGCAGCCGACAGGTCGGCATTGTGTTGCAGTAGGCGCAAAATCTTACGATCAATAGGACTCAATTTTTCTTGCATGAATAATCCAGTTTGGTTGTTTTTATTGGATAGCTCATGCTCAGTATTGACGTTTTTCTGCTGATTTAGAAATAAAAAATCAGTACCGACAAGTCATATTCTTAGGCAGATGTTAGCGCGGCGATCCCGCGCTGATGAATAGGGTGGCAATAACCGATGCCGCTCAGGTCGCCAAAATAATAAAAGGAGCGCCCACATGTCTCTGGCCGAAATCCGCCTGGATGACAAGTATCGCCTTGCAACTGGTCATCTTTACCTGACTGGCACTCAAGCTTTGACTCGTCTACCCATGCTGCAAAAGCAGCGCGACGTAGCCCAAGGTCTGAATACCGCCTGTTTTATCTCCGGCTACCGCGGCTCGCCATTGGGCAATCTTGATAAAAGCCTGTGGGAAGCCAAGCAATTTCTCAAAGACAACCACATCCATTTCCAGCCCGGGGTCAACGAAGAGTTGGCCGCTACCTCGGTCTGGGGCAGCCAGCAAACCAATCTGTTTCCCGGGGCACGCTACGACGGCGTATTTGCCATGTGGTACGGCAAGGGCCCTGGGGTTGATCGCTGTGGTGACGTGTTCAAGCACGGCAACTCTGCAGGTGTATCGAAGCATGGTGGAGTGTTGCTGCTGGCCGGTGATGACCATGGCTGTAAGTCGTCGAGTATCGCTAACCAAAGCGAGCACGCCTTTATCGCAGCTTCTATTCCGGTGCTGAATCCTGCCAATGTTCAGGAAATTCTTGATTACGGAATCATTGGTTGGGAACTGTCGCGCTACAGCGGTTGCTGGGTCGCGCTGAAGACTATTGCCGAGAACGTTGACTCATCGGCAGTGGTTGATGTCGATCCGCTGCGCATAGAAGTCAAGTATCCAACCGATTTTGAACTGCCGGAAGACGGTGTGCATATTCGCTGGCCAGACCCGCCGCTGGTTCAGGAAAAACGCCTGAATATCTACAAGATCTATGCCGCTCGGGCGTTTGCCTTGGCCAATAACCTGAATCAGGTGAAGCTCGACTCACCCAATCCGCGCCTGGGTATTATCACCACGGGCAAGTCATACCTGGATGTGCGTCAGGCGCTTGAGGATCTGGGGCTGGACGAGGAGCTGTGTGCGCAGGTTGGCTTGCGCGTATTCAAGGTGGGAATGAGCTGGCCACTGGAGCCGGTTTCCGTGCATCAGTTTGCCGAAGGCCTTGATGAAATTCTGGTGGTCGAAGAAAAGCGCGGCATCATTGAGGATCAACTTACCGGCCAGCTGTATAACTGGCCGGTGGGCAAGCGCCCGCGGGTGGTTGGCGAATTTGATGAAAGCGGCAAGTCGCTGCTGCCAAACCTCAGTGAGCTGACGCCGGCGATGATTGCGCGGGCAATCGCCAAGCGCCTGGAACCGATCTACAGCAGCGAGCAAATTCAATCCCGGCTGGCATTTTTAGCCGCCAAGGAAGCCTCGCTGGCAGCGCCAAAGCACACCACAGTGCGCACGCCGCATTTTTGTTCAGGCTGCCCACATAACACTTCGACCAAACTGCCTGAAGGCAGTCGCGCTCAGGGGGGCATTGGTTGCCATTACATGACCCAGTGGATGGACCGCAATACCGATACCTTCACCCAGATGGGCGGTGAGGGCGCGACCTGGATCGGCCAGGCACCGTTTACCGATACGCCGCATATTTTCCAGAATTTGGGTGACGGCACTTACTTTCACTCAGGTCAGTTGGCGCTGCGAGCGGCTGTGGCGGCCGGGGTCAACATTACCTATAAAATCCTCTACAACGACGCGGTGGCCATGACCGGTGGCCAGCCGATTGATGGAGAGTTACGTGTCGACCAACTCAGCCAGCAAGTGTTTGCCGAAGGCGTCAAGCGTATTGCGCTGGTCAGCGATGAGCCGGATAAATACCCGAGTCGTGACGGCTTCGCACCAATCGTCAGCTTTCACCACCGTCTTGATCTAGACGCCGTTCAGCGTGAGCTGCGCGAATTCAAAGGCGTTTCGGTGATCATCTATGACCAAACCTGCGCCACTGAAAAACGTCGTCGGCGCAAGCGCGGTAAGTTGGTTGATCCGCAAAAGCGCGCCTTTATCAATCCTGCAGTGTGCGAGGGCTGTGGCGATTGCAGTGTTAAATCCAACTGCCTGGCGGTGCTGCCGCTGGAAACAGAGTTGGGGCGCAAGCGTGAGATCGATCAGAACGCCTGCAATAAGGATTTCAGCTGTGTTGAAGGCTTCTGCCCGAGTTTTGTCACTGTGCATGGCGGCAGTTTGCGCAAGCCGGAGGCGGTAGGGGTGAATGCTCTCTTTATTGCCTTGCCTGAACCACGTCAGCCGGACTTGACGCGACCATGGAATATTCTTCTGCCGGGTGTTGGCGGCAGTGGCGTAACAACCGTTGGTGCGCTGCTGGGCATGGCTGCGCACATTGAGGGTAAGGGTTGCAGCGTGCTTGATCAGGCGGGGCTGGCGCAGAAGTTTGGGCCGGTGGTGACCCATATTCGTGTCGCGGCCAAGCAAGACGATATCTTCGCCGTGCGCATCGCGGCTGGTGAGGCCGATTTGCTGCTGGGGTGCGATCTGGTGGTGTCAGCCAGTGAAGATGCATTGGCCAAGCTTAATGATCAAATTGCCCATGCCGTGATCAACAGCCATGAAGCAGCGACGGCTGAATTTACCCGTAATCCGGACGCTCAGGTGCCGGGCGAGCAGATGCGCGAAGCCTTGGTTGAGGCAGTGGGTGCAGCTAAAACGCATTTTGTTGATGCAACCCGCCTGGCAACTCGCTTGTTGGGCGACAGCATTGCAACCAATCTATTCATGCTCGGTTTTGCCTATCAAAAAGGGTTTGTGCCGGTTTCAGCCGAGGCAATCAACAAGGCCATTGCACTGAATGGCGTTGCGGTCGAACTTAATCAGCAGGCCTTTCTCTGGGGGCGCCGCGCTGCGCATGATATTGCTGCGGTTGAGCGCTTGGCCAAACCAGTGATTAGCCAGGCGCCTCGCAGTGAAACCCTGAAGGAGATTGTTGAGTTCCGGGTCGGCTATTTAACCCAGTACCAAAGTGCTGCGTATGCGCAACGCTATAGCAGGCTGGTCGAGCAGGTGGAAAACATTGATAGCCATGCAGATCAGCGCCTGAGCAAGGCGGTTGCACGCTATTACTTCAAGCTCTTGGCTTACAAAGATGAATACGAAGTGGCGCGGCTGTATAGCGATGGCGACTTCATTAAGCAACTGCAGGCGCAGTTTGAAGGTGACTACAGGCTGCAGTTTTATCTGGCGCCATCTTGGTTGAGCGATCATTCGTCTGCAACCGGTGAGCCGCGTAAACGAACATTTGGTCCGTGGATGCTCAAGGCCTTCGCTGTGCTGGCTAAATTCAAGTTTCTGCGTGGCACGCCACTGGATCCATTCGGTTACAGCGTCGAACGCAAGATGGAGCATCAACTGTTGGAGCAATATCAGCAGACTGTGGCTTTTATCATCACCAACTTGAACGCTGATAACTACGACCGAGCGGTGGCTCTGGCAGAAATCCCTGAGCAGATCCGCGGCTATGGCCATGTCAAGGCAAAGGCAGTTGCGCAGGCACAAGCCCTCGCCAGCGAGTTACAGGCGCGCATGCTGGTTAGCGAAATATCGGCAGTCAAGCTCTACGAACCAGCCGCCTAGCCCGGGCTGATCAGTCCTATCTGGCGAGGGCTCGGTTAGCCCTCGCCATCAATAAATATAAGTTGAGGATAATTAATGTCAGTGTTCTCACACGTTGAGTTCGACCACCACCAACAGGTGGTGTTTGGCCACGATAAAGCAAGCGGGCTGAAGGCGATTATCGCGATTCATAACCGCAACCTGGGGCCAGCGCTAGGTGGATGTCGCATGTGGCCATATGCCGATGACCAGGCAGCCTTGCGCGATGTGCTCAGGCTCTCGCGCGGTATGACCTATAAATCAGCACTGGCGAACTTGCCGCTTGGCGGTGGCAAGGCGGTGATTATCGGCGATCCGCATACGGCTAAAAGCACTGCGCTGTTCCAGGCCATGGGTGATTTTGTCGAGAGTCTGGGTGGGCGTTATATCACTGCTGCAGACTCCGGCACGGGCGTCGCTGAAATGCAGATCATGGCTGAGCGAACGCGTCATGTTGCTGGCGCTGGCGTGCGCGAAACCCTTGATGGTGGCCAGCGCAGCGGTGATCCATCACCGGCGACGGCATACGGCGTTTTTGTCGGTATCAAGGTCGCGGTCAAGCACCGTTTAGGGCGAGATGATCTTAACGGTTTGCGCGTGGCTATTCAGGGTGTGGGCCAGGTTGGTTTTAATCTGGCCAGGCATCTGCGTGATGCCGGGGCGCAGGTGTGGGTGTGCGATATCGTTGAGGCCAATGTGCGTCGAGCTGTTGAGCAATTAGGTGTCAAGGCGGTGACGCAGAATGATATCTATGGCTTGGATGCTGATGTGTTTGCGCCCTGCGCCATGGGCGGCATCATCAATTTGCAAGCCTTGGATGTCTTGCGTGCACCTATAGTTGCCGGCGCTGCCAATAACCAGTTGGCCGATGCCCAGTTGGCGGAAGAGCTGCGCAATAAAGGTGTTTTATATGCGCCTGATTACGCGATCAATGCGGGCGGAATTATTGACATCTACTTTGAGCGCAGCGGTGGCAGCGCCCTTGAGCTGAAGGCGCATATCGAAGGTATTGGCGCGACGCTGGAGCAGATATTTACCCGTGCCGAAGGTGAAGGTAAAACCACAACAGCCGTTGCTGATCAGTTGGCCGAGGAGCGCTTTGGCGGTCAGTAGACTGAGTTGCTCGGTTGGTTTTATGCGGATAATTCTCTCGTGCCTGCGTTGCTCAGACATGACAAATCTATCGAGGCTGGGTAACATGCCGGCCGGTCAGGCGTAACCTTGCACGAATGTTGCGGGTTACCTATCCGCTCTGTCTCCTTAGTTTAATGGATAGAACAAGCCCCTCCTAAGGGCTAGATACTGGTTCGACTCCAGTAGGGGACGCCAAATAAAAAAGGCTTACGCATCGCGTAAGCCTTTTTCGTTTCACCAGCGTAAGTTTAGCCAGCTTTGCGCGCGTGACCGAGGCAGGCTGCCGCTGTGAACAGCGCATCGGTCGAAGAGTTAAGTGCAGTTTCGGCGGAGTCCTGCACAATCCCGATAATGAAGCCAACGGCCACAACTTGCATGGCCACATCATTCGGAATCCCAAACAGGCTGCAGGCCAGCGGGATTAACAGCAGCGAGCCACCGGCAACACCCGAAGCGCCGCAGGCACTGATTGACGCCAGTAGGCTCAGCAGCAGTGCAGTTGGCAGGTCAACAGCAATCCCCAAGGTGTGAACTGCTGCCAGGGTCAGCACTGTAATGGTGATGGCTGCGCCCGCCATGTTAATGGTGGCGCCCAGCGGGATCGAGACTGAGTAAGTCTCTTCATGCAGGCCAAGGCGTTGGCATAGCTGCAGGTTGACAGGGATATTGGCTGCCGAGCTGCGGGTGAAAAACGCAGTGATACCGCTTTCACGCAGGCAGGTGAAAACCAGTGGGTATGGATTGCGGCGAATCTTCCAGAACACTATGGCTGGGTTGACCACCAGGGCAACGAAGAGCATGCACCCGACCAACACCAACAACAGATGCAAATAGTCGAGCAGTGCGCTCATCCCGGTTTGTGCAAGCGTTGCGGCGACAAGACCGAAGATACCCAGCGGCGCGAGACGGATAACCATTTTGACAATCGCGGTTACTGCACTCGACAGGTCGCTGAGCACCTGCTTGCTGCCAGGTGCCGCGTGACGGAAGGCAAAGCCCAGGCCGATTGCCCAGGCCAGGATGCCAATAAAGTTGCCTTTGAGCAGTGCGTTGACCGGGTTATCGACAATATTCATCAGCAGTGTGGTCAGCACTTCACTGATACCGCCGGGCGGTGATAGTTCAGCACTGTTGCTCACCAGCGTCAGGCTTGATGGGAAAGCAAAGCTGGCGATTACGGCGATGACCGCTGCGGTAAAAGTCCCAAAAAGGTAAAGAAGCAGAATAGGGCGAATATGGGTCTGTTGGCCGTGCTGGTGATTGGCGATGGATGCCGCGACCAAGATAAACACCAACACCGGAGCGACGGCTTTCAGTGCGGATACAAATACATCGCCAAGTAGGGCAACTTTCAGGGCAAGGCTTGGCAGGAAGAACGCCAAGGCAATACCGGCAATCAGGCCAATAATAATTTGGCTAACCAGGCTGGTGCGGTTAAGCAGGCGGAGCAAAGGGTTTTGTTGGACATCAGTCATAGCATGCGTCTCGTATTGTCTGCGAGTGAGCTGCGCTCCTAAACCTCTTGCGGATAGCTTGAAACGGGCCTTTTAGGGGCTTTTGTCATGTCTCAGTAGGTTCAGAATCGCAGCGTCCAGCGATTCACCAGGCACTGCTTGGGTTAGTCAGCAGTCTAGGCTTAAAAAATCAGCGGCGGACTCTAGCACAACGACGCAAAAAGGGTGTCCGTCTAATCCGCCTTGGCAGATGAAGGGTCAGCTTTGTGCAGAACCTTATGGTCGCCTGCCTCGCCTCAGGGTAGGCTGGGCCATCACTGGGTTTAAGAGTCGTCGCTATGAATGATGAAGTGCTTGAGAGTGAAGACGGTGAGCAGGCTGGTCTGCAACTTAGCGCCAATGAGCTGCGTGTACTCGGATGCCTGATTGAGAAGCAGGCGACTACGCCAGAGGTGTATCCGCTGACCCAGAACGCATTGGTTCTGGCCTGTAACCAGAAAACCAACCGCGAACCGTTGATGAATATGACACAAGGCGAGGTTGGCCAGGCGCTGCGTAGTTTGGAAGCGCAACAGTTGTCGCGTCTGGTGATGGGCAGCCGAGCGGATCGTTGGGAGCAGCGTGCTGATAAAACCCTTGAGCTGGTTGCGCCGCAGCTTGCTCTGGTCGGGTTGTTGATGCTCAGGGGGCCGCAAACCATCAATGAGTTGCTGACGCGCAGCCTGCGCTTGCACACTTTTGATGATGCTGAGCAGGTGCAATATAACCTTGAGCGACTTATCGGCCGTCAACTAGCATGCCTTGTGCCCAAACAAGCGGGTCAGCGGGAGGATCGCTACATGCATATGCTCGGTGATGCTGAGCTATTGCAGGCGGCTTTGGAGGCGAGTGCTGCAGGTCAGGAAGGTAAGAGTGTGGCAAGGGAGCACAATGAAGAACGCTTGCAGGCGCTGGAGCTGAAAATTGCAGAGCTTGAGCAGCGACTGGAACGCCTGGAAGGATAGAGTTAAACGCTACAGACATAAAATACAAAGGCGCCATTCTAGGCGCCTTTTGCTTTTGGGGTGTTGCAGCAGTATTAGCTGATGCGACCGATTGCAGTGTAGTCGGAGCCATCTTCGGCGACACGGTTAACGTTGGTGCGGTCGAAGCCATCTTCGGCGACACGGTTAACGTTGGTGCGGTCGAAGCCATCTTCGGCGACACGGTTAACGTTGGTGCGGTCGAAGCCATCTTCAGCGACACGGTTGACGTTGGTGCGGTCGAAGCCATCTTCAGCAACACGGTTAACGTTGGTGCGATCAAAGCCATCTTCGGCGACACGGTTAACGTTGGTGCGGTCAAAGCCGTCTTCAGCAACACGGTTAACGTTGGTGCGGTCGAAGCCATCTTCAGCAACACGGTTGACGTTGGTGCGGTCGAAGCCATCTTCAGCAACACGGTTGACGTTGGTGCGGTCGAAGCCATCTTCGGCAACGCGGTTAACGTTGGTGCGGTCGAAGCCGTCTTCAGCAACACGGTTAACACCAGTGCGATCAGCGCCGTCAGCAGCGATTGGAGTGACATTGATTGACTGTTGAGCAGCTTCAGGGAGTGCGAAAGCGCTAGCAGACAAAGTAACCAGGATCAGGCTTGCGAGAATTTGCTTTTTCATGTGTTGCTCCTTGAAGGGGCGGTAAGTGGGTATGGATTTAATCTTACTCGCAAAAAATCGATTAAAAAGTTGACCCTGTGAATGGTAAATATCGACATGCTTAATAGTCGTGTTAAATAGCTGATTAATAATGATTTTTATGTATTTTAAGTGGAGTTTTAAGATGATTTTGAGGCTTTCTATGGGGCTGGTAGTCTAGATCTATAAAATCGATTTTTACGATGTAATAGCAAGCTATCTAAATATATGCACGGTTTGCAGCATTCCAGTGCTTGATATTTCGAACATGTGATGCTTATTTTGTGCGCCTAGCCGTTGCAAACGGCCACCGCCAATAACAAGGAATGCAAGATGAGCAGTACAAGTCGTCCAGAGCTGCAAGAGCTACTTCACGGGGTTGATGAAATTGAATGTGTGACTCCGGACCTCAATGGCGTGCCGCGGGGGAAGGTGATGACCGCTGCTGGCTTTCTTGAGGGGCGCCGTCTCCAGTTGGCGCGTGGAGTGTTGTTGCAGTGCATGATGGGCGGCTACCCTGACGCGAAGTTCTACGGCAGCGATGACAGTGACCTCGCATTGATTGCAGAGCCAACGCAGATCCACCGTCTGCCTTGGAGTGAGTCGCCGCGCGCGCTGGCTGTCTGTGATGCGGACGAGTTCGACGGGCAAAGCTCAGGCCTTTCGACGCGGGGGCTGCTCAAGCAAGTGATCGCACGCTACGCCGCGAAGGGCTGGCAGCCAATCGTTGCCACTGAGCTCGAATTTTTCGTGTTCGCACCCAATACTGATCCGATGCAGGCGTTCAAGCCGCCAGTGGGTTTGGATGGGCGTCGTGAGGATGGTTGCTCGGCGTTCAGCGTGAGCTCCAACAATGGCTTGCGACCCTTCTTCAGTGAAGTCTATAAATGCATGGAGGCTTTGGGCCTGCCGCGCGATACCTTTATGCACGAGATGGGCGTCAGTCAGTTTGAAATTAATCTGTTGCACGGTGACCCGCTGTTGCTGGCAGACCAGACCTTTATGTTCAAGCACATGCTCAAAGAGGTTGCGCTTAAACATGGTTTGACCGTGGTGTGCATGGCAAAACCCTTGGCGCACACCCCTGGTAGCTCGATGCACATCCATCAGAGCGTGATAGAGCAGGGCACTGGCAAGAATATCTTCACCGGCGCAGACGACCAGGCAACCGCTGCCTTCTACAACTTTATTGGTGGGCAGCAAGCATTGCTGGCGGACTTCACGCTGTTGTTCGCGCCGCACGTCAATTCCTACCAGCGTCTTTGCCACCCTTATGCCTCGCCGAACAATGCCTGTTGGTCGGAAGACAACCGTGCCGCAGGCTTGCGTATCCCAGCGAGCTCGCCAGTGGCGCGTCGTGTTGAAAACCGCTTGCCAGGCGCTGATGCCAACCCTTATTTGGCGCTGGCAGCCAGTTTGGCAGCGGGGTTGTACGGTATTGAACATGAGTTGCAGCCAAGCGAACCGATTCAAGGTGACTTTGATGTGCCGCAAGAGCTGACATTGCCGTGCACCATGCATGCAGCCATTGAGAAACTGCGCGCCAGCTCGGTTGCGGTCGAGCTGTTTGGAGCCGAGTTTGTGGAAGGCTATATCGCGACCAAGTCGATGGAGCTGACCAGCTTCTTTGATGAAATTACGCCTTGGGAGCGACGCGTTCTGGCGGCCCATGCCTGAGGCGTAATACACTAAGACATTGGGCGCTACTGTAAATATTGGTAGTGCTTAAAACTCCAGCCTATGCTGGAGTTTTAACAATAAAGACTCATCCCCTCGTGCAACATTTGTTGCATTGAGTTCTCTAAACGTAGGGCTGTCGCCAAGCGATGACCTTAACGTTACTTGGCATCTAATTGATGCGTCTCAACAGTTCGCGTGAAACCCCGCCGTGCAGTTTCGTTTGCACGCGGAGGTATGCATTTGTCTAGCCTGATCGTCGTCTAATGAAGAGCGGCGACATTTTATTTTGGAGTATTACGTCGATCGCCAGGGTCGTCGAGGTGTTCCAGGAGAGTTGCACTGCCCATGACGATGATCTTCAAGTCATTTAGTTCGCTGTATTTCGCCACTTTGCTGATGTTGCTTGGCTCAGGTTTGCTCAGCACCTATCTAGGCTTGCGCCTTGCCGAGACTGCCGATGGTCTTTGGGTTGGTGCCTTGATGACTGCGAACTATCTGGGCCTGGTCCTCGGTGGCAAGCTGGGCCACCGGCTGATCGCCAGGGTTGGTCACATTCGCGCCTATGTTGCCTGTGCCGGCATCGTCACGGCTGCGGTGCTCGGTCACGGCATGACTGCGTTGTTACCCGTCTGGCTGGTGCTGCGACTGGTCGTCGGCCTGTGCATGATGTGCCAATACATGGTGATCGAGAGCTGGTTGAACGAGCAGGCGGGCCCAAGTCAGCGCGGCAAGGTGTTTGCAGGCTATATGGGCGCCTCCTATCTGGGATTGATCCTGGGTCAGCTGGTTCTGGTTGTGCACCCTGAACTCAGTGTCGAGCTGCTGATGATGGTCGCTTTGTGCTTTGCCTTGTGCCTTGTGCCGGTGGCGCTGACGCGCAAGCTGCATCCGGCGCCGCTGCATCCTGCACCTTTGGAAATGCGCTTCTTTCTTAAACGTGTGCCCTTGTCATTGCTGACAATTGGGGTCGCGGGTTTGTTGATCGGTTCCTTTTATGGCTTGGGGCCGTTGTATGGCTCGCGTATGGGCTTGAGCACCGAGCAGGTCGGTCTGTTCATGGGGTGTTGCATCCTTGCAGGTTTGTTGGCGCAGGTGCCGTTGGGTTGGCTGTCTGACCGGGCTGACCGCGTCAAGTTGATCCGTGGCTGCGCGGGATTGCTGAGCTTAATGGCGCTGCCACTTGCCGTGCTCCAGGACGCGCCAGTCGAGTTGCTGTTTGCGTGCGGCTTTGCGGTGAGCATTATGCTGTTCAGTCTTTATCCCTTGGCTGTTGCTTTTGCCAATGACCACGTCGAGAGCGAGCGCCGGGTGTCGCTGACGGTCATGCTGTTGGTGGTATTTGGCGTGGGGGCGGCAGTGGGGCCGATGCTGGTTGGTTTCCTGATGCGCTTTCTCGGTGCCAACATGCTTTATGCATTTACTGTGTTAAGCGGCCTGGTGTTGGTCGGTTTTGTACGCACGGCCAAGGTTACGCATGTGCATCAGGTTGATGAAGCGCCGCTGCATCACATTGCCATGCCCGAAGGTATGGCCAGCTCGCCACTGGTGGCCGCGCTCGACCCGCGTAACGAAGAGCAGTACGTGCAAGAGCAAATGTGTGATGAGCACGACGAGGACTGTGAAGATGAGCAGGCCAATGCGCAAGCAGTGGTGGATGCAAGCGCTGCGGACGCTGAGTTGGCGACCATTGCCGCAGCGGTGGTCACGGCTTCGGCGGTCGCCGCTGCAGCCGTTGCAGCCGATGCCGACCTGGAAACTGTGGCCTACACCGATGGCGCGCAGGAAGATGAGGCTGCGCCAGAGCGAGAGCCAGAGCAACCAGAGGCTGCAAAGCACAAGGATAACGATGCGTGAGGCCTTTACTCAGCGTTATCATCCCGGCGCGTAACGAAGCTCAAGCCTTGCCGTTGTTATTGCGTGACCTGAATGCTTTACGCGCGGCAGGGGCTGAGATCATCCTGGTCGATGGTGCAAGTGATGACAGCACCCGTGAGGTCGCTGAGCCCTTGGTCGATCAACTGTTGTCGAGCAAGCCCGGGCGGGCGCTACAGATGAATACCGGAGCTGCCGCCGCGCACGGTGATTACCTGTGGTTTGTGCATGCCGATACGCGGGTCGATCCGGGATCTATCCAAAGCTTGCTCGACACCTTGCTCGAGCAGCCGATCTGGGGGCGTTTTGATGTGCGCTTGTCTGGCCCTGGCCTGCTGCTGCGCTTGATTGGCGCAATGATCAACCTGCGTTCGCGGGTGAGTGCTATTGCCACGGGAGACCAGGGGATTTTTGTTGCGCGTCAAACCTTCGAGTCGCTCAAAGGCTACGCCAATATTGCGTTGATGGAGGATGTCGAGCTGTGCGGCCGACTCAAGGTGCTTGCCCGGCCAAGGTGTTTACGCCCGGCTTTGCTGACCTCCAGTCGGCGCTGGGAGCATAATGGCATCCTGCGTACCGTAGTATTAATGTGGCGTTTACGGCTGGCGTATTATCTTGGCGTGAGTCCTGAGTCATTGGCACGCGATTATCAGCGAGGGCCACGAGTATGAGTTTAGCTATTTCCTTACATATGCTGGCGCGGGCGCCGCGTCCCGGTCGGGTCAAGACCCGGTTGATTCCGGCGCTTGGTCCTGAGGGCGCTTGCGACCTGCAGCGGCGTCTGGTCGAACATACATTGAGTGTTTCAGGTGAAGGTTTTTCTCAGCGCTTTCTCTGGTTGGATGATGGCCCGGATACCGAGTTGCAAGCATTGGCCGAACAGCATGGTTGGACGGTCGTCGAGCAGCCTGCCGGGGATCTTGGTGAGCGCATGCGCTGTATCACCGCCCTGGGCCTGGTTGAAAGCGATGCGGTGATGTTGATTGGTAACGATTGCCCGGCAATTGATCTCGACTATCTGGCGCAAGCTCGCGCCGCCTTGATTGATTCACGCGCTGTGCTTGGCCCGGCCGAGGATGGCGGCTATGTGCTGATTGGGCTACGCCAGAATGATTCGCACCTGTTCAGCGACATGCCTTGGGGGACAGAGCAAGTGCTCAGCCTGACGCAGGCGCGTTTGGCTGAGCTGGATTGGCGCTATGAGCTGTTGCCGGTGCTCTGGGATGTTGATCGCCCTGAAGACCTGCGTCGCCTGGCTTCGTTGGGCATGCACCTGGGCTAGAGATCTAGCCCGGCGCAGTGGTTTCTTAGAGAAAGGTGTCGCTTTCCAGGCGCTTGGCTTCGCGCTGCAACTGATAGACGAAGCGCTCGACCTGACGCTGAACCAACCCGCTCATGCGGTAGAAGCGTACACCGATCATGCTGATGTCGAGCTTCTCATTATAGTGCACATGGCGCAGCTCTATGGGGGCTGTCATTGCGCCAAAGGGCAGTTGGGCGACCAGCTCTTCGTAGATCATGCCAGGCTTGAGGCTCTGGCTGACGTCGCCTGGGATGCGGATTTTGCAGCCAGTGGCCGAAATATCCAGCATCTGCCCGCTCAAGGGTTTTGCCAGCTTTTCACCCTTGAGGCTGATGGCGACCAGTTCGCTGAGCTTCAATGCCGCGCGAAATGCACTGCGGCGTTGATGATAGTGAACTTGCGATGGCATGGCGCAGAAATAACAGCGCAACCCATTGTGCTCGCTGATTTGCGCGGAATCATCACATTGCCAGGCAACGCGCACGCCTTCGCGCGATGACTCAACACTGAAAGGCTCGGCATTTTTCAGGAAGCGCTCACCGTCATTGGGTACTAATTCGTCGAAAATCAGCCGTCCTTTATCTGGATCAACCTCAATCAAGAAGCTTTGAAAGCGCTGGTTTCTTTCGTGGAAACTAATCACCAGCGGATCATGATTCTGTTCGAGTTGACGCAGTGTGGCTGCGATCTCCATTGGCGCTTTTAGCACTCTTGGCGGTTGCGGGCCGTCTTCCTCGGCAAAAGGGCTGGACACAGTCCTGTCTACTCCAAATCCAAACTGATTTTTATGGCGCTAGCATACTGTCAAAATGACATCGTGTGCGCGCTATGTGCTGAGATTTTAAGCTTGGCTCAGAGGGCGCTGGTTAACACCGCGTGAGGCGCTGCCGCTGCTGTCGTAGAGGCTCGGTGTTTCATTGCCATTGAGGATGCTGAGCATGCTGCGCGTTGACGTCTGGCTTGAGCGGATCAAGCGTCCATTACGCAGGTTGCCGGTTTGGCAGCGTTCCAGTAGTTGGGTCAGCTTGCTGCTTTTTTCAAGCAGCTCGGCGCCCATTGGGCTGCTTGCTGCAAGCGCTTGCAAGCCTTCAAGGTCAGCGCTTAGTTGCAGGCTTTGCAATAGCTGTGCGCGGCTCTGGGCGTGCTGGCCGAGTTGACTGAGCAGGGGTTGCTTGGCGTTGAGAATCTGTTGCAGGGTGTCGAGGTCGCGCTCGCCCAACGCTTGATGCTCGCTGTCAATCAGTTCAAGCAATTGCTCGCTGATGCCGATATCGTCGTTGAACAGCTGAAGCATTGAGGAGTCTTGCATCGTAGGCTCTTGGAAGTTAGGCGTCCAACATTCCAGCGCCGCAGCTAGCGCCTGGCAAAACAGGCATCAAGCTTAGCGCTGGGACTCGAAGTTAAGCAGTTTGCTGGCTGTACGCTGGGCATCGACTTTATAGGTGCCGTCAGCAATGGCCTGCTTGATCTGGGCAACGCGCTCTTTGTCCACGGTTGGCAGTTCGTTAAGTTTGTCGCCAATGCTCTGCAGTTGCTGAGCCTCTTGACTCAAATGCACTGTCTCACCGCTCTTGTTCGACTCGGTCTGGGTGTTGCTCGCGGCTGTCGAGTTGGATGTCTTCTCATCCGCGCGAACACCTGACTGGGCGCCGCTGGTCCGCCCGGAGCTTGCCGGGGTAGGTGCGTTGCTTGGTCGATTGAAGTCGATGACCATGATCGTAAACCTCTGATTTGTTTGGACGCTTACCTGCTTATCGGCTGTGCATGCAAAAACTTTAGGGATTCTCGTAATTAAAAAAAGCGTCGAGTTCAGTATGGCTGATGTTCAGTTGAACTGTCGCTGTTGATTCCTTTCCGGGAATCTTTTGAGACACAAAGGCGGCTATAAGTTCTGAAGTACGCCACCTATTTTGCACGCAGCACAGTGTAAGAAAACGTCTTGGCAAGAACAATCAAGAATCATGCCTACATTGCTACTTCGACTTGCCCCGGGCCTGTTACCCGGGCCTTGATAATACGTTGTGAACGCTGGTTGCGGACATTGATTTGTCTGCCCATAGCCCCGTCTGACAAGGCTTCGCCCGGCATTCTCACATTTATCGTACCGGTTTTCGCGCTGATTACGACCTGATCGCCACGCCGGATAACTTCAGCTTGTTCTATATAGACTGGGGTCAACTCCTGATCGGGCCGAACCGGGCGCGTCAGTTTTTTGCCGATTGCCTGCTGGACCGAGGTCAGGTAGCCATGGTTGAGCTGGCCGACATCGCGCTCCGCCAATGTTACGTCGTATTCGCTGATCACGCTGGCACGTTTTAACGGACGTGTTGCCGTGACCACTTCGCGATACAGGCGTACCTGAGCCGGGACAAAAATAGTCCAGGGCGAGGAGCCGCCGCAGCGCACCCGCAGCGTGACGCGGCCAATGGGCTCAGCTGGGCTTTCCAGGGTGGTTGTCAAATCCTTGTCGCACAGGGGCAAGCGCAACCGGGGGTCAAGGCGGTTGATTTCAATCTCATGTCGGCCACTGATATCGCTGCGCTGCAAGTAGTCGACCACCGCGACCTCAAGAAAACCCTGGGCGGCGCCGATAAGCTGGTTAGGCAGGGTTGAAGTTGCCGCAGCCGTTGGGCTGAAACCGACAGTCACGGGCACCAGTAAAGCCATTACTAATTGATGGCTTTTTGCCAAGATCTGTCGAGATAACGTCGTTTTTACGGTCATATTGATTAGCGTGCAAGGCCCGTGCCGCCTGCTAACCTCAGTTCTACGGGCGCATTTTTTAAGGAGTGTGGGCATGGCTAGTGTCATGGACTCGGTGAATCAACGCACCCAGTTAGTCGGACAAAATCGTTTGGAGCTGCTGCTGTTTCGCCTCGAAGGAAAGCAGCTGTATGGAATCAATGTGTTCAAGGTCAAAGAGGTATTGCAGTGTCCGCGCCTGACCGTAATGCCCAAGTCCAATTCCGTGGTGCGCGGGGTTGCCAATATCCGTGGTGGCACCATTCCGATTATTGACTTGTCGCTGGCAACAGGCTGCAAGCCACTGGCGGATCTCAAAAACAGTTTTGTGATCATCACCGAGTACAACACCAAGACCCAGGGGTTTTTGGTCAGTGCGGTTGAGCGCATCGTCAACATGAACTGGGAAGAGATCCTGCCGCCGCCAAAAGGCACGGGCCGCGATCATTACCTGACGGCGGTGACCCACCTCGATCAACAGATGGTTGAAATCATTGATGTAGAGAAAGTGCTGGCTGAGGTGTCGCCAACCTCGGAGGCTATTTCAGAGGGCGTTGTCGACGCCGCCACCCATGTCAAGGCGGTCAAGCAGCATGTGTTGATTGTTGATGACTCGTCGGTGGCCCGTAAGCAGGTGTCACGTTGCTTGCAAACTGTTGGTGTGGAAGTCACTGCACTCAACGATGGTCGTGAGGCGTTGGACTATTTGCGTAAAATGGCCGATGAAGGGAAGCGTCCGGCGGATGAGTTGTTGATGATTATTTCCGACATCGAAATGCCGGAAATGGACGGCTACACACTGACCACGGCAATTCGCAGTGACGCGCGGATGGAGGGCGTGCATTTGTTGTTGCACACTTCGTTGTCAGGGGTGTTCAACCAGGCGATGGTCAAGAAAGTAGGGGCTGATGATTTTCTCGCCAAGTTCCGGCCTGATGATTTAGCCTCAAGAGTGGTCGAGCGTATCAATAAAGTGGATCAGGGCCAGTAAGCTGCAAACCAATTCGACCAGCGGTTGGGTGATGTCTGTGTCTTCACCTGGTGATGGTGCATCAGAGGCCCGCGTAGATTGGTTTATATTGTGCGGGCGTCTCACTAATCAACACTAATATTTTGCGGGGCAAAACGAGTGTCGTCAGGAAATTTGGATTTTGAACAGTTCCGGAGCTTCCTCGAAAAGGCCTGTGGAATTCTGCTGGGCACCAATAAGCAGTACCTGGTTTCAAGCCGGCTCAACAAGTTGATGGAGCAGAACAGCATCAAGAGCCTTGGCGAACTGGTGCAGCGCATGCAGGCCATGCCGCGTAGCGGTTTGCGTGAACAGGTGGTCGATGCAATGACCACCAATGAAACCCTGTGGTTTCGCGATACCTATCCCTTTGAGGTGATGAAAAAGCGCGTTCTGCCTGAGTTGCTCAAGGCCAATGCGGGCCAGCGCCTGCGTATCTGGTCGGCCGCCTGCTCGTCCGGGCAGGAGCCTTATTCGCTGTCAATGACCATTGATGAGTTCGAGAAAAGCAATATTGGCCAGTTGCGTGGAGGTGCGCAAATCGTTGCAACAGACCTGTCACCGACCATGTTGGCTAACTGTAAGTCAGGTGAGTACGACAGCTTGGCCATCGGCCGTGGCTTGTCGCAGGAGCGGTTGCAGCGCTACTTTGAGCCCAAGGCACCGGGACGCTGGGTGGTCAAGGCGCCGATCAAGAGCCGAGTCGAATTTCGTCCGCTGAACCTGCTGGAAAGCTTTGCTGGCCTGGGCAAGTTTGATGTGGTGTTCTGCCGCAACGTGTTGATCTATTTTTCGGCAGACGTGAAGAAGGACATCCTCACCCGTATTCATGCGACCTTGAAACCGGGCGGCTATTTGTTTCTGGGCGCCTCCGAGGCGCTCAATGCGCTGCCGGACCTGTATCAGATGGTGCAGTGCAGCCCGGGTATTATCTACAAGGTCAAATAAGGCCGGCGATGATCCAAAAACAGCAGGCCGATGCCTGCTGTTTTGCGTATAGGCACTGGTCTTTCGCACGGCTGCTGCATGCATTCGCACCCAGGCAAGGCCGCAATGATCGTTGGTTGATTCAAGTCAGTCCCTGTAGCACCTGCTGTCGATAAAGTGCCCGGCACTCGAGTGAGTGCTAAAGGACTTAGGTTATGGAATTACTTGTTTGGCAAAACGACCTCAATACCGGCATAGAGGTCATCGACAACCAACATCGGCGTATTGTCACCATGATCAACCTGCTGATCGTGGCGCAGCAGGAGGGTCATAGCCGCAGCGAAGTAGGGCATGTGCTCAATGACCTGGTCGATTACACGCTTTCGCACTTTGCCTTTGAAGAGTCGTTGCTTGAGGAGTCCGGCTACAATTTTACTCGTCCGCACAAGCGCGTTCATGAAGTATTCATCGGTAAGGTCAACGAGTACAACATGCGTTTCAAGGCCGGCGAGGACATCACTCACGAATTGATCAGCCTGTTGTCGCGCTGGTTGTTCAACCATATCCGCAATGATGATGCAGCCTACGCCAAGGTCGTTATCGACAATATGAATCGAATCACCCAAGACCGACAGCCTGGCGGCTGGTTATCGCGCTCCATGCGCAAGTTCTTTGGCTGATTCGCCAGCGCTGAACAAGCGTTCGGCGCTGCTTTCTGGCTGCTCATGCCGGGCCGCGCGCATCCTTTCAGCTTGATCCAGAACCCAGCTTGGCTTGACCGTGCCATGGCAGGCATTCGCCGTGCAGGGCGGCAAGGGTGCCGCAAAGACCATGCATAGGCATTGCCGCAAGCGGAAAACTGTTGCCGCTTTAGCCTGGTTATTCAATTTATTAATCCATAACTTGCTGTATTTAAAGGATTAAATTAATTGGCACAGGGTTTGCTTTGTTGCTTGCACTGAAAACTGCTTCGGCAAACGGCAAGGGCACAAACCATGAGTATCAGCTTCGCAAGCGCACTCGGCATTCACCAACAGGCACTGGGCTTTCGCGCTCAGCGTGCTGAAGTGTTGGCCAACAACATGGCTAACGCAGATACGCCTAACTATAAAGCGCGTGATCTGGATTTCGCCTCAGTGCTTGCCGAGCAGAATGCCAAGGCCCAGGGCGGCACCTTTTCCCTGAACCGCACCAATGCCCACCACATCAGCGCTGAAGGCATGGCCACTGCCGAAGCCGAGCTCAAGTATCGCATTCCGATGAGTCCCTCGCTGGACCAGAACACGGTCGATACCCAGCTTGAGCAATCGAACTACGCGCAAAATGCGGTCGACTTCCAGGCGAGCTTCACCTTTCTCAATAGCAAGTTCAAAGGGCTGATCAGCGCCCTGCGCGGCGATTAACGGAGACAGATGCCATGTCATTAGCCAGTGTATTCAATATTGCCGGGACCGGCATGAGCGCGCAAAGCACGCGTCTTAATACCATCTCCAGCAACATCGCCAACGCCGAGTCTGTGTCTTCGAATATTGACCAGACCTACCGCGCTCGCCATCCGGTGTTTGCCACCATGTTTAACCAGGCGCAGGGCTCAGACGGCGGCTCGCTGTTTGCCGAGCAAGATGCGGCAGGCAGTGGTGTCCAGGTGCTGGGCATTGTTGAGGACCAGAGCTCGCTGATGCCGCGCTATGAGCCTAACCATCCGGCTGCTGATGAGAACGGTTATGTGTATTACCCCAACGTCAATGTGGTTGAAGAGATGGCTGACATGATTTCCGCCAGCCGAGCTTTCCAGACCAACGTTGAAATGATGAATACCGCTAAACAAATGTTGCAGAAGGTGCTGACCCTGGGTCAGTAAGCCATCAATGAGGAACGCTAAATGAGCGTCGATAGCACCAGTGGCGTTGGCAGTTCGGTCCTTGATCAACTGCAGGTCAAATCGCCCAGCACCGGCACCGACAAAGAACTGGGTAAAGACGAGTTCTTGAACCTGTTGGTCGCCCAATTGAACAACCAGAACCCGCTGGAGCCGCAAGGTAACGGCGAGTTCATTGCGCAATTGGCCCAGTTCAGTCAGGTAGAAGGTATTCAGCAGTTGAACGGCAGTGTCGATACTTTGCTGTCGGGTTATCAGTCTTCACAGGCCTTGCAGGCTTCGTCGCTGGTAGGGCGCAAGGTGATTGTGCCGACCGACAGTGCGGTGGTTGATACCAGCGAAAGCTTCAAGGCCAGCCTGGTTCTGCCGACCAGCAGCAGCAACGTCTACGTCAACGTCAAGGACAGCGCTGGCTCGGTGGTTGGTCGGGTCAATCTGGGTGAGCAGGAAGCAGGTAACATCAGTTTTATCTGGGATGGCAAGGATTCGAGCGGCAATCTCATGCCGCCGGGCACCTACACCTTTGAGGCGGAAGCGACCTATGCGGGTGAAACCAAGGGGCTGTACACCATGCTTCCGGCCAACGTCGACAGTGTCACCCTGGGCGGCAGCGAACTCATGCTGAACTTGGCAGGGCTGGGCAGTGTGCCGCTCTCGCAAGTTCAGGTCATCGGTCAATAATCATCACGATTTAATGGCCGGCTGTTCCGGCAAAGGAGCTTTCAATGGCGTTCAATATCGGGCTTAGCGGTCTGCGTGCAGCGACCAGCGATCTCAACGTTACGGGTAATAACATCGCCAACGCAGGTACCGCTGGCTTCAAACAGTCGCGGGCTGAATTTGCTGACGTGTATGCGGCTTCGGTGCTCGGTTCCGGCAAGAACGCACAAGGCAGTGGTGTATTGCTCAGTGACGTTTCGCAACTGTTCAATCAGGGCAACGTTAACTACACGCAGAACTCGCTGGACTTGGCGATTAACGGCAATGGTTTCTTCCGCACGAGCAATAATGGTGACATCAGTTACACCCGTGCCGGCTATTTCGGGACTGACCGCGCTGGCAATATCGTCAATAACTTTGGTTACAAGCTGCAAGGTTATGCGGTAGACGCCAATGGCAACCTGCAGAACGGCGTTCTTTCGGACCTCAGGGTCGAGAGTGCCAGCCAGGCGCCGAAACCTACCAGCACCATTACCCAGCCGTTCAATCTGAACTCGACCAACGAGGTTCCGACCACAACGCCGTTCAATCCGAATGATCCGACCTCATTCAACTCGTCGACTTCAGTGAATATCTTCGATTCGCAGGGTAATTCCCACGCATTTACGCAGTACTTCATCAAGACAGGTGCCAACACCTGGCAGATGAATGTGTTGGTCGATGGGCGCAACCCGGCGGACCCGACATCGACCGATCCTTACTCGGCCAACCTGACCTTTAATGCCGCGGGTCAGCTGGACACCTCGGCACTGGCATCGACGGATTTCACCATCGCCGCCAATGGCACCCTGAACATGACCAACTGGGTGCCCGCAGCATCTGACGGTGGAACGCCGCCAGTCTGGAGTGGCAATGGTGCAACGGCCAGCACGACTGGGGTTAACTTTGACTTCCGTGGCACCACCCAATATTCGAGCTTGTTTGCGGTCAATAGCGTTGACCAAAACGGCTACACCACCGGTGAGCTGGCGGGTCTTGAAATTGACGATACCGGGGTGATCTTTGCACGCTACACCAACGGCCAGTCCAAGGTGCAGGGGCAAGTGGTGTTGGCTAACTTCGCCAACATGCAAGGGCTGACGCCGGTGGGTAAAACGGCCTGGGTGCAGTCGTTTGAATCGGGTGAGCCGGTGATCGGCACACCAAACAGCGGCACCTTGGGAGCTTTGCAGTCGGGTGCGTTGGAAGACTCTAACGTTGAGCTGTCTGATCAGTTGGTGAACCTGATCGTTGCGCAACGCAATTATCAGGCGAATGCAAAAACCATCGAGACCGAGAGCGCGGTGACCCAGACCATCATCAACTTGCGTTGATCCAGTTGGCCGGGCTGGCTTTGCCGTTCGCGGCAAAGTCTCGCCGTTTGCTCTGATAAAAAGCTCCTTAGGGAGCTTTTTTGTTTTATAAAATCTAAATTTATCAATGGGTTATAGTATTTTTTCGAGTGTGGCACAGGCTTTGCAATATTGCCTGTATAGAGCACAAGGCGGCACGCCTATCTCGGAGAGTTACCATGGATAAAATGCTTTACGTCGCGATGACCGGGGCCCAGAACAACACCCTGGCCCAGCGCGCGCATGCCAACAACCTGGCGAATATTTCAACCAGCGGCTTCCGTCGCGACTTTGAGCAGGCGCGGGCGATTTCATCATTTGGCGAAAGCTATCCGTCACGCGTTTACGCAATGAGTGAACGTCCAGGAACTGACTTTACCCCGGGCTCCATGCAGGAAACCGGTCGTGACCTGGACGTTGCAATCGGCGGTCATGGCTGGCTTGCCGTGCAGGCGCCCGATGGCAGTGAAGCCTATGTGCGCACTGCCAGCCTGAACGTTGACGCCCTTGGCGTCTTGCGCACTGGCAATGGTTTGCCGGTTATGGGCAATGCCGGGCCAGTTGCCGTGCCGCCAGAGCAGGGGATCGATATCGGTCAGGACGGCACCATCAGTATTCGCGCGCTGGGTGAAGCTCCAAACGTGCTGGCAGAGGTTGATCGGTTGAAGCTGGTTAACCCGGACCCCAAGCAGTTGGAAAAGGGCGCCGACGGCATGATGCGTCTCAAGAGCGGCCAGGCTGAGCCTGCCGATGCAAGCGTGCGACTGACGTCGGGCTTTCTCGAATCGAGCAACGTCAATGCGGTTGAAGAGATGACTGCAATCATGTCGCTGTCCCGCCAATTCGAGCTGCAAGTAAAAATGATGCGTACTGCCGAAGACAATGCCTCGGCGATGGCGCGGGTTTTGCAACTTAGCTAATTATCAGCAGGTGGCGACGTGAATACGTCGTCCGAGGAGAACAAATATGCTTCCGGCACTGTGGGTCAGCAAAACCGGTTTGTCCGCCCAGGACATGAACCTGACCACTATTTCCAACAACCTGGCCAACGTTTCGACGACCGGCTTCAAACGCGATCGCGCTGAATTCGAGGACCTGCTTTATCAGATCCGTCGTCAGCCCGGCGGCCAGTCCAGTCAAGACAGTGAACTGCCTTCCGGTTTGCAGTTGGGTACCGGTGTGCGGATTGTTGGCACTCAGAAAATCTTCACCGCAGGCAGCTTACAGACGACTGAACAGCCGTTGGATCTGGCGGTGAACGGTCGTGGTTTCTTCCAGGTGTTGATGCCGGACGGCACTGTGTCCTACACCCGTGACGGTAGCTTCCACTTGGATTCCGATGGCCAGGTTGTGACCTCCAATGGCTTTCCGTTAGAGCCAGCCATTGTGCTGCCAAACGAAGTTAAAACCTTCACCGTTGGTGAAGACGGTACGGTTTCGGTAACCACCGCTGGCAATCCTCAGCCGCAAGTGATCGGCAACCTGCAGACCGCCGACTTTATCAACCCGGCTGGCCTTGAAGCCATCGGCAGCAACCTGTTTCTGGAGACCGCTTCCAGCGGTGCGCCGCAGGTAGGAACGCCTGGTTTGAATGGCTTGGGCACGACGCTGCAAAACACCTTGGAAAACTCCAACGTCAGCGTGGTTGAGGAGTTGGTGAATATGATCACCACTCAACGCGCCTACGAGATGAACTCGAAAGTCATCTCCACCGCTGACCAGATGTTGTCCTTTATTACTCAGAATCTTTGATGGTTTTGGCCAGGCTTTTAGCTGGCCTTTGCGTTAACTGTTACACCGCGAGGGTGGATTTATGAATCGGCTAGTTATTGTTTCCTTAGTGTTGTGCGCCACTTTGTTAAGTGGTTGCGTTGCGCCAGCCGCCAAGCCGAACGATCCGTATTACTCGCCGGTGCTGCCGCGCACACCGTTGCCTGCTGCGCAGAATAATGGCTCTATCTACCAAACTGGTTTTGATAACAACCTGTTTACCGACCGCAAGGCGTATCGGGTGGGCGACATCATCACCATCACCCTGAATGAGAAAACCCAGGCCAGCAAAAACGCCGGTTCGCAGATTTCCAAGGACAGCAAAACCAGCCTGGGCCTGACTTCGCTGTTTGGCGGGGCGGTGTCGGCTGCCAGCCCATTCTCTGATAACGACCTGTCGCTGAGCGCCTCATACAGCGGTAATCGTGACACCCAAGGCGACAGTAAGGCCGCGCAGGGCAACAGCTTGACCGGTTCGGTGACAGTAACAGTCGCAGAAGTGCTGCCCAACGGCATTCTCTCGGTACGCGGCGAGAAGTGGATGACACTCAACACTGGTGATGAACTGGTACGAATTGCCGGCCTGGTCCGCGCCGACGATGTGGCGACCGACAACACAGTGTCCTCGACGCGCATCGCCGACGCACGGATCACCTATTCAGGAACGGGCGCCTTTGCCGACGCCAGTCAGCCTGGCTGGCTCGATCGCTTCTTCCTTAGCCCACTGTTCCCGTTTTGAGGGCTGCAAACATGCGTTTAAGCAAATACCTGGTGCTGTTGTCGATGTTGCTGTTAAGTGCCGCAGCACAGGCTGAACGACTGAAAGACCTGGCCAGCATCCAAGGCGTGCGGACCAACCAGTTGATCGGTTATGGCCTGGTCGTGGGTTTGAGCGGCAGTGGTGACCAAACCACGCAAACCCCCTTTACCGTGCAGACCTTCAACAACATGCTTGCCCAGTTCGGGATCAAGGTTCCGGTGGGCGGCAACGTTCAGCTGAAGAACGTGGCGGCTGTTTCGATTCACGCCGAGCTGCCAGCATTTGCCAAGCCGGGCCAGACCATTGACGTCACGGTGTCCTCTATTGGTAACGCCAAGAGCTTGCGCGGTGGCAGCTTGTTGATGGCGCCGCTCAAAGGTATCGACGGCAATGTCTACGCCATCGCCCAAGGCAACCTGGTTGTGGGGGGCTTCGATGCTGAAGGCGGTGATGGTTCGCGCATTACCGTCAATATTCCATCGGCAGGGCGCATTCCGTCTGGCGCTACAGTTGAACGTTCAGTGCCAAGTGGCTTCGATCAAGGCAATAGCCTGACGCTTAACCTGAACCGTCCCGATTTCACCACCGCCAAGCATATTGTTGACCAGATCAATGAGCTGCTCGGCCCTGGCGTCGCCCAGGCGATTGATGCCGGCTCGGTGCGAGTCAGTGCGCCGCTGGACCCTAACCAGCGCGTTGATTACCTGTCGATCCTGGAGAACCTTGAAGTGGTTGCTGGCCAGGCGGTGGCCAAGGTGATTATCAACTCCCGCACCGGCACCATCGTCATTGGCCAGAACGTGCGTGTACAGCCTGCGGCGGTCACTCACGGCAGTTTGACCGTGACCATCACCGAAGACCCAATCGTCAGCCAGCCGGGCGCCTTGTCTGGCGGGCAGACGGCCGTGGTGCCACGTTCACGGGTTGATGCAACACAGGAGGCCAAGCCGATGTTCCGCTTTGGCCCAGGCACCACGCTGGATGAAATTGTCCGGGCGGTTAACCAGGTTGGCGCTGCGCCTTCCGACCTTATGGCCATCCTCGAAGCGCTGAAACAAGCAGGCGCTTTGCAGGCTGACTTGATCGTTATTTAAGGGACGGATCGATGGACTCTCGACTCTCAGCAGGATTTGCCGGCGCTGGCACCAGCACATTGGATACCGGCGCTGCCACTGACCTTAATCGACTGAATAAATTTAAAGTCGGTGGTGACAGCGAAGCCAATATCGGCAAGGTCGCCAAAGAGTTCGAATCACTGTTTCTCAATGAAATGCTTAAAGCCATGCGCTCGGCCAACGAAGGTTTTAGCGAAGGCAATTTCATGAGCAGTGAAGAGGGTAAAACCTATCAAGGCATGTATGACCAGCAATTGGCTGTGACCATGTCCAACAACAAGAACGGCATTGGTCTGGCGGATGTTTTGGCGCGCCAGATGAGCAAAATGAAAAGCCACAGCGACCGGCCTAATCCGTTCGCCCAGCCCGATAACACCGTGGCCCGCGCGAGCAGTGGCGAAGCCGCGAGTGCCGTCGCCGCCACCAATGCCATCGCCAAGCCCGTGGCTCAGGTTGATAGCAGTCGCGATGACTCCAGCTTGATCAACAGGCGGCGTCTTTCACTGCCGGGCAAGTTGGCGGATCGCTTGCTTGCCGGCATAACGCCAACAACAGATACCGCCGCAGTGCAGGCCTTGGCTAATAACGACTGGATACCGGCGATTGCACACGCCGCGCCCAAGGATAAAGGCCTGAGCATCAATGGTAGCGATGCAATCACCGGCGCCCGCCTGACGCAGAAAGGAAGCAAAGGCGCATCGGCCTTTACTTCGCCCGCCGACTTTATTGCGACCATGTTGCCAATGGCTGAAAAAGCCGCGGCCAAGATCGGGGTTGAGGCGCGTTATCTGGTGGCTCAAGCGGCACTGGAAACCGGCTGGGGCAAATCAATTATTCGCCAGCAAGACGGCAGCGTCAGTCACAACCTGTTTGGCATTAAAAGCCACAACAGCTGGAGTGGTGAGTCCGCCCACGTGATGACCACCGAATACAAAGGCGGTCAGGCTGTGAAAGAGGCGGCGTCATTTCGCTCTTACGATTCTTTCGCGCAAAGTTTCGAAGACTACGTCAGCTTCCTGCAAACCAACGGGCGTTATGAGAAGGCGTTAGACAGCACGCAGAACCCGGAGCAGTTCGTCAAAGAATTGCAGAGAGCTGGTTACGCCACTGACCCGCAGTACGCACGCAAGATTTCGCAGATCGCACGGAAGATGGCGGTCTACCAGACTGTCGCCGCCGTCGATACGACGCCAACTCGTGGATGAGCTGAAAAATGGCTGACTTACTCAATATCGGTTTATCCGGGCTGTCGTCGAACAAGACCCAATTGTCGGTAACCGGGCACAACATCACCAACGTCAACACCCCGGGTTACTCACGGCAGGATGCGTTGCAAGGCACCCGCGTGCCTCAGTTCAGCGGCGCCGGTTTTATTGGCTCAGGCACCACGCTGGTTGATATTCGCCGCACCTACAGTGAGTTTTTGACGACGCAGGTACGCACCAGCACCGCATTGAGTAGTGATGTAGAAGCCTATAGAAGCCAGATTGAGCAGCTTGATTCGCTGTTGGCGGGTTCCACCACCGGCATCACACCGTCGCTGCAAGATTTCTTTTCCTCGTTGCAAACCGCCGCCGAAGACCCTTCCAACGGGCCTGCCCGGCAATTGGTGTTGTCCCAGGCTGAAGGCCTGAGCCGCCGGTTCAACACGGTCTATGATCGGATTGATGAGCAAAATACCTTCATCAATAAACAGATGTCCGCAGTTACCGACCAGGTCAATCGTCTGGCGGGCTCCATTGCCAGTTTAAACGATGCCATCGCCAAGGCTTCGGCCACCGGTCAAGCGCCGAATGACCTGCTCGATGCCCGCGACGAAGCGGTGCGCCAGCTTTCAACCTTTGTCGGCGTGACTGTTGTGCCGCAAGACGACAACTCGATGAACGTCTTCGTCGGCAGTGGTCAGCCATTGGTTGTCGGCAGCACGGCCAGCCGTTTGGAGGCTGTTGCGGGCAAGGGCGATCCAAACCGGATTGAGATTGAATTTGTCAGCGGCGCTTCTCGTCAGGGCATCACCACGCAATTGAGTGGCGGCGAGCTGGGCGGCTTGATCCGTTATCGCTCCGAAACCCTGGATCCAACACTTAACTCCCTCGGGCGACTGGCGCTGTCGGTCAGTGATCAGGTCAACACTCAGCTGGGTGAGGGCGTTGATCTCAAGGGACAAGTGGGGTCGGCGTTGTTTGGTGACTTCAACAGCCCGCAATTGGCGGCGCTGCGGGTTAAAAGCTATGCGAGCAATACCAGCAACGCTCAACCACTGTTGAATATCACTGATACCTCGATTTTGACCACCAGCGATTATCGTCTGGAGTTTGACGGCACCAACTACACCGCCAGGCGTTTGAGCGACAACCAAACCATGGCCGTAACTGAAAACCCACCGGGCACCTTGAGCTTCGCTGACAGCGGCGGCCGTGATCAGGGCTTCCAGATTGTGATCGGTACACCTGCGCCAGCTGCCGGGGACACCTTCGAGTTGCAACCGACCCGTCGCGGTGCGGCTTCTATTTCGACTGTGCTCGATCAGGCGGATCAACTTGGTTTCGCTGCACCCGTGCGCGCGGTCAATGGTGCGTTGGATGCCAATGGCAATATCACCGGCAGCAACCGCGGGACTGGCGCGATTTCACAGCCGGATCTAACCAGCGCAGGCTCCAGCCCGATTGATTTGGCTGCGATCAAGGGCGCCTTGCCAGTGGCGCTGACTTACAACGGTGCTGGCGGCTTTGAAAATCCGCCAGGAACACCGGTGCCCGGCTTGACTCTGGTTGGCGGCGGCACCTTTCAGCCGGGTCAAAAAAACACCTTTGAGCTGGATATGGGTGGCGGTAACGTCGTGACGTTCAGCGTCAGCGGTCGTCCGGAAAATGGCGACACCTTCAGCATCGACTTTAATAGTGGCGGTGTGTCGGATAACCGCAACGCGCTGAAACTGGCGGATTTGCAGAACAAGCAAACCATCGGTATCGACCCCAGCATCACGGGCTCCACCGGGCTGAGTTTTACCGATGGCTACGGGGATCTGGTCGAGCGGGTAGGGACGCTGACAGCGCAGGCACGTCAAGACAGCGACGCCACCAGTTCCATCCTCAAGCAGGCTACCGACAACCGCGATTCGTTGTCGGGTGTGAGCCTGGATGAAGAGGCGGCCAACCTGATCAAGTTCGAGCAGTACTACAACGCTTCGGCACAAGTGATTCAAGTTGCGCGCTCTTTGTTCGATACCTTGATCGGTGCGTTTAGATAATTCCGTTTTTAAAGTTAACTGTGGGCTTGGCGCTAATAACAGCCCGAGCCATTTGATTCGTTAGCAACCAATAGCTGAAAAGCCAATTGTTTGATGAGGCCCCGACATGCGTATTTCTACCATTCAAGCGTTCAACAATGGCGTGTCCGGGCTGCAACGCAACTATTCAAATGTGACCCGCACCCAAGAACAGATCAGTACCGGTAACCGCATTCTCACGCCTGCAGATGACCCGGTCGCCTCGGTGCGCCTGTTACAGCTTGAGCAGCAGCAGAATGTGCTCGACCAGTACAACTCAAACCTGACGGCCGCTAAAAATAGCCTGACCCAGGAAGAGAGCACGCTTAACTCGGTCAACACCATTTTGCAGCGGGTGCGCGAGCTGGCGTTATCAGCCGGTAATGGTGCCTTGAGCAAAGAAGACCGGCAGTCAATCTCTGCTGAACTGGGCGAACGTGAGGATGAGCTGCTGGGCTTGATGAATTCGCGCAATGCGCGTGGCGAGTACTTGTTTTCCGGTTTTCAGGGCAAGTCGCAGCCCTTTGTGCAGAACCCGGACGGCACTTATTCCTACACCGGTGATGATGGCCAGCGGAAGGTGCAGATTGCCAGCTCCCTGGAACTGGCGATCAGTGATAGCGGCAAGGCGGTATTTCAGGATGTGGTCAATGGTGGGCGCTTGAGCCTGACCGACAACTCGGTGCCCGCCGCGCCAGCCAATAGCATCAGTGGCCTGTTGGTTGAGGATGACGTTGCCTTTGCCAATTTCCCGGCGGGTGGCATTCAGCTCGACTTTGATGCAACAGACCCGCTCAATTACACCATCACCACTTTGCCAGCGCCGGGCACTACAACCACGGGGCGCCTGGATGATGAAAATGACACCCAGATCCATTTCTCCGGGGCGACTTTTTTCGTCAACGGCACGCCGCCGGCATCGTCCAGCTTCACCATTGAAGGCCCGGATGCCAACCCGGCAACGCCGCCGCAAAACAGCATCGGTATTCTCGATACCATTGCCAGCCTGCGTCAGTCACTCGAAACCGCTCCAGATGGCCGTGAAGTTCGTGATGCAGTGGCACTGGCGGTGACCAACCTGGATAACAGCATTGGTACGGTGGACAAGGCTCGCGGCAATATCGGCGCGCGGCTTAACGTGATTGATTCGACCCAGACTGATAACGAGAACGTCACCCTGGTCAACAAAAGCGTGCAGGCGGACTTGCGTGAGCTGGATTATGCCGAGGCGCTGTCACGGCTCTCATTCCAGACCATCGTGCTTGAAGCGGCGCAGCAGAGCTATGTGAAGATCAGCAGTCTGAATCTGTTCAATAAGCTCTGATGCGACCAATCCAGGTCGGCCATTGATATTCGGTTATTCGCTGCGTTCAGTAGGTCGGCTGGGTGGCGCTTGTTTGCAGTCTTCAATATTCAGTTAATCGCAGTGTCATGGCGGGCAAACTTCGCGTTGCCCGCCCTTGTATCTCGACTACTGCTTATTTTAGAGCGATAGTTCCCGATTGATCCTCGGGGGAGCGAGTGCAAGCCGTGTC